>NZ_JBEEEN010000006.1:0-239983 GCF_040117515.1 Gilvirhabdus luticola
ACATATCATGTTGTAGCTGGTGCTGCTGCTTATTCTACAGATTTATCTGATGGGCAAATGATAGAAACAGCTCAAGGTGAATCAATAACTGTTAGTTTAACAGGTGGTGTATTCATTCAAGATGCAACTGATACAGATGCTCAAGTTACTGCTGCAGATGTAGCAACTAGCAATGGTGTTGTACATATTATAAATAAAGTTCTACTCCCTAGTATATAATCTATGAAAAAGAGGAGTTAAAAATTGCTCTCTTAATGAAATATTTAAGGGAGCAATTAAAAAAATAAAATTAAAAAATTTGAATTAGTTTTAGTTGGTTGGTTTGTTATGTAAGTCGATAACTATATTTGTTATCGGCTTACTTAATTCATAATATTATAAACTTTTTATGAATACTCAAAAAATTGTTATCATAGGTTCAGGTTTCTCCTCGCTTTCAGCTTCATGCTATCTAGCAAAAAAGGGGTTTGATGTTACCATTCTGGAAAAAAATAGTACAGTTGGTGGTCGCGCAAGACAATTTAAAAAAGAAGGGTTTGTGTTTGATATCGGTCCGACATTTTACTGGATGCCAGACGTTTTTGAAAAATTTTTTAGTGACTTTAATAAAACTACTCAAGACTATTACAATCTAAACAAATTAAATCCTGCATATCAAATATATTTCGGAAAAAAAGATTCAATCTCTATTGCAGATAATTTTGAAGACATTAAAAAAACCTTTGAAAAAATTGAAAAAGGAAGTGGTGAAAAACTTCAACAATTTATTAATAAAGCAAATATTAACTACAACATAGCCATTAAAGATTTAGTCTATAAACCTGGTGAACATGTTTTTGAAATTATTAACAAAAAAACCTTTTTTAAATTATATGAGTTTATATTAACCATTAAAAAACAGGTTTCAGGATATGTCAAAAACAAAAAACTTCAAAAAATATTAGAATTTCCTGTGCTCTTTCTTGGGGCCAAACCAAGCAACACACCTTCATTCTATAACTTTATGAATTATGCCGATTTTAAATTAGGCACTTGGCATCCTCAAGGTGGCATGTATGAAGTTGTAAAAGCTATGACCACATTGGCTAAAAGTTTAGGCGTAAAGATTATAACTAATAGTGAAGTAAGATATATTGAAATAGAGGATAAAAAAGCAAGAGGTGTCAAAACTTTTAATGATTTTTATTCTTGTGACATCTTACTAAGTGGTGCCGATTATCATCATACAGAAACTTTACTGCCAAAACAATTAAGACAATATTCTGAAACCTACTGGGATAAAAAAACCTTTGCGCCTTCTGCACTTCTATTCTATGTAGGATTCAACAAAAAAATTGATAATGTTTCACATCATACTTTGTTTTTTGATACCGATTTTGAAGCACACGCCAAAACAATCTATGATACCAAAGAATGGGCCAAAAAACCACTGTTCTATGCTAGTTTTCCAAGTATAACTGATGTATCAGCTGCTCCAAAAGACAAAGAAGCAGGTATTTTTTTAATTCCTATTGCTCCAGATTCCGAAGATAAACCAGAAATAAGAGAACATTATTTTAATCAGCTTATAGAACGAATCGAAAACATAACAGGAGAATCTTTAAAAAACAGCATCCTATTTAAAGAGTCATATTGTGTGAAAGACTTTAAAGACGATTACAATTCTTATAAAGGTAATGCCTATGGTTTAGCAAATACACTTTCCCAAACGCATGTGTTAAGACCAAATCTAAAAAGTAGTAAAGTAGAAAATTTATATCTTTGCGGCCAGCTCACTGTTCCTGGACCTGGTGTGCCACCATCTATAATATCTGGAAAAATTGTTAGCGAATTAATATTGAAATATTCAGCATAAAAAATGAAAGCGTTATTTGATACATCCAGTCTTAAGTGTAGCAAAATTGTTACTAATTCTTACAGTACTTCGTTTTCTTTAGGAATCAAATTATTTGCTCCTTCAATTCGCCCACATATCTATGCAATATATGGATTTGTAAGGTATGCAGATGAAATCGTAGACACTTTCCATGAATATAATCAAGAAGATTTATTCTATGATTTTGTAGATGATTACAACAAAGCACTTCATCAAAAAATTAGTTTAAATCCAATAATAAATTCATTTCAACATGTAGTTCATAAATTCAACCTTTATGAATATACGGCAGACTTTTTAAAAAGAATGGAAGCCGATTTAAAAGTATCTACCTACACTACAAAAGAAGATTATGAAAATTATATTTACGGCTCTGCAGATGTTGTAGGCTTAATGTGTTTGCGCGTTTTTGTAAATAATAATGAAGAAAAATTCAATAAGTTAAGAGCATCAGCCAGATATCTAGGTTCAGCATTTCAAAAAGTAAACTTTTTACGCGACATTAAAGCTGATACTGAATATTTAGGGCGTTCTTATTTTCCAAATCTGACATTTCAAACCCTTAATAATTCTAATAAAGAAGACATCATTGCAGATATTGAAAAAGATTTAAAAGAAGCTTACAAAGGTATAATTCAATTACCATTAGAAAGTAGATTAGGTGTATATATTGCTTACAGATATTATTCAAAACTACTTAAAAAACTTAAAAATGCCGATGCACAAAAAATACTTAATGGACGTGTTAGAGTTTCGAATGGATTAAAGTTATTTATACTTACTAAATCGTATATTAGATATAAATTAAATGCTTTGTGAAATCTTATAAAATGCTTATATTAATAACTATATGAAGATTTTCCTATACATAATAATTACACTAGGCACTTTTACACTTATGGAAGTGATTACCTGGCTAACCCACAAGTATGTTATGCATGGTTTTTTATGGTATTTGCACGAAGACCATCACCAGCCAAAATATCCTAACGGATTTGAAAAGAATGACTCATTCTTTGTCATTTTTGCCGCACCAAGCATCGTATTGTTTTACTTTGGAGCCATTCCAAATTTAAATTTTTTGTTTTTTATTGGTTTAGGAATTTTGTTTTACGGTATTACCTATTTTTTAGTCCATGACGTATTAATTCATCAACGTTTTAAATGGTTTAAAAGCACCAAAAACAAATTTCTATTAGCCTTACGGAAGGCTCACAAAGTGCATCATAAACATTTGGATAAACATGATGGTGAATGTTTTGGGATGTTATATGTTCCAAAAAAATATCACAAACAATATAAATAAGGATGAAACCTTATACCTATTTATTAGTTAATTTAACGTGTTTCATTATTCCCTTTTTAGCTAGTTTTTACCCAAAACATGCTTTTTACAAAAACTGGAAACCTTTTTTTAAAGCCAATATAATTGTTGCATTTCTATTTATAATATGGGATTATTTATTTACTAGAGCAGGTGTTTGGGGATTTAATCCGGAGTATTTATCAGGCTTTTATATTACCAATTTACCCATAGAAGAAATTTTATTTTTCTTTTGTATTCCATATGCATGCGTATTTACCTATTTTGCTTTTCAGTTTCTTATAAAAAAGAATCCTTTTCAAAGCATTCATAAGGTAATAACCTATTCAATTATTGCTTTTTTATTAATTGTGGGCTTATTAAATTTCAATAAACTATACACTTCAATTACATTTATTAGTTTGTGTATATTATTGATCATTTTTAAACTTAAAAAGATAAATTTATCTTATCACTATTTAAGTTATTTATTTATTTTACCTTTCTTCTTTATTAGTAATGGTATTTTAACCGGAAGTTTTCTTGTCGATCCTATTGTTTGGTATAATGATGCTGAAAATCTAGGGTTTAGAATCATTAACATTCCTATTGAAGACATGGTATACGGAATGCTACTTGTTTTTTTAAATATTGAAATGTTTGAATATTTTAAATCAATTCATAAAAAGTCTTAAGAAACAGCTTTTAGCTTTTTTAAAGTAGATTTTGTAAGCTTTTCTTCGGCATATACTTTTGTAACTTTCAATACTTTTTCGTCGTTGCTTGGCATCTCAAACATGGCATCGGTTAAAATTTCTTCACATAAAGAGCGCAATCCTCTGGCACCAAGCTTATATTCAATAGCTTTCTCTACTATATAATCTAAAGCTCCATCTGTAATACTAAAATCAACTTCATCCATTTCAAACAGCTTTTTATACTGCTTTATAATGGCGTTTTTTGGTTCGGTTAGAATGGCGCGTAAAGTGCTTGCGTCTAAAGGGTCCATATATGTTAACACTGGTAAACGACCAATAATTTCTGGAATTAAACCAAAATCCTTTAAATCCTTCGGAATGATATATTGCAATAAATTATCATGATCTACAACGTCATCAGATATAGAAGCACTATATCCAACAGCTTGCATGTTCAAGCGTTTGGAAATTACTTTTTCAATACCATCAAAAGCACCTCCAGCAATAAATAAAATGTTTTCTGTATTAACTTCAATGAATTTTTGATCTGGGTGCTTTCTTCCTCCTTTTGGTGGTACGTTAACAACAGTTCCTTCCAATAATTTCAACAATGCTTGTTGTACACCTTCTCCAGAAACATCTCGTGTAATAGAAGGATTATCACTTTTACGAGCAATTTTATCTATCTCATCTATGAAGACAATACCTTTTTCGGCTTTCTCTAAATTATAGTCTGCTGCTTGTAATAATCTTGTTAAGATACTCTCAACATCTTCACCTACATAACCAGCTTCCGTCAAAACTGTAGCGTCTACAATAGCTAAAGGAACGTTTAACATCTTTGCAACCGTCTTGGCCATTAAGGTTTTACCAGTACCTGTTTGACCCACCATTATGATATTACTTTTTTGAATTTCAATATCATCTTTTGTAATTGGTTGTAATAATCTTTTGTAATGATTATAAACAGCAACTGACATTACCTTTTTGGTAGCTTCCTGCCCAATAATATATTGATCTAAAAATGCTTTAATTTGTTGAGGTTTGCGAAGTTTTAATTCGGCCGCCAAATCTGTATTATCTCCTTGCTTAGATTCTTCTATAACTATACCATGTGCCTGTTCAATGCATCTATCACAAATATGTGCGTCTAAACCAGCAATTAATAAATTGGTTTCTGGCTTTTTTCTTCCACAAAATGAACATTCTAATTCTTCCTTTGCCATTATATTTAGTTTTTACAGAACTTTAGTTTAGTCCCGAGATAAAATCTCATCAATCATTCCGTATTCTTTGGCTTTATCAGCCTTCATCCAATAATCTCTATCACTATCTTCATAAACTTTGTCGTAACTCTGGCCAGAATGCTTACTAATAATTCTATAAAGTTCTTCCTTTAAAATCAATATTTCTCTTGCAGTAATTTCAATATCACTGGCTTGCCCTTGAGCTCCGCCTAAAGGTTGATGTATCATGACACGAGAATGCGTCAATCCACTTCTCTTTCCTTTTTTTCCTGCACACAATAACACTGCTCCCATAGATGCTGCCATACCAGTACATATTGTTGCAACATCAGGTTTTATAAACTGCATAGTATCATAAATTCCTAATCCTGCATATACACTTCCTCCAGGCGAGTTGATATAAATCTGTATATCTTTTGAAGAGTCCGTGCTCTCTAAAAATAACAACTGTGCTTGTATAATATTTGCAACTTGATCATTAATTGCTGTACCCATAAAAATGATGCGATCCATCATTAAACGAGAAAACACATCAAAGATTGCAATATTCATTTGGCGCTCCTCAATAATATTCGGAGTAAGGCTTGTTGGATACATACTACTAATTATCTTGTTGTAATAAGTACTACTAATCCCTTGATCTTTTATAGCGAATTTTTCAAATTCTTTGGCGTAATCCATATTTTGTATTTAAATACTGTGATAAAATTTAGGCGTAAAATTATAAAAATTAAACGCCTAAATATAATGATTTATTCTTTATGTGATAAAAAGTCTATTTATCGCCGTAGACGTCTTTTACAAAGTTTTCATAAGTAACTTCTTTGCCTTTTATGTTTGCCTTTTCTTTATATAATTGAAGAAGTTTTTGGCTAACCAATTGCTCTGATATTCTTCTAGCTTCCTCATTGTTTGATAAAATACGTGCCACAATATCATCCAATTCTTTATCTAAAGGGTCTAGTTGTCCAAATTGTGCCATTTGAATTCTAACCATATTTCTAGCATGATCTTTTATGTCATCAAGTGTAATTTGAATATTGTTTTCAGTAATCAATTTTCCTTCAATCAATTGATACCGTAAACTTTTTTCAGACTTTTCGTATTCTTCTTTTGCTTGTGCTTCATCTAATGGTTTTTCTCCAGCCGTTTGCATCCATTTTTGTAAAAATTCTACTGGAAGATCGAATTTCGTATTCTCAACCAAAAATTCGGTTACATCATTCAAAAGTTTTTGATCTGATTGTTGAATAAATTGCTTTTCAGCATCCTCCTTAATTTTTGTTTTCAGTTCTGTTGCAGTAGTTACAGTACCTTTACCAAACAGCTTATCAAATAGATCTTGATCTAAATCTGCAAGTTCTCTTTTATTTATTTCAGTTATAGTAAATGTAACTTCAATATCTAACCCATGAACATCATCATGACCTAATTTTAAGGCGTGCATCAATTCATGATCATCGCCATACAAACCTTTTGTCTTTAATGAAATGACATCACCAACTTTTGCACCAACAAATTTCTTTTCAGTTGTTTTGCCTTTAAATTTATCCAGAGTTAAACTTACAGTGTTATCTATTTCCTTTTCTTCATTTTTAAAAGTTCCAGTTATTTCACTGTCTTTTGCAACAACATCTTGAGATACCAATTTACCATATTGCTTTTGAATGCGTTCTACTTGCTCATCAATCATTTTCTTATCTGCAACAATAGTATAATGCGTGATTGGTTTTTTAAAGTTTAAATCCACATCAAATTCTGGTGTTAAACCCAATTCAAACTCAAAAGAAAACTCTTCAGAATCCCAATCTATGGCATCTTGAGGTTTTGGTAATGGTTGCCCTAAAACATCTAACTTCTCTTCAGTCAAATATTTATTTAAAGCATCTTGTAATAACTTGTTTACCTCATCAACTAAAACTGCTTTTCCATATTGCTTCTTTACCATTCCCATTGGCACATGACCTTTTCTAAAGCCAGGAATATTAGCTGTTTTACGATAATCTGATAAGATTTTTTCAACTTTATCACTATAGTCTTCCTTTGCAATTTCTACTTTAACAACAGCGTTTAAAGTATCTATGTTTTCTCTTGTTATATTCATTCTATTTTGACATAAAAATTGGGTTGCAAAAATATAACTTTTTCACAACCCAACAAAGTTTTAAGTTATTGTATTTCAGCTTATTTTTTATCTTCCTTTAATAACGTATGAAGTATGGACTGTAATATAGTAAGTAGAATACTAAAAAGTAGTGCTATCCAGAAATTTGCAACAGAAAATCCATCAACAAGTTTGTCTGCCAACAATATTATTAAGGCATTAATGACAAACAAGAACAAGCCTAAAGTTAAGATAGTTGCAGGCAATGTGAAAATTACCAATATTGGTTTCACTACTAAATTTAATATTGCTAAAACTACTGCGACTATAATAGCAGTAACGTAGCTATCTACATGAACGCCAGTTAATATTTTTGCCAAAATAACCACAGCTAATGCGTTTAATAAAAGTCGAATAATGAGATTCATAGTAAAAGGGTTAATTAGTTAGATATGTTAAATGTACAAAATTCATTTAACGAACGCCATTACGCTTTGAAAAAAATCTTTTGGGTTTTCTGCATGTAACCAATGTCCTGCATTAGGAATAGTTATAATTTGAGCGTTTGGAAAATGTTTCTTTATTAAAGTCTTGTCTTGATCTACAATGTATTCAGATTTTGCGCCTTTTAAAAATAAAGTTTTTCCTTGAAATTCAGTATACATTGGTAATTCTTCTCCAATTCCAGAATCGTTTTCTTTTAAAACATCGAGATTGATTCGAAGATCCAATTTTCCTTTTTCTTTCCAATACAGATTTTTAAGTAAAAACTGTCTAATACCAAATTCTGGAATATAATCTTGCAATATTTTATCTGCTTCACCTCTACTTGATATTTGATCAAAATTTAAAGCACTTAAGCCATCTAAAATATCTTTATGGTGCCCTGGATAATACCTTGGCGAAATATCTGCTATAATAAGTTTAGATACCATTTCTGGGTGTTCTACCGCAAAAAGCATGGCGGCTTTTCCACCCATGGAATGTCCGAGAAGTATTATATTATTAAGTTTATGAGTTTCACAGTACATTTTTAAGTCATCAGACAAAACTTGATAATTAAACTCTTCATCATGAAAGCTATGACCATGGTTACGCTGATCTACCAAATGCACCTGATATCCTTCATCACTAAATTGTTTACCAAGAGTTTTCCAGTTATCGCCCATACCTAGGAAGCCATGAAGTATTACAAATGCTGGACCTTCTCCAATAATATTAGAATGTAAAAGCATTATTCAAGCTTTCTTAAGTACATATTAATAACATTTTCTATACCTAGATAAAGGCTTTCTGAAATCAACGCATGGCCAATAGAAACTTCTAATAAATTAGGAATATTATTTTTAAAAAACTCAATATTATCTAACGACAAATCATGTCCAGCATTAATACCAAGATCAATGTTATAAGCCAATTCAGCACATTTTTTATATGGCTTAACTGCACTAGCATTTCCTAAACCATACTGATGAGCAAAAGCTTCAGTGTACAATTCTATTCTATCTGTTCCTGTGGCTTTTGCTCCTTCAACTTGCTTCAAATCTGGGTCTACAAAAATTGAAGTCCTAATATTATTTTGTTTGAATTCTTTGATAACTTCAACTAAAAAATCTTTGTGCTTAATAGTATCCCAACCAGCGTTAGAAGTAATAGCATCCACTGAATCTGGCACCAAAGTAACCTGTGTTGGTTTAACATTTATCACCAAATCAACAAACTTGTCAATTGGATTGCCTTCAATGTTGTATTCCGTATATATTTCAGGAAGTAAATCATAAGCATCTTGGTAACGTATATGCCTTTCATCTGGTCTTGGATGAATAGTGATGCCTTCAGCACCAAAGCGTTGAGCATCTTTAGCAAATTGTATAAGATTTGGCATATTACCTCCTCTTGAATTTCTTAAAGTTGCTATCTTATTAATATTTACACTTAACTTTGTCATTAATGATATTTAAAACACAAAAATACAAACTACATCAGGCTTTTTGTACTTATTTTTGATTAATTTGCATTCTATTAATTTAACTAAATGAATCTTTCAAAATATATTATAAATGATATAAAACCACTTAACAGAAATGGTAAGATTAGCGATTTACAGTTATTGTTTTCGCAATTAACCTATTCACATATTCCTATAAAAAATGATGATAATGTTTATCTAGGTTGTATATCTGAAACAGATGCGCATTGTTTTGAAAGCGATAAAGCCATAAACGACTTTAGTTATGTCTTTGAGCCATTTTTTGTTAGGGAGACAACTAATTGGTTGGACATTTTGGAAGTTTTTGCTGAAAACTCGAGTAATATCATGCCTGTACTCGATGATAAGAATACCTATTTAGGATATTACGAACTTAATGATATTATTGGTTTGTTTAATGAAACTCCTTTCTTTTCTGAAACTGGAGGTATCCTAATTATAGAAAAAGGACTAAATGATTATTCCTTTAGTGAATTAAGTCAGATTGTTGAATCTAATGACGGAAAGTTACTGGGTGCCTTTATTTCTAAAATCGAAAACGATATTGTACAAATTACTTTAAAAATAGGAAATACGGGATTAAACGATATTATCCAAACGTTCAGAAGATATAGTTATAATATTGTTTCTGGCCATGAAGAAGACAATTATTTAGAAAGCCTAAAAGACCGTTCAGATTATCTAAAACGTTACTTAAACATGTAACCTTATGAAAATTGCTGTTTTTGGTCAAACATATAGAAACACTGATACTTCCGTTGATATTTTATTAACATATCTACAAAAAAAAGAAGTGGAAGTTTTTATCGAATCTGACTTCTTTAGCCTTATCAATTTCGAAAAGAACTTTAATAAATTTAAGACATTTAACGAGCTTGATCGTTCCTACGATGTTTTTATTAGCATTGGTGGAGATGGAACAATTTTAAGAGCCATCACATATGTCAAGGATTTAGGTATACCCATTGTTGGTATTAATACTGGTAGATTAGGTTTTTTAGCAACAATTCAAAACAATGCCATTGAGAGTGCGATAGACGATATTTTAAATAATAACTATAAAATATCTGAAAGAAGTTTGTTAGCCATAAAAAGTAATCCTGAAAATAAAGATATTTCTACTTTAAACTTTGCTTTAAACGAAATTGCAATAAGCAGAAAGGATACAACCTCAATGATTACTGTTAAAACAAAACTAGATGGAGAGTATCTAACCTCCTATTGGAGTGATGGTTTAATTGTTTCAACACCAACAGGTTCTACAGGTTACTCTTTAAGTTGTGGTGGACCAGTAATAACACCTAGTTCTAATAATTTTATATTAACTCCAATTGCACCTCATAACTTAAGTGCAAGACCACTTGTGATTTCAGACTCGACGATAATAGAGCTTAAAGTAGATGGTAGGGAAGACCAGTATTTAGTTTCTTTAGATTCAAGATTGGCAACATTTCACAACGACACAATTATTACCATACAAAAGGCTAATTTTAAAATTAATATGATAGAATTTTATAACGAAAGCTTTTTAGATACACTTCGAAAAAAACTACTTTGGGGCGAAGACAAGCGTAATTAAACAATAATTTAATCGAAAAACTGTTTTTAACTAATACTATTTAGCTCAAATTATTATAGGCTAATGTTATTTATTATATTTGCAAACTTTTAAACATTTATGAGGTATTTAACCGTAGTTTTAATTTGTTTTTTTAGTTCAGAGGTTAGTTTTTCACAAATTCACGAAATTGGTGGTTTTATAGGTGGAAGTAACTTTATAGGAGACGTTGGGGCAACAAACTATATTTCTCCAAATCAATTGGCAATTGGTGGAGTTTATAAATGGAATAGAAGTCCAAGGCATTCATTTAGAGCTTCTATTATATATTCCGAATTAGAAGGAACTGACTCAAAATCTGATGATCCTAGGAGAAAACAAAGAAACTACGAGTTTAACAATAAAATTATAGAAATATCTGCCGGTATGGAATTCACCTTTTTTGATTTCGATTTACATACAGGTAAAAAACTAGGGACACCATACCTTTATACTGGAATAAGTGTTGCTCATCATGATAATTATTATTTTTTAAATGATGTATATACTCCAGAAAACACGTCCAGTTGGGCTTACGGTATACCAATGGTTTTAGGATTTAAGACTACTTTTACAGATGATTTAATTTTAGGCATAGAAGTTGGTGCACGATATACGTTTTCTGATGAAATTGATGGTAGTGTCCCTGACGACCCTTTTAGAGAACCTTATAGTTTTGGAAATTTAAATAATAACGATTGGTATGTATTCAGTGGTATTACACTTACCTATACATTTGGTATAAACCCATGTTACTGCCCAACAGATTAAAGTGGATTTAAAACAACAAATACATATAGAGTCATTACCAAAACATATTGCCATTATCATGGATGGTAATGGTAGATGGGCAAAGCAAAAAGGCATGCTTCGAGTATTTGGCCATGAAAATGGCACCAAATCTGTTAGAGAAGTAGTTGAATCCTCTGCTGAACTTGGAGTTGAAAATCTCACACTTTATGCATTTTCTACTGAGAACTGGAGTAGACCAAAACTAGAAGTAGACACTTTAATGAAGCTTTTAGTGTCCTCATTGAAAAAAGAAATTAAAACACTTCAAGACAACGATATTAAGTTACTAGCCATAGGAAATTTAAACTTATTACCTAAAAAAGTATATAAAGAACTTTTTGAAGTTATTGAAAAAACAAAACAGAATACAAGATTGACTCTAACATTGGCCTTAAGTTATGGCTCTAGAGAAGAATTAATAAATACAATTAAAGTCATAAGTAATAAAGTTAAAAATAATATAATTTCAGAAGAAAATATTGATGAATCAATTATAAATGAGCATCTTTACACCCGCAATTTACCAGACGTAGATTTGCTTATCAGGACAAGTGGAGAACAAAGGATAAGCAATTTTTTGCTTTGGCAAATTGCCTATGCCGAATTATATTTTACAGAAGTCCTTTGGCCTGATTTTACAAAGGAACATTTGTATGAAGCTATTATTGAATATCAAAAAAGAGAAAGAAGATTTGGGAAAACAAGTGAACAACTTATTTAAGATATTTTTATTGAGAACATCTTTACATCATTTAAGCATTTTATTATTTCTTTTAGGTAGCATAACCCTTCAGGCACAAGATTTAGAATATAGTAATAGTAAAAAATATACTGTAGCTGATATATCTGTCTCTGGAAATACAACATTCAGTCCTCAAACCATAATTACCTATTCAGGTTTAATTAAAGGAAAAGAGATTTTGATTCCAGGAGATGAAATTAGTAGTGCTATTAAAAAATTATGGAATTCTAATTTATTCAGTGATATTGAACTATACATTACCAAAATTGAGGGTGATGCAGTATATCTAGAAATTAAGTTGGCAGATTTACCTGAACTTAATGAAGTCACCATTTTAGGTATTAAGAAATCTAAAATCGATAAAATTCTTTCAGAAAACAAACTTGCTAAAGGTGTTAAAGTAACCGAAAACCTAATAACAACCACAAAAAATTATCTTGCAAATAAGTACAAGAAAGAAGGGTTTTATAATGCTAAAACAACAATTACTACAAGAGAAGTTATAGATTCTATTCAAAAGAAAAGAGTAGATATGCTTGTTAAAATTGATAAAGGAGAAAAAGTTAAGGTTAAAGAAATTGTAATCAATGGCAACGAAGTTTTAAGCGATAAAAAACTTCAAAAAGCAATGAAGAATACTAAAAAACAGAAAACATTGCGATTTTACAAAAGATCGAAATATATTGAAGAAGACTACAAGGAAGATCTTACGAGTTTAATAGACAAATATAAAGAAAACGGTTACCGAGATGCCCGAGTTCTTATTGACAGTATTGCTATTAATAATGACAAAACCATTTCGGTCAACATAGAAGTAGAAGAAGGAAGCAAATACACATTTGGGGATATTACTTTTATTGGTAATACAGTTTATTCCAATCAGCAATTAAGTAGAGTCTTAAGGTTAAGAAAAGGAGATACATATAACGGCGTTCTTTTAGAAAAACGAATTGCTGATAATACGAAGCCTGATGCTGATGATTTAACCAACCTTTACCAAAATAATGGTTATTTATTCTCTACGATAAATCCAGTAGAAACCAATGCTGAAGGGAATGTGATTGATATGGAAATTAGAATATCTGAAGGAAAACCGGTTCATTTTAATAGTGTTACTGTAGTTGGTAATGAAAAAACCAATGATCATGTTATTTACAGAGAACTACGCACAAGACCAGGTGACCTATATAGTAAACAAAATGTTGTAAGAACTGTAAGAGAATTAAGTCAGTTAGGATACTTTGATGCCGAGCAAATAAGTCCGGACTTTTTAAACCCTAATCCTAACGAAGGCACTATAGATATGCAATATTCTGTGGTGGAAACAGGTGCTAGTCAAATAGAGTTACAAGGTGGCTATGGTGGTGGTGGCTTTATAGGCACATTAGGATTATCATTCAATAATTTTTCTATAAAAGACATATTCAATAAAGAAGCTTATAAACCTATACCAATGGGTGACGGACAAAAGCTAGCACTTCGTTTACAAGCAAGTCGCTTTTATCAAACTTATAGTTTTTCTTTTTCAGAACCATGGATGGGTGGCAAAAGACCTGTACAATTTTCTACATCTCTATCACATACTAAACAATTTTTATATAACCCAATTACTAGAAATGCTGATAAAAGTAGACGTTTTAATATAACAGGTATTTCTGTTGGATTAGCAAAGAGATTAACCGTTCCTGATGACTATTTCACTCTTTCTCAAGCGGTAAGTTATCAACATTATAACCTAAAAAATTATAATACAGGTCTTTTTACCTTCGGAGATGGTTATTCTAACAACTTATCTTACAGTGTTGGATTAAGTAGAAATAATACATTTAATGATCCTATCTTTCCAGAAGGTGGATCTAACTTCTCTATAAGTGCAAAAATGTCTTTGCCATACTCTTTGTTTAATAACGTAGATTATGAAGCATTAGCAGACGAAAGAGATGATCTTGAAGAAGAGTTACAAGAAAATCCTGGAGACCAAGATGCATTTGATAGAATAGCTGAAATTGACCAAGAACGCTTTAAATGGTTGGAGTTTTATAAAATTCAATTTAAGGCAGATTGGTATACAAGAGTTGTTGATAGATTGATTTTAAGACCAAGTGTAGAGTTTGGGTTTTTAGGAGCCTACAATCAAGATCGTGGGGTTATTCCATTTGAACGTTTTTTCTTGGGTGGTGATGGTCTTGGAACCTATAGTCTAGATGGAAGGGAAGCCGTTGCGTTAAGAGGTTATCCCAATCAAGCACTTTCAGGCCAAGATGGAGATGCCATTTATAATAAATTCTCTTTAGAGCTTCGCTATCCGATTACCTTAAAAGCTTCGGCTAAAATATTCGCACTTACCTTTTTAGAAGGAGGTGCTTCGTTTAATAATTTTAGGGATTATAACCCTTTTGATTTAAAACGTTCAGCAGGTTTAGGTATTCGTATCTTTATGCCTGCTTTTGGATTATTGGGCATTGATTTTGGATATGGTTTCGATGCATTACCAGGAGAAACAGTTAAGAATGGTTGGGAAACTCATTTCATAATTGGACAACAATTTTAATTTTGGCACGATATTTTCTATACATGGTTTAATGATTTAAACAAGAATTAAAATTTTTAAGATTAAAATTCGTTAATTTTGAAAATATTAATTCAAAAATTGACAGAATCAGGAAATCATCTGTCGTTTTAGAATTTAACAGTCAATAAATTATAAAATATTAAACAGATGAAATTTAAAGTTCTTTTTTTACTGACTCTAACGTTTATGTTATCGTTATCAATATATGCACAACGTGGTGTAAGAATTGCATATATAGATACAGAATACATTTTACAAAACGTTCCTGAATATCAAGAAGCATCAACGCAACTTGAGTCTAAAGTTCAAAAATGGAAAGGCGAAATAGAACAACGTCTCAATGCTGTTGAACAAAAAAGAAAAGACTTGAGTAATGAAAAAGCTTTATTGACAAAAGAATTAATTGAAGAGCGAGAAGAAGATATTGCCTTTGAAGAACAAGAGATTCTTGATTATCAACAGAAACGATTTGGTGCAAATGGAGATTTAATGATTCAGAAAAAGCAGTTAATGCAACCTGTTCAAGATCAAATTTTTGCTGCAGTTCAGGATATTGCAGAAACAAAAAAATATGATTTCATTTTCGATAAATCTGCAGATGTTGTTATGCTTTATTCTGCAGATAGGTTTGACATAAGCGAACAGGTTTTACGTACTATATCAAGGACATCACAACGTAAACAAGCACAATCTAAAGCAGAAAGAAAAGCTGCTGAAAGTGAAGAACTAGTGCCAGAGATTAATGAAGAACAAGAAGCAAGGGAACAAGCATTAGAAGCAAAACAACAAGAACGTGCCACTGCTGCAGAACAACGCAGACAAGAAATTCTAGCTGCTCGTGAAGCAAAAAAATTAGAAGCACAAAAGCGAAGAGATAGCATTGTGGCAGCAAGAGCACAAGCAAAGGAAGATAAGTTGGAGGAAAGAAAAATTGAGCCTAGTAAAGAGGAAAATGTTGAAAGCAATAAAGTAGCCGAAGATAATTCAGAAGCCAAAAGCAATCAAGTTTCTGAAACAAAGCCTGAAGAGAAAACAAGAGAACAGCTTATAGAAGAAAACAGACAAAAAAAATTAGCTGATAGAGAAGCTCGCAAAAAAGAGTTGGAAGAAAGAAAACAAAAAATTCTTGAAGAACGTCAAAAAGCAAAAGAAGAAAGAGAACAAAACAACAATAATCCGGACGGAGATAACGAAGAAGATAACAATTAACAATTTATAACATCTAAATTAATACTATTAAAAATGAGACAATTAAGAACACTTTTATTTATCGCAATATTATTTGTTGGAGCTATGAGTTTTACTCATGCACAAAGTAAAGTTGCACATATTAATACCCAAGAATTAATCACTGCTATGCCAGAGATGAAATCTGCTCAAGCACAGCTTGAAAAACTAGGTAAAACCTATGAAACAGAAATTCAGGGTATGTCAACCGAACTTCAAAACAAAATGAAACAATATGATGCTGAAGCTTCAACCAAAACAGACGAAGAAAACCAAAAACGCCTTATAGAAGTTCAAGGTATGGAGCAAAATATTCGTCAGTATCAAGCGCAAGCACAACAGGATATGCAGGACAAAAATCTAGAATTATTAAAACCTATCACTGAAAAAGCTAAAACAGCCATTTTAAAAGTGGCAAGAGCTCAAGGTTTCGATTACGTTCTGGATTCTACGCAAGGCGGTGGAGTCATTATGGCTGATGGCAAAAATTTACTGGACGACGTAAAAAAAGAATTAGGTTTCTAATTTTAATAAGTGAACATATTTATTTAAAAAAGCTGCTTTTCAATGCAGCTTTTTTACTTTTGTAGTATGAGCGAACAACCTATTGGAGTTTTTGATTCTGGTGTTGGCGGTACATCAATCTGGAAAGAGATTCATAAATTATTACCTTTAGAAAACAACATTTATATCGCCGATAGTGCTAATGCTCCTTATGGACATAAAAGCACAGAACAAATCATTGAATTATGCAAAAAGAATACGGAATTTTTACTCAAAAAAGGCTGTAAACTTGTTGTTGTCGCATGCAATACAGCTACCACAAATGCCATCAAAGAATTACGAGAAACTTACGCTGTACCTTTTATTGGTATTGAACCAGCTATAAAACCTGCTGCTTTACAAAGCAAACATAAGGCTGTAGGCATTCTGGCTACCAAAGGAACGCTCTCAAGTGAGTTATTTCAAAAAACGTCTTCGCTTTACACCAATGGTCAACAGGTTATTGAACAAGTTGGAGAAGGTCTTGTTGAGTTAATTGAAGAAGGAAAAGTTGATAGTGAAGAAACCAAAATTCTATTAAAAAAATATCTTCAACCCATGATTGAAGCCAATATAGACTATTTGGTTTTAGGTTGTTCACATTATCCTTATTTAATGCCTTTATTAATCGACATACTTCCAAGTCATGTGAAAATTATAGATTCTGGTGAAGCAGTTGCCAGACAAACTAAAACTATTTTAGAAAAGCATAATTTATTGAATAATCAAAATACAAATTCAAAAAATGAATTTTATACGAATGGGAATATCGGTATTTTAAAAAGCTTATTGAATAACCCTTTTGAAGTTAATTTTTTAGCTTTTTAAGTCCCTCTGTCATTCCGCAATTGATTTCGGAATCTATTTTTCAATTAAAAGTGGATTCCTGCCTACGCAGGAATGACAGTTTACATAAACCAACTTGAATATTTAACGTAATTATTAGCTATTCTATCAATTTCTCCTGAAATTAATTCTTTGCTAATATCTTTTACTTTTTTAGCTGGCACTCCTGCATAAATACTTCCAGCTTCCACTTTGGTGTTTTGAGTGACCACTGCTCCAGCAGCAATAATACTGTTGCTTTCAACTACACAATCGTCCATAACAATACTTCCCATACCTATCAACACATTATCATGTAAAGTACAACCATGAACAATTGCATTATGACCAATAGATACATTGTTACCAATATTTGTAGGTGATTTTTGGTACGTGGCATGAATGACAGCTCCATCCTGAACATTCACTTTGTTACCCATTTTTATATAATGCACATCACCTCTTATTACGGCATTAAACCATACACTGCATTGGTTCCCCATGGTAACTTCTCCAACAATGGTAGCATTTTCAGCAATAAAGCAATCATCTGGTATTTGTGGAGATTTTCCGTTTAAAGATTTAATAAGTGCCATTTGATTTTATCAAGCGATTATAAAATAAAATCTTTTTAAAATTAATTAACGGCTGGACATTCACAATCATATCGTTCTCTTCGACAATTAAAATTATATCCTAAAGTAATCTGGTGAAAGCCTCCATTAGTAAAAACTAAAGAATTAGATTGATAAGTATATGTATATGCAAAAACAAAATCATTATAATCCATGCCTAAAATTGGTGTGAAATGTTGTAATTTTTGACTACTTACACCAGAACCATCTAAATATTCTGCACCATCCAAACTTCTTCTATAAGATATGCCTCCCCAAAGTTTTCCAAACTCCATTTTCTTATATACTTTTCCATTAACATCAATTGAAGACTCTCCTGTGCCATCTTTGTATTGAAACATAATAGAAGGCTCATAACTCCATTCGCTTCCTAATTTATGAAACACATATCCGGTTGAAAATAAATATCGTCTTAAATTACTGGTAATCTCTATATCGTTATTTATACCATCATTATTTAAAAGATTCTTAACAGTTGCATGTGCATAAAAATCTAAAAAATGATAAGATGCACCAATATCTACATTAAAATTGGTGGAACTTTGTTCAATTCCTGCAATTATTGGATCAAATCCTTCAGATAAAAAGGACGTTTCATCCAACTTATATTGAATTGCACCAGCACTTAATCCAAACGAAAGCATATTTAAGTCAACAAAATTTCTTGAAAATAAAATATGATGGGCATAGGTTAAATAGGCTCCATTCTGCGAATGATAACCATTTTTATCTGCATAAAAAATAGCTCCTACTCCAGATTTAGTTTCTCCTATTCGTCCATTTACACTCATCGTTAAAAGCTTAGGCGCATCATCTTGCCCAAACCATTGCTGCCTAGCAGTAAGTCTTATTTTAGAACAGTCTGCAATACCTGCCATTGACGGATGAATCAAATAATAGTTATCTGTTAAATAATCTGTATATATAGGCAGTCCTTCTTGTGCTGTAGTAACTTGTGTAAGTAACGAGATTACAAATAAAACAAAAATCCTTTTAAATTTCATACGTTTTTATTTCCAAGACAAATATAGTTTAATTTAAACGTCTCGATCTGTTAAAAATTATGTCTTAATGATAAAGTCTAAAAATCACAGAAAACGTAATTTTTCACAGCATTTTTTTTAGTACTTTATTTTTCAAGAATTCCAAATATATGGATATCTGAAGTTTTCTTTTAGTATTTTTGTAAAAATTTAGTTTAAATGACAAGATATAAAGTCAACATACAACGGACATCAAACGATAATATTGTTAAATTTGAGCTTAATCAATTTATCACTAATCATGAAAGTTTTGAATTTAGTAATATTGATGAAGCGACATCTTCACCTTTAGCTCAACAATTATTTTATCTTCCTTTTGTCAAGAAAGTTTACATATCAAGTAATTTTATTGCTGTAGAACGCTTTAATATTGTTTCTTGGGAAGATGTTCAGGAAGAAGTAGCAGAGCAACTTGAAAACTATCTTAATGATGACGGTATTGTTATTATACAATCCTCTGAAAACAAAAAAGTTCCTGTTACAGTTTATGCAGAAAGCACTCCAAATCCGTCTGCCATGAAGTTTGTAGCAAATAAGAAACTGGTCGTTTCACCTAATGAATTTATTACTATCGATGATGCAAAGAATTCTCCTATAGCAACTGAATTATTTCAATTTCCATTTGTAAAAAGTGTGTTTATTGACGAAAACTATATTTCTATTACAAAATACGATGTTGCCAATTGGAATGATATTACCATGGAATTACGTGAATTCATCAGAAGTTATATTGAAGACGGCAAAGAGATTATCAATACTTCATCAGATCCTAAAAAAGAAACTGAAAGGCTTGATAAAGCCTTTGAATCTTTAGACGATACTTCAAAAGAAATAATAAACATACTTGAGGAATATGTAAAGCCAGCAGTAGCCAGTGATGGTGGCAATATAATTTTCGATTCTTACAATCAGGAAAGTAAAGTAGTAAAAGTTATCCTTCAAGGTGCTTGCAGTGGCTGTCCTTCTTCCACTTTTACACTCAAGAACGGGATTGAAAATATGTTAAAAGAAATGCTTAAAGATAAAGTTAGCATGGTAGAAGCCATTAATGGATAGTAATTATCTTTTAATAAAAAAGGCAATATTTTGACCTCTTTTTTTATTTCTATAATTCATTACCTTTGATTTATGCGATATTTCTCTATCATCATTATATTAACTTTATTTGCATGTAAAGGGCAAAATTCTAATACCATGACTCATCAATTCACTAATGATCTAATAAACGAAACAAGTCCTTACCTTTTACAGCATGCTCACAATCCTGTAAATTGGAAAGCATGGAATCCAACTACACTAGAAGAAGCTAAAGCTTCAAAAAAATTGATGATTATAAGTGTAGGTTACGCAGCTTGTCACTGGTGCCATGTTATGGAACATGAAAGTTTTGAAGATAGTTTGGTGGCTCAAATTATGAACCAAAAATACATAAATGTAAAAGTAGATAGAGAAGAACGTCCTGATGTAGACCAAGTTTATATGAATGCCGTACAACTCATGACTGGACGTGGTGGTTGGCCTTTAAATGTTATTGCTCTTCCTGATGGAAGACCAATTTTTGGAGGCACATACTTTAAGAAAGAGCAATGGATTGATGTTTTAAATCAAATTTCAGAATTGTATGAAAAAGATCCTGCAAAACTTATTGAATACGCAAACAAGTTAGAAAAAGGAATAAAATCTTTAGATATAGTTTCCTTAAATACAGATGACCCTACTTTTGATAATGATTTTATTGAAACCGTCATTAAAAAGTGGTCAAGACAATTTGATAATAATCTTGGAGGATTGAACAGAGCTCCAAAATTCATGATGCCTAATAATTATCATTTTTTGTTGAGATATGCATATCAAAACAATCATGAAAAACTTAAAGAATTTGTGAATTTAACCCTAACAAAAATGGCTTATGGTGGTGTTTACGACCATGTAGGTGGTGGTTTTTCTAGATACTCTGTTGATACCACATGGCATGTGCCTCATTTTGAAAAAATGTTGTATGACAACGGTCAATTGGTTAGTCTTTACAGTGACGCCTACTTAATTACAAAGAATGCATTATATAAAGAGATTGTCACAGAAACGTTAGCATTTATTGAACGTGAAATGACTACAGAAAATGGTGCTTTCTATTCATCTTATGATGCCGATAGTGATAATGCAGAAGGTGAGCTTGAAGAAGGTGCTTTTTATGTATGGCAAAAAGAAGAATTAAAAACTATCCTTAAGGAGGATTATGACCTTTTTTCTGAATATTACAATATTAACAATTATGGTTTATGGGAGCACAAAAATTATGTGTTGATTAGAAAAGATGATGATGTAAAAATCTCAAAGAAATTCAATATATCAATTGAGGAACTCAATCAAAAGAAAAAACTATGGAAAACCACTTTATATAACATTCGAAATCAAAGACCTAAACCAAGATTAGATGATAAATCATTGACTTCTTGGAATGCTCTCATGCTTAAAGGGTATGTAGATGCTTATCGAGTGTTTAAGAATGAAAGTTATTTGAAGACTGCAAAAAAGAATGCAGAATTTATAATACATAATCAACTTCGTGAAGATGGCGGATTAAATCACAATTATAAAAATGGCAAAAGTACTATAAATGGGTATCTTGAAGATTATGCAGCTGCCATAGAAGCCTTTATCTCTCTTTATGAAAACACTTTAGAAAACAAATGGCTCCTTACTGCAAGAGATTTGACTAATTACGTTTTTGATTATTTTCATGATGATTCTAACAAAATGTTTTATTTCACATCTCATAAAGATGACAAACTGTTAACTAGGAATATAGAATATAGAGATAATGTAATACCGGCAAGCAATTCTATTATGGCGAAAAACTTATTTAAACTTTCACATTATTTTGAAAATGAGCATTATCTAAAAACTGCAACAAGTATGCTAAACAATGTTAAACCAGAAATTGAAGAGTATGGCTCAAGCTTTTCTAATTGGTTAGATTTAATGCTCAATTATTCAAATCCGTTTTATGAAGTTGCCATAGTAGGAAATGAAGTTAATGAAAAAATTAGTGAATTAAACGAAATATACCTGCCAAATATACTAATTGCAGGAAGTAAAAAAGAAAGTAATATGCCTCTTCTAGCGAACCGGTTTTTTAAAGATAAAACTTTAATTTATGTATGCGTTAATAACTCGTGCAAACTACCAGTCTCTGATGTAGAAAAAGCTATTGATTTATTAGAAGATTAAAGTTCAGTTCCTTATTAAATTCAAATACAAAATCTTAACACTTTAAAGTTTTTATAATATTCATTTTTAATTATTTTCGCTAAAAAAATTTTACTATGAAAAATACTTATGTATTTCTAATAATTACTTTATTATTTTCTTCCTCTCTAAATGCTCAGGAATTGACTGTAATAGGAGGTCATGGGTCCGGAAATTCTGGGTCTGGGCAGTTATTATCCACTACTCCAGTGGTCTTGAATGACCGAGTAGATGGGACACCTTATATTAATGAGAAGTTTGCTCCAGCAGTTATTTCTGCTTCAGAAAATAATATTTTTTATGTAAGATATAACGCTGTGAATGATGAGATTGAAGTAAAAGGTGAACGTAATTCGGCTTATGCCTTAAATAAGTATAGAAGAGACATAACAATCCAATTAATTGCACAAAAAAAGACCTACCAAAACTTCATGTATGTTGATAGTGATAATAATCAAACTTTTGGATATTTTGTTCATCTTAGTAACCCAGAGGCAAACATTAAACTGCTTAAAAAAGAAGTTGTAAAATTTTTTGATGAGAAAGTGCAAGTTACAGGTTACGATACTCCACAAGACGCTAAATACAAGCGTTTAGCTGATAAGTATTTCATTAAAAAAGGAAAAGAAAATGCTATTGTAATTCCTAATAGTAAAAAAGAGTTTGCAAAGCTTTTCCCAGATCATGAAAAAGAAGTATTAGCTTATTTAAAAAGTGAAAAGATAAAACTTAAGAAAGAAGAAAGTTTAACTCAATTATTTGGATATTTAAATTCTTTATAAAAATAATAGTTAATATCTCTTGTTGAAGTTTACAACCTAAATTAATATTCTAAATCTCTATATTTGTAGTAACATGAAATTACTACATATTATTCTAATTCTGCTAATAGCACTTGAACATTTTTATTTCTTAATATTAGAAATGTTTCTATGGACCTCACCTAAAGGCATTAAAACTTTTGGGTTAAAATCTAAACAGTTTGCAGAAGATACCAAGGTTTTGGCTGCAAATCAAGGGCTTTATAATGGTTTTTTAGCAGTAGGTTTAATCTATTCGTTAGTTATTAATAATTCAAACTCTACTGTTTTCTTTTTAATTTGTATTGCAATTGCAGGTATATATGGTGCTTATTCAACAAAAAAAATAAAACTTTTTTATATTCAGTCAGTTCCTGCCATTGTTACCCTAATATTATCTTTTCTAGTATAACCATTTAATAACACTTATAAAAAGATTATTTTTTATAATTTTATCATTCATCAAAATATTTTAATATGGATTTGGAAAAATTGACAACCAAAGGTTTAGAATTAGCAACAGAATATGGCATCAAAATATTGGCAGCCATAATTATTTGGATTATTGGCTCCTGGGTAATTAAAAAGATGCTCAAAGGAACAAAAGCAATAATGATCAAGAGAGACTTTGATGAAAGTCTTCAGAAGTTCTTATTAAACCTTTTGGGCTGGACTTTTAAAATTTTATTAGTCCTTGTTATATTAGCCAAGCTTGGTATAGAAACAACTTCTTTTGCTGCTATTTTAGCTGCAGCTGGTTTGGCAGTTGGTCTTGCACTTCAAGGCTCTTTGGGAAACTTTGCTGGAGGTGTTTTACTTATGATTTTTAGACCAATAAAAATTGGAGATTTGATCGAAGCACAAGGTGAAATAGGTGTAGTTAAAGAAATTGAGATTTTTACAACTAAACTTACAGGACTTTCTAACAAAGAAATTATAATCCCGAATGGAGCACTATCTAATGGAAATATTGTTAATTACTCAACCGAGGGAACTCGTCGGGTGGATCTAGTTTTTGGAGTAGGTTATGATTCAGACATTAAACAAACTAAAAATGTATTAATGAATGTTTTAACATCTCATCCAAGAATTTTAAAAGATCCTGTGCCATCTGTAACCGTAATGGAGTTAGCTGACAGCTCCATAAATTTTGCTGTTAGACCTTGGTGCAAAACTGAAGATTATTGGACTGTTTATTTTGATGTTACAGAAAATACTAAAGAAGCATTAGATGCAGCAGAGATTGAAATTCCATATCCACATCATGTTGAAATACACAAAGAAGGTTAATTTTTAGGTTTAATAGCCACAAAATCTTTTAAATAATAAGGCTCGAAGTACGCAACATCTTCAAATTCGCCTGTTTTAAATTTTTGATAGGAGAGCTCACTCATTTCATTGGCAGATGGTAGTTTATCCTCAATAAATATGGCATTTGTATGGTTAAGAAGTTCTTTAGTTTTTTGAACTCCCGTACCAATAAAAAATACCTTCCCTTTATCTAAATATATATTATAGGAATTAGTATCTACAATTTCAGCTTGGGTATCCCTAATTTGAATGTGACTACTATCGAAAACAGCAGAATAAACTTCAAGCCTTCTTGCATCAAGCATAGATACTATTTTACCCTTTTCTATTCTTATTTGATGAGATAAAGAGGTTAATGTTGGAATAGAGATAAGTGGCTTATTAAGCGCAAAACAAAGTCCTTTTGCTGCTGAAACGCCTATCCGCAATCCTGTATAAGATCCTGGTCCTTTACTCACAGCTACTGCATCTATTTGATTTGGTTTAATATTATTCTCCTTTAATAGAGAATCTATGTAAACGTGTAATTTTTCGGCGTGTGAAAAATTGTTGCTATAATCTTCTTTAAGAGCAAGAGTTTTTCCATTTTCTGAAAGACTTACAGAACAATTGGTTGTAGCAGTTTCTATAGATAGTAAAAGTGACAATAAAACATTTTAAATTGCATCAAAGATATCAATTTACAGTCACTTGAACATCATTAGATTCTTCTTCTTCACCTTCTACTTCTTCTTTCTTAATTTTTACTTTACTTCCTATCTTAAGAGATTTTGTAACTATATTGTATGGTCCAGTAATAACTTCATCTCCTACTTCAAGACCTCTTAAAATTTCAATATTAGAATCGTCTTGAATTCCAGTTTCAACTACCTTCAGCTTTGCTATTTCTCCTTCTTTTACAAATACACATTCAAATTTCTCGTCGACATTACTTTGAGAACTTGTTGTTTTAGTATTTGAAGTATTACTGGCAGTCGTATCTGTTTTAATGACTACAGCACTAATTGGTATAGCAATAGCATCTTTGCGTGTATTAGTGATAATATCTGTTGTAGCAGTCATTCCAGGTCTAAAAGGTGAATAATGTTCTGGTTTACCTTCAATCAAATCTAAATAAGATTCTTTCAAAATTCTAACTTTTACTTTAAAATTAGTAACCTGATCTGATGTTAAATTACCATAAGCCGAGTTGGCAATCTCGGTCACTAAACCTTTAAATTCCTTTTTAAGATATGCATCAACTTCAACAATTACTGAATCACCTAACTCAACTTTAACAATATCATTTTCATTAACATCTACCTCAACTTCCATGTTATTTAAGTTTGCTATACGTAAAATCTCATTCCCCATAAACTGCTGCGTTCCTAGGGCACGATTACCTATTTCGGCATCCAATTTAGAAATAGTTCCAGATATTGGAGCATAAATACTAGTTCTGTTCAAATAATTACGGGCTTCATTCAATGAAGCATTAGCACTTTGAACTGCAAAGTATGCTGATTGTTTATTAGCTTCAGCAATTTCATATGCTGAAACAACATTATCCCAATCAGCTTTGGATATGACCCCTTTTTCAAATAGATTCTGATTTCTATTATATGTTGATTTTGCTTCTTTAAGTGTTGCCTCTGCTTGATTTAAGCCAGCTCGCATATTCTGCAAAGTAGCTTCCGCTCGATTCAAACTAGATTGATAAATATCCGGATTTATTTTTACCAAAAGATCACCTTTCTCAACTTGCTGTCCCTCTACAATATGAAGTTCAATAATTTCTCCTGAAACATCACTTGAAATTGTAACTTCAACTTCTGGTTGGATCTTACCAGTGGCAGATACTTTCTCAATAATATCCATTTTGGATATTATTTGAGTGTAAACTTCTTTGTAGTTTCCATGATCACCAAACCATCCAGCCTTTTTCCCAGCTATTAAAAGCGCTAAAACTGCTACAGTTGATAAAACAATGATGGTTAATTTTTTCTTGCTCATTTTATTTAATTAATATCCGTTATCGGTATTCCAAAATAAAATTCTAATACTTTAAGTTTAAATATATAATCATACTTGGTTCTTATCACTTCGCTTTGAGCTGCTTCAAATCTGTTTTGAGACTGGCTGTAATTAAAAGCATTCAATAATCCTACATTATAACGTTCTTGAGAGTATTTAAATGCTTCTTCTCTAGCTTCTAGAGTTTTTATAGCTGCTTCATAGGCTTTTGATGCTCCTTTAGTATCATTATATGCCTGATATATAGAGGTTTGAAGGTCTAAACTTGCTTGCTCTAGTCTATTTTTAGTTCGTTCAACATTCACTTGATTTCTTTTTACGTTGTTACTTGTAGAAAGCCCATTAAAAATAGGTACGTTTAATTGCAAACCAAGAGAATGACCTTTGTTATCTGATATTTGATCTTTAAAACTAGGAAGTGTTGGATTTAATTTATTATAAAAATAACTCGTCCCAAAGTTATAAAATCCTGTTAGTGAAGGATACAATGCTCCTTTATTTATTTTTAAATTTTGTTCGGCTATCTCAACACTTGTTTTTGCAATTTTTATATCATATCTCGTTTCTTTAGCTTTCTCAAAAATGGTGTTTGGAGATTCATTAAGAATTGAAGAAGGCGGAATTGTATACTCAACATCCTCAATATCAAAATTTTCATAATCTTCAATTAGCATGATTTGTGCTAAATTTATTTTAGATATTTGTAGCGCATTTTCTGAATTTACTATTTGTTGTTCTTGCGACGCAATTGTTGCTTGAATTTCTAATAAATCTCCTTTTGGTAAGGCACCAGCTTCAACTAAATCAGTTGTGCGCTTAAACTCTTGACTAGAAATTTGCTGCTGACCTCTTAAAACTTTTAATTGTTCTTTATTGAAAAGTATTTGTAGGAATGCATTAGCAACAAACAGTGAAATATCATCTTTCATATCATCCAACTGATATTGTCTTGACAATATCTCTAAATTAGCTCTATGCATTTGATTAATGTTTTGCCTGCCTCGAAATATATCAACATTAGTTCCTATCCCTATTTGACTAGTTTGGGTTGTAGCATTAACATTTGTACCAGATACAGGATCTCCTGTAAGTCCAATATTCCATCTATGTGAAGAATTAAGATTGAGTGAAGGAAGAAAGTTACCAAAAGCATCTTTTTTATTCAACTCCGTTTCTTCTAAATCCAGTTCACTTTGCTTAACAGTAATATTGTTTTCTAATGCATATTCAACACATTCAGGTAGCGTCCATTTTTTTACTTGAGCTTGAGATATAATTCCCAACAAAACAAAAAATATGATAAAGTTTTTTTTCATAATTTAATAATAAGTCTATGTAAATGATAAAGTGTTACAGAAAAATAAAATTAATTCTGGGCATAACTTGGAATTCCTTGAATTTGATTCCAAACTTTTATTTTGTCTTTTTTGGTGATGCCATTTTTTACTTCAACAAAAATGCCATCGCTAATACCAAGCTCAACATCTCGTCGTTCAAATTGCTGGTCTCCAGTTTCAATTTCAACAAATGGCTTTTTAGTTTCAGAATCATATTGCACCAATGCTTCTCTAATAGCCATGGCATTTTCTGCTTTTTCTAAAATAATAGATGCATTTGCACTTAAACCAGCTCTTATAAATGTAGAATCAATTTTTTTAATTGAGCCTTTAATTTCAAATTGTATAGCTCCATTCTCTTCAACACCTTTAGGCGCTATATAATCTAGAACAGCATCAAATTTTTTATTTTGAATAGCACCTACTGTTATTTCGAGAGGTAAGCCTTCTTTTATTTTTCCAACTTCACTCTCATCAACTTTCCCTTCAAAAATCATTTTCTTTACATCTGCTAACGAAGCTATTGAGGTTCCTTCATTAAAATTATTAGCTTCTATGACTTGATTACCCGCTTCTACAGGAACGTCCAACACCATACCGGAAACTGTAGCTCTGACTTGAGTTTGAGCAATATTGCCTAAACCACTAGTAGTACCAGTCTTAATGATATCATAGTTTTGTTTAGCAGAATTTAGATTAATTCTTGCCTGTTCAACACTTTGCTTGGTTTGCAAATAGGTATTATTAATGGCTTCAAAATCATTAGCAGAAATAACCCCTTTTTCAAATAATGCTTTCTGACGGTCGTAATTTGCTTGTTGAGTTTCTAGATTTATTCTGGCAGTTTGTAATGCTGTTTGATTGCTTGCAATACTATTTTGGGCACTTGCCAGTGAAGACACATTAGGAATAACTCTAATTTTTGCTATTAAATCACCCGATTTAACATATTCTCCAGCCTCAATATAAACTTCTTCTACAACACCCGAAATATTGGGTTTTATAAGTATTTCTTCTTTAGGAACGATACTTCCAGTTGCCACAGTTTTTACTACTATGGTCTGATCGGTAGCTTGTTCAGTAGAATATTTTATCGGGTTTTCTTTATTTTTTTGCCATAAATAAAATAGTGCCGCAGAAAATGCTATAACTATAAGGGATAATGTGATTATGGTTTTGGTTCTTTTCATTTTTTATTTTCTAATTAAATTTTACTCTATTCTTAATGCATCAACTGGTTTCATTTTAGTGGCACTATTAGCAGGAATTAATCCAGCTAATAATCCTGAAACAACTAATATAATTAACGCCGTAAATATAACTGTCATATTTACGCTTGGATTTGAAAACATATCAACTGGGCCATTCATATCTAAAAGGTAATTCAATCCCCAAATCACGAAAGCAGAAAAAGAAATACCTACCATACCAGATAATATGGTTAAAATAAGACTCTCTTGTAAAATCTGTCCTTTTATAGCCCAAGGAGAAGCTCCTAATGCACGCCTTACTCCTATTTCTTTTGTTCGTTCTTTAACTACAATAAGCATAATATTACTTATACCTATTATACCAGACATGAGTACTAATGCTCCGACAAAATATCCAACTATGGTAAGTATTGTAAACAAACCATTAACACGTTCAAAACGTTCTGCTAAATCATTATGACCAATTGCACGGTCGTCTGTAGGGTCTATGGTATGTCTCGATTTTATTATGTTAAAAACTTGTTGTTTTATATCAGTAATAATAACATCATCTTTTGCCGTAATAGCCATCCAACCTACACGATCTCCTCTGTTAAAGGCCTGCCCAAAAGTAGTAAATGGAATATATACTGTACTGGCATCTTGCTCTCTATCTCCTTGCCCATTACTCTTTTTAAAGGTTCCTATAACTTGAAAATTAACCCCATTGATTTTAATATAGCTACCCAAAACTTCTTCTCCTAAATCATACAATCCATTGACCACTCCTGTACCAATAACACAAATCTTCCTATTTGCATTTATATCCGAATAATTCAAGAATCTACCTTCAGTAATATCCATTGGATCTTGATTTATGTATTCTGGATAATGACCGTAAATCTCAAATGCTCCTGTTTTAGTTCCCCGTATAACGTTATTAGACCCTCTAAAGCCACCTAGTTGATTAATTGGTGAAACATATAGAAGTCCTGGTACTTCAGATTTTAAAGCTGCAACATCGTCTAGCTTAAAACTAAACCAGCGTCCTTTTGGATGTCCTTTATAAGATTTTGAAGTTCTTTGAGACCACATCCACATAGAATTTGTAGCAAAATCTCCAAAATCTGCTGTTACTCCATTTTTAAGTCCATTGGTTAAAGCTAGCAATAAAACTAAAATGGTGATTCCCCAAAAGACGCCAAATGCTGTTAAAAAAGTACGAAACTTATTAGCCGTTAAGGCCTGTAAAATTTCATCCCATCGGTCTTTGTTAAATTGACTATTCATCTCTTAAAGCTTCTATGGGTTTTATTTTAACCGCTCTAAATGCAGGAATAAAGCCTGCCAGAGTCCCTGCAAATACTAGTAAAAAAACTGTCGTTAGCGCTACATTAAAATTTACTTGAGGATATTTTAAGTAATCATTTTGAATTTGAGGACCAATGAGTTCTAACAATCCTAAACCAGCAATCAATCCAAATAATCCAGCAAACATTGTTACAAAGATTGCTTCTTGAAGAATCATCCCAATGATCGAGCTTGGTAAAGCTCCCAAAGCCTTTCTAATACCAATTTCCTTTGTACGCTCTTTAACAATAATGAGCATAATGTTTCCAACACCAACTATACCAGCTATAATTGTTCCTATCCCGACAAACCAAAATACAGCGGCAATTGTATCTACTAAAGCATAGATTTTGGCCGCATCTTCCAAAGTATTGTTAACTCTTATAGCGCTTGTATCATCTGGAGCAACTGAATGCATTAATTTGAGATCATCTTCAATGCCTTTAGCAATATTACTTGACAGAATTACCGACTCATTAAAATTTTCGGACATTTTTGTTGTGAAGAGCATATTTCTAATGTTTCCACCTGCATTAAATACTCTTTGGGCAGTAGTAATTGGTATATACCCTATATTCTCTTCCCATCCTCCTGGATCATAGAACACGCCAACAACTTTGAAGTTGATGCCAAAAATGAGAACATTTTTATCTATAGGATCCTCATCTTTAAACAAATCCTTTTTAATGTTATTCCCAATAACAATTACTTTTTTGAATTCATCAATATCAGATTGATTGAGAAACCTACCATTACTAATATCTGCATTTTCTATAAATTGATAATCGGGCACTGCTCCTCTTACATTATAATTTCCCGTTTCATTCTTATAAGTAATTGTAGAACCCCATCTTTGATATAGCGGTGCTTTATACTCGATGTAATCATTATACTTTTTGGAAATTAAATTGAAATCATCATTTTTAAGTTGAATGTATCTTCCTGGGTTATTGCCTTTGTATTCTTTAGATGTAACACCAGTCCAGACTGTTATTGTATTGGTTGCATCTCTCTGAAATTCAGACTTCACTCCATTTTCAATTCCTTTACTAAATCCCAAAAGAATTACTAAAATAAAAATCCCTGAAGCTACAGAAAGTCCCGTTAAAAAAGTTCGAAGATTATTTTTCTTTAAGGTTTCAAATATTTCCTGCCAGCGCTCTAAATCAAACATTTTGTAGTACTCTTTTTTGAATAACTTTTTCGTCACTTACAATAACACCATCTTTAAGGTGTACAATGCGTTTTGTCATGTTTGCTATATCATACTCGTGAGTTACAACTAAAATGGTCTTTCCTTCATCATTTATGCCTTGTAACAATTCCATAACGTCATAAGAGGTTGTAGAATCTAATGCTCCTGTTGGTTCATCAGCTAATAAAACTTTGGGGTTGCTCGCTAAAGCTCTTGCAATAGCTACACGCTGCTTTTGGCCTCCTGAAAGCTCACTTGGCAAATGTTCGGCCCATTCTATAAGACCAACTTTTTCAAGATAATACTCCGCTTTTTCAATACGCTCTTTGCGTTTTATTCCTTGATAATATAATGGTAATGCAACATTATCTAATGCATTTTTGTAGTTGATAAGATTGAAGGATTGAAAAACAAAACCAAGAAATTCATTTCTATATTTAGCGGCGATTTTTTCGTTCAATTTTTTAATTGGAAAACCATCAAGGATATAGTCGCCAGAATCTGCTTCGTCCAGCATTCCTAAAATATTAAGAAACGTGGATTTTCCGGAACCTGAAGAACCCATTATAGACACAAGTTCTCCTTCTTCTACTTCAAAATTTAAACCTTTTAAAACATGTAACTTGTTGGTCCCAACTTGATAAGATTTGTGCAAATCTTTTATTTGTATCATACTAGAAATGGTTAATTCTTAACAAAGCAACATAAAACGTGCCACAATTTGTACTAACAAACTGTTAAGAATTTATTTTTGATTGATATTATTAAGACGATTAAAAAAATGAAGTGTTACAGTAAATATTAATTTGATTTTGATTTTTTCACTTTGTAGAATTTCCAATAAATTATATATCCTAATCCTGCAACAAGAATATACGGAATTGCCATGAGATAAATAATCCCGTCATTTATTCCTTTTGCAGTTGACTGGCCTTGTTCACTTTCCAAAACAGCACGACACATAGCACATTGAGCTTCAGTATTTATAGCTAAAAGCATGAATAACATTATGAATAACATTTTTCTTTTCACTTTATTCTAATATTGATAATATGGTGAAATTAAAATAAATACCAATACACCTGAAACGGCTACATACAACCATAAAGGGAACGTGATTTTCGCAATTTTCTTATGTCTTTCAATATCATTTGTAATTGCTCTAACATAGGTTATTAAGACAAACGGAATCACAAGAATAGATAATAAAATATGTGTTATTAAAATAAAGTAGTACATATATTTCAGAATTCCGTCTCCTCCAAACTTTGTTGAATCACTTGTCATATGGTAAGCAACATACATAACTAAAAATAATGCAGATAATAGAATTGCAATTTTCATCAATCTCTTGTGTAGATTAATGTTTTTATTCTTAATAGCGAGAAATGCAAAAATCAATACAAAAGTTGTAATGGCATTTGTGGAGGCATAAATTGGAGGTAAAAACATTAACGGTTCTACATTTGGGATTTTAACACCAAACAAAACAGCAACAACCAATGGAATAAATATTGATAAAACAACTATTATTTTATTGTATTTATTTTGCTCTTTATTTATTGATGTTTTATTCATTAAGTAGTTTTTCTATGTCTTCTTTAAGCATTGTTATTTCTTGCGTTTTACCATCGTCATCCATTTCTTCTGATTCTGAAATCATGCCATTATAAAAAATAAGTGGATTTCCATCTTGAATTCTTGAACGAATAAATCCGTTTTTATCAATTAAAGCAAAGTTGCCTGAATGCTCAAAGCCACCTACTACTTCACTATCTTCTGCTGTGTATAAATTAAATCCAACATTGGCTAACTCATATATTTTGTCTTTATCGCCAGTTAATAAATGCCAATTTGGGTTTGTAATGCCATATTTTTCGGCATAATCTTTTAAAACTTCACTAGTATCATAATCTGGGTTGATAGTAAATGAAGCTACACCAAAATTTTCAATGCCTTCAAACGTATTCTGAATCTGAACTAGATTCGAGTTCATTCTTGGACAAATGGTTGGACATGTTGTAAAAAAAAACTCAACTATATAAACCTTGCCTTCATAATCTTTGTTGGTTATGGTTTTACCATTTTGATTTGTAAAGCTAAAATCTGGAACTTTTTTTGGTTCTCCATTTATGGTCAAGAATGCTAAATCTGATGTTTTCGAAGCCTGTTTTGAAATATCCTCACTTCTACTTTCTTCTCTGGAAATATCCTTATTACTTATTCTTTCTACTATTCTTGGAATAAAAATAATGCCAAAAATCAGAATGATAAACGAAATTCCTATATATGAATAATTAGTTTTGCTCATTTGACTTCTTTAAATCACTTTCTCTTCTTGATGAAGAATCAAAATTTCCTTTTCTTTTTTGTCTGTATTCTGTAAATAAGATTCTTAAATCTTCGCTCATTTTGTTCTTGATTTCAGCTACTTCAATACAATTGTAAGAACTTAAACCATAGATAGGTAAGTTTTTGGATATTTCATTATCCAACCTATCATCTATTCTTCCTCTTTGACTCAATTCTTTATCAACTATAAAAACGTTATTAGTGCTCAATTGGTCATTAAGCGTTATATCTGTTTTTAGACTATCAAAAACTTCTTGGATTTGATTCTGGTTACCATAAACAAAATGCCAATATTTTAAGTCTTCATACAAGCTTATATCCTTTTTTAATTGCATTGCTTCATCTTCTGAAGCTTCCGGGACAACAATTACTATTTGAAATCTCTTAAACCCTTTAAACTTATCATATATAAGCTCCTTTAAATTGGATGCTGCGACTGCATTATTTAGTGGGTTCTTGCCAAAAAAGCCTAAAACGGTAAGATGATCTTGCAGTACTACAACTTCATCAGAATCTGATTTAAAATGGTCTAGCTCTTTTACCTTTTCATCTACGATATCTAAAGTATTGTAGTTATGTGTAGAAGGATATAAAAACATCAAAAAAGTTACCGGTAGGAAAAATAAAATTCCGAGCACTAAATTTCTTTTTATCTGCTTCCTGTTCATGCTGCAAAAATAAAAAAGACGGTTTAAAAAACCGCCTTTTTATATATGTTTAACTTTATAATTAAAAATCTCTTTTAACATACCCTGAAGAATAAATACTTTCTATGTATCCGCCTTCTTGAAGTAATATAAATACCAGATAGCAAATTAAGAATACTGCTGTCCATACTACCATGCGTCTTAATGCTTTAGTTTCATCTCGCATGTGCATGAAATCCCAAGTAATGTAGTAAGCTTTTACAATTGTTAAAATTATGAATATCCAGTTAAGGGCTTTCATTCCAAGAACTTTTACAAAAAGTGATTCCGGTTTGTATATACCAAGACCAACTTCTACTGCAGTCACTATGGTTAATAAAATTAAAACTCCCCAAATTTTTTGTGTGTTTGATTTAAACTTAATCAAACCTCTTAAAATTTCTAATTTATGTGCGTGTGCCATTTTAAATTAATTTATTAAACTAGGTAGAAGAATGTAAATACAAATACCCAAACTAAATCTACAAAGTGCCAGTACAACCCAACTTTTTCAACCATTTCATAACTCTTCCTCTTTTCATAAGTTCCTAAAATAACATTAAAGAAAATAATGATATTTATAATAACTCCAGAAAAAACATGGAATCCGTGAAACCCAGTAATAAAGAAAAAGAAGTCTGCAAAGAGTGGTGACCCATACTCATTTGCATGTAAATTGGCACCTTCAATTACTGCAGTGCTATTTGTTTTTAATTGTTTAAGAGACTCTTCTCTAGATAGTACAGTTTTGTTTCCATGTTCGTCCAATAATTGTGTTCTTACCAACACATTTTCATTAGCCTCAAAACCACTTACTACTTCACCTACAGTATATGTTGGTAATGTTCCTTCACTTAAAAACCAAATACCATTATTACGTTCGTTCCTAACCCTTTCTCCATGACCTTTCACTGCAAAATCCCGTAATGCTAATCGATGTCCATCCGTGTCAACAAACTGAAGAATATTTCCACCTTTGGTTTGTATAGCACCATAATCTCCCTTAATAAATGTTGCCCATTCCCATGCTTGAGATCCAACGAATATCAAACCACCAATAATGGTTAAGAACATATAAAAAGTTACCTTTCCTTTTTGCATGTGATGTCCAGCATCTACAGCAAGCACCATAGTTACAGAAGACATAATTAAAACAAATGTCATAAATGCCACATAGATCATTGGTAACTCTTGCCCATGCAAAAATGGAACGTGAGTAAATACCTCATCGGCAATTGGCCATGAGTCTATAAATTTAAATCTTGAAAATCCGTAGGAAGCTAAAAAGCCAGAAAATGTAAGTGCATCTGAAACAATAAAGAACCACATCATCAATTTACCGTAACTTGCGTTAAGAGGCTTCTTACCTCCACCCCAAGCTTTTCCTTCTGTTCCAGTTTTTACAACTGCTGTACTACTCATAGTATGGTATAGTTTTTAAAGGTTGCACAAAAATAATCAATTTATTCATCTAACGAAATATAAAAATAAAAAGAGATACAACCAGAGTATATCTACAAAGTGCCAAAATGTTGCTGCCAGTTCAAAACCAAGCATATTTGTTGCATTATATCTTTGTTTAAAATGATTATAAATTACTACCAGCAAGCAAATTAATCCAGCAACAATATGCAATATATGGACGAAAGCTATTAAAAAAATATAAGACATGGTAACATTACTTGTTGGTCCAGTAAAATTATAGCCTAATTCCAAGATTTGATTAAAACCAATAAATTGATTATAAATAAATGCAATTCCTAAAATTAAAGTCGTCCATAACCAACCCATTGTTGTTTTATTGTTACCTCTTTTTAGAGATTTTTTGGCTAAAATAAAAGTAATGCTGCTGAATATAATTATAATCGTACTTAAAGTAAATGCTTGTGGTAACTGAAAATCTTTCAACCAATCTGGTCTTGTACTACTAACAACAAAAGCACTAGTCCAACCAGCAAATGACATAATTAATGAGATAATGCCAAACCAAAGCATCATTTTTTTTGCTCTTATTTGTTTTTCTTCAAAAGTACCTTTTGTTAAATCCATAAGTCTATCTAATAAATTTATCTAACACATAAACAATTTGGAGTAATGTGATGTAAGACACGCTTACCAACATTAATTTCTTTGCTGCCTCTTCAGTCATTTTTTTAAATAACTGGATAGCATAATAAAGCATGCCTAAACCTAAACCTAAAACAATTATTGCTGAAACAGGAGATAGATGTAATTTTCCTGTAAATCCGAAAACGGGAATTAATGAAACTATCAACGTCCAAACTGTGTACATAATTATTTGAACTGCTGTTCCTTTATCTTGTTTCCCGGTTGGTAGCATAAAGAAGCCTCCTTTTTTATAATCTTCAAACAGAAACCAACCTATAGCCCAAAAATGAGGGAATTGCCAAAAAAACTGAATCATAAACAATGTGCCTGGTTCAATACCAAAATCGTCTGTTGCTGCAACCCAACCTAACATAAACGGGATGGCTCCAGGAATAGCTCCAACAAATACAGCCAAAGGCGTTTTAGTCTTTAATGGTGTATAAACACTAGTGTATAAAAATATTGAGATTGCACCAAACATTGCTGTTTGCGGATTGATAATATACAAAATTATAACACCTAAAATCGTAAAGACAGAAGCTATAATAAAGGCAGTAGTCACAGACATTCTTCCTGCTGGAATTGGCCTGTTCTTTGTGCGATCCATCAAGGCATCTAAATCTTTTTCAATGATTTGATTAAATGCATTGGATGCACCAACCATAAAATAACCACCAAAAGCTAATAGGATTAAGGTCTTAAAATCAACAACATCTACACCTAGTAAATAACCAGCAATAGATGAAAACACTACACTTAAAGCCAACCTTATTTTAGTAATCTCCTTAAAATCGGAAATCGCTGAAGCTATTGAAAAAGAAGAATTTGTAGTTTGCAATACGGTTTTCATTAATTGCCTTAAAATGCGACTGCAAAGATACTTTATTCATGTAATTTGAGCAATGCTTTTAAATGTAATTTTGTATTTTTATAAAACACACTAACAATCTCAATTACATCCCATGAAAACTTTAAACTTCATTAGTTCGTTCATTTTTACATTTTTCTTTTTATCGACTTTTGGTCAGGACGTGAATATAGAAGTTCAAAAACTATCTGATAAATTATACATGTTAATTGGTCAAGGTGGAAACATTGGAGTTTCGGCTGGAGATGATGGTATTATTATTATTGATGATCAATTTGCTCCTTTAACACCAAAGATTATTGCTGCATTAAAAACCATAAGCGACAAACCTGTTAAATATGTTGTTAACACACATCATCATGGTGATCATACTGGTGGCAATGAGAATCTTTCAAAATTAGGCGCAACTATCATAGCTCATGATAATGTTAGAAAGCATCTGGAAGACCAACCAAAAGAGGCATTACCTGTCTTAACATTCAATGATAAAATGAGTGTTTATATTAATGGTGAACAGGTTCTTGTTTTTCATCTAGATAATGCTCATACAGATGGAGATTCGATGCTGTATTTCACAAAAAGCAATATATTACACACAGGAGATATTTATTTTAAGGATAGGTATCCTTACATTGACCTAAATAGTGGCGGTTCGGTAAACGGCTACATAGAAGCCATAAAACAAGTCTTGATTATTATTGATGATGATACTAAAATTATTCCAGGTCATGGTTCTGTCTCAAATAAAAAGGAATACCAAGATTTTCTAATAATGCTCGCAACTTTGAAAACACATGTTGAAAAAGAGATTGAAGCAGGTAAAACAGAGGATGAAGTTGCCAACAATAAGGATATTACTAAAGCCTATGACGATATAGGGTTTGGTTCGGGTTATATTAATAGTGAAAAAATTAGAAGAACATTTTTTAAAAGTCTAAAAAACTAAAAATCAAAATACCAGTTAAATAAATCTGTTCTTACCCCTATACTTATCCAAAAGGTATTGTTATCAAACTTTGAAATCGTTTGTGCTTCTGGATTAAAGCTTCTGTAACTAATGTTCGTAAACAATTTTAAGTTTGTAGAAGGGTTTATTAAATATCCTGATTGTAATTCAGCATAAAAGGTATTTGTCTTATTACCTTGACCAACTTCAATTCCTGTATCACTTGGTCTGTCGTTATAATCTCTGTAAATATCGCCTCCATAACTAAAATTATCTGTTCCGTCATTAAAATCCAATCCTCGAGTTCCAAAAATAAATTTAGCATCTGCAAACCAACGGTTGTAGAAATAATGCCCAATCAAAACCAGTTCACTAAAGTTTGCACCCCAAAGATGAGCCATAGACTGATTGGCATGTCCATAATTCAACACAATGGTATTATGAGAATACGTATAAGGTCTCACACGATTATACTCTGCTTGTAGCATTAAATTATCGACCTTAAAGGCATTGTAATATTTAACGCCTATCTGATAACCATATTTATTTTTCCAGCTTTTTTCACCGCCTTTAATATCATTTAAAGAAAATTCATCAAGAATAAATTGTCCATAAAGATTAACATTGTCGTTTACTTTATACTTTGCTGAAGCTCCTAAAATAGCGTTTCCTGCACCTTGCCCAGTTTCAAATTCTATAGCTCTAAAAAATATGATTGGGTTCAGGTAATTAACATCAAAACCTCTGTTGTTGGTATTGGCCCAAATAACCGATTCAAACAAACCAATATTCAATCGTTTTGAAACATTCCAACTTAAATAATGGTTTGCAATGTATTTGGTTAAAAATGCGTCATCTTCAACCACTTCTGGTCTCACATCTTTCAACCATGTCCACGTATTTGTGTATTTAATTTTCCAGAACTTGGTGTTAATTTTAAAAAAGGTGTGCGGATTTGTAACATCACTTTGAAATAATGAACGATAACCATCACCTATAAAATTTTTGCCATGTCCAAACTGAAGATTAATAAACTTTGCAGGTGTATAGGACAAATAAGCTTCGGCAACAGGATAATCATAAGCATCGTCTTTAAACGCTTTGGCTATGCCTCTACCAGGAATTATTGCTGGATCTGGACCATAGGCTTTCAAGCTTTCTGCATAGCTATTTACATATTGTGCAAATCTTCCCTGGCTTTCAAAAAACGAGGAATAAAAATTAAGGTTCTTACCTAATCCTCCTTGAATTAAGAATCCTCTTGTATTATTAAATGTTGTATCAAAATCTGCATCAAAATCTTTTCCTACTTGCAGATCGAAAATTGGGTCTATAGTAAACCAATAGTCTTTTCCTTGAAGTTGTACCAAATGTTCATTCCATAATTTTCTGCCTGCCCAAGTTTGTCTGTCCTGCAAAAGGGATTTCTTTTCGGCTTCTAAATCTTGATAATTCGAGACCTCATCATACAAAAAAGGTTTTGCAGCTGTATGGCTATTAGTACCAACAAGATTCATACTTCTATCAAACTTTGAATAATAACTATGCGTAAAAGGAATATTCAATTGGCTGTTAAATTCTCTGTCTTTATAAGGAACTAAAGTTTGATTTAAGCTATCAATTTCTTTCTTAACTTGTTGTTCTATAGGTGAATTTCCGTATTCATCTGTTTTAGATAAATCTTTGGTTGCTACTTGTTGCTTTTCTAATGGAATCTTAATTTCCATGGAGTATTGCTTAAACGTAGGTCTACCATTATAAGTGCCAGGTTTTACTTTTGGAAATTCAGAAAAAACACGTAAAGCTTCATCTTTTAACTCTTGATACATGGCATCTGTATAAAGTACTCTAAATTGTCCTTCTTTATCAACCTCAAACAATACAACTAATTTTCCAGAATAGTTTTCGTCAAAAACTTTCTGTGGTACTTTTAGATTTTCATAAATTAAAGAGAATACCTTATTATCAAAACAGTATTGAAGTGCATCTATTTCAAGGTTTTCACAATCTAAAAAAACTGGAGCTTTATCCAATTGTAATGCCTCTTGTGCGTAGGTGTGTAATTCAAAAATTAGAAGAATAAAAACAAACAGTTTCTTCATTTATTTATATAGAATTGGTTTCAGGCAGAAAGATACTATTTTTTTGAGAATGGAAGCATTAAAAAACCGTTACCAATAGCGATAATGGTTTTGTTTGAATTTTGTTTTAATCCTGAACCCGAAAAATTATAGGTAGCGTGTATATCACACCTACATTCTTGTTGCTTTGCCTACCTGGAGTCATTTCTGGTATGATCTTAATAACGCGTTCAGCTTCTTTTTCTAGCCTAGGATGAGGAGCTCTGGTTTTTATATCTGTAACTTTACCTGTTTTATTTATTTTGAACTGTACATCAATTTTTTGTCTGCCAGATAAACCTAAAGGAGAAGCCAAATCTGCATTGAATTTTTTCTGGATCAATCTTGAAATCTTTTCAGACATGCATTGTCTACGTTCATCATTGTTTTTGGTTTTTTCACAGCCAGGATAAATAGGAACTCGTTCTACTCCTAAAATATCGTACTCTTCTGGAGGCGGAATAACTTTTATAACAGGTTCTATTTCTGGGTTATCAGAAATTGCTGGTGTCGTGAAAATCTTTGGTGTCTCTTCTCTTGTATCTCCATTATCAATTAATGGTGGCTCATTTAAGGTTCTTGAATCTTTTCTTCTTTCAACCTTTTCAGGGATTTCCTCGTAGATTCTAACTTCTCTTTGAACTACAACTACATCTTCTTCTAGTTGTGACATCTCATAAGGATCAGAAAGTTCTTTCGTAACAAATTCCATTTCGAACAGACTGTAAACTGTAAGTAGACTCAATATTAAGCCTATCTGGAAAAAGAGTGTTGAATTTTTTTGTACATTGGCATCATGCTTCTGCGGCTTTTTCGCGTTTTTCTCATTTTGCCGAATGAGTTCGTGAAATTTCTTTTGAAGTTTCATAATATGTTCTGTTAAATGTTAATATTATGCTAAAGTCACAATAAGCATACCAAAAAAGAAATCCCGTTACAATGTTTGTAACGGGATTTTATATTTTAAAAAATTAATTATTTCTTAATCCTGAACCTGGAATAAAATTGGTAAAGAATAAGGCACTGTTACTGCTTTTCCACGTTGTTTTCCTGGTTTCATTTTTGGTAATAAGTTAATTACCCTTGCCGCTTCTGCTTCTAATTTTGGATGTGGAGCTCTTGCTCTAACTCCTACAATATCACCATTCTTATCTATTTTAAAGATAACGTTAATACGCTGTCTTCCTGAAAGTCCTAAATCTGAAGCTAAGTCTGTATTAAACTTTCTATTTACAAATTGAGCAATTTTTTCAGACATACATTTTTTCTTTGCATCATTATTGCCACTTTCGCATCCTGGATAAATTGGCACATTCTCGATAACAGCAAAAGGTACTTCAATATCTTCTTCTACCTCTTCTACTTCTACATCTTCTACTTCTACAATTTCTTCTTCTTGATCAGATTCTGTAGACTCAATTACAGTCTCTTCAACTTCTGCTTCATCTTCTACAATTTCGATAACCTCTGGAGCAGCTGGAGGAGGAGGAGGTGGTGGTGGCGTTTGTATTTGTTCAGTAATTGGAATTTCTTCTTCTAACTCTTCATCTAAATTTAGCTGACCTATATCAATGTTAGATTTGTCATAAGTTTTATAATTAATGGCGTAATTTGTTAAGAACAACATTAATGCTAAACCAATGGCAAAATACAGAGAACTATTTCTACCAACGTTTGCACTAGGATTTTTTTTGGATTCCATAATTTTTTACTGTTTTAACTAGATTGCTAAAATAACCATTTATTTTGCAAAAAAACAAGTGATTATTATTTTTTAACTTCAAATCTGTTTTTTAAAGTTATAATACCAACTGCAAGGATTACACCTAAAATATTGGCTAAAATATCTTTAAGATCAAATATTCTAGTACTTGTTATTCTATGTTGTAGTACTTCAATAATTATACCAAAACCAATAGATATAACCATTGCTAAAAAAAGAGCGGTTGTTTTCTTTCTTTCTAATTTGGTAAACCATGTTAAATACCAAAGAATTGCCAATATCCCATAAGTTAAAAAGTGGAAAACTTTGTCTGTAATAGACGGAACATAATCTGAAATATCATTTATTTTAATAAGACTTACACAAGCAAGAGCAATAGTGTATAAAATTGTGATAAATAAAATATTTTTTTTAAGCACCAATAAGTTTTAAGTAGTCGTCAGCTGAAAGCAAACTATCTATTTCTGATTCTTTAGATAACTTAACCTTTATTATCCATCCTTCACCATAAGGATCACTGTTTACTTTTTCAGGCTCATCCTCAAGAGATTCGTTGAATTCTACAATTTCACCAGAAAGAGGTAAAAATAAGTCTGAAACCGTTTTTACTGCTTCAACAGTTCCAAATATTTCTTCTGCATCAAGAGTTTCGTCTAGTGTTTCTACCTCAACATAAACAATATCTCCTAATTCACCTTGTGCAAAATCTGTAATGCCAATAGTAGCTATTTCACCTTCTATTTTAACCCATTCGTGGTCTTTAGTGTACTTTAATTCAGACGGAATATTCATTTTATAATTTTAATATGTTTTGGCAAATGTATCTATTCAAAATATAAAATTCAAGACAAAAAATTAATTTCCGAAATTATATCTTAAAGTAATTCCAGATCTAATTGTATTTTGTGGAAATGCGGTTGAAATGGCATATTCTGAAAATGTGTAATCGAAATAAAAGATACCTGTCAGATTCTTACTAAACGCATAGTCTGCAGTATATTTTAATCCCCAAATCGTCTGCCCAGATGTTACTTGATTATTCTCCAAATCCAGATATCTAATAATGGTTTTATTTTCTCGTATTGAGATATCTGCCTTCATGTTCAAGTCACTTACTACGACTTGTCGAGGACCAGCTAATTTTGATTTAAATCGCACATCCTTGATGCGATAACCTAATCCTAACACATATTCGTTACCTTTTATTTCAGTCATTAAATTATTATCAAAACTCAACGACAACATTCTATCTTTTTGAACTTCTGCCAATATTTTAACAGAGTTGTTCATTTCAAAATCTATTCGAATTAATGGGCTGAACATTTCAGTTAAACTCACATTGCTGTAAAGCGTTTCATTTTTATAATTCCCAGACTGGTCAAAAACATCTGGATTAGGTTGCGTATCATAATCAGTATAATCATCAGGTTCTACATAATCTAAATTTGTTCTGAACTGATTTATAGTATAACCTGAACGATAGCCATGATTTATAGAGAACCGTTTAAAATTCTTTTTAAACCAGTTAAACTTCATAAAGCCCGTGTATTTCAAGTCCCAGTTTGGTATTGGTGTATCTCTAAAAGCGCCTAACGATACTTTATCAGCACTTTTTCCGGAATAAGCTGATAAAAACGCTGGTAATAAAACGGCTTGGTTTGTTTTTCCAAATCCTTTTGGATAGCCTGCTAAATCAGCATCTTCAAAGTTGGAAGGGTTTGTCATATCTACACCGTTCTTTTGAGCCAATCTGCGTGCAATTATTAACCTATTTGCTCTAAAATCATCAAAGGCATCCGAGCTAGTTTCATCACTTTTACTAAATGCAGTTTTGATTAAAAGTGTTGAAATATTAAAGTTTCCAAACGTATTTGGTGTAAGAGGTTGATAATCTAAAATTCCGTCAGAGCCTGGCGTCCCATCTCCTAATAAATAATCATGTATTTTATAATTTTCTGTAGAATTTTCAGAATACATTCTGTTGGCGACAATATCTATTTTTAAATCTCTAACGGGTTCAATATTCGCTGAAATATCCATTTGTCTTGTATGGACTTCGGTATATTGATCATTAAAATCTGGAAAAACTGTTAGCCATCCTTTTCTTGCAGCCAAATACCTTATATCCTTTTGGCTACCAAAAGTATATCCAAATGTCGGTTTTAGAGTACCTATAAATCCGGGTGTTAGTAAATAACCTGGCAAGAATGTTCCGTTGTTTTCAGAATAGTTGAATTGAATTCTCTTCACACTTGTTAATATATCTATTCCAGCATTCAATAATTTAGTTCCCGCCTTATTGGTCTTTTTAGGTTTATTAGCGTTTGGAGTTCCGCCAGTTGGAGGTGTTGAAATTTGTTGCCTGCTTGTTCTAGAACCTCTAACTGGTTTTTTAACCAACCCAATATATCTGTAAAACCTATTCATGTCTAAAGACGAATTGATATTATGAGTATTGGCATTTTGAATAGTATTTCCTAAATCATAGGTTTGACCATCAAGCTCTAAATTGCCATATAAATCAGATCCTTTTTGCCATTGAAAATCTCCTGTGTAAGAATATGTTGCACTTAAGAAGCTAAAGGTTGGTATTTTATAAAGAGGAATTTCATAATTAACGCCTAATTGCTGGTATTGCCTATTTGGGTCGCCGACATCAAAGAAACCATCCCAAACATTTAGTGTTGGATCTTGTTCTCCGTTTATGATATTATCTTTAAAATAATTTCTTACAATGTTATTATTTGATGCCGTAAAGTTTAATTGCAATGAGTTTGTTAGGTTATAGTTTACGGTATATTGGAAATCGAATGTATAATTTCTCCTAAATAATTCTTCCAAACCAATATTATTCCCGCCTAATTCTACTTCTCTAAATCTTTGTTTATTAAACTGTCTGTTGATATTGGTATTTAAAGTAAAGCTTGATGGTAAAAGGTTAAAATTAAAATCTTTAAGAATTTGCCAATATTTCCCCGTAAATAGAGAATCGTTCTTTTTAAAAGGTTCAACGCTAATTGGATCAAAATTATAAGCATAATTTACACCTGTTCTTATAGTTTGGTCTAATGAATTTTCAATCTCAAAATCCCTATGTTCTACTTTATTATAGGAATAGTTTAATGTCAAGTTTTCCACATCATAAAAATGTGGTTTAGCTTCTTCATTAGTTTTTATTTTTCTTACGCCAATAAAATTAATACTCTTGCGTTTTGTGTAATTTTCATTTACTTTAAGTATTGAATCTTGATTGGCATTATTATCTAATTGCGTCTGAAGCTCAATATCTCTATAATATTCATCATATTTAGGGGTAATAATTTCTTCACTTTGACCATAATTGAAAGGTATTTGAATTCCCCACTTTTTTGGTAATAGTTGCCCGACATTTATATTCGTCACTACATCATATTGTTCAACATCTTCTATACTACGTTCGTTTGGCCCTTGTTCAATTCCACCGAAACCTGAAGTGCTCTTTCTTCCTGTTGCGCTAACGTTTGCAAAATCTGCTAAATTTGAATCTACACTTACTATAGCTGCCCAACCTCCTTTATTGTCTAAATCTGACATTCTTAACTCATTAAACCAGATTTCACCACATTGCGGATTTTTAGAAATATTTTTTACTCCTATCATCAACGTTCTTATGTCTCCAAAATTAGGATTCCCTTTTATTGCAACACGATGCTGACCTGGAGTGTAACCAGAAAATGGGTCTGAAACAGGAATGTCTATTAAAGTTCCATCTATAACATCGTAAAATGTTGGATCTTCATTGCTTAAAGATCCATTGGCAATACCTAAAGATTTAATTTGAGCCAAGACTTCAATTGGAAGATTGATCTCGTTTTCTTCCGGCCACAAAGCCTCTCTTGAAACTCCTGTTGAAACTTGAAGCGGAATTTCTATTTGATAAAAATTTTCTGTAAGATCATTTCCCATCCTAATAAATCCAACAAGATCATTACTAGCTAATGTTCCAGACTCTCCATCTTCAGCATGCATAAACATTCGAATGCGTTTATACTGACGCATATCAACATTAATGTTCTTGTAAACTGCTTTTGAATCTAATGTTTCTAAATCACAAATATTGGCTACTAAAGATTGCTCATTTTGTCTTACAACTGTATTATTATTAAATAACTGTTCAGGTTCAACTCCTGGAGGTGAGGCATAACTTCCTTCATTTTCTATGGTTCCAATAACTCCTACCGAAAATTCGGTTTGAGGATCTTCTGGTGTTGGATCGTTTTTATCAAGGGCTTGTGTATATCGTCTCCAATCACTTCTCACCAGATCAAGTGTTCCAAAACGGAATACTGTATTTTCTGTAAACTCTTTGAGGTACATACGAACAAAACGTATCGATCTAAAATCAGAGATACCATTAATTGCCTGAACATGGTCTCCTTCAACAGGAATCCTGAATTGATACCACCTAACTTGAGCCGTTTGTCCGTTTGCTAATTCTCTATTTTGAATTTTTATATCTCGAATAAATTCTCCTATAGGATTTGTTGGTGAAATTTCATCTAAACTGTTTTCCGGTAAATTTTGTCTTGTTATTTCTAATTCATATTCAAAATAACTATTAATCGTATTCATTGTATTGTCCCGATTAATATCCTCTGCGTCTGGTTGTGTTGTCGAACCTCTGTTTGTGTCTGTAAAAGTGTCTGGTGAGTTACCTTCTTGACCATTATATTGAGCATAACGTTCAAAGATATTTCCTTCCGCCTGTAAAAAGTAGGTGTAATTATCGTTTGCTGGATCATCTAGTCCGGCAAAATTCGGAAATTTTAAAGCTTCGTCTATGTCGTTCAACCCATCATAACCTACATCCTGAAGAGTTCTTTCCGCTCCTGTAGTGCTAAAGGCATAAACCAAAGACTGATTAGCAGGCACCTGACCCCAAGAAGTTTCTGTTGTAAACACATTATTGTTTGCATCTGGTAAACCATTCTCATATTGCTTACGTCCATCTGGTAGTACATCTTCAGAAATATTACCGAGGTTAAATACCAGTTTCCCTCCTGGATTTGAAAGATTTTCCTGAAAAGGGTCTTGCAACCAAAATTCTATGTATTCTACATTAGCTTGTTCTAAATCTGTAGATGTTAATTGCCTTGTTATACCTGCCCAGTTTTGTTCTGGATTTGGCAAGGTGTTACCATTAGCATTAGGGCTAAAATTATAGGGCCCTCTTTCTGCAGGATAGTATGCTAAATCTAAAGTGTTTTGTACAGAAACTTGACCTTGTACTAAATCCCTATTTGGAAACAGTTCACGAATAAAGACACGACTTGTATACAAACTAGAAACATCATCGTCTGTAATACCGTTTGGCCTTTGGCTACTATAAAAAATGGGATCGATAGAATACCAATTTAGTTTTGCTCTTTGATAGCCATTTTGCAAATTGATATCGCTATCTGGGTCGTTAACATCTATATAACCCAAATTAGGATCGAAAGGTGTGCTCGATAAGAACCAAGATTGTTGGGATTTTAATTCAATAGCATTTTGCGTTCCTTCAAAATCATCAACGTAAGATGTTGCTTCACCATTAAAATTTGTTCCTTTTGGTGCTCCAGGTGCTAAATAAGCAAACTCACCTCTTACAGAAATGTTGGATGGTACATCTGTATCAATATTTGGAAGTTTGTTTACTAAACGTGTTAAAAATGGAACTTCAGTAGAATAATTTCCGTTAAACCCAAAAATAGTATTGTTGATTGGTTCGCTATTGTAGTTTGCCTTTTGTGTTATAGGTCTTTCGTTCAGGTTTAAGAAAGTGGCACCTAAAAGGAAGTTTTCGTTAAACTGGTGTTCAACATTTATTCCTGTAAATCTTTTTGTTTGTTGGCCAAAAACTGCATTATTTTCAGTAGACACTTGTATTGGAGTATTTGACGCTTTTAGGGCTTCGTCTAAAATTTGCACTCTCCCAAGTTGATAATTAACTGTATAGTCTATACCTTCAACCAGCACACGTCCTCCAGCAGTTACTTTAACAGAACCTCTTGGGACATTGAAAGATCCTATTGGAATACCATCACCACCTGAAGATTTATATCGTCCTTTTATTTGGAACTTATTTTTTTCTACTTCTTCTAACGCTGCTGTTTTGGTACTGCTATATAAAATGCTATAAACATATTTTTGTTGGTTCCCATTATATGTTGCCTCATTATTATAATCTTCTAATGGATCAAGAGAAAGTACATCAAACAGATATTCACCAAATGGTTCAACAGACGTAAATATAATTTTACCATTTTGAGGTAACACAGTGATACCTGGAACAAAATCAAAGAATCCATCACCATTAATTTGTGGGTCGTTGTTAAAATTTAACTTATCTAAATTGAAAACCCTTAAAAGTGGTGTTTCTTGTAATTCGTCTTCTCCTGACCCTGGAGTTGGGAAAGGTGTGCCTGAAACAGGAGTTATGTAATTTAAAGGTGATGCTTCTGTGTAGAAAATATTTAATTTAAAATCATCCTGACTTAGTTGGTAAGCACCAGTATCATAAATGTTTTTCATCATTAAATCCCAAACTGGTTGATTCACATTGGTAATACTGCTTTTAAGCATTTTTACAATCAATGTGTTATTAGTTACTGATGTAACATTCCCATCTATATCTGTACCAATACCAGTAGCATCTATACCATCGTTTGCAAACTCACCTATTTGATATACTTGCCCTCCAACGGTAAACTGAAATGCCACACCAAGTATTTCATCATTACTCAAACGCTGATTTAATGAAATATAGCCTAATTGTGAGTTTAAAATATATTCTGATCCTTCAATAAGCTTTCGGGCATTCTCTAATTTTGAATAATCTGTCCCTTCGTTTGCACCAGGAACGGTTATACCTGATTGCGCCGTTGCAACATCTCTTATTAAATCGTTTAATTGAGAAGTTCCTACTCCAATACTAGTTGGATCCAGGGCATTATTTGGATTGTCAGGTAATGTTCCTGGACTTCCATTTACTATTACAGATGGATTTCCTACTTTATCTGTTTCTCCAATATCCTGTAAAGCAATGACGTTTCTTACATTGTCTGTTTGATTATTTCTATTGGTTACCCAAACTTCTAATCTAGTAATTTGAATATTCGAATTTATAAAAGGATATGTTGAAAGTGCCTTATCGTAATTATCCCTAAAATATTGAGCTAAAAAGAAATGCCTGTTTTCATCATAATCTCTAATGAATAATTCAAATTCTTCTAACGTACCACCACCTTGAGCAACTACGGTCTTTGTTTCAGATTTCTGTTCAGAAAAAATTCCTGTTACTGTGGTTTTTCCAAATTGTAATTGTGTTTTTACACCAAAAAGACTTTGAGCTCCAGTAATTAAAGAATTATTGAGTGGCATACTCACATTTCCAACTTCAATTTTCTGTATGATGTCATCTTCAGTTGGTGTATATTCTAGTTTAATTATATTTTCAAAGTCAAAAGTAGATTGCGTATCATAATTAGCCGTTACTTGAAGTCTAGTGCCAACTCTGCCCAATAAACTCAAACTAATACGTTGATCAAAATCGAAAGTGAAATTACTTCTATTCTTCGGAGAAAAAGCAGGATTATCCTGTTTAGAAAACAAAACTCCCAAATCCATTTCAACAGAACCTTGAGGTACCACTTCAATAGTGTTGCCTCCAAAAACGGTTTCAAAAAAATCTGAATCTACATAAAATTCTGGCAAAAGGTTTTTTTGTTCATCCTCTGTTCCTTCTTTTTTTCCATCAAATGCGTCAATTTTTTGTTTGTAATAAGATTTTAAGTTTTCTTCTATAACAAGCTGTTCGTATTCTTCTGGAGTTAATATTACGGGATAATTAATATTAAAGTTTCCAATAGATTCTGTATAATAATATCTGTCTGTTATAGGATCGTATGTGTATTTAGAAACAATACTTTCAGGATTTGGGAATTTTAAATTTCCTAAACCAAATCCTGTTTGCGTTGTATCTTGATCTGTTGGTTGTTGCGACCATACAGCTACTGAAACCAATAAGAACAGAACCGAAAACGTATATTTTTTAACTGATTTATAAAAATTTAGGTTAGTAGTATTCAAAATCTATTATAAATTTTTTAAAGCTAATTTAATAATGGTTTCTACATTGGCATCTTGTTGTGTAGTTAAAATTTTATCTACAACTCTTTCGGCTTGCTTTCTTGCAAAACCTAAAACCTCTAAAGCAGATAACGCTTCATCTTTACAGGTATTGTTTTTTGCTACTGAAACTTCATCAATATCGTAAATTTTTAGAACTTTATCCTTTAAATCTAGTATTACTCGTTGAGCAGTTTTTGCTCCAATGCCTTTTATAGACTGAATAAGAACTACATCTCCCATAGCAATACCTTCTCTAACTTGTTTTGGAGTTAAAGAAGACAACATAGTTCTTGCTATACTAGAGCCAATGCCACTTACAGAAATTAAGAGTTTAAAAATTTCTCTTTCAGCTAAAGACGAGAAACCAAATAATGAATGAGAATCTTCTTTTATTTGAAGATAAGTATATAGCTTAATGTTTTCTTGATTAGGGATTTGAGAAAAAGTGTGTAAGGAAATATGTATTAAATAGCCTATTCCGTTACAATCGATAACAACATCCGTTGGGTTTTTTTCAACAAGTTTTCCTTGAATATATGTTATCATTTAATTATCCCTATTTACATCCCAAATGTAATAAAATTATTTACATTAAAATTACTTTGCTTCAGGGTGTTCAAGCTCCCATTTTTCTTTTTGCTGGGCATCAATAACAGAAATTGCTGTCATATTTACAATTTCGTCTACACTAGCTCCTAATTGTAAAATATGAACGGGTTTTCTTAGACCCATCATAATTGGACCTATTGATTCGGAATTGTTTAATTCCTTTAAGAGTTTATATGTAATATTTGCTGATTCAAGATTGGGAAAAATTAAAGTATTTACTTTTCTGCCTGCTAATTTAGAAAAAGGGAAAGTTTCTTTATGAACATCAACATTTAATGCAAAATCTATTTGTAGTTCACCATCTACTAATAAATCTGGATAATTTTTGTGTAAAATTGAAACTGCATCTCTAACTTTTGTTGCTCCAGGATTGTCTGAAGATCCGAAATTAGAATAAGAAAGCATGGCAATTGTAGGCTGCATTCCAAACATCTTCACCACCTTAGAGGTCATAACAGCGATTTTAGCCAAATCATCTGCTGAAGGATTAATATTAATTGAGGTGTCGCTTAAAAACATTGGCCCTCGTTGGGTCATCATAATATTTGTAGTAGCTATTCTTGTAGCTCCTTTTGCCAAGCCAATAAGTTCGAGAATAGGTTTTACAACTGTAGGGTAGGCTCTTGAGTATCCAGTAATAACCGCATCTGCATCACCTTCGTTTACCATCATTGCAGCAAAATAGTTCCGTTCACGCATCAATCTTTGTGCCGAATAATAGGTTATACCTCTTCGACCTCGTTGTTTCCAGTAACATTTGGCATAATTATTCTTTCTTTCTATTTCTTCATCAGATTTTGGATCTATAATTGGTACATCTGCTTCAAATTCAATCTCGTCCATTAGAGCCTTAATGATATCTCTACGCCCTAATAATATAGGGTGAGCTATCCCTTCTTCATGAGCGATTTGAGCAGCTTTAAGCACTTTTAATTGGTCTGCCTCCGCAAAAACTACTCGCTTTGGATTAATTTTTGCCCTGTTGAGTAACAGTCTAACGATTTTGTTATCAGAACCCAAACGCTCCATAAGTGAGTCCCTATATTCTTCCCAATTTTTAATTGGCTCCTTTGCCACACCAGACTCAATTGCTGCTTTTGCCACGGCCGGTGGAACTTCTGCAATTAGTCTTGGATCAAAGGGTTTTGGAATGATATAATCTTTATTGAAAGTAAGACGCGTTTCTCCATAGGCGATATTGACTTGTTCTGGCACTGGTTCTTTAGCTAGATTTGCTAATGCATACACAGCAGCCATCTTCATCTCTTCGTTGATCTTTGTAGCACGTACATCTAAAGCTCCTCTGAATATAAATGGGAAACCTAAAACATTATTAACCTGATTAGGATGATCACTACGTCCTGTTGCCATAATGATATCTTCTCTTGTAGCAACAGCCAAATCATATGCTATTTCTGGATCTGGATTAGACATGGCAAATACTATAGGCACTTTTGCCATAGATTTTAACATTTCTGGAGAAACAATATTTGAGGTTGAGAGACCTATAAAAACATCGGCATCTTTCATGGCTTCATCTAAAGTGTCAATCTTTCTATGAGTTGCAAATTCTGCTTTTTCTAACGAGAGGTTTTCTCTGTCTTGTCTTATTACGCCCTTACTGTCTAGCATAACCATATTTTCTCGTTTAGCACCACAGGCCTGATACAATCTTGAACACGAGATAGCTGCCGCTCCTGCACCGCTTATTACAATTTTAACTTGATCTATTTTCTTTTCTGCAAGTTCTAATGCGTTAATCAATGCAGCTGCCGAAATAATCGCCGTACCATGTTGGTCATCATGCATTACTGGAATATCTAATTCCTCTTTTAACCGTCTTTCAATTTCAAAAGCTTCTGGAGCTTTGATATCTTCAAGATTTATTCCTCCAAAAGTTGGAGAAATCATTTTTACAGTTTGTATAAACTCTTCAATGTTTTCGGTATCTACTTCAATATCGAAAACATCTATATCGGCAAAAATTTTAAATAATAAGCCCTTTCCTTCCATGACTGGTTTGGATGCCTCTGGTCCTATATTACCAAGCCCTAAAACTGCTGTACCATTTGATATAACTGCTACTAAATTTCCTTTAGTAGTATATTTATAAACGTTTTCTTTTTTTCTGCTTATTTCCAAACAAGGCTCTGCAACTCCAGGAGAATATGCCAAAGACAAGTCTCTTTGAGAAGCATACTTTTTTGTAGGCACTACCTTTATTTTACCAGGTATCGGTTTGGCATGATATACTAAAGCTTCTCTGCGTTTACTTTGCTTGCTCATAAAATTGGATTAATTTAATTAGCAAAGATAAGAATACTGTAATGTTAATGGCTAAACTTTTAAAAAAGTATTACTTTTACTATCAGTATTATCTATATTATATTTTTTGATTCTCATTAATCAATACGTTTATGAAACCTGTAACTTTAAAGCAAATTGCTGAAACTTTAGGCTTATCTGTTGCTACTGTTTCAAAAGCTTTAAGAAATTATCCTGATGTTAGTGAGAAAAATAAAAAACTAGTAAATGATTTAGCAAAATCGCTTAATTATGTTCCTAATCCATCCGCTGTAAATTTAAGAACTCAAAAATCAAAAACTATTGGCGTTATTATACCTGCTACTGTACATCATTTTTTCTCGAATGTAATTAATGGTATTTTGGAGGTCGCAGAAAAGGAAGGCTATTTAGTTATATTAATGCAATCTAATGAAAACTATGAGCTTGAAAAAAGGCATGTAGATTTATTAATTAATAAAAATGTTGATGGTATTTTAATGTCATTATCTAATAAAACAAATAACTTTTCTCATATCAAAAAGATTCTGGATTTTGGAATACCTTTAACTTTGTTTGATAAAATATCTAAAAGTGTAAATTGTTCAAAAGTTATTATTGATGATAAAACAGCAGCCTATAACGCTGTTACATATTTAATAAAAAAAGGTCATAAGAAAATAGCGCATTTTAGAGGAGATTTAATCCCTCAAAATTCAATTGATCGGTTTTTAGGTTATAAGCAGGCACTTATTGACAATAACATACCTTATGATGCTTCGTTGGTTTTTATGTGTAATAATAATAATGATTTTAAAGATGGTTATAATGCAGCCAAAATATTGCACAAAAATTTTGGTGATTCTGTCGATGCCATTTTTTGCATAACTGATGTTGTAGCAACTGGTGCACTTAAGTATTTTAGGGATAATAGTATCAAAGTCCCTGAAGATATAGCGCTTTTCGGTTTTAGTGATTGGTTTATGTCTTCTGTTATTACACCTACCTTATCAACAGTACATCAACCAGGGTTTGAAATGGGGAAAGAATCTGCGAAGATTTTACTAGATGAGATTAACAATAAATATAAAGGTAAAACTGTATCTTATAAAACTGTTGTATTAGATACAAAATTGGTCATCAGAGAGTCCTGCTAACTTTTTAAAAAATCAATATTTCTTTTCAGTCCTGAAAATTTTGTTCGCTTAACAGCGGATTTCTTAAAAACCTTATTAAATGTTTCCATTGTAATTTCTTCCCAATCATTTTTTGTCATTGATAGTAATTCAGGTTTTGGGTTGAATAAAGGTTCATTATGGGGTTTTGAAAACTTATTCCAAGGGCATACATCTTGGCAAACATCGCAGCCAAACATCCAACTATCCATTTGTCCTTTAAATTGGATAGGAATATTATCTTTTAATTCTATCGTTAGATAAGAAATACATTTGCTACCATCAACCATATAAGGTTCTACTATAGCTTCAGTTGGACAAGCATCAATACAAGCAGTACAGCTGCCACAATGGTCTGTAGATGGTGTATCATATTCTAATTCTAAATCTACAATCAATTCTGCTATAAAATAAAATGAGCCCACTTGTTGAGTTAATAAATTACTATGTTTACCTATCCAACCTAATCCAGATTTTGCCGCCCAGACCTTATCTAAAACCGGAGCAGAATCTACAAATGCTCGACCATTAACCTCTCCAATCTCGTCTTGAATAAAATGTAATAAAGATTTTAATTTGTCCTTAATTACAAAGTGATAGTCAGTTCCAAAAGCATATTTAGATATCTTGTAACTTTCTTTATTTTGAGTTTCAGATGGATAATAATTCAACAACAATGAAATGACGCTTTTGCTTCCATCCACAAGTTTGGTAGGATCTAATCTTTTGTCGAAATGATTTTCCATATAGTGCATTTCTCCATGCATATTATTCTTCAACCATTGTTCTAGTCTTGGAGCTTCTTCTTCTAGAAATTGAGCTTTACTAATACCACAAGATAAAAAACCGAGACGCTTGGCTTCGGTTTTAATTAAAGCAGAATAATGTTCTTTTACCACACATCTAATTTATGACAATCTGCTTTAGTAAAAAATAAAACTGGTAGATACTACCAGTTTTATGAATAATTCAAATAAAAGTATAATTTATCTGTACTCCCTCCTTAATTACCATATGGTGGTCCAGCCACATTATCTATAGTCCAAATTTCGCCTGTAAGGGTAATGATATAAGCTGTATTTTGAATAAATTCGAGAGATGTAGGTCTATCCAATTCCTCAACTACCGTTGTTAGGCTACCGTCAGAATTTACTTTTACTAATGAGCCCGTGTTTGGTTCGGCAGAATCGCCATCATTTCCTCCAGTCCAAATTCCTTGTGACAGTGCATATAATGTTTGTCCTCTATTCATTTGTACGTCCACAAGAAAAGGGATTCCTGAACCAACTTGGTTAACTTCTTTGGTATGTGAATTGATTGCTATTACCCTACTATCTAAATTAGACTCCGCGGATGTCCCAGCTTCAGTCATATACACCATATTACCACTGACTTCAAGTCCGGTAGGAACAATGTTGCCAAATACTTTAAATTCACTTACTTCACCGGCAAGTGTAACATGATACATGCGGTTATGATGACCATCAGTCACTAAAAATCCACCGCGATAGGTTTGCATAGCATATTGCAAACCCATAGGAAGAAAATAATCAAAGCCCGTAGGTGGGTTTTCTGTTGCAAACGTACCAATATCTGCAATTAGTGTATTACTATCTGGACCATCTATTCTATAGATACCATTAATAAAGTCAGTCCCAAAAAACTCCAAAGGTCCAACAAGTGTAACTAAAGCATAGGCTGTTTCATCAATAAAAGCAACATCTATAACACCACCGATAGGCACGACAGAGGTTGGTAATTCGCTTGCAAATGTTGTAATCTCTCCTGTATCTTTATTTACTTTTAAAATGCTTCCAGACGGCCCCGTTTGACCAACATATAAGTGGCCATCGGGACCAACAGTGCTTCCAACTGATAGGTCGGGCAAAGCTGCCAATAACTGCGGTGAACCTGGCACCATTTGTTTGCTTAAATTGGATGTCTCGCTTAGCATTAATTCCTCATTGGAATTAGCTTCGGCATTCTCATTACTACATGATATGATAGTAAAACATATCATTATCACTATACCTAAAAATGGCCTTCCATATCTGATTGGGGCTTTTCTAAAAAATAATTGGTTTAATGTTTTCATAATAAAATGTTTTAAAATTAATATTCATTAACGAGCTATTAATCAATTAAAATCATTAATGATTAAATAAAAAGCAAGGAGGGCATATCTATTTAGATTCAAATTCTAATTGAGGCGCACGGTAACACTAGTTACAATATCTAAAAGAGAACTAATAGGTTCTTCCTTATCCCACGAAAACAAAATCCTTGCTGATAAGTGTTTTATCTCATTTTCAGGGGACAATATTTTGCCAATTACCTGAATTGACCAAGAGACATTATTATTTGTGTTGCCAAAAAATCCATAATCATTTATGACTTCTGTTACAGTCGCCATTCCCTCCGCTTCTATTGGTGCAGTAGAAAAAAAAGGACACCAACTCGGAAAGTCGTAAATATTTTCAAGTGTACCTCTATAAACGTATACCTGAACTTCACCTTGCCCTAAAGTAACTATACGTTCAAAATTACTCGCTGCAATGATGTCTTGATATTGAATAATATCATCATAAAAATTTCCACCACAAAATACTGGTAAAGGGTCGGGATGTCCTACTGTTAAAATTAATTCGCTTTTAGCATCTATAAAGGTTTTTCCAACAAATAAATAGTCATCTCTAAATAGGAATGCGCCAGATTGTTCTGGTGCATTTTCAATTCTTTGTGATGTCACCAAATTAGCTTCTGAAATGGATTCTTTCATAATTCCATCCTCATTTTTGCTACAGGATACAAACGTAAAAAGTACCATAATAAACAATAAAGAAAGTGTCATTCCAAAGTTGATTAAGCCTTTTTTAAAGAATAATTGGTTTAATGTTTTCATAATTAAAAGATTTAAGATTAATTTCTATTATTCAGCCACTAATCAAAAGCTATAATTGTTATATGAGTTAAATGTAGAAGGAAATTATTGCTCCAGATTGTACTATTGTCTCATTGAACTGAACTATTGTCTCAACATTATGAGATTGATATTTATTTGCTTTTGATACGGTAGGATTCTGGCGTTTTACCTAGTTCTTTTTTAAATACTTTCGAAAAGTATGTAGTTGATTGAAACCCTATGATATAAGCTATTTCTTTAACTGTGAGGTTTGTTGTAGATAGCAAAAGTTTTGCTTTTTCTATTCTGATATAATTTATGTATTGAGTTGTCGACATCCCTGTTAGAGCAATTAATTTTCTGTGCAATTGTGCTCTGCTTATATATAATTTTTTGGCAAGTTGATCAACAGATAATTTGTCTTTATCATTCAATACCAACATTTGCAGATTCTTTATTAAGTTAAGATCTAATTCATTTATATCTGGGGTACTTTTGTAATCCTTTTTTAAGTGTAAAAGATCTTTAAGATATTTTAAACGTTTGTGCTGCTTTTCTAAAAGACTCTTAATAATAACTAGCAATTCATTGCCATCAAAGGGCTTGGTTAAATACGCATCAACACCTAATTTGTATGCCTCCTGTTTGCCCTTACTTTCAGTGCGAGCACTTATAATAATAAACGGTATATGTGAGGTGTTTATATTGTCTTTTATCTGTTTACAAAATTCAAACCCATCCATTTCTGGCATCATCACATCGCTCAAAATAAAATCAATCTCTTTATTAGAAGCCATTTTAAGACCTTCAACGCCATCTTTAGCTGTAATTATATTATAGTCATTTGCTAATAGCATTAATAAAAAGTTTTGAATATCCTGATTGTCTTCTACTACCAATATGGTTGGCTTCATTACATCTGTTTTAATTCTAACTGGTGATTCGATTACATCCATAGGCTCTTTAATAAATGGAATATGATAATCAATATCAGTATTTATGGCCTCATTTTTAATTGGAAGTTTTACAGTAAACACAGAACCTTTACCTTCTTTGCTCTTCACATTGATATTGCCTTCCATCAATTCAACTAATTCTTTGGTAAGAGCTAAACCAATTCCACTACCTTCCATACCTTGAATATCTAGAGTTTTAAAGTGGCGCTCAAACACTTGTTGTAAATTTATTTTGCTAATTCCTCTTCCCGTATCTGAAATTCTTATAGTTAGCTCGTTGTTTTTGGCTTGTACATTGACTAAAATTTTACCGCCTTCGGGTGTAAATTTAATCGCATTAGATACCAGATTATTTAATATTTTTTGGAGCTTATCATCATCAAAATCCATAAACAATTCTTGCACATCACTCTTAAAATCTAAAGTCTGTAATTTTGAATCTGAATATGATCTGTATAAGTTTATACTTTTTTCAATAAACTTAATAACATCTCCATTCTTATAATGTACTTCCATTTTGTTTGCATCCAATGATGCCAAATCTAACATTTGGTTAACTAAATTCAGTAGTTGATCATTGCTGTCCTGAATTCCTTTTACTAATTTTTTATCTTCTTGTGAAGAGCTTTCTTTAACTAAATGAGCGGACAAGCCCTTAACTATGGTGAGTGGTGTTCTAAATTCATGAGAGATATCGTTAAACATTTTAGATCTTAAAGTATCCAAAGCCTGTCTTTTTTCTACTTCTTTTATTGCTAACTGCCTTATAAGATTGACCCTGTAAATAATAAATATAATTATAAGTACTAATGTTGTGTAGATAAAGTTGGCCCACCATGAAGTGTACCAAGGAGGAAACACTTGAATATTCATAACCAAAGGTGCCTGATCCCAAATTTTATCGTGGGTCATAGCCGATACCTGCAAAGTATAATCTCCCGGTTTAAGATGTGCAAATTGAATTTCTGGTTTATTTAATTTTTGCCATTCTGTATCAGTTGGTAATAATTTATACACATATTGTACATTCTTATTCAGACGATAATCAATGGAAGAAATGCCGAGAAAAAAAGGAAAGCTATCATAGTTAAATGTCAACTTTGAGGTATGAAAAAGTGATTTTTTTAAGATAGAATTTACACTTGACGCTGGTTCTATTATTGAATCTTTGACTCTTAATTCAGAAAAATATAATGGTTTTTGGATGCCTTCTTCACGAACATGGCGAGGGTTAAAATATGTTAAGCCATTAATACCGCCCATATAAATAGTTCCAGAATCACCTTTAAAAATAGCTTTAGGGAAAAAATAATTTCCCTGAAGGCCTTCATTAGCTGTATATTGAGTAAATGTTTTATTCTTTAGATTAAACTTTACTATCCCCAATTTAGTTCCCAACCAGAGATTACCATAACCATCATCTTGAACAGAATACACAATAACTCCAGGAAATCCTTTACTAGAAGTCCAGGATTTAAATTCACTATTCCCTTTATACAGATTTAGACCATTAAAGGCCCCAAGCCAAACCCTATTCTTATTGTCAACAAAAATGTCATAGATTATATTGTGTGACAACGATTTTCTATTATCCGATTCCTTTTGGTAATACTCAATAAAGGGATCCTTCCTCTTGTTAGTTTTAAAACTCAATTTAACTAAACCCTCTAATCCTCCTGCCCAAACATTGTTTTTCTGGTCAACAGCAACACACAATAGAGCACTAATTGAATTTTCACCCATATAATCACTATACCTCATGACTTTCAATTCGTTCTTGGATGACAATGTCAACGAAAATAACCCACCCCCATAAGGAGCTCCCCAAATGGTTCCAAAATTGTCTATATCTATATCTCTTACGTTATTGCCACTAATCGTGTTAGGATCATAATAATCATAATAAAACATCCTAAATTTTGGTTTGTTGGGATCAAAGCTGTCCAAATTGATCATTCCCAATCCGCCTCCTGTCGCAAACCATAGTCTGTTATTATTATAGTCTTTAACAATGGTATTTACATCTACATTTTTATAACCCCTGGCATCCCATAACTCAATAGGAAAATAATAAGGTTCTCCAGATCTAATTAAATTTAAACCTCCTTTAGCTGTTCCTACCCATAAGTCTTCACCATCTTTAAAAACTGAACTGACTGTATTATCATTTAACAGGTAAGTTCCCCGCATATCTTTTGATATGTTATTAAAAGGTCTAGAAGAAAAATCGAGGAGGTCCAACCCATTATCTGTCCCAATAAACAGTTTATCGTCGGAAAATTTATACAGACAATTTACATAATTATCACTTAAATCGGTGCCTTTAGAATGCTCCGAATCTAATTTTAATACGGTACTTTTTTCATTTATATCAAACAAGTACAATCCGTTACTTGTCGCCATCCAAATATGATTTTCCCTAACTTTAACAAAATCCTTAATAGAAATTCTAAATTCTTTTTGTTTATCAAAATAAATTCTTTCTAACTCATTCGTTTCAATATTTTTTACAAATAAGCCATTGCTGGTCCCTAAAAATAATTCTTTTCCATGCTTAAAAAAAGAAACAGAATTTCCAAAGGGATTGTTTGTTAATTCTTTTGGTTGTTCATTGCTATGAATATCATGTTCATAAATCAAACCTCCAATTGCCCCTATTAAAAGCGTATCCGAATTATCTAAAAAAAGACTCCTTAAACCCTTACCATACAAGTAGTTTTTTTGATATAAACTTCCGTCCAGAGAAAACTTTAGCTTGTGTAGTCCTAAAGTTGAGGTTACCCATATGGTTCCATCCTTATCCAATGCCATATCTGTAATGTATTCGGTTATGTTATCAGTAAAATTTTTGAACTTAACCTTGACAAAGGTTGTTCCTTTTTTATCTAAATAGCATAGTCCGCCTCCAAAGGTACCAATCCAGATATTTAAGTAACTGTCTTCAAGAAGTTTTGTAATAACATTACCGCAGATTGAATTGAAATTCATTTCATTATAATAGAAGTTTTTAAATGAGTTTCCATCAAATCGGCTTAACCCATATTCTGTTCCTATCCATAAAAAATTATCCTTGTCCTTAATAATAGAAAAAACACGATTATCGGAGAGACCATCTTCAACATTGAAGCTTTTTATTCTAATATTATCATACTTGGTTTGCTGAAAACCAAAGCCTAAATTTGTAAATAAATAAAAAAGCAGGACTGTAATGCAATAAAGATTTTGCATTAAAAAAAATCTTAAATGATAAAAACTTATCTTTAAGTTCATAATATTGGTACAATAGTAAATAGGATTTGGAGCAGGTATATATAAATATACAAAATCCTATCTATTAACCAATTGAATGTTTGCTAACAGGTTGATTTAATTGTTAAAAAGCAATTTTTAAGGCGTAGTAATAAGGCATATATTACAAAAAAAGACATCCGGGTTAGAACAAACTGTCTTGAATACCACCTTTTATTTTACCCAGATGTTTATAGGCAAGTTCTGTAACCTCACGGCCTCGAGGTGTGCGCATAATAAACCCTTGTTGTATTAAAAAAGGCTCATACACTTCTTCTATAGTTTCTGCACTTTCGCTTACAGCAGTAGCTAGCGTCGTTATACCTACTGGACCTCCTTTAAACTTATCGATAATGGTTGATAAAATTTTGTTATCCATTTCATCCAAACCATGAGCATCCACGTTCAGTGCTTCTAATGCAAATTTGGCTATCTTAATATCAATATTTCCAGTTCCTTTTATTTGAGCAAAATCGCGTACACGACGCAACAAGGCATTCGCTATTCTTGGCGTTCCTCTACTTCTACCTGCTATTTCTACCGCAGCTTCCATAGAAATTGGAACATCTAAAATACTTGCACTACGTTGCACTATGGTAGTTAATAATTCTGTATTGTAATATTGTAACCTGCTCTGAATTCCAAAACGCGCTCGCATTGGAGACGTCAATAACCCTGAACGTGTTGTGGCGCCAATAAGTGTAAATGGATTCAAATTAATCTGAACAGTTCTAGCATTTGGTCCAGACTCGATCATAATATCAATTTTATAATCTTCCATTGCAGAGTAAAGATATTCTTCTACTATAGGACTTAATCTATGAATCTCGTCAATAAATAAAACGTCACGCTCTTCCAGATTTGTCAATAATCCTGCTAAATCACCTGGTTTGTCTAGAACAGGACCTGAGGTGACTTTAATTCCGACTGTCAATTCTGCAGCAAGAATATGTGCTAATGTTGTTTTTCCCAAACCTGGAGGTCCATGAAACAAAGTATGATCTAATGCTTCATTTCTACCATTTGCTGCTTGTACAAATACTTGAAGATTTTCCAACACTTGATCTTGACCTGTAAAATCATCAAAAGACAATGGTCTTAATTTTCTTTCAACATCAATTTCTTCTGGAGAAAAATGTTCGTTTGTTGGGTCAAGGTTCTCATTCATATAACACAAATATAAACAAAAAGCCTTTCTAAATTAGAAAGGCTTTTTGTTTATTCTTTAAGAGAAATAGTCTTTATATTATCGTCATAAACCCTATCAATTAAAAGGTGTCTAGGATCTATGCCTACTTTTTTAGGTAATGTATCAACTTCAAAAGTGAAAGTCATTTCTGGCTTATTAATTTTTACTCGTTTATCAAATATCAAATGTTCTTCGTCTGTGTCTGAAAACACGCCTATATCTATCCAATCATTTATATCTACTTTAGTTTCATTTCCAATAGAATCTGCTTTGATTTTATAAGATTCTACATTCATTGATACTCTATATTTTCCATTATCTAGTTTCTCATAATTGGCTTCTTTCATCCTGTTATCATAAAGTGTGATTTCCTTGAACCAATCCTTAATTAAATAATTTAAAGAATCTGGAACTTGTGGTTCAAGATATTTTAAAAAATCTAGGGAGGTTGGATATGGAGGCTCTTTATACCTATATTCGGTTAGAAAATCTTTCATTGCCTTATTTACTTTTTCTTCTCCAATATAATCTTGTAAAGCGTATAAAATAACACTGCCCTTACCATAATGGATATGTCCTTGATTTTCTACTTTATATAATGGTAACTCATCTTCTACTTCGACACTTCTTCCCCGTAAATATCTGTCATGATCATATTTAAGGAATTCTCTCATTTTCATTGGTGTTTTAGATATCCCTTTCATGGTCATCAATGCTGAATATTCAGAAAAACTTTCACTTAACATCGTTCCTCCCTGCATAAATGCGCCAACTACTTGATGTGCCCACCATTGATGTGCCATCTCATGAGCGATCACAGCATCAACCACATTATTATCTTCTTCATCTTCTAAATTAATTATAAACCCAATAGCTTCTGAATAAGGCATTGTCCCAGGAAATGCTTGTGCAAAGGAGGCATATCTTGGGAACTCAACTATTCTGCATTGTTTATGATAATATGGTCCAAAATTTTCAGTATAATATTTTAAAGAACGTTCTACGGCATCTAGCATCATATCAACATTCATTGAGTGTTTTTCATCATAATAAACTTCTATGTCAATGCCTTTCCATTTGCGTTTGGCTATTTCATATTTAGCAGAAATAAACGAATAAAAGTTTTGAGAAGGATGATCTGATTTATAATGATAATAATTGCGATTGTTCTCTGTCCATTGTTTCTTTAATGACCCAGGAGCTATTGCTATTTGATCACTTGATGTTGAAATTACCGTTTCAACATTTATATAATCTGAACGTCCATCAGACAAATAATTTATCATACATTTTTCTGAACAGTTTTCCTCTAACTCTGGCATTCTATCTTTAGGCTTCAATCCATATTTTTTACGCGTATTTTTGTCGCTTAATTCAAGACTTGAATTATAGCCTAATGAAGGTAAAATTTCAAAATTATTTAAGAACGTTCCATTTTTAATAACATTGGTGCTTCCTCTTCCATTTTCAAAACCTCTAGTAATATAATTTGCATCTATTTCTATCACAATGGTGCTTTCAGGTTCTAATGGTTTATTTAATTTATAAATCAGATATCCAAATTCTTCATCATCTAAAACCAAATTGGAATTAGGAATATTAATTTCTGGCTCCCATCTTTCATCAATAATAAAGTGAAGTGAATCTATTGTAGTATTGGTTTCGTTAGTGAGTTGCAATTTTGATTTTACCATCACATCTCTCTTGTATGGGAAAATATCAATAAAGTATTTGGCGTCAGTAATTTTAGGAAGGTTAACATTTTCGTACTTTTTATATTTTTTTTCATATTCTGAAGATAAAATCTCTTGCTCATCAGAAGTTCTGTACGTATTTAAAACTTGTGTGTTGTAAAAAACATATCCAGCTACAAAAACCCAAGCTATAATAAATCCTAGAGTTAAAAACTTATAACTTTTAGGCACATCTTTTTTAGCAGTTTTAATTTTTTCCTTTAATGAACTCATAACACCTCTATTCCAGAGAGCTCCTGCAATTAATAAACAAATAATTGCAAATAATATCCAATAGAGATTAAACCACATAGCACCTTTGAAGCCAGGACCAAATCCATTCATGTCAGAATACTGTAAAGAAGGCCCAGCGCCTATTTCGACCATGTTACTCTGTATATCTAAAATGGCAAGAATGATTTCCCAAATAAAAATGACCGTAATTGACACAAAATACCCAACATATTTATTGTTCGTTGCCACCTGAATCATTATCATAACACCGCTCCAAATAATATATATCATTAAGTTGGAGTAAATAAAATCTAGAAAATAAACATCAAGTTCGATTCTGGTATAACCATTTATTAGTTGGTATACCACGCCACAAAAAACAAAAAAGACATGCAATATAGTAGTAACTCCAACCAATGAAAGTGCTTTGGCTGATAACGATATGAGCGATTGGTGTGGCGTAGCATCAATTACCTCGTTTATTTTATTATCTCTATCTCTCCAAATTAACTCACCGCTGAAAAACACAAGGATTATTACTACAAATATACTTGAGGCATTATTTATTAGGTCAATAAGTTTATAAGTCAATGGATAAGATTGCAAGCCGAAATACTCAAAACCACCAACTAAATTAGAAATTAGAATAATGGCACTAAAAATAAATAGGATCTTAAACGTAACACTCTTTACAATACTCAAGAAGTTAACATAGAAAAAGCTTTTAAATTGTAACCAATTCGTTTTATTGTTATATTGAAAATGAAGTTTAGGTAATGAAAATACTTCACCTGGATCCTTGAAATCTTTCTTTTCTTGTTTGATTTTTTTGTTTTTTTCCTGAAAAGAAAAACTAAAATATGACATTAACAATATTACAAAACCTACCAAAACCCAAATAACTCTATTCCATAAGATTAAACCTTCAAAACTTGGGCTAATTGTGTTTTTTTCAATTGGTGTATAATATTGTGTGTGTATTGAATACGTTCTGTTGCCAAAAATATCTGTGAGTGCAGCTAATGTTTCATTATCAACATCAGACATTAAGGTTCCTGAAATAATATATGCAACAATTATAATTAAGGTTCCGGCAAAAGAAATTACAGTACTTCGCCATTTATTAGCAATAGCATAAATAATTGCCCCAACAAAAAACATGTTGGGTAAAACAAATATTAAATAGTTATTTATGAATGTTTCTAAATAAAAGCTACCAAACCGCTCTGTATCTATCCAACCAAAAACTGGAGCCGTAAAAGAACCTATTAATACCCCTATATAAACTCCAAGCAATGGGACGGTTGCTAATAAAAGTGCTCCAAAAAATTTACCGAAAAAATATCCGAATTTATTTAAGGGTGTACTAAAAATTATTTCGTTAAAATTATTATTAAAATCTCTTAAAGCCGCATTATTAAAAAATGCCGTTGCTATTAATAATCCAAAAATTGTCATAACACTTATATAAATAGTTATAACATGTGGTGCATTTTTGTAGACATTACCAAAAGAGTCGCCTATTGTAACATTATCACTTACAATAGCAAAAAAAACCAATAAGCTTATTATACATAAGAATATATAAACCATTGGTTGTTTTAAAGTATATTTTAATTCAGAAAAAAGGAAAGTTTTAAACATTGTATTAAGTCTAATTAGTTATACAAGAATGTTAGATGTATTTATTCTTGAAAAGAATACATCTTCTAAATTGGGTGTTACCAATTCAAATCCATTCTCTGGATGAGATTCACTTAATACATGAATCAGAGGTTTGCCTCCAGACATCTTATTAGAAATAATATTGTAATCATTTGCATATATCTTAAGTTCTTCACGTTCAACGAGCTTTCTATAAACTCTCCCGTCTAACTCATTGATTGCTTCTTGTGGAGATCCTTGATAAACAATTTGGCCTAAATTCATAATAGCCATTTTTGTACATAACTCCCTGACATCATCAACAATATGGGTTGAAAGAATTACTATAACATCTTTACCAACATCTGCCAATAGATTATAAAATCTATTTCTCTCGCTTGGGTCTAATCCAGCTGTAGGCTCATCAACTATTATTAACCTTGGAGCTCCAATAAGAGCTTGAGCAATTCCTACGCGCTGTTTCATACCACCAGAAAAACTCTTTACACTTTTGTTTCTCTTATCATATAAATTAACCTTATCTAGTAAATAATTAACCAACTCTTTTCTTTGAGATTTGTTAACAATGCCTTTTAAAATTGCCATATGATCCAATAATTGTTTTGCAGTAATTCTAGGGTAAACACCAAACTCTTGTGGTAAATAGCCTAATACTTTGCGCAATTCTGCTGGTTCATTAATAATATCTATTTCACCCAAAGTTGCTGTTCCAGAATCTGCTTCCTGAAGTGTAGCTAGAGTCCGCATAAGTGAAGATTTTCCGGCTCCATTTGGACCCAGTAGACCAAAAATCCCGTTTTCAATTTCTATAGAGACATCATCTAAAGCCTTAACGCCATTAGAATATGTTTTTGATAAGTTGGTAATAGTTAATTTATTCATTGAAAGAGTTTTATTATTTAAAATAATTAGACGAGCAAAAGAAAAATTAGTTACAATATAAATATATACAAAAAAAGCCCTTTCTATTTTGAAAGGGCTTTCAATTATATTTTTTTGAAGCGTTAATTAGTGCTGTAATTCTTCTTCGCCTTCTTTTAAAGGTACGTTTTGAGGCACAAAATCGTCATCATGTCCTGGTTTACTATAATCGTAAGCCCAACGATGTACATGAGGTATTTCACCTTCCCAGTTGCCATGTATATGTTTTATTGGTGCTGTCCACTCCAATGTATTTGAACGCCATGGATTTTGAACTGTTTTCTTTCCGTAGAAAATGCTATAGAAGAAGTTCCACAGAAATACAATTTGGAATACTCCACCTATTAATGCAAATATTGTAATTATCACATTTACATTTGATAAATCGTCAAATAATGGAAAGTTACTATTGGTATAATAACGTCTTGGCAAACCAGCCATTCCAATGAAATGCATAGGGAAAAACACACCATAAGCACATATTGCCGTCACCCAGAAATGAACATATCCTAAATTTTTGTTCAGCATTCTTTTAAACATTTTAGGGAACCAGTGATATATTCCAGCAAACATTCCGTAAAGTGCCGAAATTCCCATAACTAAATGGAAATGAGCTACAACAAAATACGTGTCATGAACATTAATATCTAAAGCACTATCTCCCAGAATAATTCCTGTTAAACCACCTGTGATAAATGTTGATACTAAACCAATAGAAAATAACATTGCTGGATTTAATTGTAAATTTCCTTTCCACAACGTAGTAATATAATTGAATGCTTTTACAGCTGAAGGAATTGCAATTAATAATGTTGTAAACGTAAACACAGAACCTAAAAATGGATTCATTCCAGATATAAACATATGATGTCCCCAAACAATAGTTGACAAGAACGCAATTGCCAAAATGGATGCCACCATGGCTCTATATCCAAAAATAGGCTTTCTGGAATTGGTTGCAATAATTTCTGATGTTATACCCAGTGCAGGAAGTAATACAATATAAACTTCAGGATGACCTAAAAACCAGAACAAATGCTCAAATAAAACTGGAGAACCACCTTGATAGTGCAATACTTCTCCTTGAATAAATATATCTGATAAGAAGAATGACGTGCCAAAGCTTCTATCCATTATTAAGAGTAATGCAGCTGACAGTAATACTGGAAACGAAATAACTCCAATAATAGCCGTAATGAAAAATGCCCAAATAGTAAGAGGAAGTCTTGTCATAGACATTCCTTTAGTTCTTAAGTTTATAACTGTAACTATATAGTTTAGTGAACCTAATAACGATGATGCAATAAAAATTCCCATAGACACTAACCACAAAGTCATCCCAGCACCGGAACCAGCTTGTGCTAATGGTAAAGCACTTAATGGTGGATAAATAGTCCAACCTGCTGCAGCCGGGCCAGCCTCAACAAATAAAGAAATGACCATAACAACACTAGACAAAAAGAACATCCAGTAAGACAGCATATTCAAAAAGCCTGAAGCCATATCTCGTGCTCCAATCTGTAATGGAATTAAAAGGTTACTAAATGTACCACTCAATCCAGCAGTAAGTACAAAGAAAACCATGATTGTTCCATGAATAGTAATAAGTGCCAAATAGATATCTGCATCCATGACACCATCTGGAGCCCATTTTCCCAACAGTGCTTCAAACAGGACATTTGGCTGTTCTGGCCATGCAATTTGCATACGAAACAGTAAAGACATTAAAACACCTATTACACCCATGATTGTACCTGTAATCAGGTACTGTTTGGCAATCATTTTATGATCTTGACTAAATATATATTTAGTAACGAAAGTTTCTTTATGATGATGTCCGTGATCGTCGTGAGCGTGTGTATCTTCGTGTGCTGACATAATCTTATAACGTTTTCTTTTTAGTTAATTAGAGAGTTTTTAAATACTTTTTGCTCCTTTATCCAAGCGTCATACTCCTCTTGAGTTTCTACAATAATTTTCATTTGCATATTGTAATGTGACTTACCACAAATTTTGTTGCAAAGCAATAAATAATCAAATTCATAGCGGTCTAGCGCATCTTCTCCATTAGCAATTAATTTATTACTTTCTTCAACTCTTATTCTATTAATATTGGCAACTTTTTCAATCATTTCAGGAGTCTGCCTCATTTCAGCTGTAGTTATTGTAGGAGTAAAACCAAATTGAGTAACCATTCCAGGAACACAATTCATCTGTGCTCTAAAATGTGGCATATAAGCTGAATGCAATACATCTTGAGAACGCATCTTAAATAAAATAGGTCTTCCCACTGGCAAATGTAATTCAGTTGTAATCACATCGTCTTGAGCATTAGGATCTGATTCATCAAGACCTAAAATATTAGCTCTATCTATATCAATTAATCTAACATTCGCTTTACCTAAAACATTATCGTCACCAGCATATCTAGCTTTCCAGTTAAATTGTTGGGCATAGAGTTCTACAACTAAAGGATCGTCATCCATATTAACATTCATAATGTTATTCCAAGTGAAAAGTCCATAAATAATTAAACCTGCAAGTACAATAACTGGTATAATAGTCCAAATGGCTTCAAGCATATTATTATCGGCAAAAAACAAGGCTTTTTTCCCCTTTTCGCCTTTATACTTAAACGCAAAATAGTGTAATAAAAACTGTGTAATAGTTTGAACAATAAAAATGATTACAAAAGATATAATCATTAAATTGTCTAATCCTGGTCCATGTTCGGATGCAGAGTTAGAAACCAATGGTAAATCACCCCATTTTACAAAACAAACTATAGTGATAATGTAAATAAATGCTAAAAAGCCTAACATTAAATATCCATTAACCTTGTTGTCTTTATCTGTGGCAACTTGAGTGTTTTCTGCATTAGCTTGAGCTAAATCAAAAATCTTGACCATTTGCCAAATTGCAACGGTAATAAAAACTAAAACTAAAATTGTTAAAAAAGCAGTCATTGTTGTCGTTCTTCTTTACTTTTAATTAATAATGGAATTGTTCGCTTTCTTTCATAAATGGATACCTCTTCGCCAATAATGGAGCTTTGGTTAATGCTGTAAACACAACAAAAATGAACAATCCAGCAAATAGCAATATTGAGCTTATTTCAGGAATACCCATATACCATCTGTCTCCAACAGTAGCTGGCATAATCATATTAAATATATCTATATAATGTCCAGCTAAAATTACAAGTCCGGCCATAATTACAAACCAAGGTATGCGCTTGTAGTCTGCATTCATCAGCATTAAAAATGGAAAAACAAAATTCATAACAACCATTCCTAAAAATGGTAACTTATAATCTTCAAATCTTGTTACAAAATAGGTAACCTCTTCTGGTATATTTGAATACCAAATAAGCATGAATTGTGAAAACCAAAGATATGTCCAGAAAATACTGAAGGCAAACATATATTTTGCTACGTCATGTAGATGGTTTTCATTTACAAACTCCAAATAGCCTCTAGATTTTAAGTATATTGACATTAATGCTATTACAGTAATGCCACTTACAAACATACTTGCAAAAACATACCATCCAAACAAAGTACTAAACCAATGTGGATCTACACTCATTACCCAGTCCCAAGACATCATAGATTCCGTGTAAATAAAGAAAACTAAAAATCCTGCAGACCAACGAAACAATTTTTTAAAATTACTGTTGTCTTCAGCAGTGTCTTGAGCAGTAGAATATTTTCTAGAAATGTAACGATATAAACTCCAACCTGCAATGAATATTAATCCTCGTATAACAAACCAAGGTAAATTTAAAAACCCCGATTTTCCTTGAATTAACTTATCATGCTCAACAACTTCTGGATCCATCCAAATAAATAAATTATAATGGCCTATAGTTCCTGAAGCAATAGCAATTAATAAAACAATTAAAGCACCAGGCAATAAGTAAGATGTTATCCCTTCCATTACTCTAAATAGTACTGGAGACCAACCAGCTTGTGATGCAATCTGAATTGCATAAAATGCCAAAACTCCCAAAGCTATCATCATAAAAAAGAAAGCAGCAACATATAATGCCGCCCAAGGTCTGTTTGCGATTTGATGCTGTACGTGTTCTACATGCTCTGCATGAGCGTCATGTGTGCTACTAGCTGCATCTTCTCCATGCGTATTGGTCGTGTGTTCATCATGTAATGCTTCCTCATGAGTCGTCTCTTCGGCATGATCACCACCATGATGAGCAGATTCTTCTGCAAGTATCATCTCAACTTCTTCAAAAGATTTATGAGATGTCATAAAACCATATCCAACACCCAACAATCCTAAAATCATCAATGCAATTGAAAATGTCTTTAATTTATTTGAAAACTTGTAATCGTACATATCTATATAATCTTACTTTTCTAAATCTGCCTTTAAGTTTAATACATAAGCAACTACTTGCCAGCGTTCTTCTTCGTTCAATTGATTTGCATAAGAACCCATTGCATTCTTACCATAATAAATAGTATGATAAGTACTTCCTTCTGTTATTGCTCTTCCTGGATCAGAGTAACTTGGTATACCAAGAATCTTTTCACGTTTTACAAGATTACCTTGTCCATCACCTTTATTACCATGACAAATACCACAATAAATATCGTATAATTCTTTTCCTCTTACTAAATCTACGCTGGTAGAATCTAATGGACTGGTTAATGTTGCTTTTGCTAATTCATACCCTTCAGTTGTGTTTTCAATGTCAAATGGCACATATCCCCTAGCAACTGATCCTTGAGGTGGTAACATTGCTGATTGCTCATTAGGAAAAATGTTATATTCTCCATAAGTTTCATAACCAACAGGTTCATACATATTCGGCATAAATTGATAGTTAGGTCTAGAGTCTTTTTGACAGGACACAATTACAACCAAAACTAATGCAACAACTGTTATTTTTAATACGCTTTTCATCATAATTAATGCGCTTCTTCTTTATCAACTATATTTATTTCGACAGCTCCTGTTTCTTCAAGTAAACTTTTAAGTTCTTTTTCATTTCCATGAACCGCTATTTCCATCAAAAAATGATCGTCTGTAGTTCTTGGGTCTGGGTTTTCTGCTTTTTTAAATGGCCACATTCTACTACGCAAATAAAAAGTGATTACCATTAAATGAGCAGCAAAAAAAACAGTCATTTCAAACATAATGGGAACGAATGCAGGCATATTTGCTATATAACTAAAACTTGGTTTACCTCCAATATCTTGAGGCCAGTCTTCAATCATTATGAAATTCATCATTAATATAGCTACTGCTAATCCAACACAACCGTACATAAATGATGTAATTGCGATACGTGTTGGTGCAAGTCCCATAGCTTTATCTAAACCATGTACTGGAAATGGCGTGTAAACTTCTTCAATATGATGCTTTGCTGCTTTTACTTTTTTAACTGCAGACATTAAAATATCATCATCTGTATAAATAGCGTGAATTACTTTTGAAGTTTCCATATGCTACTTTTTGTTTTTTGTTTTACTTTCTTTCCCACCAGATGTTCTTTTATCTGCACCAGTGCCAACTAAACTTCCTCCACTTTCTCTAATATTTTTATAGCGCTCTCCAGAAGATTTTAAGATAGTCTTAACTTCAGCCTGCGCTATTACTGGGAATGTTCTTGAGTACAATAAGAATAAGACGAAGAAAAATCCAACGGTTCCTATAAAAATACCAATATCTACAAATGTTGGTGAGAACATCGTCCAAGATGATGGCAAGTAATCTCTATGCAAAGAAGTCACAATAATCACGAAACGCTCAAACCACATTCCAATATTTACAACAATAGAAATAAAGAAAGAGAACATTATGCTTGTTCTTAATTTCTTAAACCACATAAACTGCGGAGAGAACACATTACAGGTCATCATTGCCCAATATGCCCACCAATAAGGTCCTGTTGCCCTGTTTAAGAATGCATATTGTTCGTATTCAACTCCAGAATACCATGCAATAAACAATTCGGTAATGTAAGCCACACCTACAATAGATCCTGTAATCATAATAACAATGTTCATCAATTCAATGTGTTGAACAGTAATATAATCTTCAAGACTACACACTTTTCTCATAATGATTAGTAGCGTATTTACCATTGCAAATCCAGAGAAAACAGCTCCTGCAACAAAGTACGGTGGGAAAATAGTGGTATGCCAACCAGGAATAACAGACGTTGCGAAATCAAACGATACAATAGTATGTACTGAAAGCACCAGTGGAGTTGCCAATCCTGCAAGTACTAAAGACACCTCTTCAAAGCGTTGCCAGTCTTTTGCTCTACCAGTCCAACCAAAACTTAATAATGAATATATTTTCTTTTGAAATGGTCTTATAGCTCTATCTCTAATCATTGCAAAATCAGGAAGTAATCCGGTCCACCAGAAAACAAGTGATACTGATAAGTACGTTGAAATTGCAAATACATCCCAAAGTAATGGTGAGTTAAAATTCACCCAAAGTGACCCAAATTGGTTTGGAATTGGTAATACCCAATAACCTAACCAAGGACGACCCATGTGTATGATAGGAAATAATCCTGCTTGAATTACCGAGAAAATGGTCATTGCTTCTGCAGAACGGTTAATAGCCATTCTCCATTTTTGACGGAACAATAAAAGTACAGCAGAAATAAGTGTTCCTGCGTGACCAATACCTACCCACCAAACGAAGTTAGTAATATCCCAAGCCCAACCTACGGTTTTATTTAAACCCCAAGTACCAATACCTGTAGATATTGTATAAATGATACATCCAATTCCCCAGAGAAAAGCAGCAAGTGAAATAGAGAAAACTATCCACCATGATTTATTGGCTTTCCCTTCTACAGGTCTTGCCACATCAACAGATACATCGTGATATGATTTTTCCCCTGTAACTAAAGGTCTTCTAATAGGTGCTTCGTAATGAGACGCCATAATCCTTTTATAATTGTTTCTTAATTAATTTATGCTTCAGTTGTATTTCTCACTTTGGTTTGGTACATCACATTTGGTTTTGTCCCAACACTTTCTAATAAGTGATACATACGATTATCTTTTTTAAGGTGTGCTACCTTACTCTCTTTATCATTGATGTCCCCAAAGGTCATTGCACCACTACTGCATGCGGCAGAACAAGCTGTTTTGAATTCTCCATCTTTAATTTGACGCCCATCACGTTTGGCATCTAATATAGTTTTTTGTGTCATTTGAATACACATAGAACATTTTTCCATCACTCCACGAGAACGCACTACCACATCTGGATTTAATACCATTCGACCCAAATCGTCATTCATATAGTAATCAAACTCATCATTATTACTGTATAAGAACCAGTTGAAACGACGTACTTTATAAGGACAGTTATTTGCACAATACCTTGTCCCTACACATCTGTTATATGCCATATGATTTTGACCTTGACGACTATGTGAAGTTGCAGCTACCGGACAAACCGTTTCGCAAGGCGCATGGTTACAATGTTGACACATTACTGGTTGAAAAGCCACTTGAGGGTTTTCAGCTGCACGTTCCATTTCAGCAAATTCATTTAGTGAGCTTCCAAGTCCAGAAATACTATCTTTCTTATCGTTATCATTTTCAAAAGAATCTTCTGACGAATAGTATCTATCTATGCGTAACCAGTGCATATCGCGACTACGTCTTACTTCAGTTTTGCCTACTACTGGTACATTGTTTTCTGCATGACATGCAATCACACACGCACCACATCCCGTACAGGCATTTAAGTCTATAGATAGATTAAAGTGATGCCCAATAGAACGATCAAACTCATCCCAAAGATCAACATCTGGAGAAGTTACTGGAGTTTCAATATGATTTAATGAAACTTTAGGCACTTTGTTCCAGCCATGTTCATGATCTTCTCTATCGTAAGTATTAAAAATTTCGAGTGTGGTTTCTTTAACAATATCTCCTCTTCCCATTAATGTGCTATGTAACTGAACACATGCAAATTCATGTTCTCCAGATACAGCACTAATACTTACTGTTTGAACATTGTTAAAATTTTGGTATAAAGTGTAAGCATTTACGCCTGTTTGCATTTCACTTTTTAAACCTTTAGTCTTTCCGTAACCAAATGCTAATCCAACAGAACCTTTTGCTTGTCCTGGTTGAATAATTACAGGAACTGTAATGGCTTCTCCACCATTTACTGATACATTAGCATAATTACTATTTAATGCTCCGTTTGCAACATAGGTGTTTACCAAACCAAGTGCATCGGCATCGGCTTTTGAGACTGTTAAATAATTGTCCCAGGACGCTCTTGTAATTGGATCTGGAAATTCTTGTAACCATGGATTATTGGCTTGTTGACCATCACCCATTCCTACTTTAGTATATAGTGTTAATTCTAAACCTTCTGAAGCTGGTGTAGAAGCCAAAGCTCGTGCAGCTGCTCCTGCCGAAATAGAATTTAATGATGTACTAGCAGATTCATTTGAATTATTACTATCTTTTTCTTTGAGTCCAAGACCTTCAGCAACATCTTCAATTATTCCGCCAACCCAAGTTTTATCTTCTTCATGTAATGCTTCAGTAGCTACAGATGTATTTCCACCTGAAACAAATGACCCATCATGAAGAGCTTGATTAAATGAAGAACCTCCTAAAACACTTTCATCCCAAGTTTGTTTTATATAATCATGATAAGATAATGGACTTCCAATCCATTCTAACAAAGCATCTTGAAATTGTCTTGTATTAAACAAAGGACGAATTGTTGGTTGCGTTAAGGCAAAGTGTCCCTTTTTAAACTCAACATCTCCCCAAGATTCTAAATAGTGTGGAGCAGCAGCTAAATATTGAGTTTCAGAAGCTGTTTCATCAGCTTTCATTGAAAATGTAATTGATAATTCAGTTTGTTTTAACCCTTCAGCAAAATCCGAAGCGTTTGGTAATGTATATAATGGATTAACGCCATTCATGATAATGGCACCAACTTTACCAGCTTTCATATCGGCTACTAATTCAGCAACCGCTTTATTATCACCTTGTCTTATTTTTATTGGTGCTTCTGAATCGAATGCCTTACTTCCTAAAGCCTCATTAATAGCAAGAACAACGGTTTGAGCATTAACATCTTGAATTCCAGTTACAACAACACCATTACTTCCTGATTTCTTTAGTTGAGAAGCTGCTTTTTGAACTGCATCATCAATGTGTTCTGGCAAATCACCTGAAACTGAACCACCAACAATTAGACTATATAATTTTGCTAAAGCTACTTTCTGTAGGCTTGGAGTTAATGGCACACGCTTGTCTGCATTAGCTCCAGTTAAAGACATATTAGATTCAAACTGAATATGACGAGACATTTTACCGTGATTAGGAACTCGTCCTTTAGCATAACCCGAATCAAATCCACCTCCTTGCCAATCTCCTAAAAAGTCTGCCCCAACAGAAACAATCGTTGATGCTTTTGAGAAATCATAATTTGCTAAACCTCTTTCTCCATATTTTGCTTGGTAAGCGTCTAACGCAGCTGATTCTGAAACTGCATCATAAACTACATGGCGAACATTACCAAATTTTGTAGAGAATTCTGAAATTAATTTGCTTGTTGATGGACTAGCAAACGTTTGTGTTAATAATACAATATCTTTGCTTGCAGCAGCAATGCTTGTGAGCTTTTCTATAGTTTCTTTATCGAATTCACCCCAAGAAATAGCTTGGCCATCTTTTGTAGGCCCTTGAGCTCTTAAACTATCATACAGTCCTAGTACAGATGCATTAACCCTAGCGTTGGCACTTCCGTTTGTAGTAGCCATTCTATTATTAAGGATTCTGATTGGACGACCTTCACGAGTTTTTACTAATACACTTGCAAAATCAAAACCGTCTGCAATAGTAGTTGCATAATAATTAGCAACTCCAGGAACTATTTCTTCAGGCTGAACCACATAAGGAATAGATTTTATAACTGGACCTTCACAAGCAGCCAAAGATGCTGCAGCAGTACTAAAACCAACATACTTTAAGAAATCTCTACGTGTAGTATTAGAAGACTCTAAAGTTTTTTTATCTCCTAAAAACTCATCAACTGGAATTTCTTCAACAAATTCGTTTTGCTTTAGCGTCTCAACAATAGAGCTATTTTGGTTTAGCTCTTCAACACTTTTCCAGTATTTCTTGTTTGATGACATATTATATATGAATTACTTCTTGATAAAATTAATAATGACACTTACCACATTCTAAACCACCCATTTGAGCAGCAGACAATTGGTCAACTTCATACTTTTTAGATAACTCTTCATGTATCTTTGTATAGTATTCATTGTCTTGAACTTTTACATTGGTTTCTCTATGACAGTTAATACACCATCCCATCGTAAGCGGCGCAAACTGTGATACAATTTCCATTTCTTCAATAGGTCCATGACATGTCTGACATTCAACTCCAGCAACACTGACGTGCTGCGAATGGTTGAAATAGGCAAAGTCTGGTAAATTGTGTATTCTAACCCATTTTACAGGTTGAGATTCACCAGTATACTTTTGATCTGCATCACTCCATCCTGCTGCTGCATATAATTTCTGAATTTCACCATCATAGAATTCTTTATTATATTCTGGAGAAATTTCTCCGTTGTATTCATAAATTGATTTATGACAATTCATACATATATTTAAAGACGGAATACCTGAATGCTTACTAACTCTGGCAGATGAATGACAATATTTACAATCAATACCATTATCTCCTGCATGAATCTTATGTGAAAAATGTATTGGTTGAACAGGTTGGTAACCTTGATCAATACCTATTTGCATTAAATAACCAAACACATAATAGCCGCTAGCCAGCAACAAGAATATACAGGTTACCAATACTAAAAACTGATTTTTAACAAAAGCTTTCCAAAGAGGAATACCTTTTGATTCTTCTGGCAAATCAATATTCTGAGCTGCTGCAAAACGACGAAGGGTTTTGTTTACTAAATACAAACCAAATGCTAAAAGCATAAACAATATGGTTAATGCTCCTAGTAAAATTTCGTTTGAAATGCCTGATTCAGTAGATTGAAGAGGTTGTACCGCTCCTCCTCCAGAAGTATCAATAGGATCTGCTTTTACTTCAGCTGTATATGCTAAAATATCACTAATATCCTGATCAGATAATTGTGGCATAGGTGTCATTGCAGCACCGTTGTACTCATTATATATTTTGTTAGCGTAAGCATCTCCAGACTTAATTAGACCTGCACTATTACGAATCCATGCAGATAACCATTCTCGATCAAGTCCTTCATCATCTGCCAATCGTTGTTCCACATTTCGCAATGCAGGTCCTGTCATTTTTTTATCAAGTTGATGACATGCTGCGCAATTAGCATTAAATAACGATTTCCCTTTTACAGGGTCTCCTTCTTGAGCGGAAAGTGAGGTTGAAAACGCGAGTAAAATAATTAAGCAAAAACGAAGAAGGCTTTGACTTAATTTACGGTGAATCACCTGTTTCATATTATTGGTTAAATTAACTTCTAAACTTTGGTACGGTTTTTTCATTTAAATAAAAATAAAAAACACAGTTTTAAACTCAGGCAAAAGTAATACTTAAAGTCGATTTTAGAAATGTTAGCGAACTGTTAATTGCTAATTTAGAGAAATTCTAAATAATAATTTGCACTAACATTAAGTTTATAACTTATACATTTGCATAAATTAATTTAAAAATTAAAATTTTGAATTTTAAACCTTATACATCGGCCATCTTATTAAGCTATTGTTTTTTGGCGTTATCCAATAATATTATCGCACAGGAAGGAACTGTAACTATTAATCAAGATAAGGATATAGATTTATTATTGGCAATTAAGAAACAAATGAACGGATCGGAAGACACTTCTGATAGATATAAAATTCAAGTATATTCTGGTAATATTAATGATGCACAAACCGCAAGGTCTAAAGTCAAGACAACATTTGTCAATTGGAAAACATCATTGATTTTTCAAACACCTAACTATAAAATTTGGGTTGGAAGTTTTAGAACTCAATTGGAAGCAGATAGGGCCTTATTAAAAATCAAGAAAGAGTTTCCAAGCGCCTTTATTCTAAAACCTGAAAAATAAAAAAAAAGACTCAATTGAGTCTCTTTTTTTTATTTCAATTTCTTTTTAACTTCTACTTCATGGAAGGCTTCAATAACATCGCCTTCTTTAATATCGTTATAATTTTTTATTTGCATACCGCAATCATAACCTTTAGCAACTTCTTTAACATCATCTTTAAAACGTTTTAAAGATGCCAATTCTCCAGTATAAACTACAACACCATCACGAATTAATCTTACACTAGAATTTCTGAAAACTTTACCATTAGTTACCATACAACCAGCAATCGACCCGATTTTTGAAACTTTAAAGATTTCACGGATTTCAGCAGTACCAGTAATTTCTTCCTTAAGTTCAGGCGAAAGCATACCTTCCATTGCATCCTTAAGATCGTTAATTGCATCATAAATAATTGAATAAATTCTGATATCTATTTCTTCTTTATCTGCAATAGACCTTGCATTACCCATCGGTCGTACATTAAATCCGATAATAATTGCATCGGACGCTGATGCTAATAAGACATCACTCTCTGTAATAGCACCAACACCTTTGTGAATAATATTAACCTGTATTTCTTCAGTTGATAACTTTTGGAAAGAATCTGTTAATGCTTCAACCGATCCATCCACATCGCCTTTAAGTATAATGTTCAATTCCTGGAAGTCTCCCAAAGCAATTCTTCGGCCAATCTCGTCTAATGTAATATGTCTTTGTGTTCTTACAGATTGTTCACGCTGTAATTGCGTACGTTTTGTAGCAATTTGTTTTGCCTCACGCTCATCTTCAAACACATTGAATTTATCTCCAGCTTGAGGCGCTCCATCCAATCCTAAAATAGATACTGGAGTTGAAGGTCCTGCAGCTGTAACATTCTTCCCTCTTTCATCATGCATTGCTTTGACCTTACCACTATTTTTTCCAGCAAGAACATAATCCCCTATTTTAAGAGTCCCGGCTTGAACCAAAATAGTAGATATATAACCTCTTCCTTTATCTAGGAATGCTTCAACTACTGTTCCATTTGCCTGTTTGTTTGGATTAGCAGTTAGTTCTAATAATTCTGCTTCGAGTAATACTTTTTCTAGTAACTCACTAATTCCTTCTCCTGTTTTAGCTGAAACATCATGAGATTGAATTTTTCCACCCCAATCTTCAACCAATAAATTCATTGAAGCTAACCCTTCTTTAATTTTATCAGGGTTTGCATTTGGTTTATCTATCTTATTAATTGCAAAAACAATAGGCACACTGGCTGCTTGTGCATGTGCAATGGCCTCTTTTGTTTGCGGCATGATATCATCATCAGCAGCTACAACAATAATAGCTAAATCTGTTACCTGTGCACCACGAGCACGCATTGCCGTAAACGCTTCGTGACCTGGAGTATCTAAAAATGTTATTTTTTGGCCATTCTCTAATGTTACTCCATAAGCACCAATATGTTGAGTAATTCCACCTGACTCACCAGCAATTACGTTTTCTTCACGAATATAATCAAGTAATGAGGTTTTTCCATGATCTACGTGTCCCATTACAGTTACAATTGGTGCACGAGGTTCTAAATCTTCTGGTTTATCTTCTACTTCTTCAATAGACTCTTCGATATCTGCTGTTACAAATTCAACATCGTATCCAAATTCTTCAGCAACAATAGAAAGTGTTTCTGCATCAAGACGTTGGTTCATAGTTACCATCATACCAAGTGACATACACGCCGAAATGATTTCTGTAACAGAAACATCCATCATAGTAGCAACCTCACTTGCTGTTACAAATTCTGTAACTTTTAGAATTTTGCTTTCGGCTGCTTCTGCTTGCTGTTCTTTTTCTGATTGCTCTTTATGTAAATCACGTTTTTCACGACGATATTTTGCTCCTTTACCTTTACTTGATTTTCCTTGAAGTTTTTCAAGGGTTTCCCTAATTTGCTTTTGAACTTCCTCTTCGCTAGGTTCTTCCTTAACAATTTGTCTTCTTCCTGTTCCGGGTTTTTTGCCTTTGAATCTATCTGCTCCTTTATTGAAAGATCCATTGCCAGATTGTGGTAACCCTGCCTTGCTAATACGACGTCTTTTTTTCTTATTGGTAGAAGTAGATTTATCGGCATCTTCTTTTTTCTCTTCCTTTTTCTTTTTTGGTTTATTAAATTGAGTTAGATCAATTTTATTGCCTGAAATTTTAGGCCCTGAAAGTTTTTGGTATTTAGTTTTTACTTTTTCTTCTGGAGCAGATTCTTCAACTTTTTCTTTTGGAGAAGTTTTTTCTATTACTTTTTCCTCTTTTACTTCTTTGACAGGTTTTTCAGTCTCAACAGATTTCGGTATTTCTGGAACTTTTTCTACTTCTTCTTTTGGTTTTACAACTTTCTTTTTATCAGCATCCAAATCAATTTTACCAACCTGTTTGGGGCCAGAAAGTGTAGTTGAGGCTTTTATGACTTCTTTGTTTTTTGCCTTTTCACGTTCTAACTCTTCTCTCTCTCTTTGCTCACGTAAGGCTTCTTTCTCTTTTTGTTTTGCTTCACTTACTTCTTGAGATGCCATTTTTTTGACGGCATCAGTTTGAAATTCGCCCGCCAAGATATCATAAGTTTCTTGAGAAATTTTTGTTGTAGGACGTTTTTCAATTTCGACACCTTTTGAGTCTAAAAACTCAACAGCACGATCAAGAGAAATGTTTAGTTCCCGTAATACTTTATTTAATCTAATTGTTTCAGCCATAAATTGCCTTTAATATAACCCTATTTTTTGTTATTCTTCAAACTCTTCTTTCAGAATTCTAATAACATCATTTATTGTTTCTTCTTCTAAATCCGTTCTTTTTACCAGATCATCAACATCTTGTTCTAAAATACTTTTTGCAGTGTCAAGACCAGCTTTACTAAATTCTTCTATAATCCAACCCTCAATTTCATCAGAGAATTCACTCAATTCCACATCTTCTTCGGCACCTTCTCTAAAGACATCTATTTCATAGCCTGTCATTTGTCCAGCCAAACGAATATTGTGCCCTCCACGTCCAATGGCCTTACTTACTTCTTCTGGTTTTAGTATAACTTCGGCTCTTTTTGTTTCTTCATCTATTTTGATAGACGTTACTCTTGCTGGACTTAACGCTCTTGTAATATATAATTGTAGATTATTTGTATAGTTTATAACGTCGATATTTTCATTACCTAACTCACGCACAATGCCATGAATTCTTGAACCTTTCATACCAACACATGCACCAACTGGATCTATTCTATCATCATAAGAATCTACGGCTACTTTTGCTTTTTCACCAGGAATCCTTACTACTTTCTTAATAGTAATCAAACCATCAAAAACTTCAGGAATTTCTTGCTCAAACAATTTCTCTAAAAATACAGGAGTTGTACGAGACATAATAATTGCAGGTTTGTTACCTTTAAGCTCTACACTCTCTATAACACCTCTTACATTGTCTCCTTTTCTAAAGAAATCTGATGGAATTTGTTTTTCTTTAGGCAGAATGATCTCATTGCCTTCATCGTCTAATAAAATTACTGCTCTATGACGAATATGATGTACTTCTGCAGTATAAATCTCTCCAACTAAATCTTTAAACTGTTTGTAAATATTAGTATTGTCGTGCTCATGGATTTTAGAGATTAAATTTTGACGCAATGCTAAAATCGCTCTACGACCAAGATCGATAAGCTTTACTTCTTCTGATACATCTTCACCAACTTCAAAATCTGGCTCTATCTTTCTAGCTTCAGATAATGATATTTCTTGATTTGGTTCTTCGACTTCACCATCTGCAACAACAACACGATTTCTCCAAATCTCTAAATCTCCCTTATCGGGGTTAATGATGATATCGAAATTATCATCATCTCCAAATTTTCTTTTTAATGCACTTCTAAAAACATCTTCTAAAATTGCCATTAACGTTACACGATCAATTAATTTATCGTCTTTAAATTCTGAAAAAGAATCAATTAACGCAAGATTTTCCATAACTCCTTTGAATTAAAATTTAATCATAACTTTTGCTTCTACAATATTGCTGTAAAGTATTTTTTCGTGTTTTTTTACAGTGATTTTTCCTTTACCAACTGGTTTAGGCTCTCTAGTTTTCCATTCTAAAGCAATTTCATTTTCATCAGCGCTTGTTATTTTGCCTTCGAAAGTATTTGAAATTGTTTTAACCTCTAGGACTCTCCCTAAATTCTTTTTATACTGTCGTTTATGTTCTAGTGGTGCAGTTGCCCCAGCAGATGTAACTTCTAAAGAAAAATCTTGTTCTTCTCTATCAAGATTATGTTCTATTGCTCTACTAATAAAAATACAATCTTCTACAGAAACTCCATTATCTCCATCAATTACTACTTTAATTTGATTGTCATCTAAAACTAAAAGGTCGATAAGAAACAAATCGCTTCGTTGGTTTAATGCTTCATCAAGCAATTTTTCAACTGTGGTTTTCAACATTTTTCAGTATAAAAAGAGGGGACTTTTCGTCCCCTCGCTTTTTCATTTTCCTTTACAACGCTGCAAATATAAGACTTTAAATTGATTTTTCCAGCATTAATGCTTAAATTTATAAATAGCAACCTATTCTAAAAATATGAAAAATATACTTGTTCCTACAGATTTTTCTGCACAAGCAGAAAATGCTTTGAAAGTAGCAGCTCAATTGGCAAAAAACCATGATTGCGATATCTATTTATTGCACATGCTAGAATTACCATTGCACAAGGTAGATGCCATAAGCTCTTACAACGATTTGCCAGAAGCCATGTACTTTATGAAGCTTGCACACAAACAATTTGAAGAACTTATGGCTAAAGATTATCTAAAAGGCATCAAACTGCATGAAGCCGTTGAGTTTAAAGAAATATTTAAAGGCGTCTTTCATGCTTGTGAAAAGTTTAAAACAGATTTAATTGTCATGGGTTCACATGGAGCAAGTGGATTAAGAGAGATGATTATTGGTTCAAATGCTGAAAAAGTTGTGAGAACATCCAATACTCCAGTATTAATCGTAAAAAATGAATATGAGGTATTTGAGGTTAACCATTTTGTTTTTGCTTCAAATTTTAAAAAAGAAAATCATGTTGCCTATACAAATGCAGTAAAGTTTGCTAAACTATTTAATGCGAAAATACACTTACTTATTATAATTACTGCAAGTAGTTTTATGACAACAAAAGACGCAAAAAGCAGAATAATCGATTTTGTTAATATATCAGACTTTAAAAATTATACAATTAATATTTACAATGATGAAAGTGTTGAACGAGGAATTATGAATTTCTCGCAATCTATAAAGGCAGATCTTATAGGCATGAGTACTCATGGTAGACAAGGTATCTCACATTTTTTTAATGGAAGTATAAGTGAAGACTTGGTAAACCGTGCCAAGCGTCCAGTAATGACATTTAAGATTTAAAGTAACACTAATTAAAAAACAAAACCTCGAATCTTAAAAAGATTGAGGTTTTGTTTTGTTGGCCTACTAGGGCTCGAACCTAGACTCTTCTGGACCAAAACCAGACGTGTTGCCAGTTACACCATAGGCCATTAGCGTAATGAGGGTGCAAATTTAATACAAAGTTTTATTTGCACAAACATTTTAGGAACAAAATAATTGTTTAAAACTTAACGTTTACTTAAAAATCTTCATGGTTTAAGATTAATTCAATAAATTCGCCCAGGTAAATAAACAATCTTCTATATGACACTTATCAACTTTAAAAAATGGAATACCCTTTTAGGTTGGTTTACTTTTTTAATCGCATTTATTACATATAGTTTAACTGTTGAGCCTACTGTGAGTTTTTGGGATGCTGGAGAATACATTTTAACTTCATCAAAACTACAGGTTGGCCATCCGCCTGGTGCCCCATTGTTTCAAATGTTGGGCGCTTTTTTCTCAATTTTTACTTTTGGTAATAATGAACTTGTTGGCATGATGTTAAATATGATGAGTGCGACATCTAGTGCGTTCACCATTTTATTTATGTTTTGGACTATTACCTTATTGTTGAAGAAGATTCTAGTTAAAACAGATGATGAGTTAAACGAAAAATCTTTAGCCATTCTTGGAAGTGCTTTTGTTGGGAGTTTAGCTTTCGCTTTTACAGATTCATTTTGGTTTAATGCTGTGGAAACTGAAGTTTATGCCATGGCAACTTTAATAATGTCTATCCTTTTTTGGTTGGGGTTGCGTTGGGAACAGGATATGCATAAACATCGCGGTAATAAATGGCTCATATTAATTGCCTTTGTGATTGGTCTTTCTTTCGGAGTTCACTTCATGGGCTTGCTGACCATTCCAGCTATTGGGCTCATTTATTATTTTAAAAACTACAAGACTGTTACGGTTAAAAATTTTATAATTGCTAATATAGTTGCAGTAGCAATCCTACTATTTATTTTTAAATTATTAGCTCCAAATATTCTGAAGCTATTTAGTGCTTCTGAAATCTTTTTTGTGAATTCTGTTGGGCTTCCTTTTAATTCTGGCTCAATTATAGCGGGTATAATACTTGTGTTATTAATTCATTTTGGATTAAAATATACTAGAGAAAAACAATACAAAAATCTTAATACAGGAATACTTTGCTTGACATTCATAATCATTGGATTTTCTACATGGTTAATGTTACCTATAAGAGCAAACGCCAATGTTGTCATTAATGAAAATAATCCTTCAAGTGCGAGAGAACTTTTGGCATATTATAATTTAGAACAATATCCCGAAACCCATTTGTTTTATGGTCCACAATATACAGATCAATATTCTGGTTTAGATGAAAACAATCCTTATGTTGATGATAAACCAAAATACGAAAAGGATTACCAAAAAGGAAAGTATGTTATTGTAAATGATTTTAAACGTGCTAAACAAAACTATAATTCTGAACACGCTTCAATTTTACCACGAATGTGGAGTACAGAGCATGCCGAAAATTATATGATGTTTTCTGGTTATTTGGATTTTAAGTTAAAACCAGAATACCAGCTCGAAAATGAATTAAGGTCTTCAATTGCCAGTTTTAAAAATGATGTAAATCAAGGCTTGGTCGATTATGAAGATTATAATACTTTCCTTAAACAGTTTTCACAGTATATAGATGTTGAAAAACCTTCGTTGATGAGCAATATTGCCTATATGTTAGAATACCAATTAGGCTATATGTATTGGCGTTATTTTATGTGGAATTTTGTTGGCAGGCAAGATGATATACAAGGTAAATATGATAATCATGGAAATTGGATAAGTGGCATAAAACCTATTGATGAATGGCATTTAGGGCTTTCTCAAGATAATCTTCCGAGTGATGTGAAAAATAATAAAGCCAGAAACACTTATTATTTTTTACCATTTATTTTAGGACTAATTGGCCTCTTCTTCCTTTATAACAAGGACAAGAAATTATTTTGGGTCATGATGGTGTTTTTCCTTTTTACAGGATTAGCTATACAGGTTTATACCAATGTAAGACCTTTTGAACCTAGAGAACGTGACTATTCTGTTGTTGGTTCATTTTATGTGTTTGCCATTTGGATAGGTTTTGGTGTTTATTCTATTTATGAAGCTTTAAAAAAATATGTGTCAAGCAAGATTCTAGCTCCTGCTGTTTCCTTAATATGTTTGATATTAGTTCCTGGAATTCTTGTTGCAAACAACTGGGATGATCATGACAGATCTGGTAAATATACTGCAAAAGCTATGGCCAAAAAGTATTTAGATTCCTGCGCTGAAAATGCCATCTTATTTTCCATAGGAGATAATGATACTTTTGCACTTTGGTATGCACAGGAAATTGAAGGTTACAGAACTGATGTTAGAGTAGTTAACACAAGTTTGTTTCAAACTGATTGGTATATAGATCAAATGAAACGCAAAGCCTATGATAGTGATCCTATACCTTCTCAACTAACTCATGACCAATATAAATATGGCACTAGAGATTACATCATGAAAAGAGAGATCTCTGCAGATACTATGATGATAAAGGACTTCTTGAATTTTGTAAGTAGCGATAACCCTAGAACAAAATTCAAGTATATTATTGAACAGCAGGGAGAAGACCCGAGTTTTTATCCTACACAATTAATGAACTCCAATTATTTCCCTGTGGAACATGTTAGGATTCCCGTTGATAAAGAAGCTGCATTAGCCAATGGCATTGTAAAACAAAAAGATTCGGCTAAAATAGTTCCTTATATCAATATAAGAATTAAAGAAAGTGCTCTTTATAAAAACCGTTTATTAATGCTGGACATTGTTGCTAACAATAATTGGAAACGCCCGATATATTTTACTGGTGGTGCGTTTGGTGATGACGACTACATTTGGATGAAAAATTACTTACAACTGGATGGTATGTGCTATAAATTAGTCCCTATAAAAACTCCTGTAGATAGAGCTAACCCTTTTGACATGGGTCGCGTTGATAGTGATTTGATGTATGAAAAAGTAAAAAAATGGGATTGGGGTAATAGTGGTAGTTCAGATATATATCATGACACCGAAACAAGAAAAAATTCTATCACGTATAGAGGTAATCTAGCTCGATTAATACAACAGCTTATTAACGAGGATCAATTGGAAAAGGCAGAAGAAATAGCAGATATTGCTATGACCAATATGCCTGTTGAATTTTTTAATTACTACACTCTTTTAGAGCCTTATGTAAGTGCTTATTATGAAGTTGACTCAAAAGACAAAGCGCAAAAATTGTTTAAGGATGTTTCAAAGAAATATCAGGAATCTCTAACGTATTACGGGAACCTGAAAATTGAAAATCAGTACAGAAAGGCAGAAGACATTATTACAGATATTGAGCGTTATAAAAGTTTAGTAGATGTTTTGTTGCAATATGACGAAGAGTTTGCCAGAACTGAAATGGAAACTTTTAACAATTATTTAAAGCTATTTGATCATTTTTACGATCAAGAACCAGAAGCTCAAGACAACTTAAGAGAAGAGCCAGACTTAAGCACAGATAGTGGCTTGCAAATTGAATAGATTTAATGAGCTTAACTCCTGTAAAAATACCAATATTAGTAAAAAAAATGTTCCCAAATTACATTTGGGACATCCCTTCTGAAACAAATACTATTTACATCACTTTTGATGATGGCCCTACTCCAGGTGTTACAGATTTAGTTTTAGATATTTTAAAAACTTATAATGCTAAAGCCACGTTTTTTTCTGTTGGAGAAAACGCAATAAAACATCCTGAACTTACTAAAAGAATTCTAGAAGAAGGTCATGTATTAGGAAATCATACATACAACCATATTAATGGTTGGAAAACCAAAACAAGAGATTACTTGGGCAATATAGATGAAGCTTCCAAAGTCATTAACTCAAATCTCTTTAGACCTCCTTATGGACAGCTAACACCTAAACAAGGTAAAAAATTAATTGAAAATGGTTACCAAATTATCATGTGGAATGTAATCTCGTTAGATTGGGATAAGACAGTAAGCAAAGAGACTTGTTTAAGTAATGTAATTTCTAAAACTACAAAAGGAAGTATTGTGGTCTTTCACGATAGTGTTAAAGCTTCAAAAAATATGTTATTTGCACTTCCAAAAGTATTAGAACATTTCAGTAATTTAGGATATTACTTTAAGGCAATTAAGATTAAACGTATTGCTGTATAATTCCTATTAGAGTATTGGCATCCTGCTCACCACTTTGACGCCATTTCATTTCGCCATCCTTGTAAATAATCAATGTAGGTAATCCTTTTACTCGTAAAGCTTCTGCAAGCTCTTTATTTTTATCAACATCAATTTTAATCACTTTAGCCTTATCACCAAGCGCGGCTGCTACATCTCTTAAAACTGGATGCATAGCAGTTGATTGTTCATTCCATTCTGTAAAGAAGTCTAAAAGAACAGGAATATCTACATCTATTAGTTCACCAAATTTTGACATAGGTTAACATTTATTGGTCTCACGTAAATACAAACCTACAATTTTTTTATTATAAATAACTGTAAGTCAAGTAGGTTGATTCTTCTATTTATATAAAAATACGAAAATTCGTATCGTAAATATAACATTTCCTAGTAATTATACACTATTCGATCCCTTTTTAAGCTCGATAACAGTAATTTCAGGCCAGATACCTACACGTCCTGGAAATGCTAAATATCCTAATCCACGATTTACATTGATATATTGCCCTTTTTCCTTGTATATACCAGCCCAATACTTATATCGCCATTTTACTGGACTCCACTTAATAAATCCAGGTATTTCTATACCAAATTGCATACCGTGAGTATGTCCACTTAATGTTAAATGATAATGATATTCATTATCTATAACTCTCTCTTGCCAGTGTGTTGGGTCATGACTCAATAGTATTTTAAAGTCGTCTTTTTCAATATGGATTGCTGCCTTTTTTAAATCACCTTTTTGTTTGAATCCTCTACCCCAATTTTCTACACCAACAATGGCTATACGTTGATCCTTTTTTTTAATAAATCGGCTCTCGTTTAGCAGCAGATTAAACCCTAAACCCTTTTGAATAGTTTTTAAGTCTTCAAGGTTTTGTTTTTTGTCTTCTTCAGAATTCCACTGTACATAATCTCCATAATCATGATTTCCAAAAATCGAAAAAATACCGTCCTCCGCTTTCAACCTTTTAAAAGTGTCTTGCCAAGGAATCATTTCTTTTGCCGTATTATTTACCAAATCACCTGTAAACAAAATAATGTTTGATTCTTGTTCATTCACAAGGTCAACCGCATATTCAACCTTTTCCTTATTATCAAAGCTACCACTATGTATATCGCTTATATGTGTAATCTTGTAACCATCAAAAGCTTCAGGCAAATCATCGAAATGTAGAGTATAATTCAATACTTTGAAATTATACTTCCCTTTTACCATTCCATACAAAAAAGACGCAAAAGGAATCGCGGCAAGACCCAATGCAATTTGACTTATGAACATTCTTCGAGATGGCAAATAACTTCCTTCAGCTGCATTGCCTTCTGTGAAAAATTTGTAGCACGCTTGTGGTAGTCTGATAATATCTTCACCAAACATAATGACCATAATGAGTATTTTTGGAATATAAAGTGTGAGAAATAACCCTATGGCTAAATTTATTTTCGTACTAATACCAAGACTTCTATCGGATGTTTGTATTTGATAAATAAAGTTTGCTAAAACTGCCAGCGAAATAATAATGTATGTAATATTTACGCCTTTACTTCTAAAGGTTGTTCTTACAGCTTGATAAGCATAAAAGTCTATCAAAACAAAGACTCCTATAAAAATAGCCCAACGAATCATAAACAATTTTTATTAAGCTGTAAAGTTAATTATTAAGTTTTCAAAGATGTCTTATAAAATTGTTAAACAAAATTTAATTCGCCTTTAGTTTCCATTTCCTTGAATTTTTGAACCAGCTCTAAAGCTTCAGGAATCACATCACTACACAAAACAATTAGAGAGCCTTTAACCGCATTTTTAACTGCAAAAGTAATAGCTTCTTTTTCAGATGGAATAATAGTCGTTTTCTTATTAGAGTCTTTCATTTGTATTCCATCGTTCAACATTTTAATAAGTTCTTGTTCTGTTTTTCCGCGTAAGCGTTTATCTTGTCTAATAATTATTTCATCAAACATTTCGGCAGCGATACTTCCTATTTTATTAGTGTCTTCCTCGCGTCTATCTCCAACTCCTGCAATGATGCCTACCTTAACTGTTGCTTTTAATTCATCTGTAAATTTTTGTAAAGCTCTCATTCCTGCCGGATTATGAGCATAATCTAATAAAATAGTAAAATCTTTAAACTCAAACAGGTTTAATCGTCCTGGAGTTTGAGACGCTGAAGGAATGAATGTTTCTAAAGCCGCTTTGATGTCCTCAATACTTATGCCTTGCACGTGCGCCGCCAAAACTGCTCCTAAAACATTTTGTATCATAAACGTTGCTTTACCTCCATAGGTTAACGGAATATTTTCTGCTTTCATAATGCGCATTTTCCATTCGCCTCGACAAATAGTAACATATCCATTTTCGTAAACTGCAGTAATGCCGTGCAAACGTTGAAGTGCTTTTATTCTTGGATTGTTTTCATCCATTGAAAATAATGACACATTACAATTTACTGTACGTCGCATATCATAAACCAAGTCATCATCAGCATTTAGAATGGCATAGCCATTAGGTAATACGGTTTCTGGCACAACGCCTTTAACCTTTGCTAATTGTTCTATTGTATGAATTCCTTTTAAGCCTAAATGATCGGCCGCTACGTTGGTTACCACCGCTACATCAGATTTTTTAAACCCTAAACCAGCACGTAGCAATCCTCCTCTAGCACATTCTAAAACGGCAAAATTTACGGTTGGATCTTTTAGTACAAATTCAGCACTTGCCGGACCAGTGCAATCACCAGACATTAATAATCTATTTTGAATATAGACACCATCACTTGTAGTATAACCAACACGATACCCATTCATTTTTGCTATATGAGCTATAAGTCTAGAGGTTGTTGTTTTACCATTAGTTCCTGTAATAGCAATGATAGGAATACGCCCTGTATCTCCTTGCTTTGGAAATAACTTATCAATTACAGGTGCTGCGACATTACGAGGTAATCCCGAAGTTGGTGCCAAATGCATTCTAAATCCAGGACCAGCATTTACTTCAAGAACTGCACCACCAGTTTCAGATAATGGTTTGGTGATATCCGTTGTCATCACATCGATGCCACAAATGTCCAAATCGATAATCTTGGAAATACGTTCAGCCATAGATACATTAGCTGGATGCACAATATCTGTTACATCTTCAGCGGTACCGCCAGTGCTTAAATTTGCAGTGTCTTTTAAGATTAACCTTTCTCCTTCGTCTATTATAGAATCCAGAGTGTATCCAGCATCTTTTATGATAGTTTTTGTTAAATCATTAACCGTTATTTGAGTTAGTACGTTTTCATGTCCATAACCTCGTCTTGGATCCTTATTTACTTCATCTATTAATTGTTGGACTGTAGATTTTCCATCGCCAATTACATGTGCTGGAGTTCGTTTTGCAACAGCTACCAATTTGTTATTTATTACCAATAATCTATAGTCTTCGCCTGTAACAAATTTTTCTACTATAATAGCTCCGCTTCGAGAGCTTTCTTTTGCTTGTCTGAAAGCGTCAAGCGCATCTTCGTAATTTTGAATATCAACAGTTATACCACGCCCATGATTACCATCAACAGGCTTTATTACCAGCGGATAGCCAACATAACGACAAGCATCTTTTAGACTACTTTCTCTACGGATAATGTCTCCACGAGGAACTTCTACTTCAGCCTGTTCTAATAAATATTTTGTGTCTTCCTTATCGCATGCCAATTCTACACCAATACTACTCGTTTCACTAGTAACTGTTGCTTGAATGCGTTTTTGATTTGCGCCATAACCTAATTGGCATAACGAATATTTATTCAATCTTATCCAAGGAATACCTCTTGCTTCCGCTTCTTCTACGATAGAACCCGTACTAGGTCCCAATCTAGAACTTTCTCGAAGTTCTCGCATTTTCTGAATATCATCAGTCATATCATAATCTTCTCCAGCAATTAAAGCTTCACAAATCTTTACTGAAACTTCAGCTGCAAATCGCCCAACTGATTCTTCCATATAAGCGAATACCACATTATAAACTCCATGTTCTCCATAACCACGTGTTCTTCCAAAACCAACATCCATTCCTGCTAGTGTCTGGATTTCAAGTGCAATATGTTCTATAATATGACCCATCCAAGTACCTTCTTCAACACGTTGAAAAAAGCCACCAGGTTCACCGACAGAACAGCGATGCTCATACATTGTTGGAAACATATTTTTCAGTCTATCATAAAATCCGTCAATCTTGTTTGATGGTAAATCTTCCATTTCTTCAAGATCTAAAACCATGACTATCAATTTATGACGTCTTACCGACCAATAATTTGGTCCTCTCATGGCATTAATCTCTCTTATTTTCATATTGCTTTGATTTAATTATTTATTGAGAAAGATTATAAATATATGCATTTATCTATAAAATATTTAGTTTATTTTTGACACATAATTTAAATAGATTAGACCATATACATATGATAAAAGGCACATTAATCCCTATTGGTGGAAATGAAGATAAAGGATTTGAAGATGATGAAATTCATAGATTGGATTATATCGAAGAAGGCATTTTATCTCATGTGGTTGAAGAAGCTGGAGGCATCCATGCAAACATTGTGGTTATACCAACAGCGTCGAGCATTCCTCTTGAAATCGGCAAAAATTACACAACTGCTTTTTCTACTTTAGGATGTAATAATGTTGAAATTTTAGATATCAGAACTAAAAAAGATGCCGAGACTCCTCAAGCCATATCACTAATTCAAAAGGCGAATTGTGTGATGTTTTCTGGAGGTAATCAAGCAAAAATCTCTAAATATATTGGTAACACCTCGGTACATAACATTTTATGTGACCGTTATAAAAATGATTCTGGATTTGTCATTGCTGGGACTAGTGCTGGTGCTATGGCCATGACTAACGAAATGATTGCTGGAGGCAGTAGTACAAAAGCTTTTAAAAAAGGCGCTGTGATTATGCGTAAGGGTTTAAATTTAATTCCAGAAGTTATTGTTGATACGCATTTTATTCAACGTGGTCGTTTTGGTCGTATCTCTGAAGCAGTTGCAAAATTTCCTGATTTGGTTGGTATAGGTTTAGCTGAAGATACTGGGCTCATTATAAAAAATGGTAACGATTGCACTGTTATTGGATCGGGTATGGCCATTGTTTTTGATGGTAGCAACCTTTCTCATAACAATGAGAAAATTCTTAAGGTAGGAACACCGATGACCATGACCAATTTAAAAATTCATGTCTTGGCTAATGGAGATCATTATTATATTGATACAAGACAAATAAAAGTACTTCCAATTGAATCTCCTTTTGTATAGTTTTTTAAAGATTGGCATCATTGTGAGAAGTCCCATTTACTATTGGGGAGACGTGGTAATCTCTTAAATAGGAGTATGCATTATACAGATTGCACAGCAAATAAATTTGCTTCGCAATGACAAGGTAATTGTAATGAAGCCTACTTATAGATAGCAATGTCTTCTTCTCCGTTCGAAGATTTGCAGGCTCGGTACATGCCTTCCGTATTAAACGGCATCGCAATATTACCTTGAGCATCAACTGCTATTAAACCACCATCGCCGTTAATTTCTAGAATACGCTTGTTTATTACCTCGTTTGTTGCTTCTTCAAGAGATAAGCCTTTGTGCTCCATTAAACAAGACACGTCATACGCCACAACACCACGAATAAAAAATTCGCCACTACCTGTACAACTCACAGCACAGGTTTTGTTGTTAGCATAATTACCAGAACCAATCATTGGGCTGTCGCCAACACGACCCCATTTTTTATTAGTCATGCCTCCAGTAGATGTTGCTGCAGCAATGTTCCCATTTTGGTCGCAGGCTACTGCACCTACCGTTCCGAATTTTGAATCTTTTTTCACAGAATGATCCAATTGAAAATTATCGGTGTCCTTTATTTCCTGCCATTGTTTGAAACGGAAGGCATCATAAAAATAGTTTTCTTCTTCAAGTTTATAATCTAATTGCTTGGCAAATTCCAAAGCGCCTTCACCAGCTAAAAACACGTGTTCACTTTTTTCCATGACATCACGGGCTAAACTAACTGGATTCTTAATTCCTGTGATTAAACTCACAGCACCAGCCATAAGATTCTTGCCATCCATGATAGCTGCATCCATTTCATGGGTACCATTTGCAGTAAATACAGAGCCTTTCCCTGCATTAAATAATGGGGAATCTTCGAGTGAGATCACCGCTTCTTCAACTGCCTGAACGGCTGTTCCACCTTGCTCCAATATGGCATAACCTATGCTTAATGCAACTTTTAATGCTGATTTATATCTGAATTCTAATTCTGGTGTCATCATGCCTTTTACCAAGGTTCCGGCGCCTCCATGAATCGCAATTGAAAATGTTTTCATTGATACTAAAATTAACTTCGGAAAATTACAAATTGCATTTCAATCCACAATTAAGTTTTGTAGTTTTATAGTCTTCAACAAAAAACAAATATGTCAGAACAAAAACGCCTTTTTCTAGTTGATGCCTATGCCTTAATATTTCGAGGGTATTATGCCTTTATAAAAAATCCAAGAATTAATAGCAAAGGAGTTGATACTTCTGCAATTATGGGTTTTATGAACTCACTTTTAGATGTGATTAAACGAGAGCGTCCAGACCATCTCGCTGTTTGTTTTGACAAAGGTGGTAGTGTTGACCGTGTAGAGATGTTTGAAGCCTATAAGGCAAATAGAGATGAAACACCCGAAGCTATTAAAATAGCTGTACCTTATATACAAGAGATCTTAAAAGCCATGCATATTCCTATCATGGTTAAAGAAGGCTATGAAGCTGATGATGTCATTGGAACCCTTTCTAAACAAGCCGAAAAAGAAGGCTACCAAACTTTTATGGTAACTCCTGATAAAGATTTTGCACAATTGGTTTCAGAAAATATTTTTATGTATAGACCTAAATCGTTTGGTGGTGGTTACGAAACTTGGGGTATTTCAGAAGTTCAAAAAAAGTTTGAGGTTGAAAGACCCGAGCAAGTCATTGACTTTTTAGGCATGATGGGAGATTCTTCCGATAATATTCCAGGATTGCCTGGTGTTGGTGAAAAAACTGCCAAAAAATTCATTCAAGCCTATGGAAGTATGGAAGGGTTATTGGCAAATACGCATGAACTGAAAGGTAAAATGAAGGAAAAGGTTGAAGCTTCTAAAGAACTAGGTATGCTCTCCAAAGAATTGGCTCGTATTATGCTTGATGTACCAGTGACATTTGATGCCAAAGATTTTGAGCTTGATCATCCTGATATTCAAAAAGTTACTGAAATTTTTCAGGAGTTGGAATTTAGACGATTGACAGAAAATTTCTTAAAAACCTTTTCTGTGGAAGCATCTGCTTCTTCACCTGAAATAACATCAACCTCAACAAAAGAGGAAGTAAAAGTCACTTCTAAAGAAAAAGTTGCTGCAGGAGCTGGACAGTTTTCATTGTTTGGAACGAATTCTTCAGAAGAAACGGAAATTATTTCAGAATATACCAGAAAAACTGCTGAAACCACTTCACATTTTTATCAAGCCGTAGCTACTGGATTTTCAACAAAATTGTTTGTAAAGAATTTGATGAACCAGAAATCTGTTTGTTTTGATACCGAAACTACAGGGTTAAATCCGCTAACTGCAGAATTGGTTGGTATTGCCTTTTCATGGGAAGTCGGTAAAGGATTTTACTTGCCATTTCCAGAAGACAAATCTGAAGCTCAAGAACTTATCGAGCAATTACGTCCATTTTTTGAAAATGAAGACATTCAAAAAATTGGTCAGAACTTAAAATATGATGTTAAAGTTTTAGCAAAATACAATATCGAGCTAAAAGGGAAACTTTTTGATACCATGCTGGCACATTACCTCATCAATCCAGATATGCGCCATAATATGGATGTTTTGGCTGAAACATATCTGAACTACACACCTATTTCTATAGAAACGCTAATTGGCAAAAAAGGGAAAAATCAGTTGTCCATGCGAGACGTTCCTTTGGACAAGCAAACCGAATATGCCGTTGAAGACGCTGATATTACACTTCAACTTAAAGAACATTTCCAAAATGAATTGGGTGAAGCTAACACTCAAAAACTCTTTGATGAGATTGAGATTCCATTGCTTCGCGTATTGGCTGCTATGGAATTAGAAGGCATCAATTTGGATTCAGAATTTCTAAAATCATTATCTTATCAACTAGATATGGATATTAAAGATTTGGAAAGCAAAATATATGCTGAAGCTGGAGAAGAATTTAATATTGCTTCACCAAAACAGCTAGGGGAAATCCTGTTTGATAAAATGAAATTGGTAGATAAACCTAAAAAAACCAAAACAGGTCAATATTCTACAGCAGAAGATGTATTGACTTATCTTGCTAAAGATCATCAAATAATTCAACACATATTAGATTTTAGAGGTTTATCTAAACTTAAAAGTACTTATGTTGATGCCTTGCCTTTGCAAGTGGAACCTTCAACTGGCCGAGTACATACCGATTATATGCAAACCGTTGCTGCAACAGGACGTTTAAGTAGTAACAATCCGAATTTACAAAATATTCCTATTCGCACAGAACGTGGCAGACAAGTAAGGAAAGCCTTTATTCCGCGTAATGAAGATTATACATTATTGGCAGCAGATTATAGCCAAATAGAATTACGTATTATAGCTGCATTGAGTGAAGAAAATACCATGATAGAAGCTTTTAAACAAGGTGAAGATATTCATGCATCAACCGCTTCAAAAGTGTTTAACGTTCCCATTTCTGAAGTCACTAGAGAGCAACGTAGTAATGCCAAAACGGTAAACTTTGGAATTATATATGGTGTATCTGCTTTCGGTTTAAGTAACCAAACCGACTTATCTAGAAGTGAGGCCAAAGAATTGATTGAAACTTATTATCAAACCTATCCAAAACTGAAAAATTATATTGGGAAACAAGTTGATTTTGCGCGCGACCATGGATATGTTCAGACTGTTTTAGGCAGACGTAGGTATTTAAAAGATATCAATTCCAGAAACGCTGTTGTACGTAGTGCGGCAGAGCGCAATGCAGTAAATGCACCTATACAAGGTAGTGCTGCAGATATTATTAAAATTGCCATGATCAAGATTTATGAGAAATTACAGGAAGGTAATTATAAAACCAAAATGTTGTTACAAGTACATGACGAATTGGTTTTTGATGTATATAGGCCAGAGCTAGATACCATCAAAACTTTGGTGAAGACCGAAATGGAATCTGCTTATCAGCTTTCAGTTCCATTAGATGTAGATCTTGATATTGGTGATAATTGGTTGGAAGCGCATTAAGACTTCCATTCAAAATATATTAAATGAATCAGCGAGAGATAAACCGTCACGAATATTATCGACATTCTTTAAAGGTTTAAGCATCCTGATATTCGAGAAGAAATAGAAGGAGATTTAATGAACAGGTTTAATACTTATTTTTTAAAATATGATCACAGCAAAGCAAATCGACTCTTTAAAAAGGAGGCCATTTTTTTATTTCAATCATATATAGTTATAAACATCTATCATTTAACAAATACAGACACTATGGAAATCACTAATCAAAACAAAAGACTTGTTACTATTTTGGCCACCGCGATAGCCATATTATTAATCCCGCTTATTGCGATGAACTTTACTAACAATGTCAATTGGAAATATTTTGATTTTCTCGTTGCAGGCATTTTACTGATTGGGACAGGAATAACACTTGAATTTATTTTAAGGAAAATAAAGACCTTACGATATAGAATTTTATTTAGCATAGCATTGTTCTTGGTCCTATTTCTTATTTGGGCTGAACTTGCTGTTGGGATTTTCGGAACACCATTTGCTGGTAGCTAAAAAAATAAAACCGCACACAACAATGTTGTAAACAATTTGAGCCAAATATTATGAAACCAAAATTCTCAATTATTATAATTTCACTAATAATCTTGACCATAGTGACAGGATGTAAATCTGACAAGTCGGAATATGATAAAATGGTCGAACACGGACAAAAATATACTGACGCATGGAATAGCAAACAACCAGAAAAAATGGCTTCATTTTATGCAGAAAATGGAATGCTAACTGTAAATAATGGAACGCCAGCAGTAGGAAGAAAACAATTAGCCGAAACTGCTCGATCGTATATGGAGGCATTTCCTGATATGGAATTGACAATGGACAGTCTATCAAAGGAAAATGATACCTACAGATATTATTGGACTTTTAAAGGAACGAATACTGGACTGAACGGAACTGGAAATAAAGTGGATTTCAGCGGATTTGAGGAGTGGACAATGAATGACCAAGGACTAGTACAAAAATCAATTGGAACTTATGATGCAGTACAATACGAAAGGCAGCTCAAAGGAAATTAAAAAACTGGCTCGAACAATGGCTATAATTCATTGTGGCTTTATGCCACATAAAAGAAAAGTAACTGATGGATAAAAAAGAAAAAATCATTAGAACCTGGAAAGGCTGGACTACTATTGAAAACGCTCCTGTTTATGAAAATATGTTAATTAATGAGGTTTTTCCAGCCGTAAAGGGAAAAGGAGTTATTGGATTAGAAAAAGTTAGTATTTCAACAAAAGAGAAAAAGAATGAAGTAGAATTTTTTCTTGTCCTTCAATTTGATTGTCTGGATTCTGTAAAAACTTTTGCAGGAGAAGATTATAAAACTGCATACATTCCTGAAAACGCTAAAAGAGTATTATTGCGGTATGACCCTACTGCCCAGCATTACAAATTGAAAAAAGAATTAATTCTTTAGAAAGCTAGATCGACTTAAACCTATAAATTAATATAAAAATGAAGTCTATTATCTTATTTACACTAGTTTCACTTGGAATCCCAACCATGCATTTTACGGGAATTGTTCAGCAAAAACAAGCATCGGATACCAGTTCATCAAAAATTGAGGTATTTACCTTCACATCAAATGGGACAGAAATGAAAGGTAAAATATATTTACCGTCTTCTTACAACGTTAACAAGCATTTGCCCGCTATCTATTTAATAGATTTTACAGAGCAGCATTTTAAGTTAGCTACTGATGAGTTTGAAAAAGTGATAGATGGAGTAAATCAACTTAATGATTTTAACGCTTTGGTTGTTTCTTTAGATGGCATACCCGATATTGATGCAGAACCTCATAAATTTGAAGAACATTACTCTATTTTTAAAGATTTGTCAAGCTATGTAGACAGCGTTTACACAAATAATTCTTCCCGGACATTTATTGGTAAGGGAAGTGAATCAGGCGTTGTACTTATGACTATGTTTATGGAGAACTCAGAAAATCCAATATTTGATAATTATATTGTTACAGACCCATCACCTAAATATGCCTCAACTATTATTAAATTAATTGGTACGGATGATTTCCCAAAAAAGAAATCGAATAAAAAACTTCATTACTCTTTTTCAACAAGTAATGATCGTGCAAAATGTATCCAACTGATAGATCTGATTAAGGACGCTAAATATAAATGGTTGCAATTTGAATTCAAGGAATATACGAATAGTGATTACGAAAACACATATCCAGTCTCTTATGCTGAAGGAATAAAATATGTTTTCAACAAATAGGTTCATAGCGCATATCCAAAGAGATTCACACCATTCACTAAATGTTATGGTAACAAATTAAAAAAGCCATGTTCGTCACTTTTTTAAAGTCCATTAGGTCTTTTCTCTTTTAAGATACAAAGTTAAACTTCGTAAGGACTATAATCCAAAACCGACCATAATACAACATCTATCCATTTGCTATGTTTAAGAGGGTTTTATTTTGTTTTTGCTTTTTCAGTCTTATTTCTCTCTCTAATGCGCAAACCTGTTGTTCCGGAGGCATTCCTCTTTCTAATAATATTGGATTGGCACCTATTGAAAAAGGAACGCTTCAATTAGGTATACATTATGACTACAATAATTTAAACACCCTAAATTTTGGAACTGAAAAGCTAGATGACAATTCAAGATTACGTATAACGCATTCTATTCTCCTTAACGCCAACTACGATATCACCAAAAGAATTTCAATAGAAGGTTTATTTACTTGGGTAAGCCAAAGGCGCAAAATATCACAATTTGACAATACAAATTTAGAACAATCTTCAGGTATTGGCGATGCCGTTTTACTTTTAAAGTATCATTTTTCAAATACGTTTGGGCAAAACAGTAATTTAAATATAGGTATTGGCACTAAAATTCCCTTGGGCTCCACAACAGAAACTAATAGTCAAGGCATTATTTTAAATGCCGATCTACAACCGGGAAGCAATGTTTGGGACCTGGTCTTTTGGACATTAATGTCTAAAAATTTCAATTTCAGACCATCGTTTAGTGTTTGGTCTCAACTAACGTATAGAAATACTGGCACAAACAAAGAATATCTAGAAAATTCTTCTTATAAATTTGGTAATGAATTTCAGGCGTATTTGGGTTTTACAGATCAATTCTTGATTTTTAATGCATTAACAAATCCTGCTGTTTCTTTCAAATACAGGCATGCAGAGAAAGACAAGATTTCTGGCTTTGACTTTGATAATACTGGAGGGAATTGGATTTCTGTAATTCCAGATTTTTCAATTTATTTTAAACCAAATATTATCTTTTCTACACAAGTTGAAATTCCACTTTACAGCAATGTCGATGGAATACAATTAACCCCAACTTATAGACTAACTACTGGATTATTATTCAGAATTCTTCCAAAGAAAAATATTCTTGATATAAAATAAATTGCTATGAAAAAAACTGTACTAGTAATTTTTGGAATAATTTTTATTATTTCTTGTAGCTCCTCTGGCAACAACGAAACTCCTAATGATTTGCCAAATAATAATGGTAATAATAATAGTGCAAATCAAGAATGGCTTATACCAATAAATGAAGTTAAAGATGGTGGACCTGGAAAGGATGGTATTGCCTCTATTGACTCACCGAAGTTTGAAGCTGCCGAATTTCAAACACATTTACAAAATGATGATTTGGTTGTAGGTGTGATTCATAATGGTGAAGCCAAGGCTTATCCTCATGCTATTTTAGACTGGCATGAAATTGTAAACGATGAAACAGTTACTATTAATTATTGTCCTCTTACTGGATCTGCTTTTGGTTGGAAAAATATTGTGAATGGATCATCATCTACCTTTGGTGTTTCAGGTCTTCTATACAACACCAACCTAATACTATATGATAGAAAAACTGATAGTAATTGGTCTCAAATGCTTTTACAATGTGTAAATGGCAATTTAATTGGAGATTCTCCAGAGATCGTAAGTGTTATTGAAACTAATTGGCTAACCTGGAAAAGCATGTATCCCTTTTCAAGTGTCTTAAGTAGAGAATCTGGTTCTTTTGATCTTGAACATTATGACCGATATCCTTATGGTAACTATTTGGAGAATCATAATTTTTTCCTTTTCAATGTTACTCCACTAAATTCAACATTACCACATAAACAACGGGTTTTTGCAATAATAAATAATAATATGGCAAAAGTATATCAGTTTTCAGATTTTGAAGGTGGAAATGCAATTGTTGATTCTTTTAATGGAAAAAACTATTTGGTTGTAGGCAATGAAAATATTATAAATGCCTTTGAGTTGACCGACGACATTAGTCATTTGTGTTATGAATATTGTTTTGATTACACCGAAACCTTTTTTAAAGATAATGAAGGGAATAACTGGTCAATTTTCGGAAAAGCTACTTCTGGTTCAAGAGAAGGTCAAAATCTTATTACACCAAAATCATTAGTGAGTTTTTGGTTTGCGATTGCTGCATTTTATCCCGGTCCTTATATTTATTCAGAATAAATCATATAAGTAATTTAAGCAAATTAATCCTTACCAAATTACCTTATCAAAGGGCAGCTAAAATATTGCATAAAATTCACTCTACACTATTTGGTAATCAAATATATAATCGTAAATTTGCAAACTCTTTTTAGGAGAGGAAAGTTTAATTCGAAAAAATAACAAGTGTGGACACATTAAGCTACAAAACGATTTCGGCAAACAAAGCTACTGTAAATAAAGAGTGGGTTTTGGTAGATGCTGAAGGTCAAACATTAGGTCGTTTAGCTTCTAAAGTTGCAAAACTTTTAAGAGGCAAACACAAGCCCAACTTCACACCACATGTTGATTGCGGTGATAACGTAATTGTTATCAATGCAGAAAAAATCAACTTAACAGGAAACAAGTGGAACGATAAAACATACATTCGTCACACAGGGTATCCAGGTGGTCAAAGAAGTTTATCGGCAACCGAATTGTTTGGAAAAGACCCAGCAAGAATCGTCGAAAAATCAGTAAAAGGAATGCTGCCTAAAAACAAACTAGGTGCAGATTTATTCCGCAATTTAAATGTTGTTGTAGGTTCAGAGCACACTCATGAAGCTCAAAAACCAAAAACAATTAACTTAAACGATTTTAATTAAATGGAAGTAATTCACAAAATTGGCCGTAGAAAGACGGCTGTTGCTCGTGTGTACGTTGCCAAAGGAAAAGGTAACATCACGGTGAACAAAAAAGACATGGCGGTTTATTTTCCTACTGCAACATTGCAGTACAAAGTAAACCAACCTTTAACCATGACTAACAATGATGGCAACTTTGATATTACAATAAATGTGTTTGGAGGAGGCATAACAGGTCAAGCTGAAGCTATCCGTTTGGCATTATCTCGCGCTATGTGTGAAGTAGATGCTGAAAACAGATTAATATTAAAGCCTGAAGGTTTGTTAACTAGAGATCCGAGAATGGTAGAACGTAAAAAATTCGGTCAGAAGAAAGCTCGTAAAAAATTCCAGTTCTCTAAACGTTAAAATCCCAGACTTGATTTCGGGATCTGTTTATTCAGTTTTACAATCAAGTTATTTTAAAAAATTTATAACCAGTTATTGTTGTCCATGACTCAAAAGGTCAGGATTTAGTTTAGCATCTAAATGATTAAGGCGATTTTAATAAATGACCACTTAATCATTGCTAATTCAACAGAACGTAAACTATTACAAAATGGCAGTAGAAGTAAAAGAATTATTAGAAGCAGGTGTACACTTTGGTCACCTAACACGTAAGTGGGATCCAAACATGGCTCCTTACGTTTACATGGAGCGAAACGGTATCCATATTATCAACCTTTACAAAACAGCAGCAAAAATTGAAGAGGCAGGAAAAGCATTGAGTAAAATTGCTAATTCTGGCCGCAAAATTTTATTTGTTGCTACAAAAAAACAAGCAAAAGACATTGTAGCCGAAAAAGCTGGAGCAATAAACATGCCTTACATTACAGAAAGATGGCCTGGTGGAATGCTTACAAACTTTGTAACTATTAGAAAAGCTGTTAAAAAAATGGCTTCAATTGATAGAATGAAGAAAGACGGCACGTTTATGACTCTTTCTAAAAAAGAACGTTTACAAGTAGACCGTTTAAGAGCAAAATTAGAAAAAAACCTTGGGTCTATTTCTGATATGACTCGTTTGCCTGGAGCTTTGTTTGTAGTTGATATTAAACGTGAACATATTGCAATAAAAGAAGCACAGAAATTAAACATTCCAATCTTTGCAATGGTTGATACTAACTCTGACCCACGTCAGGTAGATTATGTAATTCCAGCAAATGATGATGCTTCAAAATCTATTGATAAGATTTTAACGCATGTAACAAATGCTATTACTGAAGGGTTATCGGAACGTAAAGCTGAAAAAGAAGCTTCAAAAGCTGAAAATGATGCACCTAAAGCTAAAGCTAAAAAAGAAGCTGTAGTAGCTGCTGTTTCATCAGAAGAAGAAGAATAAATAAAACATTAATTTCAAAATAACAAGTCGTTTAATTCTTTTCTAAACTGAAATCAATTGAATGGCTTTTTAAATTAAAAAAATCATGACAAAAATAACAGCCGCAGAGGTTAACAATTTAAGAAAAGCTACTGGTGCAGGTATGATGGACTGTAAAAAAGCATTAGTAGAAGCCGAAGGAGACTTTGACAAGGCCATTGAAATCCTTCGTAAAAAAGGGCAGAAAGTTGCAGCAAACAGAGCAGATAGAGCATCAACAGAAGGTGCCGCAATTGCTAAAGTAAATGACAATAATACTGTTGGGGTTTCTATTGTTTTAGGATGTGAAACAGATTTTGTTGGTAAAAATGAAAACTTTGTGAATTTGGCAAATCAACTAGCAGAGCTAGCTTTAAATTATTCATCTAAAGAAGAATTTTTAACTGCAGATTTTGATGGTATGTCTGTTGCCGAAAAATTAATTGAACAAACTGGTGTTATTGGTGAAAGATTAGATATTAATGCTTTTGAAAAACTTGAAGCGCCTTTTGTTGGTTCTTATATTCATGCTGGTAACAAAATAGCTACCCTTGTAGGATTATCAGATATTGTTGATGGTATTGAAGTTGCTGCCAAAGATGTTGCCATGCAAGCAGCAGCAATGAATCCAATCGCTCTTAATGAAGATGGTGTAGATGCTGCCGTCATTGAAAAAGAAATAGAGATTGCTAAAGATCAATTACGTGCCGAAGGTAAGCCTGAAGCTATGCTTGATAATATTGCAAAAGGTAAACTTAAAAGATTCTTTAAAGATAATACTTTAGTAAACCAAGATTTTATTAAAGACTCAAAACAAAGTGTTGCTCAATATGTTAAAACCTACGGCGATGTGACTGTAACTGGTTTTAAGCGTGTTGCTTTAGGATAATACTTTTAATAATTTAATTTGAAAAGCTTCGACTATCATCGAAGCTTTTTTTATACCATAAACTGACGTCATTTTCTCAAATCAATAACAAAAAAATTATGTAGTTTTGCTAAACTTCAAATACTAAAATGAAATATAAAAGAATATTATTAAAACTATCTGGTGAAGCTCTTATGGGAGATCGTCAGTATGGCATTGACCCCGATAGACTCAGAGAATATGCTCAAGAAATAAAAGAAATAACTAAAGAAGGTGTTGAGGTTGCCATTGTTATTGGTGGCGGTAATATTTTTAGAGGTGTTGCTGGAGCAAGTAATGGTATGGATCGCGTACAAGGAGATCATATGGGCATGTTGGCCACTGTAATCAATGGTTTGGCGTTGCAAAGTGCTTTAGAAAATGAAGGCGTTCCTACGAGACTTCAATCTGCAATTAAAATAAATGAAGTGGCCGAACCATTTATAAGAAGAAGAGCAATGAGGCATTTAGAAAAAGGTCGTGTGGTTATTTTTGGAGGAGGAACTGGAAATCCTTATTTTACTACTGATTCTGCCGCTGTCTTACGAGCTATAGAAGTTGAGGCCAATGTTATTTTGAAAGGAACCAGAGTAGATGGTATTTACAATACAGATCCTGAAAAAGATAATACCGCAGTAAAGTTTGATAATATTAGCTTTGATGACGTCTTAAGAAAAGGACTCAAGGTTATGGATACTACCGCTTTTACCTTAAGTCAAGAAAATGAGTTGCCTATTATTGTTTTTGATATGAACAAAAAAGGTAACTTATACAAAGTACTTTCTGGCGAAAATGTTGGTACTCAAGTTAATTTGTAATTTTTGGTTTAATTTTTGAAACTATAAAATCATGGATGAAGAAATACAATTTATATTAGACACGGCTCAAGAAGCTATGGATAATGCCATTAAGCATTTAGAGAAACAACTTGTAAATATAAGAGCCGGTAAAGCAAGACCTTCAATGCTAGGAAGTGTTATGGTTGAATATTATGGTGCTCTTACTCCTCTACAACAAGTAGCAAATGTTAATACTCCAGATGGTAGGACAATAACGGTACAACCATGGGAAAAAGGGATGCTTCAAGAAATTGAAAAGGCTATCCAAGTCGCTAATCTTGGATTTAACCCAATGAATAATGGAGAAACCATCATCATAAATGTTCCACCATTAACTGAAGAGCGTCGTATTAATTTGGCCAAACAGGCTAAATCTGAAAGTGAAGATGCAAAAATTGGTGTGAGAAACGCAAGAAAGGACGCCAATAATGAAATTAAGAAATTAGATCATGTTTCTGAAGATTTGAAAACCAATGCCGAAATTGATGTTCAAGAAATGACTGATAAACATATTGAGAAAATAGACGAAATCTTTAGTGTCAAAGAAAAAGAGATCATGACTGTTTAATCCTTATTTTGTTGTATAACAATTCTTAAAAGCATTCGTTTCTTATATTTAAAGAGGCATTTACGATATAAAAGTATCTTTCATTACAGATCTTTGCATGCGAAAACTAGGCATTATTTTAATTTTATTATTCTTTGCCTTTTCAAGTAGAGCTCAAACTCCAGTTACAGAATTTAGTGAAAAAGAAAGTGATTCTTTACGGAAAAAAGAATTTTACAATTATCTAGGACAAGGGTATTTTCCTGTTAAGTATTTTAATATAGATTTAAGATCACTTATTAAGTACAACCAATATGAAGGTATTAGAGCTGGGTTTGGTGGCGTAACGAGTAAGAAATTTTCGGAGAAATTCAGAATTAATGCTTATATAGCTTATGGTTTTAGAGACCATACTTACAAATACAGGATAGGTTCTGGATTTAGATTAGCAGAGAAAACCAATACTTGGTTAAATGCTTCATTTACCAACGATTTACAAGAAACTGGAAGCACTACTTTTTTAACAGATGGCAGGAATTTTCAATTTTTTGAACCTCGACTGTTAAATATAGATCTTTTTCATAGACACTATACCAGTGCACTATCTATTGAACATAATATACTATCAAACCTTTTAAATAAAACTCAAATTGGATCAAGTGAAATACGCCCAACTTATAATTATGAATTTGTAGTAGATGATAATGCATATCATGATTTCAGCTTGACTACTATAACTAGTAGCTTACAGTGGTTTCCAGGAATAAAAACTAATAAAGAAATAAAAAGAATTAGCTACCCCATAGTAACTTTACAATTTACTCAAAGTGTTAAGAATCTTTTTAGTGGTGATTTTAAATTTACAAAATTAGATTTTAAAACCATTCATCAACTTAAACATAGAAATACGGCCATTTCTGAACTTACATTTACATCTGGTATAGCTAAAGGACATACTCCACTTACGCATTTGTATCACGTATATCCTAACAATATTAATAAAGAAACTATTTTACAAAGATTTTCGGTTGCTGGAATAACAAGTTTTGAGACTATGTTTTTTAATGAGTTTTTCTCAGATAGATTTATAACCTTACAATACAAGTATTTTTTTAAACCATTCCGTATTTCAGAATATTTTAATCCACAACTGGTACTCATTACGAGATATGCTCTGGGAAATATGGATCATATTGATAGACATCAAAATGCTACATTTGGAACATTGGAGAAAGGGTTTACTGAATCTGGATTAGAAATCAATAAATTATTATTCGGATTTGGATTAAGTCTTGCTTACCGTTATGGAGCTTATCATCTACCTGAATTCGGTGATAATGTTGCTCTTAAGTTTACCTTTAACATTACATTATAGGTAAATTTTATCTGTTCTATCTAGGTTTTTTCTACCTTTGCGCTCTCTTATAAAAAGGTATGTTTAAGCTTTTTACAAATCAGTTTTGGGACGTTGTAGCCAGAGTCATTCTTCGCAACAAAATCGCTATCCTTATCGCAATAACTCTTGCTACAATTTTTTTTAGCTCGCAGTGGGAAAACATGCGCTTTACTTACACAGAAGCTAATTTATTGCCAGACGATCATGAAGTGAACATTACCTATAATGAGTTTTTAGAAATTTTTGGGGAAGAAGGTAATCTTATTGTAATTGGCGTGAAAGATTCTACTCTTTTTACAATCAATAAACTTAACGCCTGGAATAAACTCGCTGATGAATTTAAAAACTACGATGAAGTAGAAACGGTAGTTTCAATAAAGGATTTGCAAAAATTAGTAAAGGACAATGTCAACGAAAAGTTTAACCTAGAACCATTTATTAAAGATTCTGTTTCATCAATTTCACAAATTGAATCACTTCAAGAGGAATTGTTTGAAAAATATCCTTTTTATGATAATTTCTTATTTAATAAAAACACCAAAACGGTTCGTTCTGCAATTTATTTGAATAAAAATATTGTAAATACATCTGCAAGAAAAGATTTTATAATCAATGTTTTAAAGAAAAAGATTGATGCCTTTGAAGTAGAACAAAATTTAGACGTGCATGTGTCTGGTATGCCATATATACGAACTCTGAACTCCCAAAATATCATTGACGAAATAGGTTTGTTTATTGTCGCAGCGCTATTGGTTACGTCGTTAATATTTTTCTTTTTCTTTAGATCTATAAGGGCTACTATCATTTCCCTAGTTGTTGTTTGTATTGGTGTGATGTGGACCTTTGGTATTTTAGGATTATTGAATTATGAAATTACTGTTCTTACAGCTCTCATTCCACCATTGATTATCGTTATTGGTATTCCTAATTGTATATTCTTAATAAACAAATACCAGCATGAGGTAAAACTGCATGGTAATAAGGTAAAATCTTTACAACGTGTTATTACAAAAATTGGCAATGCCACTTTAATGACCAATGTTACAACAGCTTCAGGTTTTGCAACATTTATTCTTACTGAAAGTAAACTCTTGAAAGAATTTGGTACAGTAGCATCTTTGAGTATTTTGGCCATCTTTATTTTGTGTTTACTAATTATTCCAATTATATACACTTTTCTACCATTCCCAAAAGACAGACATTTAGAGCATTTAAATAAAAGATGGATTGAGGGATTTGTAAATTGGATGGAAAAGATGGTGCGACAAAAAAGAATTGCTATTTACTCAACATCATTAATTCTTCTTGTTGTAAGTATCATCGGTATTTATCAAATAAGGATTTCAGGAAGCTTGATTGAGGATATGCCTAAAAAAACGGAATTTTTTAAAGACATTCGGTTTTTTGAAAAAGAATTCAACGGTATTATGCCATTGGAAATCATGGTTGATACCAAACATAAAAAAGGTGTTATGAAACTAGCCACCTTAAAACGTATGAATGAACTTGAGGATCTCATTATTGAAACGCCAGAATTATCAAAGCCTATTTCGGTTGTTAGCTTGGTTAAATATTCTAAACAAGCGTATTACAATGGCAATCCAAAGCATTACCAATTACCTACTTCTCAAGAGAATAGCTTTATACTTTCTTATGCAAAAAACTCTTCTTCAAATGTTGATTTACTAAAGAATTTTGTTGATAGCACTGGTCAATATGCGCGTATTACAACATTCATGAAAGATGTTGAGACTGATAAAATGGAACGTATTGAAGAGCAATTGCAAAATAAAATAAATAAAGTTTTTCCAACTGAACGTTATAATATATCTATGACTGGGAAAGCATTGGTTTTTCAAAAAGGGACTAAATATTTGGTTAAAAATTTAGCTATTTCTTTATCTCTTGCTATTTTTCTTATATCATTATTTATGGCATATATGTTCAGATCTTTTAGAATGATCATTATTTCTTTAATACCAAATTTATTGCCATTACTCGTTACAGCAGGATTAATGGGATATTTGGGTGTTCCTATAAAACCATCAACAATACTTGTATTTAGTATAGCTTTTGGTATTTCGGTTGATGATACCATACATTTTTTAGCTAAATATCGTCAAGAACTACAAGCAAACCATTGGAAAATTAAAAAATCTGTTTATGGAGCCTTGCGTGAAACAGGCGTTAGTATGTTCTATACATCAATAGTTTTGTTCTTTGGGTTTTCAGTATTTACCATTTCAAGTTTTGGAGGTACTGTAGCACTTGGCGCATTGGTTTCAGCTACACTTTTGTTCGCAATGCTATCTAACTTATTATTACTTCCTTCATTATTACTGTCTCTAGAGAGAAGTATTGCTAATAAAGAAGTACTTAAAGAACCTGCTATAAATATTATTCCTGAAGAAGATGAAGCAGAATAAAATTTATCTTTAATCTGGTATTTTGTTAGAGCAAAATTTGCTTTTATATTTACGTTTTCTCTCTTGAAAGCTAGTGGCTTTTTTTATCTTTGCACTTTAAATTTTAAAAAATGAAGTCTATTACAGTAGCGAAATTATTATCACAGGATAAAACTCTAAATGAAATTGAAATTAGTGGTTGGGTAAGAACTTTTAGAGCTAATCGTTTTATAGCTCTAAATGACGGTTCTACTATTAATAATATTCAATGTGTTATAGATTTTGAAAATACAGAAGATTCAATTTTAAAGCGTATTACAACTGGTGCTGCTATTAAGGTGAAGGGTGAACTAGTAGAGAGTCAAGGCAAAGGGCAAAACGTTGAAATACAGGTTGACTCTATAGAAATTTTAGGTGACTCTGACCCTGAAACCTTTCCTATACAACCTAAAAAACATTCATTGGAATTTTTAAGAGAAAATGCTCATTTAAGAACCAGAACCAATACTTTCAGTGCCGTAATGCGCTTGCGTTCTGCCTTATCTTTTGCCATTCACAAATATTTTAATGACAATGGCTTTTATTATATGCATGCTCCTATCATTACAGGAAGCGATGCCGAAGGTGCAGGAGAAATGTTTCGCGTAAGCGCATTGGATACCAAAAACCCACCATTAACCGAAGACGGACATGTAGATTATTCTGAAGATTTTTTTGGAAAAGAAACTAATCTTACGGTTTCAGGACAACTAGAAGCCGAAACCTATGCTATGTCATTGGGTAAAGTATATACTTTTGGGCCAACATTTAGAGCCGAAAACTCAAATACATCAAGACATTTGGCAGAATTTTGGATGATTGAACCTGAAGTCGCTTTTATGGATTTGGTTGGCAATATGGACTTAGCTGAAGATTTTATGAAATCTATTATTCAATATGTTTTGGATAATAATCTTGAAGATCTTGAGTTTCTCGAAAAAAGGCTAATGGATGAAGAAAAAACAAAACCACAGGATCAGCGAAGCGACATGAGTTTGATTGAAAAATTAAACTTTGTGGTTGACAATAATTTTAAACGTGTCAGCTACACCGAAGCCATAGACATTTTACGAAATAGCAAACCGAATAAGAAGAAAAAGTTCCAGTATATTATTCAAGATTGGGGAGCAGATTTACAAAGTGAACATGAACGATTTTTGGTAGAAAAACATTTTAAATGTCCTGTTATTTTATTTGATTATCCTGCCACAATTAAAGCCTTTTATATGCGTTTAAATGAAGACGGAAAAACCGTTAGAGCCATGGATATTTTGTTTCCTGCTATTGGAGAAATTGTTGGAGGTTCTCAACGTGAAGAGCGACTTGATGTATTGAAAGAAAAAATGGCTGCTTTAAATATAGATGAAGAAGAGTTATGGTGGTATTTAGACTTACGTAAATATGGTACTGCAGTACATTCTGGTTTTGGTTTAGGTTTTGAGCGTTTGGTGATGTTTGTAACAGGAATGAATAATATTAGAGATGTAATACCTTATCCGAGAACTCCACAAAATGCAGAATTTTAAAGTATTAAACTTGTTATCTATTCATTATCTTTAGTATAATAAATTATTATTAATGTTAAAACAACATTTACAGTTTAAGTTATCACAAAAGCTTTCACCGCAACAAATTCAATTAATGAAATTGATACAGTTGCCTATCATTGCTTTTGAACAACGTCTTAAGCAGGAACTTGAAGAAAATCCTGCTTTGGAAGGTGGTAAAGAAGAAACCGTAGATGAATTTGATGATGATCTTGACAATTCAAATGAGGATTATAGTGACAGTGAAACTATTAATTCTGAAGACATCAATGTTGATGAATATTTGAGTGATGATGAAATACCTGATTACAGAACTCAAGCCAATAATTACAGTTCTGATGATGAAGAAAAAAGCATGCCTTATGCATCAGGCACTTCATTTACTCAACACTTAATAAATCAATTGAACACGTTCAGATTAAATGATGAAGAACGTGATATAGCAGAGTTTTTAGTAGGTAGTGTTGATGAAAGTGGTTATATACGTCGTTCAATTTCAGATATCATGGACGACCTTGCTTTCACTCAAAATGTTTATACTACTGAAGAGAAAATTAAGGAAATACTTCATATTGTTCATGATCTGGATCCAGCAGGAGTTGGTGCGAGAAACTTGCAGGAATGTTTAAAAATTCAGCTTCATAGAAAATCAAGCAGTCCTAATGCAGAGCTTGCTATAGATATTATTGAGAATGCATTTGATCAGTTTACCAAAAAGCATTATAAAAAATTAATGCAGAAGTTTAATGTAAATGAAGAGCAATTAAAAGGTGCAATAAATCAAATAGAACATTTAAACCCGAAACCTGGTGGTTCTTATTCAGGTAATAATAGAATTGTTGAACATATTATTCCAGATTTTGCAATAAAAATAGTTGATGGTGAATTAGAATTGACTTTAAACGGAAGAAACGCACCAGAACTTCATGTGTCCAGAGAGTACAATAATATGCTTAAGACCTATAAGGACTCAAAAGATAAATCTAAATCACAAAAGGAAGCTGTATTATTTATTAAACAAAAATTAGATGCAGCCAAATGGTTTATAGATGCCATAAAACAACGCCAGCAAACTCTTTTTGTAACTATGAGTGCTATTATGCACTATCAAAAAGATTATTTTTTATCAGGCGATGAGCGTAAATTGAAACCAATGATTCTAAAAGACATTGCAGACGAAATCAATATGGATGTTTCAACGGTTTCTAGAGTTGCTAATAGTAAATATGTAGATACCCCTTATGGCACCAAACTTATCAAAGAATTCTTTTCTGAATCTATGACCAATGATCAAGGTGAAGAAGTCTCAACCAGAGAAATTAAGAAAATTTTGGAAACCGTAATTGAAGAAGAAAATAAAAAGAAACCTCTGACAGACGAGACGTTGGCATCAATCTTAAAAGATAAAGGTTATCCTATTGCCAGAAGAACCGTTGCAAAATATAGAGAACAATTGGATATTCCAGTAGCTAGATTACGTAAAAAGATTTGATGAAATTCTTTTTAAAAAGCATATCGTATGTATTTCATCCTTTATTCATGCCGATAATTGCTGTTAGTTTCTATTACGCCAAATCTCCAAGATATATTCCAACAGAGATTATTCAAGCTAAAATTATTTCGGTATTTATTCTTACTTTAATTCTTCCTATTCTGCTCTTTTTTTTATTGAAATCTCTTAAAACAATCCATTCCATACATTTAAAAACAACTCAAGAGCGCATTATGCCACTAGTTCTTTTTTCGGTAATTATATTTCTGGTTTTAAGAAAGATATTTCCTCAAAATGATATTCTGGAATTATACTATTTTTTTATTGGGGTTTTAATTACTAATTTATCATGTTTATTTTTAGCTTTTTTTAAGTTCAAAGTAAGCCTGCACATGGCCGGAATTTCTGGTATTTTTATGTTTTTTGTTGCGTTAAGTATTCATTATAATATAAATATAAATGGTACTCTGGCATTGCTGTCAATAATTATAGGTCTTATTGCTACGTCAAGGCTTTATCTTAATGCACATAACTATAAAGAATTGGCGATTGGCTTTTTTATTGGATTTCTACCTCAATTAATAGTTATTAATTATTGGTTATAAAATATAGAACATCAATCCGATTTTTATGGCGCTCATATCAATAGAAACATCATCTATTTTAGCATCGGAAGAGAAAATTGGATTTAGAGCATAATAAAAAAATAGATTCCAAGTATTATATCCTAAACTACATGTTAAACCGTATTGAAAATCGTTGAAGTCTTTGTTGTTTTTAAAAGTAAGTGTCTCTAAATCACCTTTAAATTTACTTGTATTAGCAAATACATAACCTAGTTTGAAACCTGTATAAATACGCCAAAATTTATATTCAGAAGGTGTTGATGTTCGCCATCTAAATTCTATGGGGAACTCTACCATATGAGTAGCGAATTTATTCTTTGTGTACTCTGCATCTATATCTCTTAAATTTGTATAAGTAAAATGACCTGTCTCATTTTTATTAATCAACATGTTTTGATTATAAGAACTTCCTGAATAACCTATACCAATTCCTATTGCTACATTTCTTTTTTTATTGATTGGCATATCTTTTATGGTGCCAATATGAAATCCACTAGAAAAACCACTTTGATTAATGCCTTCTGGTTTATTACCGAGTAAATTATATGTTATTCCAACATAAAATTGGTCTTCTTTGTATAAAGAATCTACAACTATCTCTTCAGTTTCAACTTGAGAAACAATAGGTTGACAAGTAATAATAAAAATTATGGTATATAGTAAGTTCCTCATCTATGCAAAATAACTAAACAATAATGAATAAATTGCATGTAATTAAAAACAAAAAGCGTTTTGATTTCTCAAAACGCTTTAATATTAATAAAATTAAGAAATAAATTATCTGTTTAAATCTGCTAATGCATCACCTTGTCTAGTGGTATAATTAATTTTTAATGCATTTACTTTGCGTAATTCTTGTTTGATATCTGAAACTAATCCCATATTGGCTTCACTATCTACTTTAAGAGCAGTAGTTAAAAAAGGGATTAACTCTTCACGTTTTGCAGCTCTTTCAGCATTGATAAATGCAGCTATATCACTTACTTCTGCAAACTTATCATTGAGTTGAATTCTAGCTTCAGTACCAAATTGTGATTGAAAGCGACTACTTGGCTTACCTGCATATATATACATTACCAAATCTTTCTTGTCCAGCTTTTCAATTTGGTCAGCTGCTGGCAATCTATTCTCAATATTCAAAGTATTTTGCCTCATTACAGTTGCCACCATAAAAAAGAATAATAACATAAAAACAATATCTGGTAACGATGCTGTTGATATTGCTGGAAGATCACCACTTTTCTTCTTATTAAATTTACCCATTCTTTTTATTTTATCTAATTAGACTTTTTTGGTTCTGCTTCAGAAAACTTTTGAGGAATAAGAAGTTTTATCTTCTCAAGTTTTTCTTTTAATTTATCTTTCTCTCCAGCTGATGTTCTAGGGTCGTTATATTTCTTTTCAGCTTCTACAAAATTCATAGATAATTGAGGATATTCTCTCTCAAATTCTCTGTTTCTCAATTGATTATAAGCTGCAATAATTTCGTTTTGAACCGCTATATATACATTATACTTGGTTTGTCTATCATTTTGCAAAGAAATGATGGCCTTATCAAAATTATCAGATGAGCGTGGATTCCTTTTCCCTTGACAGCGCTTACATGCATCTTCTCCTTGACCTCCACCATTATCTAGAAAATCTACAGCTGCCTGACGCAAGTTTTTAATCTCAATAACTTTTTCTTCGCCACCTGTCTTCAAAAACAATTGATTATTTCTATTCACTTGTAATTGAAAAATGTTTTTCTCTTTTATAATTGGTGGATCAACTTGATCTTCCATTGGAGGCAACTTTCTATTCAAACCAGAATCTGTTTCAATAGTCGTAGTCACCAAGAAAAATATGAGTAACAAGAAGGCAATATCTGCCATTGACCCTGCATTAACTTCTGGTGCTGATCTTTTTGCCATAATTTAATTATTTTTTTATCATTTTCTTAACTCCAGATAATAGCATTGCTCCTACAGCAATAAGCACCAAAAAGTAGAACATATATAACCCTGTTCCTACCATTTTAGAACCACCAGCTGATAAAACTTCTCCATCTCTTAATGGCGTTTCAACACCGTTTGCAAAAACGAAATAACAAATAAGTGCTAACAAAAGAAATGCTCCTAGACTCGTAAGAGTACTTTTTAAAGTAGCTCCATTTGATAAAACATTCTTGAGGGTAAAAAACAAGACAAAGAGCAACGTAACAGCCAGAATTAAATATGCTATATACATGAATGTATCTACTGTTCCTCCAGACTCGCCAGCTTTTATGGCCTCGTCTCCAACTCCAATAATCCTAATAAGAAAGAAAATAGAAATAACTCCTACAATTCCTACTATTATGGTTGATAATTTTTGTGAATTCATAATTTAATTAATTAAACTGGGTTATTACTTCTTATTTCTAATCAAAAGATCCATTAAAGTAATAGATGCATCTTCCATATCGTTTACAATACTGTCAATTTTTGCAACGATATAGTTATAGAAAATTTGAAGTATAATAGCCACAATCAAACCGAATACAGTAGTTAAAAGTGCTACTTTAATACCACCTGCTACAAGAGATGGCTGCATATCTCCAGCTGCTTCAATTTTATCAAAAGCCTGAATCATACCTATTACCGTACCCATGAAACCTAACATTGGAGCTAATGCAATAAATAATGAAATCCATGATACATTTTTTTCTAACTGTCCCATTTGAACACCACCATAAGCAACAACTGCTTTTTCGGCGGCTTCAAGACCTTCATCTGTTCTGTCTAAACCTTGATAGAAAATAGATGCAACAGGTCCCTTTGTGTTTCTACAAACTTCTTTTGCTGCTTCTACACCACCTGATTTTAATGCGTCTTCAACATCTTGAGTTAATTTTTTTGTATTTGTAGTAGAAAGGTTTAAAAAGATAATTCTTTCTATAGCAATTGCTAAACCTAGAATTAAACATAATAATACAATTCCCATAAATCCAGGTCCACCTTCAATAAAACGTTTCTTAAGTTCTTGGTGAAATCCAGCAGATTCTTCTGCTGCTACATCTGCGGCATCCTCTTGTATTGCGCTAACAACAGTAGCTGTAGTTGTGTTTGTAGTTGCATTTACAGTTCCGAATGCCATAATGCAAGCAATGGCTAGAATAGAAAATAATCTTTTCATAGTTCTTGATCTTAATTTTATTAGTTAATGTGTTTTTATTAGTTAATGTGTTAAAGATATAAAAAAAATACAATTCTCAAATAAAAATAACAGCAGAGAGGAAGGGATTCGAACCCTCGATACGCTTTTGGCGTATACACACTTTCCAGGCGTGCGCCTTCGACCACTCGGCCACCTCTCTGTAATATATATCTTTTAGTATATCTATTACAGCTCTCAAATAACAAAAAAAAGTTTAAATGTTAAAATTTTAAAAGTTAATTTTAAGTCATTTCACCTCTTAATGACGATTCGAATATGGTTTTGAATGTTTTAGATGAAATCCCTTCGCCTAGCATATACATTAATTTTGTTATAGCTGCTTCTGTAGTAATATCCCTGCCAGATACAACACCAATAGATTTTAGCTGCTGACTAGTTTCATATTGCCCTTGGCTTACACTTCCTCCAGAACACTGTGTCACGTTAATGATTTGTATTCCTTTTTTGATTAATTGTTTCAAAATATCAACAAACCATTGTTCTGTTGTAGCGTTGCCTGAACCATAGGTTTCTAAAATGACTCCTTTAAGACTTGGATTATTTGTCATACACTCTAAAATAGATTTAGATAGTCCTGGAAATAATTTTATTAAAGCAATATTGGTGTCAAAATTTTTATGAGTAATCAGACTTTTTCTTTTGTTTGGTTTGAATAAAAATTCGTGATTAACTTTAAGATGAACACCTGATTGAGCTAGGACAGGATAATTTAATGATTCGAAAGCTTGAAAATGTTCTGCGTTAATTTTAGTAGTTCTGTTTCCTCTATACAATTTATATTCAAAATACAGACCTACTTCCTGAATAACTGGTTTATTGTGCTTTTGTAATGAAGCCATTTGTATAGATGTTATCAAATTTTCTTTGGCATCCGTCCTTAAATCGCCTATTGGTAATTGAGAACCCGTAAGAATTACAGGTTTTGCCAAATTCTCAAGCATAAAGCTTAATGCAGAAGCCGTATAACTCATTGTGTCACTGCCATGCAATACAACAAAACCATCAAAGATGTCGTAATTTTTCTCTATAATATCTATAATCTGAACCCAATATTTTGGGTTCATGTTTGATGAATCTATAGGTTCGTCAAATGAAATTGTAGAGATATTACAACTTAACAAATTAAGTTCTGGAATATATTTAAGTAGGTTATTGAAATCAAAAGATTTTAATACGCCAGTATTAGAATCTTTTATCATTCCTATTGTGCCTCCTGTGTAAATTAAAAGAATATTTGGATGATTATTTTCCATATTTAAACATTGAAAATTTCTTTAGAATTTTGAGTAGTAATTTCTGCAATATTTTCTTTAGGCATATCATACAATTCAGATAATCTTTCTAATACCTTTATAATGTATGCACTTTCATTTCGTTTTCCACGAAATGGTTTTGGTGCCAAGTATGGTGAATCTGTTTCTAAAACTATGTGTTTTATATCTATTTGGTTTACAAACTTATCAATGCCACCATTTTTAAACGTTACTACACCACCAATTCCTAATTTCATGTTATATGAGATTGCACGTTGAGCTTGTTCCAAATTCCCAGTGAAACAATGAAATATTCCGTACAATTCTTCAGATTTTTCAGTTTCTAAAACTTCAAATATTTCATTAAAAGATTCGCGACAATGAATAACTATAGGTAATTTGTATTGTTTTGCTAATTGGATTTGATGGCGAAATGCTGTTTTTTGAATTTCTAAAGTCGATTTATCCCAATATAAGTCTATCCCTATTTCTCCAATCGCATAGAACTTTCTTTTTGCTAACAATTCTTCTACATGTCTTAATTCTTCCATGTAATTACTTTTAACAGATGTTGGGTGCAATCCCATCATTAAAAACACATGCTCCGGAAAATTAGCTTCCAATTCAAACATCGCCTTTGTATATGTTGAGTCTATGGCAGGAATAAAAAACCTAGTTACATTCAAATCTATTGCTCGGCGAATCATTTCTTCTCTATCATTGTCAAATGCTTCACTGTATAGATGCGTATGTGTGTCTGTAATTATCATAATGCTAAAATAATTCTTTTTACATGATTATATTTGCATTAAATAAAAGCCATGCAAACTTTACAGGAATTTCTTTTAGAAAAAGGTTACACCAAGATCAAACTTCATCTTACGAAAACAAATCATTTTGAGATTAGAGCAACAATCAATGGCGTTAGAGGTGTATTTATTTTAGATACTGGAGCTTCTAGTTCTTGTGTAGGTTTGGATTCGGTGGAAACTTTTAAGCTTGATGCTAAAGATTCAGATATTAAAGCTGCTGGTGCTGGTGCTACAGATATGTTAACTCAAATTGCAAAAACAAACAGTTTGAAAATTGGGAAGTGGAAAAAAGAAAAAGTTGCTCTTATCCTATTTAATTTAACCCATGTAAATACAGCTTTAATTAATCATAATTCGACACCTGTTGATGGCATTATTGGTGCAGATATTCTAAAAAAAGGAAGTGCTGTAATTGATTATGAAAAAAAATATTTGTATTTAAAAAATTAGAATGAACTGTAAATTTCTTATTTTCAACACTATATAATTTATAAGATCGATAGGATATTCTTCTAACGTTAAATAATTGTTACCATCTTAAAAAAACTTAAAATAAGAGTTTTATTTAAGCGCTACTTTTCTTACATTTACAATGCTATTAATTAGTTCTTAGGGAGAATTATTGAAAGCTCTTAAATTGTAAAAAATTTGGAGCTTTCTTTTTTTATAAGAATGCCTATTTCTGCATATTTTAAATTGATTATATAGTTAGTATAAGATGTTATTAATTAAGTTCTTTAGGAGAGAATTAAAAAGCTCTGTACTTAAAAATACAGAGCTTTTACATTGATTTTACTGACGACTTTATATTATAATTCTAAAGATTTTTTAATATCATTATTCATCAGGAGTTCAACTGGGTTTTCTATAGCTTCTTTTACCGCGACCAAAAATCCTACACTTTCTTTACCATCTATAATTCTATGGTCGTAGGATAATGCTACATACATTATTGGTCTAATTTCTATTTTTCCATTTACAGCAACTGGTCTTTCTACTATATTATGCATTCCTAGAATCCCTGATTGCGGAGGATTGATAATAGGCGTAGACAACATACTGCCAAAAACACCTCCATTAGAAATAGTAAACGTACCACCTGTCATTTCATCAACTGTTATTTGGCCGTCTCGGGCTCGAATGGCTAATCTTTTAACTTCAGATTCTACTCCTCTAAAAGATAAATTCTCGGCATGCCTAATTACTGGAACCATTAATCCTTTTGGCCCTGAAACCGCTATACTTATATCACAATACTCATAGCTTATCATTTCTTTTCCATCTATCATCGAATTTACTGCAGGATATTCTTTAAGTGCTCTTACTACAGCTAGAGTAAAAAACGACATAAAGCCAAGGCTTACATCGTGTTTTTCCTTAAAGGTTTCTTTATATTCTTTTCTAATAGCAAAAATTGGAGACATGTCAACCTCATTGAAGGTTGTTAGCATTGCTGTTTCATTTTTTGCCGATACTAACCGTTCTGCAACTTTACGACGGAGCATTGATAATTTGGTACGCGTTTCTTTTCTGGTACCTCCTGGAATATCTGTTCCCATTGAAGGAACAGCCTTTACTGCATCTTCTTTTGTAATGCGTCCATCTTTTCCAGTTCCAGAGACTTGATCAACATCTATTGATTTTTCTGCTAAAATCTTTTTTGCAGCAGGACTAGCAGTACCAGTTGCATATGTGGTATTGGTAGAAGGTTCCTTTGTTGTCTCAACTTTTGGAGTTTCTGTTTTCTTTTCTGTTTTAGAAGAAGATCCTTCCGGCTTATCTGCACTTGTATCAATTAAACAAACAACTTCTCCTACTGCTACCGCATCGCCTTCTTCTGCTTTTAAAGTTATAATACCACTTGCTTCAGCAGGTAATTCTAAAGTAGCCTTATCACTGTCGACTTCAGCTATTGGTTGATCTTTTTCAACATAATCTCCATCTTCAACCATCCATGTTGCAATTTCTACTTCTGTGATTGATTCCCCTGGAGATGGGACTTTCATTTCTAAAATCATTATATATAACTTTAATTTTTATTATTTATCGAAATATTTCATCTAGCACCGCCTGTTGTCTCTTTTTGTCTCTTGCACTCGATCCTGGAGCAGGAACCGAGCTATAAGGTCTAGTAGCTGGTTCTAATTTAACCAAATCCAAACGTTCTGACATGAAACCCCATGCTCCCATGTTTTTTGGTTCTTCTTGTGCCCAAATATATTGGTTGATATTTGGATATCGGTCTATTATTTTTTGAATTTTCTCTTTGTGTAATGGGAATAGTTGCTCAATTCTTATAAATGCGATATCCTTTCTTTCCAATCTTTCTCGTTCTGCAAACAAATCATAATAGAATTTTCCTGAACAAAATATCATTTTGGTCACCTTTTCGGCAACTATTGTATCGTCTATCACTTCTTGAAATTGACCATTTGCAAGCTCTTGTATTGAGGAAACTGCTAATGGATGACGTAATAAACTTTTAGGTGTAAACACTATAAGAGGTTTTCTGAAATTGCGTTTCATTTGACGTCTCAACAAATGGAAAAAATTGGCTGGAGTAGTACAATTTGCCACAATCATATTATCTTCTCCACACAGTTGCATATATCTTTCTATTCTAGCCGAAGAATGTTCTGAACCTTGACCCTCATAACCATGAGGCAACAAAACGACTATACCATTTTGAGTTTTCCACTTATCTTCAGCAGCAGACAAGTATTGATCAAAAATAATTTGTGCGCCATTACTAAAATCTCCAAATTGAGCTTCCCAAATGGTCAGTGCATTTGGGTTTGCCATGGCGTATCCATAGTCAAATCCTAGAACACCGTATTCTGACAATAAGGAATTATAAATATCCATGTGCCCTTTACTATAAGGGTTGGTGTTTAATAAATTAATGCGTTCTTCCGAGATTTCGTCTCTTAAAATAGCATGTCTATGACTAAATGTTCCTCTTTCTACATCCTGACCAGATATCCGCACATTAAATCCTTCTTCAAGCAAACTCCCATAAGCAAGAGTTTCTGCCATTCCCCAATCTAGCTGATCCGTTTCAAAAACCATTCTATTTCTATCTGCTAAAATTCGTTCAGCTTTTCTTAAAAACTTAACTCCATCTGGAACTGTAGAAACAGTTTTTGCAATGTTTTTTAATTTATCTAATGAATAAGAACTATCTACTGATTTTAACATTGAATCAATACCTTGCCTTGGAAAGTTTGTCCAACGTTCTTGCATAAACTCACGAACTTTTGATGCCTTTAATTCTTTAGACTTATTATACTCTTTTTCAAGCATTGCTTTGAATTCTTCTGAAATTTTCTTTGAATATGTATGATCGATAGTTCCTTCTTCGATTAACTTATTTGAGTATAGCTTAAAAGGGTTAGGGTGTTTTGAAATTGCACTGTAAAGTTTAGGTTGGGTGAAACGAGGTTCATCTCCTTCGTTATGTCCATATTTTCTATATCCTAACAAATCTATATAAACATCTTTTTTATAACGCATTCTGTATTCTAAAGCCATTTCGACAGCATGTACAACAGCTTCTGCATCATCTGAATTAATATGCAAGACCGGAGACAAAGTAACTTTAGCAACATCTGTACAATAAGTACTAGATCTTGCATCAAGATAATTGGTAGTAAAGCCGATTTGATTGTTTACTACAATATGAATAGTCCCTCCCGTTTTATAACCATTTAAAAGGCTCATTTGTGCAACTTCATAAGCTATACCTTGACCTGCAATAGCCGCATCTCCATGAACAATAATTGGGATAATCTTAGAATTATCGCCAGCATAATCAGTGTCGATTTTTGCTCTTGTAATACCTTCAGCAACAGAAGCAACTGTTTCTAAATGTGATGGATTAGGTACTAAATTCATTCTAATAGACTTCCCATTTTGATAGGTTTTTTCTAACGTAAGGCCCAAATGGTATTTTACATCGCCATCAATATTTTCATCCTCAAAGTCTTTTCCTTCAAACTCACTAAAAAGTTCATGCATTGGTTTTCTGAAAATATTAACAAGAGTACTTAATCGCCCTCTGTGTGCCATTCCTAACACACATTCTTTTACTCCATATTTTTCTACAGAATAAAATAACACATTACTTATAGCTGGAATTAAAGATTCACCGCCTTCCAATGAAAACCTTTTTTGTCCAACATATTTTGTTTGTAAAAAGTTCTCGAAAGTAACGGCTTGATTTAATTTTGAAAGAATATATTTTTTAGTATCAGCGGAAAAATCTGCTTGATTATCATTTTTATTTAACCGTTCTTGCCACCATTTAATAACTTCAGGGTTTCTAAGGTACATATACTCTACACCTATTGAACTACAGTATATAGCTTCAAGATGCTTAATAATGTCTCTAAGTGTTTGAACTCCGATACCAAGAATTTCACCAGCACTGAAAGGAGTATCCAAATCATGATCTGATAGTCCAAAATATTCTAACTCAAGTCTTGGTGTATATTTTCTTCGTTCCCTAACAGGGTTTGTTTTGGTGAACAGGTGCCCTCTGGTTCTGTATCCATCTATAAGATTTAGAACTTGAAATTCTTTTTGAACATACTCTGGAAATTGTGTAGAAACCCCTTCAATTATTTCTCCATTCAATCCATAATTTTCACTACCAAAATCATAACCTTGAAAAAAGGCTCTCCAACTTGGTTCGATTAAATCTGGATTTTCTAAATATTGGTCGTATAAATCAGCGAAATAAGCTGTATGTGCGGCGTTTAAAAAGGAAAATTTATCCATAAATTTTTTAAAACTGAATCAATCAGGCAAATTTATACAAAAGTACAACATTTAGTAAAATTAGATATTCTTTTATTATTTTTATGAATGAAATATTTCATCTAAAAGAAAAGCTATGAAAAACACATTAAAAAAAAGAATAAAACTTCATGTTGTCTTATTCATATTTTACTTGTTTTCAACATCTCTAATATGTCAAAATAATAATAATGGCCCGTCGGATTTTTGGAACCATGTACGTTTTGGTGGAGGCGTTGGATTAAGCTTTGGTAATGGTTTTTTTAGTGGTACTTTGGCCCCAAGTGCAATTTATCAGTTCAATCCTCAAGTTGCTTTAGGTGTAGGATTAAGTGGTACTTACAACACTCGTGAAGATTTTTATAGATCTACCATTATAGGTGGAAGTATTATTAGCATATTTAATCCCATACGAGAAGTTCAGTTATCGGCAGAATTTGAAGAGTTAAATGTAAGCAGAAACTGGGATGACAGAACTGGATTTAAAGATGAAAACTACTGGTATCCTGCTTTATTTTTGGGTGCTGGTTTTAATAGCGGACCTGTAACTGTAGGTATTAGATATGATGTCTTATACGATAGAGATAAAAGTATTTATGCCGATCCTTGGATTCCTTTTGTGCGAGTTTATTTTTAAGAGTATTGATTTTTAAACCATACTTTTTGCCATTCTCTTTTCAAAACTAAAAAAGTTACTTGTTCTGATATTTCTAAAGTATCATGGCTTGTTAACCGTTTTATTTTTTCTTCTGAAACATCAATGATGTAAAGTAAATTAAGATAATCAGTAAATTTTTCCTGAATGAGCTGATAAATTTTTTCTTGTAGTATAAGTTTTAAACTTGTTGGTAGAACATCTTCTCTAAAAGACAATTCGATATTAGCTAAAGCAAGGTCTTTATTGAGTTGGTATATCAATTTTGTATATAATCCTAATTCATTGGATTCTGTAATTATGGCATCAAAATTTTCAGTAAGTTTCATTAGATAGTTCTGGTCATTAGCTGTCTACCAAAATCTTTTAGTTTATTCTTTTTTTCTTCAGGAATATTGATAGAATTTAAAATTGAAAATGCTTTTTCAGTATAATTTTCAATCTCTTTTTTAGTCTCTTCATCAGACTTGCTTAAAACAATTAAACTTTTTACAGTATCTATTTTGTCCTGCTTATCTTCTGGATTTAGTTCATATAAATATTTTAATTGAGTCTTATTCTCATCCGAAGACAACTCCAAAGTCTTTAAATACAAATATGTTTTTTTGTTTTCTATAATGTCTCCTCCAACTTGTTTCCCAAAAGTCTTTGGGTCTCCAAAAACATCTAGGTAATCATCTTGCAACTGAAAGGCAATACCCAAATTTTTTCCAAATAGATAAATGTTTCCCTGATCCTCCTGTGAAGCATTTGCAACAATTGCTCCCATTTTTAATGCAGCTCCAACCAAAACAGCGGTTTTATATTCTATCATTTTAATGTATTCTAGAATAGTTACATCATCTCTTATTTCAAAATCAATATCATACTGCTGGCCTTCGCAAACTTGTAATGCGGTTTCACTAAAAAGCTTTACTAGCGACTGAAATGTGTTCGAATCATAATTTTCAAACAATTTATAAGCAAGAATCAACATAGCATCTCCAGACAAAATCCCTCTATTGATATCCCATTTTTCGTGAACTGTTTCTTTACCTCTACGTAAAGGAGCATCATCCATAATGTCATCATGAATTAATGAAAAATTATGGAATACTTCAATACTCAAAGCAGCATCTAAAGCCTTATTATAATTTGTGCCAAATATTTCTGTAGACATTAAAGTTAGAACAGGTCTTAACCGCTTTCCTCCCAAATTTAAAATGTAGGAGATTGGTTCGTATAAATTTTTTGGTTCTTGAAAGTTTGTAAAATCTTCTAAATAGGCCAAAAATTGCTTTTGGTAAAATTCGACTGTCTGCATGAAACAAAAGTCGCTATTTGTCATCATATTATCAAGCCAATATTAAGATATTGTTAAAACTTTGGAAACTATTTTTGTTTTTAAAGTTTCCTGTTGTACATTTGCCCTCATTATGAAAGAAAAAATTTTAAAGACTGCGGCCGACTTATTTTTAACCTATGGGTTTAAAAGTGTTACAATGGACGATATAGCTAATAAAATTGGCATGTCTAAAAAAACCATTTATCAATATTTCGATAACAAAATCAAACTTGTAGAAGCAACTACTTTATATGTTTTTGATTTTATATCGCTTGGTATTGATTGTATTTGCAATGATAATTTGAATCCTATTGAGGAAATTTATGAAATTAAAAAATTTTTGATGATTCATTTAAAAGACGAAAAATCCTCACCTCAATATCAATTACAAAAGTACTACCCAAAAATTCACGATGCATTAAAGTCTAAACAGTATTGTGTGATGCAAGATTGTATAACTCAAAACTTAAGCAAAGGTATAAAAGCAGGTCTTTATCGGGATAATATGAATATTGAGTTTATTTCAAAAATATACTTCAGTTGTATGATGGTTTTAAAAGACAAAGACTTATTCCCACTTAACAATTTTTCAATGAACTCTTTAATGGACAATTATTTGGAGTATCATTTAAGAGGTATTTGTACACCTAAAGGGATAGAGATAATGCAAAAATTTACAAATCCAAATTAGTCATCAAATGAAAAGTAAAGTAATATTAATTTTTAGCCTATTGTTTTCTTTAGCCCTGATCGGACAAGAAAATCCTCAAAGTTTAACTTTGCAGGAGGCGATAGATTTTGCGCTGGAAAATAATAAACAAGCTAAAAATGCAGCATTAGATATAGAAGCTGCTGAAAAAATAAAATGGGAAACTACAGCTTCAGGTTTACCGCAAGTAAACGCTACAATAGACTATCAAAATTTTTTAAAACAGCAGGTTTCACTAATTCCTGCAGAATTTTTTGGAGGAAATCCTGGTGATTTTGAAGAAGTAACCTTTGGTACAAAACAAAATGTTGGTGCATTTGCTACTGTGACTCAAAAAATATTTGATGGCTCTTATCTTGTTGGTTTACAATCTGCAAAAGTGTATTTAGAAATTTCTGAAAACGCAAAAGAAAAGACAGATCTTGAAGTAAGAAATGCTGTTATAAATGCCTACGGTAATGTTCTGCTTGCTGAAGAAAGTATAACCATCTTAAATAACAATATTGATGTTATTCAAAAAAACGTAGATGAAACCACAAGAATTTACGAAAATGGAATGGCAGAAGAAGAAAGTGTTGAGCAATTAGAAATTACATTATCGCTTTTAAAAAGTAGTTTAAGCAATGCTGAACGTCTAAAGGCTCTTGCATATCAAATGTTTAATATTACAATAGGTCTTGATTTAAACAACAATACCACACTTACAGATAATCTAGAAGCATTGACGCTTCAAAACATGGATTTAGAATTATTAAATGCAGATGAAAATGTTGAAAACACAATAGATTATAAAATCGCTGAAAACGATTTAGAGTCTAAAGAGTTGTTGGTTAAGCTGGCAAAAAGTAAAGCATTACCAACCTTAAACGCATTTTTAAATGGTGGGTATTCTGGTTTTAACGACGAATTTAACTTTTTGAACAAGAACCAAGATTGGTTTGGCTCCTCACTGTTTGGGGTAAGCATGAATATCCCAATTTTTAGTTCATTAGAACGCAGTGCTGCTACTCAAAGAGCTGAAATTAATCTTGAAAAAGCCGAAACAGATCTTCAGCTCGTTGAGCAACAATTAAGTTTTAAAATCACTCGAGCTAAAAGTGATTATCAATTTGCAATAGAAGAATATCAAAACAAAAAACAAAATCTAAATCTTGCCGAACGCATAGAGAGAAAAAATCAAACCAAGTTTTTTGAAGGTATTGGCTCAAGCTTCGATTTAAGACAAGCACAAACACAATTGTATTCTGCTCAAAGAGAATATTTAGAGGCTATGTTTAATGTCATTAGTAGCAAAGCAGAATTAGAAACAGTTTTAAACACCATAAATTAATTCAATCAAAAAATAAATATGAAAAAAATACTTTCACTTATAACTATAGCATTACTAATGGCTTCATGTGGAAATAAATCACAAACAATAGATGATATTATTGCATCTAAAGATAAAGCAGCCATTGAAGCGAAACGAAACGAATTAGTAAAAACACAACATGAAATTGCTGATGATTTAGAAAAAATTGAAGCAGAGTTATCCAAACTTAACGGTAAAAAAAATCTGCCAATTGTCACTGCTTTTTCTATTGAAGAATCAGAATTTAATCATTATCTGGAAATTCAAGGCAGTGTAAAAACAAAAGAAGACATCATTCTATATGCCCAATTTGCGGGTATATTATCTAACGTCTATGTTAAAGAAGGCCAAAGTGTAATAAAAGGACAAATATTAGCAAAAATAGATGACGGCGGATTGAGTCAACAACTGTCTCAAGCAAAAATATCTGAAGAACTAGCTAGAACAACTTTTGAGCGTCAAAAAAGACTATGGGAGCAAAAAATAGGTTCAGAATTACAATTTCTACAAGCAGAAGCAACATATAAAGGGCAACAAGATGTTGTAAAACAACTTCAATCTCAATTAGATAAAACATTTATAAAAGCTCCATTTAGTGGTATAATAGAAAATGTGATTTCTGAACAAGGCTCTGTCGTTGCGCCAGGACAATCTCAAATTATTCATATTGTCAACCTAGACAATATGTATATAGAAGCAGAGGTTCCAGAAAGCCATTTACCCAATGTTACTAAAGGCAAAAAAGTAGAAGTAGATTTTCCTGTATTAGGTAAAACTATTGAAACTTCAATTCGTCAAGTGGGTAATTCTATTAATCCTAATAATCGTGCCTTTAGAATTGAAGTTGGAGTGCCAAACCAAGGTGGAGATATTAAACCTAATTTAACAAGTAAGCTTAAAATTAATGATTACACCAATCCTAAAGCAATTATGATTCCACAAAGTATTATTTCAGAGAATAGTACTGGTGAACAATATGTTTTTGTGGTTGATAGCCTTGACGAAAACAATGTTGGTAAAGCAAAGAAAGCGATTATTACAACTGGAAAAACTCAAGGTGATTTTATTGAAGTCCTATCAGGTTTAGAAAATGGTAGTCAAGTAATTAAAGAAGGTGCTAGAAGTGTTCAAGACCAACAAGAGGTTGAAATTTCAAACTAAAAAAAAATGAGTAACAAATTATATAAAGAATTTAAGCCTTCATCTTGGGCCATAAACAACAAAACTGTTATTTATGTGATCATTGCCATTTTCCTGTTTTTAGGAATTTCAGCATATTTTAGTTTACCACGAGAAAGTTTTCCTGAAGTAAAAGAAACAAAAATATATGTAAGTGCTCCATATCCTGGAAATACTGCCGAAGATATAGAAAAGCTTATTGTCGATCCTTTAGAAGATAGAATTAAAAACATTAGTAATATAACTGAAGTATTATCAACTTCTCAAGAAGATTACGGAATGATTGTGGTTGAATTTGACGAAAACATTACAGTCGAAGATGCCAAGCAACGAGTAAAAGATGAAGTAGATAGTGAAAAAGCATCAGAAGATTGGCCAACATTTAATGGCGCTAAAGTAGAGCCTAACGTATTTGATCTTGACTTCTCTGAAGAAATCCCTATTCTAAATATTAATCTAACAGGAGATTATCCTGTTGATAAACTCAAAGAATTTGCTGAAATTCTTCAAGACGATATTGAAGATTTAGAAGAAATTAAGGCAGCTGATATTCGAGGCGCTCAAGAAAAAGAAGTTGAAGTTGCAGTTGACATATATAAAATGATGGCTGCCAAAGTAAGTTTTAATGATGTTATTTCAGCTATACAAAATGGTAACGTTACTTTGAGTGGTGGAAATCTTATTACAAGCGGACAACGTAGAACTGTACGTGTCATTGGTGAAATAGATGAACCTAAACAATTAGAAAATTTTGTGGTAAAATCTGATAAAGGAGCTGTCTATTTGCGTGATATTGCCACAGTCTCTTTTATTGATGAAGACCATACAACATTTGCTCGAGATTTTGGTAAAAATGTAGTAATGTTAGACGTTAAAAAACGTTCTGGCAAAAACATGGTAGCTGCAACAGAAGCTATTTATAAAATCATTGATAATTTACAAGAAACCAATGCTATCCCTAAAGATGTTAATATAACAACAGCAAATGACCAGTCTGAAATCACCCTAAACCAGGTACAAGATTTAGTAAACAGTATTATTTTCGGAATAATTCTAGTAACGACAGTTTTGATGTTTTTTCTAGGGTTTAGAAATGCACTATTCGTTGGGTTTGCGATACCAATGTCTATGGTTATGGCCTTTATGATTGTACAAATATTAGGCTATACCATGAATACTATGATTCTTTTTGGATTAATCATGGGACTTGGTATGTTGGTAGATAACGGAATTGTACTTGTTGAAAATGTCTATCGCTTAATGGAAGAAGAAGGCATGAGTCGTATTGAAGCTTCAAAAAAAGGAATCGGAGAAATTGCCATGCCAATTATTATTTCAACCTTAACAACTGTAGCGGCTTTTATACCATTGGGCATGTGGCCTGGAATGATGGGCGAATTCATGATTTATTTCCCAATTACACTGTCTATAGTTTTAGGGTCTTCTTTATTTGTTGCTGTTTTCATTAACTCTGTAATGGTGTCACAATTTATGAAAATTGAAGAAGACACCATTCCAATGAAAACTCTAATAAAAATATCTATAATTTTTGTCTTTCTAGGGCTAATTATCTATTTTGTTGGAGGCGCATATCGTGGTATAGGTACCTTACTCATATTTATTGCAGCACTTCTTTGGGGTTATAAATATGTAATTAAAGGATTAACTCATACTTTTAAAGACAAGGTTTTACCACGTTTAGAAAATTGGTACGAAAATCGATTACGATCTGCATTAAGAGGAAGAATGCCCTACATTTATATTGCTGGGACAGTTATAATTCTTATTATTTCATTTATTACATTTGGTCTGTCTGTAGAAAGTAAACGTACTAAAATTGAATTCTTTCCAGACAATACGCCAAAGCAAATTATGGTGTATATAGAATATCCAGAAGGTACAGCTATAGAAAAGACGAACGAAATTACCAAAGACATTGAAAACAGAGTATATGGCATTATTAGAAGCGAAAAATATACAGATTCAGACGATGATAGTAGAAATTTCCTGGTAGAATCTGTAGTGTCGCAAGTTGGTGAAGGTGCTGGAAACCCATTTACAGATGGTGGTTCTGCAGCTGAAATGCCTAACAGAAGTAAAATCACCGCTACCATGCGTGAATATAAATTCCGTAGAGATGCCAATAATAACATCATTGACAGCGAAGAACTGCGAAAAGACATTCAAGATGCTCTAAAAGGTGTTTATCCAGGTGTTTCCATTTCAGTTGAAAAGGATCCCGTTGGACCACCAGCTGGTTATCCAATTAACATTGAAATTGAAGGTCAGGATTATAACCAATTAATAACTATAGCAGAAAATATCAAGAAATTTATTGACAGCAAAAATGTGCCTGGTATTGATCAATTGAAAATTGATGTAAACAGAGGAAAACCAGTTACTCGAGTTGATATTGATCGTGAAAAAGCAGGCGAATTAGGTGTTTCGGCAGGGCAAATTGGTCAACAATTACGCAACTCTCTTTTTGGTGCAAAAGCTGGTGTTTATAAAAAAGATGGAGAAGATTATGATATCAATGTGCGATTCAATGAAGATATTAGATATAACACAAGTGCTTTGTTTAATCAGAACATCATTTTTAGAGATCAAGCTTCAGGGCAAATAAAAGAAGTTCCCGTATCAGCAGTTGCTAAGCAGGTAAATACCTCATCATTTAGTTCTATAAAACATCGAGATTATAAAAGAGTTGTAACGGTCTATTCAGCATTAGCTCCTGGATTTATTGATGCTAACGTTGTTGTAGACCAAATTAAAGTAGAAATGGAATCCTATAGTGATACTTATGGAGAGCTTCCTAATAATGTTAATATAGATTATACAGGCCAACTAGAAGAGCAAGCTAAAGAGCAAGCGTTCTTAAATAAGGCGCTTTTGGCTGGTTTAGGTTTAATTATGCTCATTTTAATTTTTCAATTTGGCTCTATCTCAAAACCAACCATAATAATGGGAGCTATCTTTTTAAGTTTCGCTGGCGTATTTTTAGGGTTGGTTACAACTGGTTGGTCATTTGTTATTATGATGACTATGATGGGAATTATTTCCCTCGCTGGAATTGTGGTGAACAATGGTGTAGTATTACTCGATTATACACAACTATTAATTGATAGAAAAAGAGCTTCAATGGAAGGAATTAATGTCGCTGAACGATTACCAGTTGAAGATATTAAAGAAGCCATTATAAAAGGTGGAAAAGCCCGTTTAAGACCCGTATTATTGACAGCCATAACTACTGTTTTTGGATTAATCCCATTGGCAATTGGGTTTAATATAGATTTCTTTACACTGTTTAATAACTTTAACCCGAATATTTATCTTGGTGGAGATAATGTCATATTCTGGGGACCGTTGGCTTGGACTGTTATTTTTGGGCTAGTGTTTGCGACCTTCCTAACCTTAATTATTGTACCTATATTATTCTTTTTGGTTAATAAACTAAAACGTAAAATATTCTTTAGAAAACAAATTAGCGTGTAGTTTTTGTGTCAATCTTCATTTCAAAAAAATATAAAGCCGAAGCAATTACTTCGGCTTTATTTATAACCCTGTTTAAAATTCTTTTATTAGAATTTATAGTTTAGTGCTAAATTAAACACAGTACCTAATTGGCCCAATTGCTGAACTTCAGAAGAATAAACAAATCTACTTCCTGCCTGTGCAGTTCCTGTAGACGCTTTAGTTACATCTGGATATACATCAAATAAATTATTGATTGTGCCTGTTAAACTAAAATTATTAGTAAAATCATAAGTCACTCTAATGTCTGTTGCTAATTTTGAAGACAACTCTTGATCAAACTGTGGTCCATTAGGTGAAGTAATAGTTACTTTTCCAAATAGTGTATTATATAGCCCAATACCTAATTTATTACACTCATAATCTAAAGCAAAAATAATTTTAGACTTTGGTCTTGCGCTTGTAATCAAACCTTTCTCTATTCTCTCAAAAATATTATATCCTTCAGCAGCTAATTGGTCCGGAGTGGTAATTGCATCAATTTCTGTTTTATTAAAGTTAGCAGCCAAACTTGAATGTAACCTACCTTCTGCTCCTATCGCAATGTTTCTATAATTCAAAATAATATCTGCTCCAGTAGTTTTTGTGTCTCCTGCGTTAATAAAGAATTGCACTGCTGTTACACCGTACTGATCAAGAATATCTTCAACTGGATTTGTTGGGTTCCCAGGCGATCCATCTTTATATCCAATTTGAGAAGAGAATAAAACTCGATCATCAACTTTAATATTATAAAAATCAGCAGATGCAGTAAAATTGTTACTAAACTTATAGGTTATACCTGCTGAAAAGTTTTTAGAGGTTTCAGCAAACAAATTTGGTACTCCTAAAGCTTCAACCGCTGGGTTATTATTTGCTAATGTCCCTTGTAATAATGGTTCTGGAGAGCTAGCAACGATGATATATTGGCTATTAGTTAAATGACGTTGGTGAAGTGTTGGTGCTCTAAAACCAGTACTGTAAGATGCTCTTATTGCTCCTTTATCTCCAAGTTTAAAACGTCCGTTAATCTTCCAAGAAGTATTATCACCAAAATCAGAAAAATCTTCATATCGTAATGCTGCTCCTATTAATAAAGCATCTGTGATATCAAAATCTAAACCTGCATAAGCCGCGAAGTTGTTTCTGTTCCACTCGCCAGATTCTTCGGGCTTAATTCCTGCAAACGAATCAGAACCAGCACCATAATAAGACAGAGGATCTCCTTCATTAGCATCAAAATATTCTTTTTTATACTCAAATCCTCCAGAGAAACTTATCATATCAGAAAAAACTTTGGAGAAGTCTAAATTTCCAATAACATTGGCTAAACTATAACCACCTGGATTAAAAGTTCTTGGTGAAGTTCCATGCTCCGCTAAATAATCTCTATTAACAGAATTATTTACAGTATAGCTTACAATATTTTTCCCATAAGTAAGACTAGCATCGGCATTCCAATGACCTCCAAGATCCATATTTAAACCTATTACATCAAGATGATCTTTAATTCTTGTTTCAAATGTTGGTTGATACCCCTGAAAATTTTCTGAAGGTGTAATAAAGTTAGCGTCTGCAACATCTCGTCTCCAATATGGAGCTCTATAGTATGCAAAACTTCGCCCTGTTCTTAATGTATAACCATGAAAAGTATAAAATTCAGAATTCTCACCAATAGGATGTGAAATGTTCACAAAAACATCTCCTTTTTCTAAATCAGGTTGGCCAACATGCATCCCTAAATCAGGATTGTTTTGAGCCCATGCAATTTCATTTGGTCTTGCATCAGCTGGTAAATCAGCAACACCTGGTGTACCAGCCCTATTTGTAAGTTCTTGGTTATAATACCCTAAAGTAAAGTTAATTGTACCACCATTACCAAAAGGTAAAGTAGTATTAAAATCTGTAGCAAAATTAAATCCGTCTCCTTCAGATGTTATACCGGTTCTTGCAGAAAATGTTGAAAATTGTGCATCTTTTTTTAGTACCATATTCATAACACCAGCTATCGCATCTGAACCATATTGTGCAGAAGCACCATCTCTTAATATCTCTACACGCTCTATTGCTGCAATAGGAATACTTTTTAGATCGATTCCAACTTCACCTTTCCCCGGCGTTCTGTTTAAGTACACTTGTGCACTTTGATTTTTTCTTTTACCATTAACCAATACCAGAGTTCTACTAGGTCCTAATCCTCTTAAATCTGCAGGATCATAATGAGCCGTTGCATCAGAAATAGCTTGGTTTTGTGCGTTAAAGGAAGGCACTTTGTAGGTCAACATTGCTTCAATTGTAGATTGACCTCCACCGGTTAATTCTTCAATTCCAATATTATCTATTGGAACTGGAGAATCTAAAATAGTTCTTGGTTTTGACCTATTACCTAATAAAATAACTTCTTCAAGTGCCACGCCGTCTTGCAATGCAATTGAAACACTTTGCGAGGATGTTACCTCTGTTTCTGCAGTATCAAAACCTACAGAAGACACGACAACTGTAACTGGAAAACCATCTACATTTAAAGAAAAATTTCCGTCAAAATCGGAAGTAGTTCCAGTTGTTGTCCCCTTAATAATAATGTTTGCTCCAGGTAGAGGGTTTCCTGTGCTTGCTTCAGTAATTGTTCCGGTAATTGTTTCTTGAGCAACAACTACTGCGGAACTTAACATTAAAAAAAGCATGAAAAATTTGGAAAGTAATAATTTCTTCATAGTTAAATTGGATTAGTTAATATTGTGTAATTTGCGAAAAAAATAACTATTAACCAATTTTTTGTTAAAAAACATAGTCTGATTTTATTGAATTTACAACATTTAATCACGATTTTTAGATATTTAATATTTTGAAAATAAGACCCTAATTCTTTAAAATATAACATCATATCTTACTAAATTTGCACATCAATTTTTAACTATGTATAGAAGTCATAACTGTGGTGAATTAAGAGCATCGGATATTAATACAGAAGTCAAATTATCTGGTTGGGTCCAAAAAGTTCGAGATAAAGGGTTTATGGTTTGGGTAGATTTACGAGACAGATATGGCATAACTCAACTTATTTTTGATGCAGAAAGAACACCTAAAGCAATATTCGAAAAAGCTCAAAAACTAGGTCGTGAATATGTGATTCAAGTTCAAGGAAAGGTTATTGAAAGAGCTTCAAAAAACCCTAATATTCTAACTGGAGATATAGAAATATTAGTTTCAGAATTAACTATTTTAAATGCGGCTTTATTGCCACCTTTTACAATTGAAGATGAAACAGATGGAGGTGAAGAATTACGAATGAAATATCGTTACTTAGATATTCGCCGTAATCCAGTAAAAAACAGCCTAATTTTCAGGCATAAAGTAACTCAAGAAGTTAGAAATTATTTATCTAAAGAAGGATTTATTGAAGTAGAAACGCCATATCTCATTAAATCTACTCCGGAAGGTGCACGCGATTTTGTAGTGCCAAGTAGAATGAATGAAGGTCAATTTTATGCGCTACCACAATCTCCACAAACCTTTAAGCAATTACTTATGGTTGGTGGCATGGATAAGTACTTCCAGATTGTAAAATGCTTTAGAGATGAAGATTTACGCGCCGACAGACAACCAGAGTTCACGCAAATAGACTGTGAAATGGCTTTTGTCGAACAGGAAGACATCCTAAATGCTTTTGAAGGATTAACGCGTCATTTATTGAAAGAAATTAATGGTATTGAGGTAGCACAATTCCCAAGAATGTTATATGATGATGCTTTGCGTTTGTATGGAAATGATAAACCAGATATTAGGTTCGGAATGCAATTTGGTGAACTGAATCAAGTAACACAACATAAAGATTTTGGTGTATTTAACAATGCCGAATTGGTTGTCGGTATTGCAGTTCCTGGTGCAAATAGCTATACTAGAAAAGAAATTGATAATTTGATCGATTGGGTAAAACGCCCACAGATTGGTGCTTTAGGAATGGTGTATTGCAGATGTAATGAAGATGGCACGTATAAATCTTCTGTCGACAAATTTTATGACCAAACAGATTTAGCAAAATGGGCTGAAATTACTCAAGCTCAATCTGGAGATTTAATTTGTGTTTTGTCTGGAGAAACAAATAAGGTGCGTGCACAATTAAGTGCTTTACGTATGGTGTTAGCTGAACGTTTAGGTTTAAGAAATCCTAAAGAATTTGCACCTCTGTGGGTTATGGATTTCCCTTTACTAGAATGGGACGAAGAAACAGAACGATACCATGCGATGCATCATCCGTTTACTTCACCAAAACCTGGACAATTAGAATTGTTAAAAACTAATCCTGGAGAAGTAAAAGCAAATGCTTATGATTTGGTGTTAAACGGAAATGAAATTGGTGGTGGATCTATAAGAATTCATGATAAAAAGACTCAGGCATTAATGTTTGATTATCTCGGATTTACTGAAGAAGAGTCAAAAGCACAATTCGGTTTTTTAATGAATGCTTTTGAATATGGCGCGCCACCACACGGTGGTTTGGCATTTGGGTTGGATAGATTGGTAGCCATACTAGGTGGTCAAGAAACCATACGTGATTTTATAGCTTTTCCAAAAAACAATTCAGGGCGCGATGTGATGATAGATGCTCCTGCTCCAATCGATGATGAACAACTTAAAGAATTGAATCTAAAACTTAATTTAAAATCATAAATATTAAATCCTGCCATGGCAGGATTTTTTAGTAGTTTTAGTATATGCCAAACCAAACATTATTAAAAAGATTTTTAATTTGGAGATATAAACACATCTCGCAAAAGAACTTTGTTTTTTTATTAAGTATAATAATCGGATTACTCGCTGGTTTAATTTCTGTTATCATTAAAAACATCACCTTTGGAATTGAATGGTTTTTGGAAACTATAACTTTTTCTAATAATAGTTTTTATTTTATTTTTCCAATAATTGGCTTATGGCTGGTTTATCTTTTTGTCAAGCATATTTCTAAACAACGTATAGAGCATGCGATTCCGAGCATATTATTTTCTCTTTCAAAAAAAGATGGTTTACTTAAACGTAACAAAATTTATCTCCCATTAATTACTGCGCCTATTACAGCTGGTTTTGGTGGTTCAGTTGGATTGTTAGGCCCTGCTATAGCTTCAGCTTCCGCGGTAAGTTCTAACATCGGGCAATTATTTCATATTGACAGAAAAACAAGAACGTTATTAATAAGTTGTGCAGCGGCAGGTGCAATTGCTTCGATTTTTCAATCACCCATTGCAGCCATTATTTTTGCCATAGAAGTCTTTAGTTTAGATCTTACTTTTGCATCACTTCTACCTTTGCTATTGGCTTCCGTTTCGTCAGTTTTAACTTCTTATTTTTTTGTTGGAGATGGTGTACTTTTTAGTTTTGATGTTTCAGATAAATTTGTTCTAAAAGATACATTGTTTTATATAGCTCTAGGGGTTGGTACTGGAATTGGTTCCATTTATTTTTATAAAATATATTTTTTAGTTTATTCTTTTTTCAATCGATTTAAAACAAGCAAACAACGTCTTATTGTTGGTGGTTTGACTATTGGCGTTATGTTATATTTTATTCCACCACTTTATGGTGAAGGATTTGGTTTTATAAATGATTTATTGCATAATAACTATATACATGCTTTAGGTAAAACACCTTTTGATTCACATTTAGATAATATTTGGGTGGTAATTGCATTACTAATTGGTATTACAATTTTTAAAGCTATCGCAATGACTACAACTTTTGCAGCTGGTGGCGCTGGTGGAATCATAATACCTACTTTAGTTATGGGTAGTGCATTAGGAAATGTAGTTGCAAAAGTCATCAACAATATAGGTTTAAATTTCCATGTCTCTGAAGCAAATTTTACACTAATTGGTATGGCAGGTCTTATAGCTGGAGTTCTTCATGCGCCATTAACCGCGATCTTTTTAATTGCTGAAATTACTGGTGGATATGAGCTTTTTGTTCCTTTAATGATTACAGTTTCGATGTCTTTTATTATTACTAAAAATGTTATTGAACATACTATATACACTAAAGAATTAGCAGAAAAAGGAGCACTTTTAACTCACGATAAAGATCAAAGTGTTTTAACTTTAATGACATTAGATAGTGTAGTTGAGAAGAATTTTGTGGCATTACATCCAGAAATGACTTTAGGTGAAATGTTACATAAAGGAGTTGCAAAATCCAGCCGAAATTTATTTCCTGTTATCAATGAAAACAAACAACTTGTTGGTATAATTTTGTTAGATCATATTAGAGATATCATGTTTGATCAATCTCTTTATGAATCAACAACTGTAGAAACCTTTATGCAAAGTCCTCCAGATTTTATTCAATTTGAAAAAGACTCGATGAAAGTAGTAATGCGTAAGTTTCAAAGTTCTGGTGCATGGAACCTTCCTGTTATTAAAAATGAGAAATATTATGGGTTTGTATCAAAATCTAAACTTCTTACAGCTTATAGAAGAGAGCTTATTAATTTTACAAAATAAAATGAAATATATTATCGCGTTTTTTCTAATTATAACTTTAGGCAGTATTCTAGCAGGCTATTTTCTGGACGTAAAATATTCTGAAAAACTTATTGGTTTTGGTGTTGTTGGTTTGTTTGTAATTGTATTTCCTTTGTTTTCATATTATAGATGGAAAAACAAAGACCTGAAAGATTATATGATAACGAAAGAAAACCTAGATAAGATGCGCGAGTTTAAAGACAAAAACTAATTAATTCAAATTTCGGCGTTCAATAAAAAATCGTTTCAAAAGATTTGCAGTTTCTTCTTCTAAAAGGCCTCCTTTTATTTGAGTTTTTGGATGTAATTTAGTTTTCATATTTATACATCCTCTATTCAAATCTCTTGCGCCATACACTATATTACTTATTTGGCTCCAGTACAAGGCTCCAGCACACATTTGGCATGGTTCGATAGTCACATAAAGTGTACAATTTATAAGATATTTTCCTCCTAAAAAATTAGCTGCTGCAGTGATTGCCTGCATTTCTGCATGTGCCGTAACATCGTTTAATGTTTCGGTTAAATTATGCGCTCTAGCAATAATTCTATTGTCGATAACAATAACTGCTCCAATGGGAATCTCTCCTTTTTCATAAGCCAATTCAGCTTCCTGAATAGCTTTCTTCATAAAATATGTATCGTCAAAAGGATTTACCATAATTGCTAAAATACAAATTCATTCTCGTACTTTTGCTTTGTGCAAAATAATCTGTTAGAACATATTAATTCGCCTAAAGACCTCCGTCTTTTAAATCCAAAGGAATTACCTCAATTTGCTCGAGAATTACGCAATTTTATTATCAATATTGTTGCAACAAAAGAAGGTCATTTAGGAGCTAGTTTAGGTGTAATAGAATTGACTATTGCTTTGCATTATGTTTTTAATACGCCTGAAGATTTGCTGATTTGGGACGTTGGGCATCAAGCCTATGGACATAAAATATTAACCGGTAGAAAGGAGATTTTTCATACTAACAGACAACTTGGTGGTATAAGTGGTTTTCCAAAAAGAGATGAAAGTGAATATGATACTTTTGGTGTTGGTCATGCTTCTACATCTATTTCAGCAGCATTAGGTATGGCCATTGCTTCGCAATTAAAAGGTGATTTTAGCAAAAATCATATAGCAGTAATTGGTGATGCAAGTATCGCAAGCGGAATGGCATTTGAAGGGCTCAATCATGCTGGTGTTACCAATGTAAACTTGCTAGTTATCCTAAACGATAATGCTATTGGTATTGACCCAAGTGTTGGTGCTTTAAAACAATACTTAACCAATGTAAAAAAAGGAACTCAAAAGCAAGATAATATTTTTGAAGCACTAAATTTTGATTATTCTGGACCAATTAATGGACATGATATTGAAGCTATTATATCAGAATTAAAAAGACTTAAAAAAGTAAAAGGCCCAAAATTTTTGCATGTCATTACCACTAAAGGCAAAGGCTTAAAACAAGCCGAAGAAAATCAAGTTAAATATCATGCTCCTGGAAAATTTGATTCTAAAACTGGTGAAATTTTTGTAAAATCTGAAACCGTTGAGCCTCCAAAATATCAAGATGTTTTCGGATATACAATTGTAGAACTTGCAAGAGAAAACAAAAATATTGTTGGAATTACGCCAGCAATGCCAACTGGAAGTTCCTTAAAATATATGATGGAAGAAATCCCTGAACGTGCCTTTGATGTTGGTATAGCCGAACAACACGCTGTTACTTTGGCAGCAGGAATGGCGTCTCAAGGGCTTATTCCATATTGCAATATTTACTCTACATTTTTACAACGTGCTTACGACCAAGTCATTCATGATGTAGCTTTACAAAATCTTCCTGTAATTTTCTGTTTAGATCGTGCAGGTTTGGTTGGCGAAGATGGAGCCACACATCATGGTGTTTTTGATTTGGCCTACTTAAGATGTATTCCTAACCTCATCATTTTTGCGCCTAGAAATGAAATTGAATTAAGGAATATTTTGTACACAGTTCAACTAGGATTAACAAATCCTATTGCCATTCGCTATCCAAGAGGTCGAGGTGTCACAATTGATTGGAAACAACATTTTTCTAAAATTGAAATTGGTAAAGGTGTACAAATAAAAAAAGGGAATATTCTAGCTGTTTTAAGTATTGGCTCAATCGCAAAAAATGTGAGTGAAGCTATTGAAGAACTCAATGTGTCACATTATGATATGCGTTTTTTAAAGCCATTGGATGAATTCTTGCTACATGAAATCTTTCAAAAATACCAACACATTGTTACTATTGAAGATGGTGTCATTAAAGGTGGTTTTGGCAGTGCGATATTAGAATTTGCATCAGAGAATGGTTATACAAATCCCATAAAAGTTTTAGGAATACCGGATAATTTTATCCAGCATGGTAGTGTAGATCAACTTCAAAAATCTATTCAATTAAATTCTGAAAGTATAAAAAAACAAATCATTAGTCTACTCTAATTTTGAGTATAATATTGATTTACTTCAGCTTCAGAGGTGTCCTTATTGTTAGCCTCATTTATAGCTAATAGACACGCAAAAGTCACAAAAAAAATAACAATAGCACCTAGTAGGTTTTTTTTCATTTTTGGTTAATTTATAATTTAAGGCGTAGTAAACATATTTAATTTATCGATAAAATACAAATTTATTCGATAAAATGCGCTAAACTTTAAAATTAAAAATCAAACCCTTTTATCTTTCTATAGCTCATTATTGCTTTGCTGTCTGATAATAAAGAAACATAATGACAAATATTTAGCAGTTGGTCATAAAGGTTTTTATGATCTGTATTGATTGTTTTTGGAAGCTGTTTTAAAATAAGCTTGTCATAGTTTGATAAATTATCATTAAACTTATTTTGAACTGCTGTTATGTATACATGAAGTAATTTGTTTATGACTTCATAACCAGCAATTTCTTTATCAACGACTTCTTGAGATTCATAAATATTTTCAACACTCATTTTTATAATATCATTTATTTGTGCTTCATATTTACTTCTGTCTAACAACGCCGTATTAAATTCACCTTTCAAAATAGCCTCTTCGTTTTTTATAAAAATATCTACGGCTTCAAAAATTAATGTATTTATTGCTAAAGCTCTTAAGTAACTTACTCGGTCTTGAGTGTTCTTTAATTGATGATACTTTTTAGTATTTATGGTATCTCTTACCAAATTGATTAAGTATTCAAGAGCAAATTCTTCTTGAATTAACCCTAAATTTATACCGTCTTCAAAATCAATTATCGTATAACAAATATCGTCTGCGGCTTCGACCAAAAATGTTAATGGATGTCGCGAAAAACTTGCGTTATCTCTTTTTCCTCTTTTTATTAATCCTAACTCATTTGCAACTTCGGAAAATGCTTCTTTGTCACTTTGAAAAAAGCCATATTTTTTATCTGTAATATGATTGGTAGGTTTTTTAGGTAATGATTCTTTAGGATACTTCATAAAGGCTCCAAGTGTTGCATAACTCAAGCGTAAGCCACCTTCTCTGCCATCTCTACTTTGTGTTAAAATTTTAAATCCGTTAGCGTTACCTTCAAAATCGCATAAATCTTGATATTCTTTTTCAGTCAGTTCAGTTTTAAATACTTTACCTTTTCCTGTCTTAAAAAATTCGCCTATGGCTTTTTCTCCTGAATGTCCAAAAGGCGGATTACCAATATCATGAGCCAAAGATGAAGCTGCTACAATAGCACCAAAATCATTAGCTTGATATCCGTGAACACTTTGTAAATGTGGGTGTTTGAGTAGTAACTTTTGACCTACTTTTCTACCTAAAGAACGACCTACTACACTTACCTCGAGACTATGCGTAAGGCGAGTATGAACAAAATCTGTTTTAGATAGCGGAACAACTTGCGTTTTATCTTGAAGACTTCTAAATTCTGATGAAAAAATAATACGGTCATAATCTACTTCAAACCCTAAACGTGTTTCGTCTTGCTCTTTTCGAAGTCTTTTATTTGTGTCACCAAAACGTTTTAATGATAATAATTGTTCCCAATTCATAGTTTAAAATTAAGCCTTGGCAAGATAACCAAATTCAGTAAAAATAAAATTGAAATTTGGTAACATTAAGATAACATTTTAATGACAGTTGCTTAATAATTAGGTAACATTTTAAAAACAGTAATGTTCTTTATTTGCTTAATAATTTCAGGTGTTATATGAAACCACTTTTAATTTCTTTAGTTATGCTTTTTTCAGGATTTTGTTTTGCTCAAAATACTGGAGCTATAACAGGCATGGTTCTAGATGGCGAAATGGATAACGCTCCTTTAATACTTGCTAATATTTCAGTTGAAGGCACATATATAACCTCTACTTCGGATGAAAATGGATATTTCTATTTTGAAAACATCGAAAATGGCATTCATACTTTGCTTTTCGATTTTGTAGGTTATGAGACAAAAGAAATACAGATTCAAGTAGTTTCAAATAAAGAAACTATAGTTGACGCTTCACTAATTGCTAGTAGTGTTTCCCTTAACGACCTTGCTTCTTTAATTGGAAATGGTAGTACAGCAACTGCAAATATTGAGGATAAGGCTTCGCTATAAATCAACTACAATTTTTAAGCTTTTTAAAACTTTCAATTTAGTTCTCTTTATAAATTATTGTAGCTTTTGACCTTTAATGGATTACCATTTCATGTTAAATTAATGTTTACAGATTGTATTTTTAGTTATAACCTGTTAACCTTTAAATAACTTTTTCATTACTGTAGTTTAATTCTTAGGTAACATCTTGTTTACAGTATGTGTCTTTCTTTGTGCCAAGTTTTTAAACAAGGAAATGAAAAAAAACATACTAATATTTTCAATATTCTTAACCACAGTTTTGCAAGCTCAAAACACTGGTTCAATAGTAGGAAAATTAATAGATAAAGAATACAATGATGAACCTTTGGCTTTTGCCAATGTTTTAATAAAAGGAACAACCACAGGAACAACTTCAGATATAGATGGTCTTTATGCATTTAATGATTTAGAAGTAGGTCAATACACTCTAATTTTTAGTTTTGTTGGTTATGAAACAGTAGAAATTGAAGCTAATGTTGAAGCAGGCACAATAACCGAAATTAATGTCCCTATGGGTGCCAGTGCAGCTTCTCTTGATGAGGTTGTTATTACCACAACAACAAAACGAGAAAGCGAAGTAGCACTTTTATTAGAGCAGAAAAAAGCCGTTGAAATAAAACAAAGTATTGGTGCAGAAGAGCTTTCAAGAAAAGGTGTTAGTGATGCTGCAGAAGCGGTATCAAAAATTTCTGGTATATCAAAACAAGAGGGTTCTAGTAATGTTTATGTAAGAGGTTTAGGCGACAGATACTTAAACACAATGTTAAACGGGTTGTCTTTACCTTCAAATGATGTGAATAAGAAAAATATAGATTTAAACCTATTTTCTTCAGACATCATAGAAAATGTATCAGTAAGTAAATCATATTCATCAAAATTTTATGGTGATTTTTCAGCAGGAAATGTAGATATCTCTTCAAAAAATTATAATGGAAATGGTTTTTTTGATACTACAACAGGTATTGGGTATAATACAAATGCATCAGGCAAAGATTTTGTAAGAAGTGAAGGTACTGGTTATTTTGGGTATTATGGAAGATATGAACACAATCCCTTTGCAATAATCCTTTCACACGGAATTGATCCAGTAGATGGTGGCACTCCATTAAATATTAACTATGGAGCAGCAGCAGGTAAATCTTTTGTTTTTAAAAACAGTTCTCGTTTAAGTCTATTTGTAACTGCATCTTTTGAAAATGGTTATGAATATAGAAAAGGAGAAGCAGTTGATTATACACTTACAGAGAAAAAAGCTTTTGATGCCGCAGAAGAATATGAATATTCTACTACAACTACAGCTATGGCTAATGTCATTTATAGAATAGATGAAAATAACGAATTAAAGTATAACAGCTTATTTATTAATAATTCATCTGATGTTGTTGGTTATTTCGGCATTGATGGAGGCGGAAGAAATAGAGATGCACAATTAAATACTGATGAAGGGTTTTATCAAATGAATGTTCAATTTGATCAAACCAGAATGTTTGTCAATCAAATTGAAGGAAAGCACACATCTGGCGAATTTGATTTCGATTGGGGTTTAGGGTATAACATTGTCTTTGCCGATCAGCCAGACAGAAAACGAATTAGTTTAGAAAACTATCAATACGCTTTAGATAACGATTCAAACACCAATCCAACATTCTATAGTAATGTGGTTTTTGATAACCAACGTTATTTTCAAAATATTGAAGATGAAGAATTCAACAGTCGATTGAATTTAGCTTATAATCTTTCTGAATCTGTAAAACTAAATTTTGGTTATAACGGAAAATATAAAACCAGAGATTTTGAAAACATAAGATATGGTTACGATATTGTTGATTCTGATTATCCTATTACAGATGTACACAATTTTAATGATGTCATAAACCTAGAGAATTTAAGAGTAAATCCTAACGATGATACTGGTATTTATTTAATTAAAGTTATCAACACAATTCCAAATTTATCAAATACCAACAGGCCTGGACTCCCAGAAAACACATACAGCGGAACACTAAACATATATGCCGGTTATGTTGATGCTGAAATTAAAGCAGGTGAAAAATGGTTGTTTGTTCCTGGAATACGAGTAGAATCTGTTGATCAAGAAATAAGTTATGATGTCATTAACCTTGGAAATAATGGTAAAGCAACCATTCGCTCTTATGAAAATTTTTTCTTACCAAGTCTAAATATAAAATATGCATTAAACGATGATCAAAATCTACGTTTTACAGCAAGTCAAACAGTGTCTCTTCCAGAATTTAAAGAAGTAGCTCCATTTGTCTACGAAGATATTGCAACACGTATTGGTGGTAACCCAGATTTATTGGGTTCATCAAATCCAGATTTTCTAAATGTAAGTGATAAATCATATTCTAAAATTTTAAACTTCGATTTAAAATATGAGTGGTTCTATAGCAAAAGTGAAATAATTTCAATTGCAGCATTCTCAAAAGAAATAAAAAATCCAATCAATTTAGTAGTTGGTGCAGATGCAACTGGAACACAGCGTTATTTCAGAACTGGTGATAAAGCCAGAGTTTATGGTGCAGAAATTGAAATAAGAAAAACCTTGATTAAAACGAATGATGATGCAAAACTTTCTTTAGGTTTTAATGCAACCTATATGAAAACTGAACAAGATTTGTACAGTGAGATAAATGGAACTTACAACTTATCCTTTAATAGAAGAAAAGACGATTTACAAGGTGCTTCTCCCTTATTAATAAATGCCGATATTAATTATTCACCTGTATTCAATAATTATAAGCCTGTAATCAACTTCGTGTATTCATACTTTTCAGATAGAATTGATGCATTAGGTTCTGGTCAACTAGGAAACGTTATTGAAAAAAGTGTTTCAACTTTAGATTTCGTCTGGAAAAATAATTTCAATAATAGATTTGAAATTAATTTAAGTGCAAAAAATTTACTAAACCCAACAATAAAATATGTTAGAGAAACAACATTAGGTGATGTTGTTGTAAACTCGGCAAACGGAAAAGGAATATCAAACTATAAAAGAGGCATGGACTTAAGTCTTCAGCTCAAATATAAATTTTAATAAACAAAAAGCAAAAATTAATTAAACAATAAAATGATGAAAAATAACTTATTTCTAGGATTAGCAATAGCAACGATGCTTTTCTCTTGTACTACTGATGATACTGCTGATATTATTATAAATGATAACAGTGATAACAGTGTAGTCAATAATAATACTACCGGAGGTGGCGCAAATACTGGTCAAACTATTTTCTTATCCGGAACCTACACAGAAAACTTAACGTTAGATCCAATTAACACTTATAAAATTAATGGTTCTCTAATTATGGCTTCAGGAACCACACTTACAATTCCTGCTGGTATGACAATTAAAGGTTTAGCTACTGGAGCAAATGTATATATTGCAATAGCGCAGGGCGCAAAAATTATAGCCAACGGAACTGCAAACGAACCAATCGTTTTAACTTCTGATGCGTCTTCACCTGCTGCTGGAGATTGGGGCGGATTAATAATACTAGGTAAAGCACCTATTAACTCGGTTTCAGGTAGCGCAACCTCAACTTCTGAAATTGCTAGTTTACCTTACGGTGGTACAGACTCGGCAGATGATTCAGGTTCAATAAGCTATTTAAGAGTTGAATATTCTGGTGGCGCTGCAGATGGACAATCTGAAAACAATGGTTTATCTTTTTACGGCGTTGGTAACGGAACTTTTGTTTCTCATGTAGAATCTTTTGAAGGAAAAGATGATGGCTTCGAGTTTTTTGGCGGAACCGTAAATGTTGATCATTTAGTAGCAATTAACAATCAAGATGATTCTATTGATTGGACTGAAGGATTTACAGGAACCATTACTGATGCTTATGTAAAACATGGTGAGGATCACGATAAAGGTATTGAGGCCGATGGTTACAATACAGATTTTAGTAACGAAGGTGGATATTTTTCTAAACCTATAGTAACTAATCTTCATATTGTTGGTTTAGGGTCTTCTACAGGAAATGAAGCTATCAGATTAAGAGCTGGAACACAAGGAATCTTTAATAATGTACTAATTGTAGGCTTTGAGGAAGGTTTTGATCTTGATGGTGACCAAGGAGACAACCCAACTGGCGCAGGTGTATTAAGTGGCGATTTACATGTAACAGATGTAACGTTCACAGATGTAACAACAAAATTAAAAAACGATACTGGAGAAACTTTTACTGAAGCAGATTTTATTTCTGGTGACGGAAATGGTACAGGTACTGACTATGCTTCTTGGGGAGCTGGATGGACCATTGAATAAATCTATAACTTATGATCCTTAAAAAAGCATCCTTAAAAAAGGATGCTTTTTTTTATTAAAGATTGTTAAACAAGGCTTATTCAACACTTGCAATCTTATTTTCATTATAATCTACTATTTTAACGGTTTCATCATTATTCCAATAAAACCATTTGCCGACTTTCTTCCCATTATCGTAATTTGCAGAAACAATTTTTTTGCCTTCTGTGTCAAAACTTAACCATTCACCTTGCAACTTACCATCTAAAGTGTAAGTCCCTGTTTGACTTACTTCTCCATTGTCATGATAATAAACTACCTCAATAAGATTAGTGTCTTCATTAAGTTTTAAATCTCTCTTTTGTTGAGCAAAAGAAGCCACAGTAATTAAAAAGACAAAAACAAAACAAATGTTCTTCATAATTATGGGTTTATATTTAAATACAAATGTAAATATTAATTAACATTAAATCAATATTTACATAACATTAAATTAACATTGTGCATGTATCACATTGATTTCAAGCTATTTCATTATAAAACACAAATAGTAAAGTTTAATAATTAGTTAATGATTGGTTTACATTTATGTCATTCCAAATCATGATTTTTGTTCTTGTCTTAAGACAAATATTAGTATTTCATATAATCTATTAGTTTTTGTCGACTATATTATCATGATTTCTAAATGACTGCCTTTGGCCAAGGCAGTTTTTTTATGATTTAAATTTAATGTTTTGGAAACATTCAATTAACACTAGTTTTAGTTCTTTGCAGCGACAAAAACTAATACTTATAAATGACATCTAAAGCTTCACTCACAGCAATATTAATCTTATTTCTTTTTAACCTTAATGCTCAAGAAATCAAATCTCCAAAATTTGGTAAAGGATTATTTAATCTTGTAGGGCAAGATAGTTCTTGGACTATGAAAATTGGTGCAAGAGTTCAAATTTCAAGTCTAGCACTTTGGGAAAATGAAGATGGTAAATTAATTAATCCTGAAACAAATATATTAATTAGGAGATCTCGTTTAAAATTTGATGGTTATGCATTTAGTCCTAAACTAAAGTATAAAATTGAATTAGGGTTATCCAATAGAGATATTTCAGGAGCATCAGAATTTACAAGTAATGCTCCAAGGTATATCCTTGATGCCGTTATGAAATGGAATTTCTATGAAAATTTTGAATTGTGGTTTGGTCAAACAAAACTACCTGGAAATAGAGAAAGGGTCATATCTTCGGCAAACATGCAACAGGTTGATAGATCTCTTTTAAATAGCAGGTTTAATATTGATCGGGATATTGGTATTCAATTAAGACACCATACTTACTTATCTGAAAAATTTTTAATGAGAGAAATTTTTGCGCTTTCTCAAGGTGAGGGACGTAACGTAACATCAGGAAATTTAGGTGGTCATCAATATACTGGTAGAATTGAATTTTTACCATTCGGTAAATTTGAAGGTAAAGGGGACTATTTTGGTTCAGACTTAAAAAGAGAACAAACTCCAAAACTATCAATTGGATTTACATTTGACCATAACAATAATGCGGTAAAAACAAGAAGTAATTTAGGAAGCTATATGTTTATTGATGATACTGAAGATGAAGGTGTTAGTGGACGCTTTTTTGAAACTAATACTAACACACTTTTTATTGATGCGATGTTTAAATACAAAGGATATAGTTTGATGGCAGAATATGCAGATCGAGATGCTTCAGACCCTATAGCAAAAAACTCTGATGGAACAGAAACGGGTGATATAGTTCAAGTTGGTACGGGTTTAAACCTTCAAACAGGTTACTTATTTAAAAACAATTGGGAGATTTCTGGTCGATACTCTAATATAAAGTTAGATAAAAATATTACTGGAAAAAATCCAGAAAACCAATATACGTTGGGGTTGTCCAAATATATTGTGGGACATAGTCTAAAAGTTCAAACAGATATTAGCTATTTGGATGTTGATACAGAAAACAACTTTTTAATGTATAGGTTACAGTTCGACATACATTTTTAAAATATAACCTTTTAGTAACATTTTATTCAAAAAGACTTAAGATATTTGCAAACTATTTCTAATTAAATTATGGAAAATATATATTTATTAATGATTATTGCTTTGGCTGGTTTGGCCATTGCCGATTTGGTTGTTGGGGTAAGCAATGATGCGGTAAATTTTTTAAATTCAGCAATTGGTTCTAAAGTAATTTCCTTTAGAACTATTATGATTGTTGCCAGTTTAGGCATTTTCATTGGGGCTATATCTTCAAGTGGGATGATGGAGGTTGCCCGTAAAGGTATCTTTAATCCTGGTGCATTTATGTTTGATGAAATCATGTACATTTTTATGGCCGTCATGATTACAGATATTCTATTACTCGATTTCTTTAATACATTAGGAATGCCAACATCAACTACGGTCTCAATTGTATTCGAATTGTTAGGTGCTTCTGTTGCCATGGCTTTAATCAAAATTAGTGCAATTGACACCGAGACAATTTCTGATTTGGCCAAGTATATTAATTCTGACAAAGCCATTCAAATTATTTCGGGTATTCTCCTTTCGGTGGTAATTGCCTTTACTGTCGGAGCTTTAGTTCAATGGATATCTAGATTGATATTTTCATTTCATTTTGAAAATAAGATTAAGAATTTTGGAGCTTTTTTTGGAGGCATAGCCTTATCTTCAATAACCTACTTTATTTTCTTCAAAGGTCTTAAAGGCACTCCTTATTATAATGACTTACAAGGTTTTATTGAAGGTAACGAATTAATAGTTATTGCTGGCAGTTTTATTCTTTGGTTTTTATTTTCTTTATTATACATCAGGGTGATAAAAAGAAATATTTTAGCATTTATAATTACAATAGGAACATTTGGTTTGGCACTTGCATTTGCAGGTAATGATTTAGTGAACTTTATTGGTGTTCCAATGGCGGCATACCACTCCTATGAAGCCTGGATAACTTCAGGAATAGATGCTTCTTCTTTTGCTATGGTTGATTTGGCTAAAAAAGTACCAGCAGAACCAATGCTTTTACTTATTGCAGGTGGTGTTATGGTACTAACTCTTTGGTTTTCAAAAAAGGCTCGTACAGTTACGGATACTGAAATTGGATTATCTACTCAAGGAGAGACAAGGGAAAAATTTCAGCCAAATTTACTTTCAAGACTTGTTGTTAGAGGTGTGAAAAATGCGAATGCTTATGTAGGTGCAATTTTACCAAAATCTGTTCAAGAGTCAATTAATTTAAAATTTGAAAAGCCAGTCATTCAGTTGGCAAGAAATAAAGATTTTAAAGTTCCTGCTTTTGATGCTATTCGGGCTTCAGTAAATCTTATGGTAGCTGGAGTTCTAATCTCGATTGCAACATCATATAAATTGCCTTTATCTACCACCTATGTAACCTTTATGGTTGCCATGGGTACATCATTGGCAGATCGAGCTTGGGGAAGTGAAAGTGCGGTCTATAGAGTAGCAGGAGTATTAAATGTTATTGGTGGTTGGTTCTTTACTGCATTTAGTGCATTTCTTGCTTCTGCTATTATGGCATATCTTATTCATTTAGGTGGACCAACAGCTATTGCGATTTTGTTATTTATTGCTATTTTGATATTGGTCAGAAATTATATTTCGCATAAAAGAAAATCTGAAGAAATTAAGGAAGAAGATCGTTTGAAGAAAGCAGAAAGTAGTTCTATTCAAGGAGTTATTCAGGAAAGTGCCAGCAATATTGCACATGTTGTAAAACGCGGTAATAGAATTTATTCAAATGCTATTGTTGGTCTTGCCAAACAAGACTTGGCATTGCTTAAAAAGAGTAAAAAGCAAGTTCTTAAACTGTCTGGTGAGATCGATGAGTTGCGTGATAACATTTTTTACTTTATTAAAAATTTAGATGATTCAAGTGTTGGAGCTAGCAATTTTTATATTAATATTCTAGGTTATTTGCAGGATATGGCTCAATCATTAGAGTATATTTCTAAAATAAGCCATAAGCATATTAATAACAATCATAAAAAACTAAAATTCAATCAAATCAAAGAATTAAAAGTCATTGATGATAAATTAGAAATACTTTTTGCCGATACAGAGAATGCTTTTAAATCTCGTTCTTTTGAAGAAATTGGAGCCATCCTAAATGAAAAGGTTGAACTTTACAGTATGGTGAAAGAAAAAATCCAAACTCAAGTAGAACGTACGAGAAGTGAAGAATCAAGCCCAAAAAACACTACGCTTTATTTTAGCTTATTGTTAGAGACCAAGGATTTATTAAATGCTACTATGAATCTAGTTGAAGAGTATCATGAAGCCCATGACTCATCAATAAAACCTGCTACTATCCAGGTTAATGATGAAGAAATTATCGATGGTAAATCTCAAGAAAAAGAAGAATAAAATCATTAAAATATAATTATATTCTTTTAAAAAAAGCTCTCAAATATGAGAGTTTTTTTTGTGAATTTTTCATTGAGAATCTACATTATTTTCTAAAATTGAATCTCTATTACCGTACAGTAGTTCTGCTACTTCTATTAATTGTTTAACGGTGTCGTTAACATTGTCGTTATCATTAACTAAAGACGAAGCCATTTCGGCATCGATAAGGTCTTTTCTTATGAGCCTATCTATTTGCTTGGTGCTCTTGTGTATGTTGTCTTTGGCTTCTTGCTTTAGCTCTTGTAACTTTTGATAATAATCCGCATTATTCTCTTCGGTTCTAAATAAATAGATTATTCTTAAAACTTTAGCTACCTTTTTTCTAAACTTATCATACTCCTTTTTAATGTACTTATTATCAGAATTTAAATATTTCGACACATTTCTACCAAGCTCCGAAGTGCTTTTAATAGACTCCACCATCTTTCTGTTGGCAACTTTTATTTCAGAAACTTGATTATGCTGCTCTTTTGTTAGACTTAAAGTACTTTGAGCAGTTGTTGCGAACCTTATAATTTCTCCATAAATGGTTTTTACTTTACTTACATAAAGTTCTCTCACATTTGTTTTTAAATCTTCCTGTGATTTTTTAATTACTTTTTTAATTTTCTCATCAGACATTATATCTTCTCTATGAATATTCATAGTGTGTGACACAATTTCGAAAATGGCATTTTTAAACAAATATTTAGTCTCTTTTATTAAAGATGCGATTGCTGTTTCAGGAAACTGCAATGCTTTTTTATCTAAAAATTTGGGTTCGTCAATAGCTTTGTCCATTTCAATTTTAGCAGGAACGAATTTTTCTACTAACCTAGCTATTGGATTAACAAACCAAACGAGAAGAAATGTGTTAATGATATTAAACATTGTGTGAAACAGCGAAATTGCAACAGGAATAGCTGCCGCATTTACATATGGTGAGTCTGAACCCAATTGAGAAGTAATCCAAGTTATAAATCTCAAGAATGGATAAAATAGAACTAGCATCCATAATACTCCAATTAAGTTAAATATAAGATGAGCTCTTGCCGTTCGTTTTGCCTGGTAATTTCCAACTAAAGCTGCTAGATTAGCCGTAATTGTTGTACCTACATTTTCGCCTAAAACCATAGCTGCTGCCAATTCAAAAGGTATCCAACCTTGTGCACACATAATTAAAGTTAATGCCATGGTTGCACTTGACGATTGTATTATTACGGTTAACAGTGTACCAATAAATAAGAATAAAAGAATAGAAAGATATCCTAAATCAGTATATCGGGATAAAAATGCTAAAATTTCTGGATTGTTCTTTATGTCTGGCATTGCTTCCTTTAGAAATTGAAGCCCAATAAAAAGTAATGCAAAACCAATAATAAAATTTCCCCAATGAGTAGATTGCTCTTTTTTAGAAAATGTAAAGACAAATCCAAATCCAACCAATGGAAGAGCAATGGCACTCATACTAACCTTGAAACCGAGTATTGTAATTAACCAAGCTGTAATAGTTGTACCTATATTTGCTCCCATAATAACACTTATAGATTCGGCCAGAGTTAACAAAGAAGCGTTTGAAAAACTCACAACCATAAGTGTAGTCGCTGATGAAGATTGTATTACAGATGTAATTAAAAAACCTGTCAATATTCCAAAAAATCTATTGGAGGTCATTGTTGCAAGTATAGAGCGCATTTTATTTCCTGCCAGTTTTAAAAGTGCATCACTCATCACTTTCATACCAAAAAGAAAGAGTCCTAATGACCCTATTAATTGCAAAATGTCAGTAAAACCGTAGCTCATATACTATTTCAGGTTGTCGACTAAAAATATAGCCTTAAAACTACAAAAAATAAATAATGAGATTATAATATTTCCATTTGATTTACTCTTATGAATTACAAAAAGCACCTCGAATGAGGTGCTTTTTTTAAATATAACACTTAATTAATTATGATCCACACATAAGGCAGTCATCACCTTCAGAAGCTTTAGCTTGTTCAATTAGCGTCTTCATCTCTTCGGGAGTCATAGGTTGAACTTCTGTAGTTTGTTGGGCAAATTTTTCAGCTGTTTTTTGAGCTTTCTGTTGTTGCTTAACAACAATTTCTTCAGCTTCAGCCTCGGCAGCTACCGAAATTGGCACTTCCTTCTTCTTATTATCTAATGTAAACTTAATAGCATCTACAGCACTCTTAGTTCTTAAGTAGTACATTCCTGTTTTTAAACCACTTTTCCATGCATAAAAATGCATAGAGGTTAATTTTGCCATAGTTGCACCTTCCATAAATAAGTTAAGCGATTGAGATTGGTCTATAAAATAACCTCTATGTCTGGACATATCAATAATGTCTTTCATGCTCAATTCCCAAACTGTTTTATATAATTCTTTAATATCTTCTGGAAGACCATCAATGCCTTGAATTGACCCATTGGCTCGCATAATTTCTTGTTTCAAATTATCGTTCCATAATCCAAGCTTAACTAAATCTTCAAGTAAATGTTTGTTAACCACTATAAACTCTCCTGAGAGAACTCTACGAGTATAGATATTTGAAGTATATGGCTCGAAACACTCATTATTACCTAGAATCTGTGATGTACTTGCTGTTGGCATTGGCGCTACTAAAAGAGAATTTCGAACGCCATGTTTCATGACTTGTTTGCGTAATTTAACCCAATCCCAATTACCACTTAACTCTTCGTCTTTAATTCCCCAAAGATTATGCTGGAATTCTCCTTTACTTATTGGAGAACCTTTATATGTTTGATAAGGGCCATCTTTTTTAGCTTCTTCCATAGAAGCAGTTACTGCTGCAAAATAAAGGGTTTCAAAAATATCTTGGTTTAGTTTTTTAGCCTCATCGCTGGTAAAAGGCAAACGCAAACTAATAAATGTATCAGCCAAACCTTGTACACCAAGACCAATTGGTCTGTGTCTAAAATTAGAGTTTTCTGCTTCTTTTACTGGATAATAATTTCTATCTATTACTCTATTAAGGTTTTTAGTAACACGCTTTGTGATTCTAAATAATTCTTTATGGTCAAACTCCCCATTTTTAATAAACATTGGCAAAGCTATAGATGCTAAATTACAAACTGCTATTTCATCTGGAGATGTATATTCTAATATCTCAGTACATAAATTTGATGAACGAATAGTTCCTAAATTTTTCTGATTAGATTTTCTATTGGCTGCATCTTTATAAAGCATGTATGGAGTGCCTGTCTCGATTTGAGATTCTAAAATCTTCTCCCAAAGCTCTCTTGCCTTTACAGACTTTCTCCCTTTACCTTTAGATTCATATTTTGTATAAAGCGCTTCAAATTCTTCACTATGCACATCACACAATCCCGGACATTCGTTGGGACACATTAATGTCCACTGTCCATCTTCTTGAACACGTTTCATAAATAAATCTGGCATCCACATGGCGTAAAATAAATCACGAGCACGCATTTCCTCTTTTCCATGATTCTTTTTTAAATCTAAAAAATCGAAAATGTCAGCATGCCAAGGCTCGATATAAATAGCAAAACTTCCTTTTCGTTTTCCACCACCTTGGTCTACATATCTAGCTGTATCATTAAACACTTGTAGCATAGGTACAATTCCATTGCTAGTACCGTTTGTGCCAGCTATATAACTTCCTGTAGCACGAATATTATGAATAGATAATCCAATGCCTCCTGCAGATTGCGAAATTTTGGCTGTTTGTTTTAAAGTATCGTAAATACCATCAATACTGTCTTCCTTCATGGTTAATAAAAAGCATGAAGACATTTGAGGCTTTGGCGTACCTGAATTAAAAAGTGTTGGAGTAGCGTGAGTAAAATATTTTTTTGACATCAACTCATAGGTTTCTATGACGGAATCTATATCATCTAAATGAATACCTACAGAAACACGCATAAGCATGTGTTGTGGACGCTCTGCAATCTGGCCATTTAACTTTAATAAATACGAACGCTCTAATGTTTTAAACCCAAAATAATCATATCCAAAATCACGATTGTAAATAATGGTAGAATCTAGTATTTCTTTATTATCAATTATAACTTTGTACACTTCGTCAGATAATAAAGGTGCCTTTTTGCCTGTTCTAGGGTTGATGTATTTGTATAAATCTTCCATGACCTCGCTAAAGGTCTTTTTGGTGTTTTTATGTAGATTAGAAACTGATATTCTCGCCGCAAGTTTTGCATAGTCTGGATGGGCTGTAGTCATAGTTGCTGCAATCTCTGCTGCAAGGTTGTCCAATTCACTTGTTGTTACTCCATCATACAAACCTTCTATGACACGCATTGCTACTTTTACTGGATCAACTAGTTCATTTAATCCGTAACATAATTTTCTCACTCTGGAAGTGATTTTATCGAACATCATTGGCTCTTTGCGACCGTTTCTTTTTACTACATACATACTATTTTTAAGTTTTAAATTCTGAAATTATTTTCAGATAATGGGTTAATTAGTTGGTTAAAATTTTGTGTAAAAACACGAAATTCATTGGTCTTAATCTGTTTTTTAAGTCAAAATTTTACTTCTGTTATGATTTAATAACAGAAAAATCAATTCAACTTTAAATGTCTATATAGAATTAGTAATAAATCCGATTAAAAATCGGCATCAAAACTGAATTTGTCTGCTTCTTCTTCTTTTTTAAGCACTCCCGCTTTTTGATATTCAGACACACGTTTTTCAAAGAAATTGGTTTTTCCCTGAAGAGAGATCATGTCCATAAAATCAAAAGGATTTGTAGAATTGTATACTTTTTCGCATTCAAATTCTACTAATAATCTGTCGGTAACAAATTCTAAATATTGTGTCATTAGCTTCGAGTTCATACCAATTAAGCTAACAGGAAGAGATTCTGTTATGAATGAACGCTCAATATCTAATGCGTTGGTTAAAATTTTTGTAATTCGTTCTTTAGGAACTTTATTGATTATGTGATTATTGTGCAAATGAACAGCAAAATCACAATGTAAGCCTTCATCTCTCGAAATTAATTCGTTAGAAAATGTGAGTCCAGGCATTAATCCACGCTTTTTAAGCCAGAAAATGGAGCAAAAACTACCAGAGAAAAAGATCCCTTCTACCGCTGCAAATGCTATTAAACGTTCAGCAAAACTAGGTGAATCTACCCATTTAAGTGCCCAATCAGCTTTTTCCTTTATTGCTGGAAAAACCTCTATCGCTCTAAATAACTGATCTTTTTCAACATCATTCTTTACATAGGTATCAATCAGTAATGAATACACTTCAGAATGAATATTCTCCATCATGATTTGAAAGCCATAAAAGAATTTGGCCTCTGTATATTGAACCTCAGAAACAAAGTTTTCAGCCAAATTTTCATTCACAATACCATCGCTAGCCGCAAAAAACGCAAGTACATGCTTTATGAAATAACGCTCGTCGTCACTTAATTTGTTTTCCCAATCTACAATATCTTGCTGTAAATCTATTTCTTCTGCAGTCCAAATACTTGCCTCTTGCTTTTTATACCATTCCCAGATATCGTGATGTTGAATTGGAAAAATGACGAATCTGTTTTTGTTTTCTTGTAAAATGGGTTCAATAGCTTGTGACATTAGTTGTTTTTATTATTCGTTGAAAAAATGGGCGAAAAAAGCTCTCGATTTGAGAGTAACAAATATTGAAAAATGAGATTGAAAATGAAAGGTAATTTTATAAACATTGTCAACAAGTTTTTAACAACCTTTAACATTGTCAATTTTTGAGGGCATTATTTGTTGAATTGTTATCTATTTGATTATCAAATTTTTAAATTATACAAAAATCGCTTAAGCCCTATAAAACAAGAGTTTTTAAATTCATGAAAATAATAGAGCTTACGATGACTTTTAAAATGAAAAGTGTGTATAAAAAATCTAAAAATATTTATAATATTTAGGACCGAAATAAACTAATAGGATTGAGCAATTTTTTCGAGTTCTTCATACCAATCCATACCAAATTTTCTGATAAGTGCTTCTCTTACAAACTTGTAAATTGGCACTTGCAGTTCTTTTCCTAAAACACAAGCATCATCACAAATTTGCCATTCATGATAATTAACAGCCGAAAATTCAGAATAATCTTTAACTCTAACTGGGTATAAATGACAGGAAATTGGTTTTTTCCATTTAATTTTGCCTTGGTTGTACGCTTCTTCAATACCGCAAAGTGCAGTTTTTTTATCATCAAAAATAACATAGGCGCAATCGACTCCATTAATCAATGGCGTTTCATATTCACCTTCATCCGTTTTAACATACTTGCCTTGAAGCTCAATGGCTTTTATCCCTTCTTTTCTTAAAAAAGGTTTCACATTAGGGTATATTTCTTCTAAAATATTCGCCTCATCTTTATCCAGAGGAGCGCCAGCGTCTCCATCAACACAGCAAGCACCTTTACACGCAGATAAATTACAGACAAAATCTTTTTTAATAATGTCTTCTGAAACTATGGTTTTACCTAATTGAAACATACAGCAAAGATAATGTTATGACCCACTTTATAATAAATATCAAGTCAAAATTTGCATTTAAATAATGCGAAAATTCATTAATAAATAACGACCTTTGCCAAAATTTTTAAATTAGTCTAATGCAATTAAACTTTAAAGAAATATTTACTGCTTTCATGGTCTTATTTGCAGTAATAGATATTGTTGGAAACATCCCTATCGTTATAGATTTACGTAAAAAGGTTGGGCACATACAAAGTGAAAAGGCATCAATAATTTCAGGTGTGATTTTGATTTTGTTTTTGTTTTTAGGACAGAGCATTTTAAAGCTTATTGGAATAGATGTTAATTCTTTTGCAATAGCTGGTTCATTTATTATATTTTTTATTGCACTAGAAATGATATTGGGCATTACACTTTATAAACAGGATGATATTAATCCTATGAGTGCAACCATTTTCCCGTTGGCATTTCCATTGATTGCTGGACCAGGAAGTCTTACAACTTTGCTTTCATTAAGGGCCGAATTTGCTATTCAAAATATTATTGTTGCTGTAGTATTAAATGTTATTGTTATATATATTGTTTTGAAAACATCTGCTCGAATTGAACGTTTTATAGGTCAAAACGGTATTAATATTATAAGGAAAATTTTTGGTGTAATTTTATTAGCCATAGCTGTAAAATTGTTTACTCATAACATTAAACTTATTTTTGTTTAATCATGAAGATAGTAACTATTGTATTTCATATTATAGCTATAGGATTGATTGTCTTTAATCTTACAAAAATAAATTTTGACGCTCCTTTTAAAGGAGATAGTATTATTGCTCTGATTACCATATTAGCATCGATTTGTGTAATAATTTTATTGCAAATACTTCGCCTTTCTAAACGGATAGAAAATCATGTTAAAAACAAAAGGTGATGTTTGATGCTTTGATTATAGGTGGCGGCGTATCAGGTTTGTCTTGTGCCTTGATTTTGGGTTCCGCAAAAGAAAAAGTTTTTGCTAAAGACAAAAAAATTGGAATTATTGTTCATCAAAGAACTTCTCATCTACATGATGCTTTACTAAATAATGTATTGGGAATTCCTGAAAAAACACCTGGAAAAAGTATTTTAGTAAGTGGGAAAGAAAAATTAAAAACTCAATATTCTCATATTAATCAAATTGATAAAGAAAAGGTTTTTAAATTATCTCGTATAGTCAATGGGTTTGAAATTGAAACCAATAAAAACACTTATGTTTCAAAGATTGTTGTGATTGCTGTTGGGTATTTAGAACTTATTTCAATTGAAGGATTAGAAAAATATATAGAACCTCATCCAAGAGCCAAAGCCGAAAAAAGTAGAATTTGGTTGAAAAACAATGATCATATTATTGAAGATGGTTTGTATGTAACAGGTACTCTTGCTGGTTGGCGAAGTCAATTTGCAATAGCAGCAGGAAGTGGTGCGCAAGTAGCTACAGATATTTTAACCTTTTGGAATAATGGCGAACACACTAAAGTACATGATAAAGTCTAATCTTGTGAATGCTCTTTGCTATAATTAATAACTTCTTCAATCATTAAATCGTTTTGATTGATTATTTCTTCATAAGCACCATCACCAAAAAGTTGATCTGCAAGTGTTGCTTTAATATACTGCTTAATTTCTTTGTTGTAAGCAACAAAAGTAATTTCAGATTCTGTTCTTATATTTAAGTAGTCTTGAAAAGCCACTACAAAATCGTCTGAAACTTCAAAGTTTTTAATATAATCCTCTTTTGAAATTCCTTCATAACGTTTTCTGTCTTTTTCTAATTCTTCAAAAACAAAATAACTTATAAAACCTCGTCGTTGTAAAAACCTCAATGTTTCGTTGTGCATACTATTGTCTATTGGCACGAAGATATCTGGAATTATGCCGCCGCCTCCATAAACAATTTTCCCTTTTGGTGTTTTAAACTTTAGTGAGTCTGCTACTTTAATTTTGGCTGAATCTAGAAGTTCTCCACTATCCAACCTGTCAAAATAATCATGGTAATAATCGTTATTACCATTTTCATAAGAACGCTGTATAGAACGACCTGTTGGTGTATAATATCTAGAAACCGTTAATCTTACCGCGCTTCCATCACCAAGCTCCATTTCTCGTTGCACAAGTCCTTTGCCGTAAGAACGTCTTCCAACAATGATACCTTTGTCGTTGTCTTGAAGTGCACCTGCCACAATCTCGCTGGCAGACGCTGAATTTTCATCTATTAAAACAAAAACTCTTCCTTCTTCAAAATCACCTTTTTTTGTTGCAAATCTTTTTTCTACTTTATCCCGTTTGTTTTTAGTAAAAAGCATTAGGGTGTTGTCTTCAAGAAATTCATCAAGTATTTGTTCTGCTATATGAAGAAATCCGCCATGATTATTTCTTAAATCTATTACGATTTCTGAAACTCCTTCATTAATCAATTCATCTAATTTTACTTTGAACTCTTTATACGTACTTTCAGCAAAACGATTAATCTTAATATAACCTAAATTATCATTTAACATATATGCAGCATCTACGCTTACAATTGGAATATGATCACGCTTTATTGTAAACTCTAAAAGTTCTGGTTCTCCTTGTCTATAAACTTGCAAATCTACTTTCGAGTTTATTGGTCCTTTAAGGTGGCTTACTATTTGTTCGTCTGTTAAATTTTTACCGAAAATAGAATCGCCATTAGCATATACTATTCTGTCTCCTCCCTTAATTCCCGCTTTATCACTTGGTCCATTTTCTACTGCCCTAATTACCGTAATGGTATCTCTGTAAGTATAAAAGTTAATCCCAATACCTACGAAGTCTCCTTGCAAGCTCTCTGTAGATTGTTGCATATCTTCCTTAGGAATATAGACCGAATGAGGGTCAAGATTTTCTAAAATCCCGTTAACTGTAACATCTACGATGCTATCTGTATTAACTTCATCTACATATTCATAGTCTATATAATCAATAAGCCTGTTAAGTTTGTCTTTTTTACTATTAGAAGAGAAAAGTCTATCTGGAGCATCAGTAAAATTTAATTTACCACCAATAAAAATTCCTGCTGCAATAGCAACTCCCAAAATAAGTGGTAAGAATTTTTTAAAAGACATCTATTTTTAATTTAAACCCTCAATCAATTCAAGATCAATACCCGCTTTTTCTAAAAACTTTAAGCCTGAATCGTCTTTGTAGCTTTGTCCGTAAACAACTCTTACAATACCTGCCTGATGAATTAATTTGCTACATTCTTTACAAGGCGACATGGTTATATACAATGTAGCACCTCTACAAGATTGAGTTGATGAAGCTACTTTTAAAATGGCATTTGCTTCTGCATGTAGCACATACCATTTTGTATAACCATCTTCATCTTCGCAAAAATTTTCAAAACCAGTTGGTGTTCCATTGTAACCATCAGAAATAATCATTCTGTCTTTAACAATAAGTGCTCCAACTTGCTTGCGTTTACAATATGACAGTTTACCCCATTCTTCTGCTATTCTTAAGTAAGCCTTATCGTATTTGAGTTGTTTTTTTCTTGACATTTTTTTCGTTAGTATAACGAAGATAATCCGTTAGTATTTCAATTACAATGCTTGTAAGTTAAAGTTTTATCAAAGTTAAACTAGGTTTCTTAATTTATTTAAGATAAAAACTCACTGTTTATTACCATTGGAATTACCAACCCAACAACAACAGCAGAAATTACCATGATCCAATCGCGTTTTGAAAATCTAAAAATAGTTTGAATCAAATATCCTAAAAACAATACTATAAAAACAATAATTACTTGGGCTATCTCTATTCCTAAAGCAAATTCTATGAGTGTTTCCAACTTGCTTTCAGATTTTCCAACCATGAGTTGAAATTCACGGGCAAATCCGAGTCCATGAATCAGACCAAAGAAAAGTGTAGAAAAAAATAATACTCCAATCTTATTTTTTTGGGCTCCTTTTCTAGCGGTAAAAAGGTTGAACAGCGCCACTATTAAAATGGTTATTGGAATTAAAAATTCAACTAATTGGCTACTAATTTTTACAATATCATATGCTGCTAAAACAAGTGATAAAGTATGCCCTAAAGTAAAAACAGTAACTAAAAATAAAACTCTTTTCCAATCTTTAAATACATAAGGGACAGATAAGACAATTAAAAACAAGACATGATCGTACGCATTAATATCTAACACATGATTTATTCCATACTGTACATTAAACCAAAAAAATTCGAACATCGTAAATAGGTTAAACAAGTTGATTCAAATATACAATTATTTAGATTTTTGGAGATTTTGATGATACTTTTTCCTTAACTCTAAAAGCATTTTGTCTGTGATTTTCGACAAACTGTAACTATGGCTCCAATTCCAATCTTTTCTTGCATAAGAATCGTCAATACTTTTAGGCCAGCTATTGGCAATCTGTTGTCTAAAATCAGGTTTATAACTGATAGTAAATTCTTTTAATTTTTCTTTAATTGAATTCGCAATTTCGTTTGGCGTGAAGCTTATGGCTGCCAAATTATAAGAAGATCGAATTTTGATTCTCTCTGTATCAACAGCCATAATATCTACAGTTGCTTTTATGGCATCTTCCATAAACATCATTGGCAATTTGGTTTCTTCAGACAAAAAACATTCATAATGTCCATCTGTTATGGCTTTATGATAAATCTCTACTGCATAATCTGTTGTGCCTCCACCAGGCAATGTCTTCCAACTGATAATGCCAGGATAACGCAAACTTCTTACATCAACATTGTATTTATTGTAATAATATTCACACCATCTTTCACCAACTTGTTTTGTAATTCCATAAACCGTTGTTGGTTCCATAGTTGTAAATTGTGGTGTATGCTCTTTAGGCGTTGAAGGTCCAAAAACCGCAATACTCGATGGCCAGAAAACTCTTTTGATAAACTTTTCTTTGGCCAGATTCAAAATATTAAAAAGTGAACTCATATTTAAATCCCAAGCCTTCATTGGGTATTTTTCGCCAACTGCACTCAACATAGCCGCCATTAAATAAACTGTATCAATATGATGTTTCTCAACGCAAACTTTTACCGAAGCATAATCAGTAGCATCAGTAATCTCAAAAATTCCAGAGTTAACAACTTCTAAATTAGAATAACTTATATCGCTAGCAATCACATTCTCATTGCCATATATTAAACGGAGCTCTTGGGTTAATTCAGAACCTATTTGTCCACAAGCTCCAAGGATTAATATTTTAGAAGACATATAAATAATTTAATAGCTGTAAAAATATAAAGATTTTACAGAAGCTGTTTAAAAATTAACTTAAAAAGCATTCAAGATTACCTAACTAATACGATATATTTGTAATTCATTCAACTTTATAAAATGAAGCTTTTATATATACTTTTTTCTTTATTACTATTTGTTGGTTGTAACCAGGTAAAAGATGAAGGCCAAGATAGTTCTGTAGATTTGATAGATACTCTAAAAATCTCTAAAAATGATATTTCTAAACTTGACTACATTGAATTTGTTCTAGATCAAAAAGCCCAAGCTTTATTCATTAGCTGGACAAGTTATACAGATTTAGAAGGCCATATAGATAATTTAAAACAAGGAAATATTGCTTTTTTTTCTGAAAATCCTGAACTTTTAGATGCATTAATTAAAGACTTTAAAGAAACTCTTCCTGAAGAAATAAATACACCTGCAATACAAGCAAGAATTAAAGAATTAGAAACGAAAATATACAAATTGCAAAGTAATTCTCGTTTATTCAATAATGATAAAACTCACGTTTTACCTGTAATTAAAGAACTACTTATAGCTTTTTCAAATTTCAACCTTCAAATAAATAAGAAATTTGAAAAAGAAGCTCAAAATATTCAAAAACCATAAAAACATTTTTTAAATACCATTTAATATTAAATAGTATTTATTCTTTATATAAATAATGATTGTATTTATTTATTTTTGAAAAAAGTCCTAACTATGAAAAGAATCTTACTATTCTCCTTTTTACTCTTTTTTTGTTCTGTCCAAGCTCAATTTAACCAAGATGCTCCTTGGATAGAAAACCTAAACGTCGAGCAGAGAAGGTCAGTAAATCCCGTGACTTTTCAAGAAATTGTAGATTCATTTAATGCGTATTGGGCAAATAAAGATCCAAATATTAAAGGAAGTGGCTATAAACCATTTAAACGTTGGGAAGTTTTTTGGGAAAATTTTGTAAAAAAAGATGGTACATTACCAACCCAAGCAGAGCTTTGGAATACTTGGCTTAAGTACAAAGCACAAGAAGAAAATAAATCTTCATTTGTAGACTTAAGCAATTGGCAACCTGTTGGACCATTTGATCATGTGAATACAGGTTCATGGTCTTCTGGTCAAGGCAGAGTAAATGCCATTATTGTAGACCCTATTTTACCTACAACTTATTATTCAGGTGCTCCTGCTGGAGGCATTTGGAAATCTACAGATTCAGGAGTAACTTGGAGTCCGCTTTCAGATCAACTACCTCAAATTGGTGTTTCTGGAATAGCTATAGACTACAACGATTCTAATATTATTTACATTGCTACAGGAGATGATGACGCCAATGATTCTTATAGTGTTGGTGTTATGAAATCTATTGATGGTGGTGCTATATGGAATACCACAGGTCTCAATACTTCAAATTCTCCAACTAGTATGAACGATATTTACATGAATCCAAACGATTCAGACATGCTTTGGGTAGCAACTAATGGAGGTGTTTACAAGACCATTGATGGTGGCACTAATTGGGTTGAAAAATTAAATGGAAACATTAAAGATATTAAATTAAAACCTGGAGATCCTAGTACAATATATGCGGTTACAACAAATACATTCTATATTTCTTCGGACTTTGGGGAAACGTTTTCAGATATTTCTTCAGGACTGCCAGCATCTTCAAATCGTATGGTTATTGATATCACTCCCGACAATCCTGATGTTGTTTATGTTTTGAGTTCATTGAGTAACAATTTTCAGGGTGTTTATAAATCGACCAATTCTGGTTTAACTTTTACTGAAACCAGTGCAGGTGTAACAAGTGATATATTTGATGGTAGTACACAAGCTTATTACGATATGGCTTTAGCGGTTTCTGATACTGATGAAGATGAAATATACACTGGTGTTCTAAACATATGGAAATCTTCTGATGGAGGAGCGAACTTTACAAAATTAAATAACTGGAGTTCGCCTAGTAGCCCATCGTACACGCATGCAGATATTCATTTATTACGTTTTTATAATGGTGAATTATTTGCTGGTACTGATGGCGGTTTTTATAAATCGTCTAATGGAGGTAGTAATTTTACCGACCTTACTGAAGGTATGCAAATAGGGCAATTTTACAGAATTACTGTATCTAATGAGTCTTCGCAAAAAATGGTTGGTGGTTTACAAGATAATGGTGGTTTTGCTCTCAACGAAGGACAATGGCAAGTGTATTATGGAGCAGATGGTATGGACACAGCTATAGATCGATTTAACTCGGATTTATTTTATGGATTTACTCAATTTGGAGGAAGCTTAAATATCTCAACAAGTTCTGGAGGTAGTTTAAATAATCAAATAGGAGCTCCTACAGACGAAACAGGAACAAACGATTCTGGAGGTAATTGGATTACCCCTTTAGTTATGAGCAAGAATGGAGAAATGTATGCCGGCTATTCAAAGCTCTATAAATTTTGTGGAGGAAGCTGGCAAGCTATTTCATCAAGTTTCGGATCCGATATTGATGTTCTTGAAATTGATGATTTAAATTCTGACAATATCTATGTCGGTCTAAACAATGTCTTATGGAAGAGCACAGACGGCGGTTTCAATTTTTCAAATCTTGAAACTTTTAGTTCAGATATTACCTCTATTGAAGTTAACAATAATGATAGTAATATCGTTTATATTACGACTTCTGGTTCTGGAGGCAAGGTGTTTAAAAAAATTGGTGCTGCAACATCAACGGATATTACGGGAAGTCTCCCAAACGTCACAAAAAATGTTATAAAACATCAAAATCTACATTCTTTAAATCCATTATTTCTGGGAACCAGTTTGGGTGTATATCGTTATGATGATACTTTAGGTGATTGGGAGTTATTTGAAAACAATTTGCCTACTGTTACGGTGAGAGATTTAGAATTAAACTTGAACGATAACAATATTACTGCTGCAACCTATGGAAGAGGAATTTGGCAATCATCCATACCTGTAGAAACACTTACCAATGAATTGAGTTTAGAGAATATAGAAAATTTAAACTTTTCTTTGGGTTGTGGAGATTTTTCTGGGATTCAAGCACGGGTAAAAAATCTTGGAACCAATACTGTAAATTCTATTGATGTACAATATGTTTTGGATGGCGTATCCAACTCGTTTACTTGGGCAGAAAGTTCTTTGGCAACCAATGAATCCGTATTGATAGATATTCCAACATTAAGCCCTATAGGGTCTAATATTCATGAATTGAAAATTATAACAACAATTGCTGGAGACACTTATTCAGTTAATAACGAATTGATGAAAAAGTTTTATTCAAACAGTCTTGGTCTTCTTAACACTCCTAATGATTTTGAAACTCAGAACGATGAATTAATTGTTTCTGACGGAGGTATCTGTGGCTATTGGGAACGTGGTGTTCCTTCTGGAACTTTGTTGGATACTGCAAGTTCTGGGAGTAATGTATATGGCACCAACTTAAGTGGTAACCATGCAAATTATATTAAAAGTCATTTGGTGAGTAAATGTTATGATCTTTCTATTTTAACAAATCCAGTCATAAAATTTAACATGGCGTTTGACCTTGAGTTAAATTTTGATATTGTTTATGTAGAATATTCTACAGACTCTGGAGCAAACTGGAATGTTTTAGGTACAGCCAGTGACCCAAATTGGTATAACAGTGATAGAACTTATGGTAGCTCTGGTGGTCAAGATTGTCAAAATTGTCCTGGAGCACAATGGACTGGAACCGATGCAACAATGAAGGAATATAGCTATGATTTAACAGCTTTAGGTAATGAGACCAACATTATTTTTAGATTTGTTTTCCATTCAGATCCATTAGAGAGCCAAGAAGGCGTAATAGTAGATGATTTTGTTATAGAAGGCACATTAAGTGCAGAGCCTTTTGATGCTAATTATTTTTCAATATACCCTAATCCTTCAAAGGATGTTTTCAATATCAGGATGGCTGCCATAAACGAGTTTGATTATGATCTATATGATATTACTGGGAAATTGATTGATCAAGAACAAAACATAATTCCAGCAAACAGAGAATACCAATTAGACTTAACCAATCTGTCATCAGGCATATATTTGTTAAAAATAATTTCTGAAGGTTTTCAAACTACAAAAAAGCTAATCTTAAGGTAAATTCTTTTAACTAAACTGTTAAGATAAATCTAAAATCTCTGTCAGAATCTACTAATATTGGTAAATTGGGCAAATAAATTATTGTATTCAATGAAAACAAATCTTAAGTTAATAACAACTTGTCTTACCTGTGTTCTATTATTCGTTGCATGTAAGAATGAAGTAAAAGAAGAAATCGCAAAAATTGAAAAAACTCCAGGAATTAATCTGAATTGGATGAATCAAGATATAAGTCCTAAAGAGGATTTTTATACCTATGTAAACGGAAAATGGTTAGATAGTACAAAAATTCCTGAAGATAGACCAAGATGGGGAAGTTTTGATGAACTGCGTCAAAAAACTGATGAAGATATTCTATCTATTTTAAATTCTGCAATGTCAGACAACAAAGACCTGAACAAGATAAATGTATTACCAGGGTCAGACCAAGGAAAAGCCATACAACTTTTTCAAACCATTATGGATACAGTTGGCAGAAACGAACAAGATATAGAACCCGTTAAATCATATTTAACCAAGATTAAGGCAATAGAGAATATTGATGATTTACAACACTATTTAATTGAAATGGAGCCAAAAGGTGGAGCTGGATTTTTTGATTTTAGTGTTGGTCCAGATACTAAGAATAGTGATATTAATGCGGCATTTTTAGGAGCATCAGGTTTGGGACTTCCAGACAGAGATTACTATGTAAAAAATGATGAAGATTCGAAAGAAAAAAGGGAGAAATATGTAGGACATATTACCCGAATGCTACAATTTTTGGGTGAAAGTGAAACCAGTGCCAATGCACAAGCAAACCAAATTCTGGCTTTTGAAACTCAATTAGCTGAACCTCAAATGGATAAAGTGGATCGTCGCGATGCAAGAAAACGTTACAATCCGAGATCAATTGATGATTTACAGAAGATGGTATCAGTTATAGATTGGAAAAACTATTTTAAAGGAATTGGTGTGAAGGAGCTTGATACTATAATTGTTAGCGAAGTAAAATACATGGATGCTCTACAGAATATTTTAGCACAAAATAATGTGTCTGATTGGAAAGCTTATCTCAAATGGACAGCTTTTAATAGGGCTTCTCCATTGTTAAGCACTGAAATTGAAAAAGCTAACTGGGATTTTTACAGCAAAGAATTACAGGGCAGTATAGAACAACGCCCACAAGATGAAAGAGCTATTCAAACTTTAAATGGAACTATTGGAGAAGCTCTTGGTAAATTGTATGTGGATCAGAAATTTCCGCCTGAGGCAAAGGTAAGAGCAGAAAAAATGATTCAAAATGTCATTAAAGCTTTTCAAAATAGAATACAGGTTTTGCCTTGGATGACAGATGAAACTAAAGAAAAAGCCACTGAAAAACTACTGGCACTTAAAGTTAAGATTGCATATCCAGATCCAGACAAATGGGAAGACTACTCCAAGCTTGAGGTTAAAGGTGTAGAAAATGGTGGTTCATATATTCAGAATATGATCAATGCAAACATTTGGAGTCACAATAAGCAATTGGAAGATCTAGGTAACCCTGTAGATAAAACAAAATGGATCATACCTCCTCAAACCGTAAATGCTGGTTATTTACCGCCTTACAATGAAATTATATTCCCTGCAGCAATTTTGCAACCTCCTTTTTTTAATTTTAATGCAGATGATGCTGTAAATTATGGTGCCATTGGAGCTGGAATAGGTCATGAAATTTCTCATGCTTTCGATGATTCAGGTTCACGTTATGATAAAGACGGAAATTTGAATAACTGGTGGACAGATGAAGATTTAGAACAATTTGAAGCATTAGGAAAAGAATTGGCAGATCAGTATAGTGAGCTTGAAGTATTACCAGATGTATTTATTAATGGTCCTTTTACGCTCGGTGAAAACATTGGAGATTTAGGTGGTATAAATGCTGCTTATGATGCTTTGATGTTAAACTACGAAGAAACTGGTAGACCTGAAGATATTGATGGGTTGACCGCAGAACAACGTTTCTTTATTTCTTGGGGAACCATCTGGAGAACTAAAATAAGAGATGATGCATTAATAAATCAAATAAAAACAGATCCGCATTCTCCGGGAATCTACAGAGCAGTTCAACCTTTATTAAATATGGATGCTTTTTATGACGCATTCAATGTTCAAGAAGGAGATAAATTATATCTTGAGCCAGATAAAAGAGTTAAAATCTGGTGATTTAGTACACAAAAAAAAGCAGCCTTTTAGCTGCTTTTTTATTTGAGTTATTTGTATCAACTAATTTTTAGGTTGTTGTGCTTGCGCAGCAGCAGCTTGTTTTTGCTGTAATAGCGCATTTTTACCAACTTGAGCCATGTTAAAGTTAGGTGCTATTTTTAATGCCTCATCTAAAATATCAACTGCAGCATCTACATTTGCAGTTTTGTTTTTGTTAAAGGTAATTAAACCATCTAGATACATAAAAGCGGCTTTTAATGGCACTTGATATGGGTTTTGAGTTTCATAATAAGCTTTTGTCATATCATCTTTAGCGTTTGCAAGACCATAAGAAACATGCTTTTCTGCTTCTGTAAATTTCTGAATTTGCATATTTAATTCCGCTAGTTCATAAGCAATCTTTGCATTAGGATTTCTCTTAAACATTTCTTCAAAATGTATTAACGCCTTTTCTGGTTGACCAACAGCTTTTAAGCAAACTGCCTTTACCTGTACCGCAATATCAGAATCATCAATTTTCTTATCAATACCAATAGTATTTAATGCTTGTACATCTTTCCCTTCGCTCATATAGATGTAAGCTAAAGTATCTTTTCTAGCTTCAGAAGGTTTCAAAATATTTAAATGTGTTAATCCATTTATCATGCCTTGAATATCACCTTGAGCTCTCATTTGCTTATAATAAGCATCATAATGTTTAATTAATTCTGAAGAGTCCTGTGCATTTATTTGAAGAGAACTCATTACCAAAATCAAAATTACTAATCGTTTCATCTTACCTTATTTTTTTGTTGCGCCAAAACTATAAAAAATTAGTACTTAAACCTTTAAAAAAATGCTAATTCTTTTTGTTTTAAAAACAACAAACTTTCAACCTTATTTAAATTATTATTTAAAACAATTTTATAGACTTAAAATTTCAAATAGGAAAACTTAACAAAAATAAGTATATTTAAAATTCTAAAAATTAGGAATTATGGGAATAAAAAGTTTTCTAGCCTCAAGACGAAATCAAAAAAAAAGTTCTGAAGACATTCCAGTAAAGGTAAGTGACTATATGACCCGAAAACTAATAACCTTTAGATCTGACGAAAAAATTGAAAAGGTCATAGACGCATTAATTAAATACAGGATATCTGGTGCTCCAGTTGTAAACGATAAAAATGAACTCATTGGAATTATTTCAGAAGGAGATTGTATTAAACATATCAGTGAAAGTCGTTATTATAATATGCCTGCGGATAACAAAACAGTTGAAAGCCACATGATTAAAAATGTGGATACCATAGATGGTGATATGAATATTTTTGATGCAGCCAATAAATTTTTAGAATCCAAGCACAGACGTTTCCCTATAGTTGAAAATGGCAAGTTGGTTGGACAAATAAGTCAAAAAGACATCCTAAAAGCTGCTTTAAAAATGAAAGGACAAACCTGGAAATAACCAACTCACCTTTTCACCAAAGCATAATAATCATCTTCCAAAGGCAGATAGCCTTGGTCGTACACAAAATAATATACTTTACCAGACTTGGTAGTGTAGACTGTAGTTAAATAATTAAAATCAAATCCTTTTTCTATCAATTTAGACCTTGTAGTTTTGGTTTTTTGATCAGGATTTAACTCTTCTAGAATACGATAGTTTTTACGCAAACGATTGTTAACGTTTCTAATTAAGTTTTTAGAATCTTTATTTATTCTATTGTTGTAAGAATTTCTACAACCATCACTACAGAATTTTTTGTCAATTCTACCAACAATTTTTTCGCCGCATTCCAAACATTGTTTTTGCATGGAATGCAAGATACAAAATATTCGTTTACAAACGACTACAAACATTTACAAACGAAATTAAATATGTAAATACCGAATATTATTTTGAACTCATGTCATATTTGCAGTGTTGAATCATTGAAGGTTCAATAGTATTAACTGTTTAACATTAAAATTATTTATTATGAACTCATTAAGAAACAAAGTACAGTTGATTGGAAATTTAGGTAACGACCCGGAAATTATCAATCTTGAATCAGGAAAAACATTGGCAAAGTTTTCTATTGCAACAAACGACAGCTATAAAAATGCCAATGGTGAAAAAATAACAGATACGCAATGGCACAATGTCGTGGCTTGGGGTAGAACAGCAACTTTAGCCGAAAAATATTTAATGAAAGGTAAAGAAGTAGCTATTGAAGGCAAATTAACCTCACGAAGCTATGAAAACAAAGAAGGTGAAAAACGATATATAACCGAAATAGTCTGTAATGAATTACTTATGTTAGGTAAGTAACCCAAATCAAAAAAAGAGTTGCAATTTGCAGCTCTTTTTTTATTATATAAAATATTAATTTTAAAAACATAATAATTTATTTTTAGTAATAAAGCCTTTTCATTAAAGCATTGATAAATAAATCGTTCGATACTATTTTTTTAGCAAAAATAAATTAAAAGTGTATAGCTTTAAATTTGCTTTATTACTTTTACTTCTTGTTTATAAGAGAATTGATACATGCCTGTACAGCCTAAATTAGCAAGATTTAAACAAAGTGTATTGTCAAAATACAATATTTACAATAGTATTTTTATGACACTGCCTTTCAACACCATTACAAAAACTGGTGTTTTATTGCCATTGTTTCATGAAACATGTAAAAAAGGATACTTGAATGGTGATAATCCTACAACTATTGTCGACACTTTCTTTAAAAAATATCAAGCTAGACGATCTAAAGAAAGTCAGATAAATTTGTTGTTTAGATTTATACAATACATAGAAAGACAAGTTGTACTTTTTGATGCTATTGAAGATGCCGCATTCCCTATTGTTAACAATATGGATGGTATAGGTACGTTAAGAAGCCTCAAGGAATCTGCCGTTTCAGAAAATAAACTTGAAGAGTTACAAAAATATCTACAAGAATTTAAAGTTCGTATTGTATTAACGGCACATCCAACTCAATTTTATCCAGGAAGTGTTTTAGGTATCATTACAGATCTTTCTGAAGCTATTAAAAAAAATGATCTCGATACTATTAATTCGCTTCTAGCACAGCTTGGCAAAACCCCTTTTTTCAAACACGAAAAACCAACTCCATACCATGAGGCCGTAAATCTAATTTGGTATTTGGAAAATGTGTTTTACGATTCTTTTGGAAAAATCTATGATTATATCCAACATAATATATTTGATTATAAAATCATTGAAAACGAAATCATAAATATTGGTTTCTGGCCTGGTGGTGATAGAGATGGAAATCCTTACGTCTTACCCGAAACAACATTAAAAGTAGCTAAAAGATTAAAGCAAACTATTTTAAAAAATTATCATAGAGATTTAAAAATTTTAAGACGCAGGTTAACTTTTAAAGGTGTACAAGAGCTTATTACCAATTTGGAATTTAAAATTTATATGAACAGTATAGATTTAATCTCCAAAAACGCTATTGATTTTGATGAATTCGTGTCAGAATTAACGGAGATAAGAAAAATAATAGTTAAAGAACATGAATCACTTTACCTTCAAGAAGTTGATTCTTTAATTAATAAAACTCACCTTTTTGGTTATCATTTTGCCACTTTAGATATAAGGCAAGATAGTAGAATTCATGATGCTGTGTTTACAGATATTGTAGAAAAATTAATCAGTATTGGCAGTAATATTTTCCCTGAAAACTACAACAGCCTTTCGGAAGCAGAGCAAATTAATATTTTATCTGAAATCAATACAGAAATTGACATTGATTTGTTTAGTGACGAAATGGTCGTTAACACTTTAAAGACAATCGTAGCAGTTAAGGAAATTCAAGAAAAGAATGGTGAAAAAGGAGCTAACAGATATATTATAAGCAATAATCAAACGGCGTTAAATGTAATGCAATTATTCGCCATGCTTAAGCTTGTTGCTTTTAATGATAAATTGACTTTAGATATCGTTCCTCTTTTTGAAACTATAACAGATTTAGAAAATGCTAAAATGGTTATGGAACAACTTTATACCAACAAACAGTATAGAGCACATCTAAAACATCGCGGCAATAAGCAAACTATTATGCTTGGCTTTTCTGATGGCACAAAAGATGGCGGTTATTTAATGGCAAATTGGGCGATTTATACAGCTAAACAGCAACTAACTGAGATTAGCAGACAATATAATATTACTGCCATATTTTTTGATGGACGTGGTGGTCCTCCAGCAAGAGGTGGTGGTAAAACACATCAATTTTATGCTTCATTAGGACCATCTATTGAAGACAAAGAAATTCAACTTACAATACAGGGCCAAACTATAAGTTCAAATTTTGGAACATTAGAATCTTCTCAATATAATTTAGAACAGTTGATTAGTTCGGGTATCATAAATAGAATAAGCCATCATGAGCTTGCCATGACCGAAGAAGATAATGCTGTGATGGACGATTTAGCACAGAAAAGTTATACTGCTTATAAAGATTTTAAAAGCCATCCTATGTTTATACCTTATCTGGAAAGGATGAGTACATTAAAGTATTATGCTAAAACCAATATAGGAAGTAGACCATCAAAACGATCTAAATCCGACAAATTGGTATTCTCCGACTTAAGGGCAATACCTTTTGTAGGATCCTGGAGTCAACTTAAACAGAATGTCCCAGGATTTTTTGGAGTTGGAACCGCATTAAAATCATACGAAGACAATCATGAATTTGATAAAGTGGTAAAACTTTATAAGAGTTCTTTATTCTTCAAAACTCTTATAGAAAATAGTATGATGTCTTTGTCCAAATCATTTTTTGATTTGACCAAATACATGTCTGAAGATAAAGAGTTTGGTGCATTTTGGGATATTATATTCGAAGAATACACTACTACAAAAACACTACTCTTAAAATTAACAGGCTATAAAGAATTGATGGAAAATGAACCTGCTGGAAAAGCTTCAATCGATATTAGAGAATCAATAGTATTACCTTTATTAACCATACAGCAATACGCTTTAAGAAAGATTCAGGAATTGAATGCTGAAAAGCCAAAAGATCTTGAACAAATAGCCATTTTTGAAAAAATAGTGACGCGTTCACTATTTGGAAATATTAACGCTAGTAGAAATTCAGCTTAAAAAGCTATCTTCTTTTTTATAAAATAAAAACCTCGAAGTAATACTTCGAGGTTTTTTCATAACGACTAATAGCTAACGTAGGTTAATGTTCGTTCATTCTAAAATCTGGATAGGCATCCATACCATGTTCAAAACCATCTAGACCTTCGAGCTCTTCGCGTTCAGAAACTCTTATTCCAACAGTCTTCTTCAAAATATAAAGGATTACAAACGTAGATAATATACATATTAACGCGTATGATCCTACACCTGCCAACTGACTTAAGAATTGATCAAATCCTGCTAACGCACCAAAGATACCAACAGCTAATGTTCCCCATATCCCACAAACTAAATGTACTGCAATTGCCCCAACTGGATCATCAAGTCTTAATTTATCAATTAATGAAACTGCAAATACGATGATAGCACCTGCAATGGCTCCTATAATTATTGCATCTGTAGGATTCATCTGGTCTGCTCCAGCAGTAATACCAACTAGCCCTCCTAAAATACCATTTAAGAACATGGTTAGATCAAGATTTTTATACTTAACTGATGATACTAAAGCTGCCACAACTCCACCAGCTGCTGCCGCTAAACATGTTGTAACAAGTGTTAAGGAAGTTAATCCAGGATCTGCCGAAAGCACTGAACCTCCATTAAACCCAAACCATCCTAACCAAAGTATTATAACACCTGCTGTAGCTAATGGTATATTATGACCAGGTATTGCTTGTATTCTTCCATCTTTAAATTTACCGATTCGAGATCCTAATAACCAGACCGCAACCAAAGCAGCCCAACCGCCAACTGAATGTACTAAAGTAGATCCAGCAAAATCGTAAAACCCTAGGTTATCTAAAAATCCACCGCCCCATTTCCATGAACCTGCTATTGGATATATAAGGCCAACATAGATTATTGTAAATACCATAAAAGGCCCTATTTTCATGCGTTCAGCTACCGCTCCTGATACTATGGTCGCTGCTGTAGCTGCAAACATGCCTTGAAACAAGAAATCCGTCCAATAGGTATAGCCTTCATTGTAAGCTAAATCAAGAGCTCCATCGACTAACGGTGCATCTAAACCAAATCCAGCAAACCCAAGAATACCATTAAATTCCCCAGGATACATCAAGTTAAAACCTACCAAACAATATAATAGCAAGCCAGTTGTAATGATAAAAATATTCTTAAATAAAATGTTAATTGTGTTTTTTTGTCTTGTTAACCCGATCTCTAAAAATGCGAACCCTAAGTGCATAAAGAAAACGAGTGCTGTACAGATCATCATCCATACGTTATTTGTTGTTAATAATTCCATAGTTTCTAGTTTAATGTTTTTCCTCCTTTTTCTCCAGTTCGTATTCTATATGCTTCTTTGATGTCACTTACAAAAATTTTCCCATCGCCTACTTCACCTGAAGAAGCCGACTCTATAATTGCTTTTATAGCAATTTCTTCGAAACTGTCATTAACCACAATAGATAAATACCTGCGTTGTATATCACTAGTGCTATATGAAACACCTCTGTATACATGACCTTCTTTTTCGTTTCCAAGACCAGTTACATCCCAGTAGGAGAAAAAATTTACTCCAACATCGTGTAAAGCTTCTTTGACAGCAGAAAACTTTGATTTTCTAATTATTGCTTCAATTTTCTTCATTGTTTATAAAATTTTAGTTGTTAGAATGTGTAGATTGCTGCTAATGTAAATGCAGCTAAATTGTCCGTTGCTTCACCATCATTATCAATATATGGCATGCTATTACTCCAAGAATCTAATCTAATTTCTGGCTTAATAATAAAGTCTTCTATAGTATAGCTCCCAGTTAATGTTGTGGCAAATACACTTGGTAAATCATCACCATCACCATGCAGACTAAAGTATTCTCCTCTTAAGCCTATTGAAAAACTATCAGAAGTAGCTAACTGTGGGTAAAGTGCCGCGCCATAAAAACCTGAACCATCATTATCATTGTAAGCAGCATTGATGCCTAAATAGAAACTGTCAGTCAGATCAAAACCACCTGTGTAGTCAATTTCAAACCCTAAACCACCATGTTCACCACTGTCATAGTACAAGTTTAAATACTGTCCAGAATAACCTAATTGAGCTCCTAATGCATATTCTCCTGTCATGGAAATATTGTTAGTATCCCAAGGATTGGTAACGGCTAACATTAAGCTGAAATCATCTCCTAAAGCAAAATCTGCCTTTAAACCAAGATGTGAAAATGGACCGCTTGAGAATAAATAAGAAGTACTATAGTTAAAGTTTGCAGCCGGAGCTATGACTTCATAACCTAAAAAAGTGTTCCATCGTCCAAATGTTAAGGTTGTTCCTTCAGATACGTTCCAGTAAACATATGCTTGATTCACAATACCATCAACTATATCAGAATTAAAAGTGGCAGCAGAACCTCTTGGTCCCGTAACTAAATCAAGAACTGCTCCTACTTTATTTCCTTCGTAGCTAATAATAACATTTCCCATGCCCAAGGCAAAACCAGACTGATCAGCAAAAGCGGTACCGAAAGATACTTCTTCATTATCTGGAGCAGTTAGGTATGTTTGAAAGTAGGCATCCACACTTCCGCTAAAACTGAATTTCTTTTTTTCTTCACTGTCTTCTTGGGCAATTAAACTAAATGCTATTAAAAACATAGAAAGTGTAATAATTTTTTTCATAATTAATCTATTAAGTGTTAATATTTATTTTTGAAGCTTCAAAACTATATAAAAAAATAGTTACCCCATAAATTTTAAGGGTATTGTGGTGTATTTTTATTAATTTAATATTTTATGCCCTATTTTTTTATGGGTACATGATTCATAGTAGATAAAATTTCATAATTTGTAAATTTTGATGTTGAATTATTTTTACTTTATATCTCTCACTTGTGTTATTTCTTTATTATATTATCTTCAATTGCAAGTATTTTCCATTAAGTATTGATATTTTGTACAGAAATGACAATTGAGGTTTTCATAAAATGGGTTTGATATAATTGAAGAATTAGCATTATTAATTAAATTATTTCCAAATCCCATAATTCTAGAATAGGTATTATTGTTCTTTTATTACTAGTACATATATTAGTTAATTATTAGTGTGTGTTTTAAGCTAAATTTTTTTGATTATGTTGAAGAAACAAGGGATGTATTTACCAGAATTTGAACATGAAAATTGTGGGGCAGGTTTTATTTGTAGTTTGAAGGGTACAAAGTCTAACAATATTATACATAAGGCTTTAGAGATTCTTGAAAAATTAGACCATAGAGGTGCTGTGAGTTCAGATGGTAAAACAGGTGACGGTGCTGGAATTTTAATAGATATTCCTCATGATTTTTTTGTTAAGAACTGTAATTTTAAACTGCCAAAATCTGGAGATTACGCGGTTAGTAATGTTTTTTTACCAAAAAAAGAAAACCAAAGGCAGTACTGCATCAATATTTTTGAAAAGTTTATAAAAGAACAAGAGCTTCATATTATAGGTTGGCGCGATGTGCCAGTAGATGTTTCTGTATTGGGTGAAATTGCTGCTGTTACAGAACCTTACACTAAACAAATTTTTATAGGAAAATCTAATGCCAAACAAGATAGTTTCCAGTTTAATTTAAAATTATACATTGCACGAAAAAAAGCTGAACACGCTATTTATGGTTCAAAATTATCAGAAAATTCATTTTTCTACCTTCCAAGCCTTTCTTCAAAAACTATTATTTATAAAGGGTTATTAATTCCTGAAGACATAAAGCTATATTACAAAGATCTAAAAGATCCATCACTCGTTACAAGACTGGCTTTAGTTCATCAACGATTCTCAACCAATACTTTCCCAACGTGGGATTTAGCACAACCATTCAGGTATATGTGTCACAATGGCGAAATAAATACTTTAAGAGGAAATGTATCTAGAATGTATTCTAGAGAAGAACTAATGCAAAGTGATTGGTTTGGTTCTTCGATTAAAGAAATCCTTCCAATAGTATTACCAAAAAAATCAGATTCAGCATCTATGGATATGGTAGTTGAGCTTTTGTTAATGACTGGCAGACCTCTTCCAGAAGTTATGATGATGTTAATTCCTGAAGCATGGGAAAAAAATGAAGAAATGTCTGATTCAAAAAAAGCATTTTATGAATATAATTCTTGTTTAATGGAACCTTGGGATGGCCCTGCATCAATTCCATTTACCGATGGCGATTATATAGGTGCTGTTTTAGACAGGAATGGATTAAGACCTTCTAGGTATACAGTTACTAAAGACGATTATGTAATTATGTCTTCAGAAACAGGTGTTATAGATATTAATCCAAAAAACATTGAATATCATGGTAGGCTTGAACCAGGAAAAATGTTTTTGGTTGATATGAATCAAGGAAGAATAATTAATGACGAAGAGATCAAAGAACATATAGCGTCTAAACATCCATACAGAAAATGGTTAAATAATAATTTAGTGCTGTTGAAAAGTATTCCTTATAATGATTGTCCTGTATTTTATAATCAGGAAAATCTCCATAAAAGAATGACGGTTTTTGGTTATACTCAAGAAGATATAAACACAATTATTTTGCCAATGGCTCAAAATAGTAAAGAGCCAATAGGTTCAATGGGAAGTGATACACCTATTGCCGTATTATCAGAACGCCCTCAATTAATCTATAATTATTTTAAGCAACTTTTTGCTCAAGTAACAAATCCACCTTTAGATGGCATTAGAGAAGAATTAATTACGGATATTAGTCTTACTCTGGGAAAAGATTATAACATTTTTGATATAAATGATAACCATTGTAAGAAGTTAAAAATTAATAATCCTGTAATTTCTAAACAGGATCTTGATAAAATAAAAAGTTATAAAAATCCAGATTTTAAAATCTCTTCCTTATCTATTACTTACCCAGTTGTAAAAGGCCACAATGGTTTAGTTGAAGCATTAGAGAATTTAATACATGAGGCATCTATTGCTATAGACCAAGGAACCAACATTATTATACTATCTGATAGGGCTGTTGATAAAGAAAATGCTCCAATTCCAGCTTTATTAGCTTGTTCGTATATAAACAATGGGCTTCAAAAATTAGGAGAACGTTCTAAAATAAGTGTTATCATTGAATCTGCCGAACCAAGAGAAGTTCATCATTTTGCATTACTGTTTGGGTATGGCGCAAGTGCTATAAACCCTTATATGGTCAATGAAATTATCGAAGATAGAATTAATGATTTAGAAACTTCGAGTATCACAACAGAAGAGGCCATACAAAACTACAACAAAGCCGTTGGGAAAGGCATCTTAAAAGTCATGAATAAAATAGGAATCTCAACACTTAATTCTTACAGAGGCTCTCAATTATTTGAATGTATAGGCATCAATACCAAAACAGTAAACAAATATTTTCCAAATACAGTAACCAGGATTCAAGGAATTGGTTTGTTAGAAATTGAACAAGAAATAAGTAAGCGTTACAAAAAAGCCTATCGAGATCAAAATATTGCTGCCGAATTAGATCTAGAAGTTGGAGGTCAATACAGATGGAGGAGAAATGGAGAACATCATTTGTTTAATCCATTAACTATTGCCAAACTTCAAGAATCCGTAAGGAGCAACAAACCAAAAACATATAAAGAATATTCAGAATTAGTAAACAATCAAACCAAAAAATTAATGACTATTAGAGGTTTGTTTGAATTTACAAACTATGATCCTATTCCTGTTGACGAAGTAGAGCCTTGGACAGAAATTGTAAAACGCTTTAAAACTGGTGCAATGTCTTATGGTTCTATAAGCAAGGAAGCACATGAAAATCTAGCCATTGCAATGAATAGAATTGGTGGCAAAAGTAATTCTGGTGAAGGAGGTGAAGATCAAGAACGATTTTACAAAGATGCTAATGGTGACTGGAAAAATAGTGCCATAAAGCAAGTAGCTTCTGGTCGTTTTGGCGTAACTTCAAATTATCTTACCAATGCTTCAGAGATTCAAATAAAAATGGCTCAAGGTGCAAAACCTGGTGAAGGAGGTCAATTACCAGGTCCAAAAGTAAACCCATCAATTGCCAAAACCAGAAATTCTACACCTTATGTTGGTTTAATTTCGCCTCCACCTCATCATGACATTTATTCTATAGAAGATTTATCACAGTTAATCTATGATTTAAAATCTGCTAACAGAGAAGCAAGGATTAATGTAAAACTAGTTTCAGAAGTTGGAGTTGGTACAGTAGCAGCAGGTGTTGCAAAAGCTAAAGCCGATGTTATTTTAATTTCTGGACATGATGGAGGCACAGGAGCCTCTCCATTAACCTCATTAAAGCATGCTGGTTTACCTTGGGAACTTGGACTTGCGGAAGCACAACAAACTCTAGTGATGAATAACTTGAGAAATCGGGTGGTTTTGGAATGTGATGGACAATTAAAGACTGGACGTGATGTTGCTATTGCTTGTTTACTTGGTGCCGAAGAGTTTGGTTTTGCGACTGCACCATTGGTAGCATCAGGTTGCATAATGATGCGTGTATGTCATTTAAATACTTGTCCTGTAGGAATAGCGACCCAAAACCCAGAATTGCGCAAGAAGTTTGAAGGCAAACCAGAGCATGTTGTTAATTTCATGTACTTCATTGCTCAAGAATTAAGAGAGATAATGGCTCAACTTGGTTTTAGAACAGTCAATGAAATGGTTGGGCAGGTTCACAAACTTGATAGAAATAATACCATAGAACATTATAAGGCTTTAGGCATTGATTTGTCTCCAATTTTACATAAGATATCTGTTCCGAGTGGAACTAAATTATATCATACTGAACTACAAGATCATTATATAGAAAAATCATTGGATTTTGAGATCATTAATAAAGCCCATCCAGCACTTTTTAGAAAAGAAAAAACAGTTTTAGACTTTAATATAACAAATAGACACAGAGCTTTTGGAGCAATATTAAGTAATGAGATATCTAAAATTTATGGCGCTCAAGGATTACCAGAAAATACGTTGAAAATTAATTTTACTGGATCTGCAGGGCAAAGTTTTGGGGCTTTTGCTACGTATGGTTTGACTTTAGTTGTTAGTGGCAATACCAATGATTATTTAGGCAAAGGTCTTTCTGGAGCCAAATTAATTGTGAAAGTTCCTGAAGAAGCCACTATAATTCCAGAAGAAAATATTATTATTGGTAACGTAGCATTGTATGGTGCTACTTCAGGAGAGATTTATATAAATGGAAAAGCCGGAGAACGTTTCTGTGTTAGAAATTCAGGTGCTAAAGCTGTTGTAGAAGGCATTGGAGATCATGGTTGCGAATATATGACCGGAGGAATTGCCGTTATTTTGGGTGAAGTTGGTAGGAATTTTGGAGCCGGTATGAGTGGTGGAATAGCATATATTTATGATAAAAATAATTCATTTAAAAGGAACTGTAATACTGAAGGTCTTAATCTAGATCCGGTTGTTGAACAAGAAGATATTCAAACTTTAAAAGATTTAATTGAAAATCATTATAATGCAACTTTGAGTCCTCTGGCGCAACGTATTCTTGAAAAATGGGAAGTTGAATTGCCAAAATTCATCAAAGTACTACCTGAAGAATATAAACAAGCTCTCATGAGATTAGAAGCTGAAAACCTTATTATAAAATAGTGATTATGGGAAAGATAACAGGATTTTTGGAATATACTAGAGAGGTTGAAACTTATCAACCTGTTAAAAAAAGGGTGAAAAATTACAAGGAATTTACGATTCCTATGGAAGAAAATGCTCTAAAAAATCAAGGCGCAAGATGTATGGATTGTGGTATTCCATTCTGCCATAGTGGTTGTCCTTTAGGGAATTTGATTCCAGATTTTAATGATATGGTATATAAAGGCAAATGGAAAGAAGCATCTCAAATTCTTCACTCTACAAACAATTTTCCCGAATTTACTGGAAGATTATGTCCAGCGCCTTGTGAAGAGGCCTGTGTGCTTGGTATTAATGAAGACCCTGTGAGTATAGAAAATATTGAAAAAAATATTGTTGAAACAGCCTTCAAGGAAGGTTGGATAACCGCTCAAAAACCAGAAAAAAGAACAGGAAAAAAGGTTGCCGTAATTGGTTCTGGTCCGTCAGGATTAGCAGCTGCCCAACAACTCAACAGGGCTGGACATCTCGTTAACGTTTTTGAACGTGATGCAAAAGCAGGTGGCCTTTTGCGTTATGGTATTCCAGATTTTAAGCTTGAAAAACATATTATCGATAGAAGATTAAAAGTTCTTGAAGAAGAAGGAATCGTATTTAAAACAAATGCCCACGTTGGTGAAAATGTAAGTGTAGAAACTTTAAAGAGTGATTTTGACGCCATTGTTCTTTGTGGTGGTGCTACTGTAAAGCGTTCGATTCCTATAAAAGGTGCTCATTTAAAAGGCGTATATCAAGCTATGGACTTTTTAAAACAAAACAATCAACGTGTAGATGGATTATCCAAATTTGATGAAGTATTAACTGCAAAAGATAAAAACGTTATTGTTATTGGAGGTGGTGATACCGGATCAGATTGTATAGGAACCTCTAACAGACATGGTGCAAAATCTGTTACAAATTTTGAAATATTGAGTAAACCAACAACTGGTAGACCAGCTGAACAGCCTTGGCCATATTGGCCTATGCGACTTCGTACCAGCTCATCACATAAAGAAGGTGTAGAACGTTTCTTTAGTATTTCTACAAAAGAATTTATAGGTGATAAAAATGGAAATTTAAAAGGTCTTACAACGGTTGAAGTTGAATGGATTTACAAAGAAGGTGAAAGGCCTCAATTAAAGGAATTGCCAAACACAGAAAAGAATTGGGATTGTGATTTGGCACTTTTAGCATTAGGATTTACTGGGCCAGAATCAACATTATCTGAACAACTTGGGTTAGAGACAGATTTTAGAACTAACATTAAGGCAACAACCAATAGTTATATGACGAACGTTTCAGGTATTTTTACAGCAGGAGATATGCGAAGAGGACAATCACTTATAGTTTGGGCAATTTCAGAAGGAAGACAAGCAGCTCACTATGTTGATACTTATTTAATGGGGCATTCTAATCTTCCATTAAAAGATGATAACGATTTGCCTAGAGTTTAATTTTAAATTTTTTTAACAAAACATTTAATTGCAAATTATATATTTGCATTTCATATTTTAAGATGAAAAAAAGTAGAATTGCATTTTTCCTATCATTAATTTTTTTATCGCTAATAATAACTCCTGCGATATTATCTTCTTTACATGAAGATTTTAATTTTACTATGTCTTTTGATTTAAATGAAGAAGAGAATAAAGGAAATGAATTAAATAAACTCTTTGAATTTGATGATTTTCAACCTCAAATTATTAGGCATAATTTCATTTTAAAAGAAAACAAAGCTAATTTCGTTTTTTATGCAATGGCTTATAATTCCTCTCATATTATTTTACATTCTCCTCCTCCAGAATTATTATAAATTAGAAAAAAAGTTTATGTAAAACTTTTTTTAGAAATCAAAAAAACAAATACTGTCTTAAAAAGTTTCATTTTAGCTAATATTTAGCTAAAATAAATATGGATAAATTTGTATTTAACATAAAATAAACATAACATAACTGGTAATAAAAATTAAAAACATATTATGAAAGCACATACTAGAGAGACTCAAGCAACAATGACTCCTCAAAAATCTTTACAATATTTAAAAGAAGGGAATATTAGATTTCAAAATAATTTAAAAGCAAATAGAAACCTATTAGAGCAAGTTAATGACACTAGTGAAGGACAATTTCCGTTTGCAACAATTTTAAGTTGTATAGACTCCAGAGTTTCAGCCGAACTTGTTTTTGACCAAGGTCTTGGCGATATTTTTAGCGTTCGTATTGCAGGTAATTTTGTAAATGAAGATATTTTAGGCAGTATGGAATTTGCTTGTAAGCTTGCTGGAACAAAACTCATAGTTGTTCTTGGTCATACAAGTTGCGGTGCAGTAAAGGGTGCGTGTGATGACGCAAAACTCGGGAATTTAACCAAACTTATTGAAAAAATAACTCCAGCAGTAAATGCTGTATCAGAACCTCAAGATGACAATTTAAGAAATTCAAAAAATATTGAATTTGTGGATTCAGTTTCAAAAAAGAATGTAGAACTTACCATAGATAGAATTCATTCAGAAAGTCCTATTCTTTCAGAAATGGAAAAGAATGGTGAAATCATGATTATTGGTGCTATGTACGACATTAGCGATGGCTCTGTTACTTTTTATGAATAATTAATAATGAGGTTACAAAAATTAATTATGAAAAAGAAATTAAGTTTGGTCGCACTAACTTTTTTATTAGTGCTTCCTAACTTAAATAATGCACAAGACAGTAATTTCGGAAACTGGCTAATTTATCTTGGTAATAAACAAATAGATACCAAATGGAATATCCATCATGAAGTTCAATATCGTAATTATAATATTATAGGTGATTTAGAGCAACTTCTTTTAAGAACTGGTTTAGGATATAGTTTCAATGAAAACAAGAGTAACGTTTTGTTGGGTTATGGATACATTCTGTCTGAAAACTACATCCCAAATTCTGATGATAAGTCATCTGTGAATGAGCATAGAATATTTCAGCAATTTATTTCAAAACAAAGCATTGGAAATGTAACACTAAACCACAGATACAGGTTTGAACAACGTTTTGTAGAGTCAGATTTTAAGCTGCGATTTAGATATTTTCTTGGATTGAACGTTCCTTTTTCTAAATCAGAATCCAATAAATATTACTTTTCGGCATACAACGAAATATTTTTGAATAGTAAAAGCTCCATTTTTGACAGAAATAGATTATATGCGGGAATTGGATATAAAATCAATAATAATTTAAAACTCGAAGCTGGTTATATGAACCAGTTTTTTGAAACAACAAATAGAGATCAATTTAACATAATAACATTCTTTACTTTTTAATAAGTTTAATCAAAAAAATCAATAGAAATATGAATAAATTATTTTCTAATATTAAAGGTGATGCTTTCGGTGGAATTACAGCTGGTATAGTTGCACTTCCTTTAGCACTTGCCTTTGGAGTGTCCAGTGGTTTAGGGCCAACTGCGGGATTGTATGGCGCAATCTTTATAAGCTTTTTTGCTTCTCTTTTCGGAGGCACAAACACTCAAATCTCTGGGCCTACAGCTCCAATGACTGCTGTAAGTATGGTCATCATTGCAGGAATAATTGCTGCAAATGACGGTGATGTTAATAAAGCTCTTCCAATAATTTTAACTGTGTTCTTACTTGCCGGTTTGATGCAAATAGGTTTGGGAGCTTTAGGTTTGGGAAAATATATCAGGTACATACCTTATCCCGTGGTTTCTGGTTTTATGACTGCCATAGGAGTCATTATTTTGGCAACACAAATTTTGCCTTCTCTTGGATATTACCCAAAAGAGGATATAGAATTTGTAAATCAGTTTAAACCGCAAGCAGAAGAACTTATCCTTGAAAACATTTTGAAAGAAGAAGCAGGAGAAGGCATTTTAGTGCTTGAGAATTTTAAAGAAACCATTTCTCGTGCAGAATTAATAACCCAAGAGGATATTCTTAAAGAATCACAAACGCTGGCTGCAAAAGATGCGTCTGGGGCTTTTGGAGCTTTAAAAGCCGTTCCAAGAGCTTTACAAAATATAATCTGGTTAGAGCTAATTCTTGCCTTGGGTACTATTTTTATTATCTATGGTTTTAAACGCATTACTAAAGCAGTTCCTAGTACGCTTGTCGCATTGATTATCATGTCTGGAATTGCAGTTGGTTTTGGTTTAAATTATAGGCCTATTGAAGAAATTCCTAGTGGCTTACCAATCCCAAATTTAGAAATATTTACTCAATTTAGTTTGGCCAGTATTACACCATACATATTTACGGCACTCACATTATCACTTCTGGGTGCTATAGATTCATTATTAACAAGTGTTGTAGCCGATAACATGACCAAAACTAAACACAAACCAAATAAAGAATTGGTAGGTCAAGGCATTGGAAACAGTATTGCTGCAGTTTTTGGAGGTATTCCAGGTGCTGGTGCCACAATTAGAACTGTTGTCAATATCACATCTGGAGGAAAAACCAAACTTTCTGGAATGATTTCTGGGTTAATGCTTTTAATAATTTTACTAGGATTAGGGCCAGTTGCATCAAAAATTCCTGCAGCTGTTTTAGCAGGTATTCTGATCACAGTTGGTATTGGTGTTATGGATTATAAAGGTTTGAAAGCTATTCCAAGTTTACCAAAAGACATGAAGATTGGACCTTTGAAATTCAGTTCAGAAGTCATAGTAATGATAATTGTATTGCTCCTTTCAACGTTTTGGAATTTAGTATATGCAGTTGGAATTGGGTTGGTTATTGCTTCACTCATGTTTATGAAGAAAATTGGAGATTTAAGTGCAGAGCGTTCTGATGTAAAACCAATAAAAGAAGAAGCATGGGATGATGAAATAGGGTTTCCAGAACAACTTAAAGAGAAAGTCTTTATTAAACATATTAAAGGTCCTCTTTTCTTTGGAAATACCAGTAATTTTCAACAGCTAACAGCTCAAATACCATCTACGGCATCACATGTTATTATGCGTTTAGACCGTATGCAATATATGGATCAGTCCGGATTATATGCGATGGAAGATATGCTGCAAGATTTGAAAAAACAAAACATTGAAGTATTATTTGTGGATATATTAAATCAACCCAGATATATGATGGAGCGTATTGATATTATTCCAGATTTTATTCCTGAAGAGCATATTTTCAGTACATTTAAAGAATGTACTATGTGGATTAAAGAGAATCTAAAAAGTTAAAACTATTACGGCATAAAACAAAGTACTTCGTTTTATGCCGTATTCCACTTTTAGTGTCTTTATGTAGCTGAATTATTAAAAGGAATATTTAATAAGCGTTAGTTTCCTGACTGTTGTTTAGCGTCTTCTATCATTTTTTCGTTTGGTAAAATAGCAACGTTTACCCTTCGGTTTTTAGCTCGTCCTTCAGTTGTTGAATTATCATACAATGACTGCGCTTCGCCAAACCAATTGGTAGTAAACCGTCCAGCGCTCAATCTTTTATTTGTAAGATAATTTGTTACGGCATAAGCTCTGTTTTTAGAAAGTGTCATATTATACGCTTCAGTACCAACACTATCTGTATGTCCTACTACTAGAATATTAGTATCTGGATATTCTACAAATACGCCTGCAAGTTTATCTAATGTCTGTTGGGAAGCTGCATTAATATTGTATTTATCTGTCGCAAAATGAACACCGCTAGTTTCATCAAACGTCACAACAATAGCATCATCAATGCGTTCTACTTTGGCACCAGGAATTTCTTCTTCGATCTTTTGTGCTTGCTTATCCATTTTACTACCAATCAACACACCAGCTGTACCGCCTGCGACACCGCCAATAACGGCACCAAGTTCACCATTTCCTCCCTTTCCTACATTGTTTCCAATAATGGCTCCAATTACGGCACCACTAGCAGCTCCAATTACGGCACCTTTTTGTTTATTATTTGCATTATCTACTGCCTTGCAGTCAGTTAAGATAAGTGAAAAAAATATCAATCCTATTTTATTTAAAATTGTTTTCATAATGATTAAAGTTTAGTGAAATTCATTTGAATATTGAATGGTTGTCCATCTACATTTACGGTTTGTTGCCATTGCATGGTTATCTCGGTTAAAGACATTAGTTTTAATCTAAATCCTTGATTTGTTTTAGATTTATTTTTGTTGTCTGTTGGTTTCAATAAGAAATCGTAAAGCCCCGTTTCAGCGTTTACTTCTTGAATAGTAAACACAAAATTACGCACTCCTGTAGAGCAAGTTGAATCGTTAATGGTATATGTTCCTGTGTTATTATTTGGAATGAATTGCCATGTACTGTTTTCAAAGCAATTTTTTGAAGTGTCATTAAGTAGCGTTACATTATATTTTCCGGCTTCGCTATAGGTTATTGAATTTAATGTCCAATTCCCTTTAATGGCTGTTTTTGAATTTCTTACCGTTTTTGAAGAACCACAACCAATCAAGCCAACTGCCAAAAAAATTAATATTATTCTTTTCATAATTTTAAACATTTAATATGGCACAAAGGTGCAACACCTATTGAAATTTCATATTATATGATTATGAATTTTGATTATATAATTTCCATTTTAAATGATAATAAATCAACTTATATGTAAGCCATTGGGAACACTATTGTCATCTGGATTTATAAACACATATTTCCCATCAAGAGTTTCGGTCATTAGAATCATGCCTTCGCTTTCTACGCCACGCAGTTTTCTTGGTGCAAGGTTTATTAAAACAGTGACTTTTTTACCAACAACGCCCTCGGCGGTGAAACTTTCAGCAATACCAGAAACAATGGTTCTAACATCAATTCCTGTATCAACTTTTAAAACAATAAGTTTTTTAGTCTTTGGCATTTTTTTAGCTTCCAAAATAGTTCCAACACGTATATCTAGTTTTGTAAAATCATCAAACGTAATGGTTTCTTTTTGAGGCTCCACTGTTTTGCTTTCAGCTTCATTTGCCTTTTTACTGGCTTCAAGTTTCTCTAATTGCACTTCAATCTCTTTATCTTCAATTTTACTGAAAAGTAATTCGGCTTTTCCAATTCTATGACCAGATAGCAATAAAATTTCTTTTAATGAAATGTCTTCCCAAGAGTTATCAACTTTACTAGAATTGGCATCCAAAATCTCTTTCAACTTAACCGAGGTAAACGGCAAAATAGGCTCACACAATGTCGCTAATGCCGATGCAATTTGTAAAGCTACAAACATGATGGTTTGTGTTCTGGTCCCATCTACTTTAATAACTTTCCAAGGCTCTTCATCTGCCAGATATTTGTTGCCCAATCTTGCAAGGTTTAACAATTCTTGACTTGCTTCTCTAAATCTGAAGCGTTCGATGGAGTTTGAAATAATTCCTGGAAATGTTTTTACAGTTGCCAAAGTTTCGTTATCAACCTTTGAAAATTCACTTGGTATTGGGACAATTCCGCCATAATATTTATTAGTAAGAACAACCACTCTATTTATAAAGTTCCCGAAAATGGCTACTAATTCGTTATTGTTTCTCGCTTGAAAATCTTTCCAAGTAAAATCGTTGTCTTTAGTTTCTGGCGCATTTGCTGTTAACGCATAACGCAAAACATCCTGCTTTTCTGGAAACTCTTCCAAATATTCTGGTAACCAAACGGCCCAGTTTTTTGAAGTAGATAATTTATTACCTTCTAAGTTCAAGAACTCATTTGCTGGCACATTTTCGGGTAAAATATAGCCGCCTTCAGCTTTCAACATTGCAGGGAAAATAATGCAATGGAATACGATATTGTCTTTACCTATAAAATGAACCAATGTAGTATCCTTATCCTTCCAGTAAGGTTTCCAATCTTTACCAACGCGTTCAGCCCATTCTTTGGTTGAAGAAATGTACCCAATTGGCGCGTCAAACCAAACATACAAAACTTTGCCTTCTGCTTCTGGAAGCGGAACAGAAATTCCCCAATCCAAATCACGAGTTACTGCTCGCGGACGTAAACCATCATCAATCCAAGATTTACACTGTCCGTAAACATTCGATTTCCAATCATTTTTATGCCCTTCAAGAATCCATTCTTTTAAAAAGGCTTCATGTTTGTCTAATGGTAAAAACCAATGTTTAGTTTGCTTTAAAGTTGGTACATTTCCTGTAATTGCAGATTTCGGATTTATTAAATCTGTTGCATTAAGGCTCGAGCCACAATTCTCACATTGGTCGCCATAAGCTTCTTCATTTCCACATCTAGGGCAAGTTCCTGTTACAAAACGATCTGCCAAAAACTGATTGGCTTCTTCGTCATATAACTGTTCTGTAATCTCTTCTACAAACTCACCTTTTTTATAGAGATCCAAAAAAAATTCTGAAGCGGTTTCATGATGAATCTTTGCCGAAGTGCGCGAATAATTATCAAAAGAAATTCCAAACTCGTCAAACGACTCTTTGATTATTGCATGATACTTATCTACTACATCTTGAGGCGATACACCTTCCTTTTTTGCTTTTATAGTAATAGGAACTCCATGCTCATCACTTCCGCAAATGAATGCCACATCATTTCCTGTTAATCGTAAATAACGAGCATAAATATCAGCCGGCACATACACACCAGCTAAATGCCCAATATGTATAGGTCCATTGGTGTAAGGAAGTGCAGCAGTAATTGTATATCGTTTTGACATTTGGTTTCTTTTGAAGGGGTAAAAATACATAATTTGAAAGCGAATTAGAAAAGGAATTCTTGAGAAGTTCGTTATATTTACAAAAAGCCTATTTTATGTTTTTAAATCGCATGATATTTTTTGTTATTTGTATAGTTTTATTGCTCCCTAAAACAGCAGAAGCACATGAATCAATTTTATTTAATACCGATTCAACTATGAATAAAAAACTTATTCAACCACCATATCTTAAAGTTGGTGACACTGTTGCTATTGTTGCGCCTTCAGGTATTTTGAGCCATCGGGAAAAAGAAGTTAATCAAGCTATAGAATTGTTAAAACGTTGGGGTTTAAACGTAGTTGTTGGCAAGCATGTATTTAGCAAAGCCAATCATTTTGCTGGAACAGATGATGAACGTTGTGAAGATTTTCAAAAAGCAATTGATAATCCAAAAATAAAAGCTATTTGGTGTGCACGAGGTGGTTACGGAACTGTTCGGATTTTAGATAAATTAGATTATTCTAAATTAAAGCAAAGCCCTAAATGGTTAATTGGTTATAGTGATATAACCGCTTTGCACAATCAGTTTCACAATGAAGGAATTGAAAGTATTCATGCGTTGATGTGTACAAGCTTAACCGATGATTTATTAGAAATTGAAGAAACCATTGCAACGTTTAAAGATGCTATTTTTGGAAAACCCTTATCATATACTTTAGAAGGCTCTAAATACAATAAAGCTGGGAATAGCGTTGCACCATTAGTTGGTGGTAATCTTACAGTATTACACACAATGCTAGGTTCTAAAGAAAGTATTGATGTCTCTGGAAAAATATTGTTCATTGAAGAAATTGGTGAATACAAATACCATATAGACCGAATGTTACAAAGCTTAAAACGTGCTGGTTATTTTGAGAATTGTAAAGGTGTTATTGTTGGCGATATGACCAACCTGCGCAAAAATACGACCCTTTGGGGAACGTCTGTTGAACAATTAATTTTAGATGCTTTGTCTGGATACTATTTCCCAATTTCCTTTAATATGCCAGCTGGGCACGAAAAAGATAATCGTGCTATGATACTTGGGAGAACAGTTGAATTAATAGTTCAAAAAGATAAATCGACTATTGTTTTTAAAGAGTAATGGCCCAACACAATCAATTTGGAGAAAAGGTTATTAAAATAACTGCCTTCAAACCTTACTAACTAAAAGTCTTATTTATCCTTTGCAATTCTAAATCCAAAACCATCATTTCTAGTGTTTTTTGGTGGCTGGTACCTTACTTCAGGAAGATGAATGCCATACTCTAATGGTTGCCCATCTCGACCATAAGCATCATAAAACCAACTTAAGCCTTTAGATATCTTACCAGTGCCATCTTCAGGTCCTTGTGGATTTATTTTACTCACCAAGCTATCCTTTTCAGGATTATACCAATCAGAAACCCATTCGCTGACATTTCCTGTCATGTCATATATTCCCAACTCATTTGGTTTGAGTAAGCCAACATCGTGAAATGTACTATCTGAATTTTCTGCAACCCAACCTACTTCAACAGGATCGTTACTTCCACTATACCTGTATCCTTTACTTTTTTGTCCACCTTTTGCAGCATATTCCCATTCAGCTTCGGTAGGCAATCTTCCTCCAGCCCATTTTGCATAGGCATTGGCTTCATCCCAATTAGCCAACATTGGACTGTTGTCTTCCCATGTATATGTGCTTTCTTTACCAAAAGCAGTTTCAATTGGCGGTTCTGGCATTTCTCTATTGGTTTGTTTGCAAAATTCTTTGAATTGTGCCACAGTAATTTCATATCGGCTAATATAGAAGTCACTTAATTCTATCATACGTTTTGGGCTTGTGAATCCATAAACAGTATCGTTTGATGGGCTTATAATAAACTAATTTTTACCTTGCTTAAAAGTTCCTCCTTTGACGAAAACCCAATCTATCTCTACTTCTTTTAGCTCTTGTTTACAAGAATTAAAAATTAATAAGCACAGAATTATTTATGACAGGTATCTTACCATATTTAATTTTTTATCTAGTGTAAATTTAGATTAATCACTACTTAAAAATGTCAAAAAAGTGTCAAAAATTATTAAACTTTTGGTTTATTTGATTACTTTTTTGGCTTTAAGCGAAATAATATGGCACAACACAATCAACTAGGGAAAATAGGCGAACAACTTGCAGTAAATTTTCTATTGGAAAGTGGTTACGAAATTATAGAAAGCAATTACAGATTTGATAAAGCCGAAGTTGATATTATTGCAAAAAAAGAAGGTACACTTGCAATTATTGAAGTTAAAACACGCTCGACTTCAGAATTTGGAAAACCACAGGACTTTGTAAAACCCAAACAAATCCAGCGTTTGGTAAAAGCTGTTCATGAATATGTAACTGTTAACGAATTGGATGTTGAGGTTCGTTTTGATATTATTGCTATTGTAAAAGAAAAACAGAACTTCAATATTGAGCATATAGAAAATGCTTTTTATCATTTTTAAAGTTTCACAGATAGAGTAGCTTCTAATACTTCAAAGTCAAAAGGTTTGGCGATAATTTTTTTATCCTTGTTCAATAAAAAATATGTAGGTGTTGCCTTAACATTATAGCTTTTTGCTATTTTATTTTCCCATTTGTTTAACCCGAGAACATGTAAAAATTCTGGATACTTAATGGCTTCTTTTTTCCAATTTTCTGCTACATCTTCAAGACCAATAGCGATAACTTTTATTTTTCCCTTTGGAAGCTTTTTAACGTGTGATTGTAATTGAGGTATTTCATCTAAACAATGAGAACACATACTGCTCCAAAACAGGACAATGTAATTTTCAGCAAGGTCAATTTCACTTAATTGTTTAGAAACAAACTCTTCACCTTGCTTAATTCTTAAAGTAAAATCTGGAGCTTTATTGCCAATTGAAAGGCTTTTAAACAAAGCCATTCTGTTTAATAGTTCAGTATTATTCAACTGTTTTGCTATTTGACCTAAATACTTATCTGAAATATGATTGGCAACGCTATCATAACCAGCATCTGCCATTTGTTGCCATAACACTTCTAAAATTTTTTGTTTAATAATAGGTTTTGCACTCTTCAATGCTTTATTAACTTCATCGATATTGGTTATATAATTTGAAGCTTCATCCTTATCTTCTGTTGTTATACCGAAAACATAATTAAGCGTTCTTTCAATCAAGAAATTTGAGCTTTGTAGAATAGTATCGTTAAAATTTACATGATCAAAAAAGTGAATTTTTAAATTGTTAATGTATTCATCATAAGTCTCATATTTTTTTGGAATATAAGGCTTGTTTGCCTTTATAAAATGATAAGCTATTGTGCCTTTGGCATCTGTTTCAAACTTTGATTGTGTTTTTCTTTGATTCTTGAAAATGTCTTTCAGTACCAAAGTATCATTGCTGTCTTCAACAAAGTAATTTCCAATGTCTTGACTTATTAAAGACATACTTATAGTATAAGACGTCACTAATTGGTTTTCAATAGATTTTTGATATGATATCCCTGTTTCAGTATTGAATTTGAATTCTACATCTTCTTTTGCATTATAAATAATATCGAAATTATACTCTTCTTCAGGAATGGCATATACCAATTTATACATGCCACTCGAAGCCGTTGAATCTAATACTATATTAAATGAACCTTTTTCATCTATTGGTGCATGAGTGATATAATGTAATTGGGCTGGGCTGATTTTATAAATTATAGCATTTTTATATCCAATATTTGGAGAAATGTTCCCTTTTATTGAATGTTGGCAAAACATCCAAACTGGCATTAAAACTGCAAATAGCACTATTTTTTTAAACACTGTTTTTTTATTAAAGACTCAATAAAATTTTAAAGGTCACATTTTAAAATTAATGACGACAAGAATCAAGCCACAATTGATTGCATCGCATCCAATGCTTTTTGTATGGTTTTTATATGGTCAAAAGTAATTAAAAGTCTCAATCCTACTCTAGTCTGTTTCTCTTTAATTTTACATAATTTTGGATTATTTTGAACAAACTGTAAGACCTTGGTAAAATCTTTACTGTTGTAAAATTGGCTTTTTTGGTCGCTAATAAAATAGCCAACTAGTTTACCATATTTCATTACCACTTTTTCTAACCCAATTCTTGTAGCCAACCACTTTATACGAACACTATTTAACAAATCAACAACTTGAATTGGTAATTCTCCAAAACGGTCAATAATTTCGGTTTCAAATTTAAGAAGTTCTTCTTCTGTTTTAATATTATTTAGTTGTGTGTATAGATTTAACCGTTCTGTGATATTATTTACGTAATTATCTGGAAATAATAGCTCAAAATCTGTATCAATAGTAATGTCTTTTACATATTCTTTGTCTTTACCATCGTCTTGATACAGGTCTTTAAATTCATTTTCTTTTAATTCTTCTATGGCTTCATTTAGTATTTTTTGGTAAGTGTCAAAACCAATATCATTAATAAAGCCACTTTGTTCTCCTCCTAGTAAATCACCAGCACCTCTAATTTCAAGGTCCTTCATTGCTATATTGAATCCGCTTCCTAATTCGGTAAATTGTTCTAAAGCAGTAATTCGTTTTCTTGCATCATTGGTCATTGCAGAATATTCCGGAGTAATAAAATAACAAAATGCTTTTTTATTACTTCGTCCTACGCGACCTCTCATTTGATGCAAATCACTCAATCCAAAATTATTGGCATTATTGATAAAAATAGTATTGGCATTTGGAACATCAAGACCACTTTCTACAATAGTTGTACTAACCAAAACATCAAATTCGCCATTCATAAAAGCAAGCATCAATTGCTCCAGTTTTCTGCCATCTAACTGTCCGTGACCAATTCCAATCTTTGCATCAGGTACTAAACGCTGAATAAGACCAGCCACTTCTTTAATGTTTTCTATACGATTATGAATGAAGAATATTTGACCTCCACGTTGAATTTCGTATGAGATAGCATCTCTAATGGTTTCTTCATTAAAACGTATAACATGACTTTCTATTGGATAACGATTTGGTGGTGGCGTTGTAATTACAGACAAATCTCTCGCTGCCATTAAACTAAATTGAAGCGTTCTTGGTATTGGCGTCGCGGTAAGCGTAAGGACATCTACATTTTCTTTTAAAGTTTTTAGTTTTTCTTTAACTGCAACACCAAATTTTTGTTCTTCATCTACAATAAGAAGTCCTAAATCTTTAAACTTTACATTTTTATTCACCAATTGGTGCGTGCCAATAATAATATCTAAACCTCCACTTTCAAGTTGCTCTAATGTTTCACGTTTTTGTTTTGTGGTTCTAAATCTGTTTAAATAATTAACTGTAACTGGAAAATCTTTTAAACGTTCTGTAAACGTTCTGTAATGTTGATAGGCCAAAATGGTTGTCGGCACTAAAACTGCTACTTGTTTCCCATTATCTACAGCTTTAAAAGCTGAGCGAATAGCCACTTCTGTCTTTCCAAAACCTACATCTCCACAAACCAATCTATCCATTGGACGTTCGCTTTCCATATCGGCTTTAATATCATCGGTCGCTGAACTCTGATCTGGAGTGTCTTCATACAAAAAAGAGGCCTCAAGCTCATGTTGCATATAGCTGTCTGGATTGTACTGAAAACCTTTTTCTAGCTTTCGTTTTGCATAAACCTTAATCAAATTAAATGCAATTTCTTTAACTCTAGATTTGGTTTTTTGCTTAAGGGTTTTCCAAGCTTTACTTCCTAACTTATATATTTTTGGTGGCTTACCATCTTTACCATTAAACTTTGTGATTTTATGAAGAGAATGAATACTTAAATACAAGATGTCGCGTTCGCCATAAACCAATTTAATGGCTTCTTGTTTTTTACCTTCAACATCAATTTTTTGGAGCCCGCCAAACCTGCCTATACCATGATCAATATGGGTTACATAATCACCAATCTCTAGATTTGTTAACTCCTTAAGGGTAATGGCTTGCTTTTTGGCATAACCATTTTTAAGATGGAACTTATGATAACGCTCAAAGATTTGATGGTCTGTGTAACAGGTTATTTTATTATCATGGTCTACGAATCCTTGATATAAGGATAATACAATGGTTTTGTAATAAACTTCCTGTTCTACATCTTCAAAAATATCGTGAAAACGTTTGGCTTGTTGCTCACTTACACAAGCAATATAATTGGTATATCCGTTATCATGATTTATATTCAAATTATCAATTAATAAATTGAATTGCTTATTAAATGAAGGCTGTGGTGTAGTGTTGAATTCTATGGTCTTGTCATTGCGCGGAGCTAGTGTCGTGGTAATCTCTGTTGAATCAATAGATTCTTCTCTTCGCTCTGAATGACAAAATAATGACGTGGTTCCAAATTCCACTAAATTGAAATCTAATAATTGCTTTTTTAACAACCCTGAATTACAAAACAATTCTTCAGGTTCTGCATGTTTTATTTCTGAACTAAGATTTTTGAATGCTTCTCCTGCTTTACTATAAAAGTCATCAATTCTTGAAAAGAATAAATCTGAATTTTTAACAAAAACAACTGTTTTAAAAGCTATATAATTTAAAAAACTCTGTCGTTTTTCTTCCAAAAACTTATTAGCAACATTAGGAATTATATTTATTTTCTTTATCTGTTCTGTTGATAGTTGGGTTTCAACATCAAACGTTCTTATACTATCCACCTCATCCCCAAAAAATTCAATTCTGTAAGGCTCATCATGCGAATAAGAAAACACATCAACAATACCGCCACGAACAGAAAACTCTCCTGGTTCTGTAACAAAATCTACACGTTTGAACTGATATTCAAATAAAACTTCATTTACAAAATCGATAGAAAGATTATCATTTACAGAAATTTTCAGCGTATTTTTTTCCAGCTCTCGACGAGTTACTACTTTTTCAAAAAGGGCGTCTGGATAGGTCACAATTATTGCAGGTTTTTTTCGTGAGTTAATTCTATTCAAAACCTCTGCTCTCAATAGCACATTGGCACTATCTGTTTCTTCAATTTGATAAGGTCTTCTATAACTTCCTGGATAAAAAAGAATGTCCTTATCATTAAGTAAAATCTCCAGGTCATTTAAATAGAAGGCCGCCTCTTCTTTATCATTAAAAACTATAAGGAATGGTTTGTTCGCCTCTTTAAAAGCTTCAATAACTACAAATGATAATGAAGATCCTGTTAGGCCTTTTAGAAAGGTTTTGCTTTCATTTTTTGCAATAGAAGTTTGCAGATTTTGCGTTTGCAAAGTCTGTGCATAAGTTTGCGAGAGAACCCATTTACTCACTCAACTAAATTTTAGGCAAATATAAAATTTTGTTCATGAGTTTATTGATAAAAACTATTAATAAAATTATATTTACTCTGAAAATTTTAAATAAATATTTAGGATTGAGTGAACCTACTTTATTGCTTCTTAATTATTAAAAAAAGAAAAATAATATGTAGGTTTGCACCACTTAAAAAAAGAATTTATGTCAATTTCAGATTTATTTGATAGTGGATTTAGAAAAAGAAATCAAGACCACTTTGCTGCGATTGTTAGAGTTGCAATGGATGATGGTATTATTTCCGAAGATGAAAAGGAATTTTTAGACCGATTAGCTAGAAATTTAGATATTTCAGAATCAACTTATAAAGAAATTTTAAAAGATTATAAATCCCATCCCATTAATCCACCTATTTCTTACGACCATAGGTTAGAGCGTCTTTATGATTTAGCTAGAATGGTCCATGTTGATCATATTAAAGATGATAACGAAAGAATTCTATTAAAAAAAATAGCTGTTGGTTTAGGATTTACTCCAGAAAATGTAGAATACATAGTTGATAAAGCTTTAACAGTTGTATCCTATGGCGTTGGTCTTGATACCTTTATTGATGAAATGAAAAACATGAATAAATAATAATTATTTAGAAATTATAAAAAGCGAACCTATTTGTTCGCTTTTTTTATTCCTCACATTCAAATTTCTAAAATTTAACGAAATGTCGTAGCCTCGGTTACGAAATATCGCTTTTAAGCTATTTTTAGTAATTCAAACAAATCGAGAATTGGATTTATATAATTGATTATCAATTATTTATGATATTGGCATGTGAAATGTTATAAAGAAATCATGTATAAATCTATAACTTATGAAAACAATCGAATCTAAAAAAATAAATGTTATAACATTTGGTCTAATAGTAAACACGATAATTCTATTAACAATAATTTTAGAAGCTCTATAAAGATTGCATAAACTCTTCAGCCTTTTCAACCATGTTTTTGCTCCCGCAAATAAAAGGTACTCTTTGGTGCAGTTCCGTTGGCTCTACCTCCATTATTCTTCTAAAACCATCACTGGCTTTTCCATTGGCTTGCTCTGCTAAAAATGCCATCGGGTTACACTCGTAAAGCAAACGCAGTTTACCATTTGGATCTTTGGAAGTTGTTGGGTACAAATAAATTCCTCCTTTTATCATATTTCTATGAAAATCTGAAACTAAAGAGCCAATGTATCTGCTTGTATAAGGCCTATCTCCTTCTTCCATCTGGCAATATTTTATATAATTTTTTATGCCTTGTGGAAAATGGACATAGTTACCTTCGTTAACAGAATAAATTTTCCCTTCATCTGGAAACGTCATATCAGGATGTGATAAATAAAATGTACCCATGGCTGGGTTTAATGTAAAGCCATTAACACCATGTCCTGTAGTATAAACAAGCATGGTCGACGTACCATAAATAATATATCCTGCTGCCACTTGTTGACTTCCTTTCTGTAAAAAATCTTTAATGGTTACTGGAGTTCCTACAGGTGTGACGCGTCTGTAAACCGAAAAAATAGTGCCTACTGAAACGTTTACATCTATATTGGTAGAGCCATCAAGCGGATCTATTAAGACAATATATTTGTTCTGATTATTTTCGTCTTGACTGTTTATACTGATAAAATCGTCTTCTTCTTCGCTGGCAATACCACAAACAATATTTCTATTAGTAAGTGTTTGAATAAATTTATCATTAGCATAAACATCCAATTTCTGTTGATCTTCTCCTTGCACATTGGTTTCTCCATAATTTCCAATAATATCGACTAAACCAGCTTTGTTTACTTCATGATTAACAACTTTTGCGGCAAGTCTGATAGAATTAATGAGTCTAGACAATTCGCCAGAAGTATATTTAAATGATGATTGATTTTCTATAATAAATTCACCAAGAGTCTGGTTTTTTTGAGACATAACATTAAAATTTGCTTTTGCAAATATTGGTTTTTTTTTAAACTACTACAACGTTTTCGTAAAATTAAAATAGTATTTAATAAAACTGTTTAAACTATCTTTGCGTTGATTTAAAAATTATGAGTTTTAGTATACGAAAAGCGGAAAAAAAAGACGCACAAACTATTTTAAGTTTAATACAACATTTAGCACATTTTGAAAGGGAACCTGAAGTTGTAGAGGTTACCGTAGAAGAAATAGAAAGAGATGGATTTGGTAAAAACCCTTTATTTCAAACGTTACTAGCAGAAAAAGATGGTGATGTTGTTGGTATGGCACTCTACTATTATAGATATTCCACTTGGAAAGGAAAAACTATTCATCTGGAAGATTTAATCGTGTATGAACACATGCGAAAGCAAAACATAGGGACCGCATTATATGATGCCGTATTAAAACAAGCCTATAAAGAAAATGTACGTCGAGTAGAATGGGTGGTATTAGATTGGAATACTCCAGCAAGAGATTTCTATATTAATTCTGGTGCTAAAATTTTAGAAGGTTGGGAAACAGTACAAATGGATCAAAACAGTTTAATACAATATATATCAAATCGAGGTAATTAAACAGTATAATGCAAGTATTTAAATTTGGTGGAGCATCTGTAAAAGATGCTAATGGGGTAAAAAATTTAGCATCAGTATTAAAAACCGTAGGCTATAACAATACTTTGGTAGTTGTTTCTGCTATGGGCAAAACAACAAATGCTTTAGAGGCTGTAATTAAAAACTATTTTGAAAATAAAAGTGAATTACAAAGTTCTCTGCAAGAAGTAAAGAAGTATCATAATGCTATTTTACTAGATTTATTTGATGATGAAAATCATGTGGCATTTAATAAAGTTTCAACTCTTTTTCAGGAATTAGACAGCTTTTTAGGAAGGAACAAATCACCAGATTATAACTTTATTTATGATCAAACCATTAGCTATGGAGAATTGATTTCAACCACAATAATTAGCGAATATTTAAACACTATCAATCTAAAGAACAATTGGATAGATGTTCGTGAGTTTATCAAAACTGATAATTATTACAGAAGAGCTAATGTTGATTGGAATCTTACTCAACAAATGATATCATCAAATTTTAATACCGGTGTTTTGAACATTACCCAAGGCTTTCTAGGTAGTGATGCCAACAACTTTACAACAACACTTGGCAGAGAAGGAAGTGACTATACTGCAGCCATTTTTGCTTACTGTTTAAATGCTACTGGTGTCACCATTTGGAAAGATGTTCCTGGAGTTTTGAATGCCGATCCTCGTTATTTTGAAAACGCTCAACTCATAAACAAAATCTCTTATAGAGAAGCCATTGAATTGGCATTTTATGGAGCATCAGTAATTCATCCAAAAACTTTACAACCGCTTCAGGGTAAAGAGATTCCTTTGTTTGTAAAATCTTTTCTAAATCCTTTAGAACCGGGCACAATGGTAGGAAAAGGCATAGGTATAGATCCGATTGTACCTTGCCTGATTGTTAAAAAAGATCAAGTATTAATCTCATTATCTTCGTTAGATTTCTCATATATCGTAGAAGAGAATATTAGTCATATTTTTGGTTTATTACATGACTATAAAATGAAAGTTGATGTTATTCAGAATTCAGCGATAAGTTTTTCTGTTTGTGTGGATAATATCTACAATAATTTGGAAAAGTTACTTCAGCATTTAAAAGCCAAATTTAAAGTAACCTGCAATGAAAACGTATCCTTATACACGATTAGACATTACAATCAAAGTGTTATTGATCAACTTGAGAAAGATAAGACAGTTTTTTTAAAACAAATTACACAAGAAACCGTTCAAATAGTTACAAAATAGAGAAGAAGCATAGTAATTTCATTCCAATTAATGTAAAAAATTTTAATTAGGTTTGTATTTCTCTCAAATTAAGAAACTATGGGATTGGTAACCGCTAAAGAAGTAGCCATTGCAATTCATGCTGATAAGTATGGGTTTATGGGTACTTTTTTTGGTTGGATACTCATGAAACTACTTAAAATCTCTACTCTTAATAAAATTTACAACCGAAATAAGCATTTAAATCATTTAGAATTTTTAGATGGAATTTTAAACGAATTCCAGATTAAATTTGAAATCCCTGACGAAGACCTAAAACGATTGCCAAAAGAAGGCGCTTATATTACCATTTCCAATCACCCTTTAGGAGGTATTGATGGTATTTTGCTTTTAAAACTCATGCTCGAGCAAAGAGAGGATTTTAAAATTATTGCTAATTTCTTACTTCATCGAATAGAGCCAATGAAACCATATATTATGCCTGTTAATCCTTTTGAAGACAGAAAAGATGTAAAGTCTAGTATTACTGGTTTTAAAAATTCACTTTTACATTTAAATGAAGGAAAGCCTTTGGGCATTTTTCCTGCTGGTGAAGTCTCAACCTACAGAGATGGAAAACTTGTTGTAGATAAACCTTGGGAAGAAGCTGCTATAAAACTTATTCAAAAATCTAAAGTCCCAGTAGTTCCAATATATTTTCATGCAAAAAATAGTAGGTTGTTTTATCAGTTATCTAAAATTAGTGACACGTTTAGAACGGCCAAATTACCATCAGAACTTTTAACTCAAAAAAGAAGAGTTATAAAAGTGCGAATTGGAAGGCCAATCCCTGTAGCTGATCAAGAAGAGCATACTTCTCTCAAGGAATTTTCAGAATTCTTACGTAGAAAAACTTATATGCTTTCCAATGCATTTGAAACACCCAAAAGATTAGAAACTATTTCTTCTACACTTAAAGTTCCTAAAATTCCAAAGAAAATTGTAACTCCTGTGAGTTTGGATGACATGATTAAGGAAATTAAAGATTTGCAAAGTGGCGATTTTAGACTACTAAAAAGCAAAAACTATGAAGTGTATTTAGCTCCTGCAAATAAGGTCCCAAATATTTTACGTGAAATTGGAAGATTACGTGAAATAACTTTTAGAGAAGTAGGAGAAGGCACCAATGAGGCCATCGATCTAGATAAATTTGATACTTATTATCACCACATGTTTCTTTGGGATAATGATAGCAACATAATAGTCGGCGCTTATCGTATGGGTTTAGGGTCTAAAATTTTTGAAATGTATGGTATTGATGGTTTTTATCTTCAAGACCTTTTTAGGTTTGAACCCGAACTCTATAAAATGATGAGCCAATCCATTGAAATGGGACGAGCATTCATTATTAAAGATTACCAACAAAAACCTATGCCTTTATTTTTACTTTGGAAAGGTATAGTACATACTACACTGCGCTATCCTGAACACAAGTTTTTAATCGGTGGTGTGAGTATCAGTAATCAATTTTCTAACTTCTCAAAATCGTTAATGATAGAGTTTATGAAATCTCATTATTACGATCCCTACATTGCTCAATATGTACACCCAAAAAAAGAATTTAAGGTAAAACTAAAAGATGCTGATAAAGATTTTGTGTTTGATGAAACCGAAGCAGATCTTAACAAATTTGATAAAATCATAGACGAGGTTGAGCCAGGAGCTTTACGATTACCCGTTTTACTTAAAAAGTATATTAAACAAAATGCAAGGTTGGTTGCTTTTAACGTTGATCCATTATTTAATAATGCTGTTGATGGATTGATGTATATAAAAATTGCCGATTTACCAGAAAGCACAGTAAGACCTGTTATGGAAGAGTTCCAAGCAGAGCTAGAGCAGAGGTTTTCAGAGCAAAATGATACTGAAAACAACGGTGCAGATACTAATCTGTAAAATTTCTAATTTATTTTTATTCTCTTTTCCAATCTTCATATAAGCTTCACATTGTATTTAATTCACTATTTTACTTCGCCTTTCAAGAAAATGATTGTCGTACCATTTATTATTTATTTGACCTATTCTTTCCTTAACACCAACGACTCTAAAACCACATTTTTTGTGCAAATTAATGCTCACTACGTTTTCTGAAAAAATTGATGCCTGCAATGTCCAAAAACCAGCAACTTCACTTTGCTTAATAAGCTCTTCCAATAATATTTTACCAATACCATTTCCTTGATAATCTTTATCAACATAAAGTGTGACTTCTGCAACACCTCGGTATACATGCCTTTTAGAAACTAATGACAATACCCCAAAACCAACAACTTCATTATATAGAGTTGCAACAATTCTGCAAGATTCAACGTACTTTTTATTCCAAGTATCAAAATCAGGAACTTCAGTTTCAAAAGTAGCTATTCCTGTGGCAATCCCATCAGCATAAATTTTTGAAACTGAAGTCCAATCTTGTTTTGTTAATGGCCTAACAACAATTTCCATCGGGAGAACAGCAAGGTTCTGATTCAACTGCTACAACCTCTTTTTCCTCTTCATTGCAACAAACACTTTTTGCTTTACAATCTGTTTTTTCAACAACTAACTTAAAAATTAAATTGTTGCCTTGTATTTCAAAATCGTTAACAAATAGTTGTGCTGTATGAAATGTTGCGTTGCTATATTCAAACTTTACTTCTGCGTCTAAAAAATAAGGTTTTATGGTACCTACTTTTTCTAAAATTGATAACGCCTTGTTCACTTTCATGAAATTTCTTTTACCAATTTCTAGAGGACTTTCCCAAAGCTGGATTACAGTTTCATTCCATGCATCTGTTTTAGCTCCACAATCAACCGAATCAATTGAAGTGTGCTTTATTTCGGTGATATGATAATTTGTTCCTACAAACTCATTAGGTGCATATTCAAATAACAACGCTTTATCTTGATGTTGTTGCAAAATGTTAAATAATTCTTGTGTTCTCATTTTTATATTTTTTAAAGATTTGTTACTATTTAGTTAAGACCATTGATTCAAAATATCCAATCGAAAATTTATTAATGTTTTCACAACACTTTTTATAAACTACTTTTGTTTTATTCTTTAAAGCTTTCAATTGTTCTTTTTTCGTTCTTTTATTTATTGTATTCATAATATTTGTTTTTAAAGGTTAACAACAATTAGATTTTGTTGTATTAAAAAATGTGTTTAATTCATTTTGCAAGGTCGTCCATAATTCCAAGTTAATACAGTAACACATGCGCTTGCCTTCAACTTCACCTTTTAGTAAACCAATTGTTTTCAATTCTTTTAAGTGCTGTGAAATTGTGGCTTGTGCCAACCCTATTTCTTCAACCAGATCATTACATATACATGCGTTTTGCTGACTAACATATTGCAGTATAGCAACTCTTGCTGGATGGCCTAAAACTTTAAAGTACTGCGCAAGTTCATTTTGTTTCTGTGTAAATATTTGTGTTTTTGTAGTTCCCATAATCTAACATTTAATGGTACAAATATACAAAAATATTTTAATATTGCAATATTACGATATCAAAATATTTAAAATAAGCTGAAATTAGTTTTTTCAGCTTATTAATATTATAAAGATTTAAACCAATCTTGAAACTGCTTTCCGAGTAAAAAAATCGGTTTAGTGTTTCCTCCAATTGCTCCTATCAGACTCATAACCCATAGTATAAGTACAAGTATCCAGCCTATAACGTTTATTAGCGGAATAAAGCTTACAATAAAAGCTAGAATAAAAATCCCTAAAGTCTGTCTAACATAAAAAGAACCAAACTCGGTTTTATTATTGGTATTCATTACAAAAGCGATTATCCAGCCAATAATAGTAATATGCGCAATTATAGCTATGTTTTTTCCATCGCTTAAAACTTCTTTTGCGTCATCAGCAAACTCACTAGCTTTTTCTTTGGCTTCTTTTGCAAATTCTTCTGCTTTATCCGCAGCTTTTTTCGCTCCTTCTTTTGCGTCGCCTAACATTTCGTTAAGGTCATCGCTTAATTTTTTTTCGTCAGACATGATAGTACTTTTTGATTAGTGATTTTAAAGGTAGTGAAAATTCAATTCTCTACATATTATAAGTATTTCAAATTAATATAACGTTACAATTTATTTTATCTGAAGAATAAAATTACACCTCCAATTGCTGTTACTATTAATATAAAACGTCTATAATTTATATTTGAAATGAACTTAACAATGAAAGCTCCCAATAAAAATCCGAAGACAACTACAGGAATTAAAACAGTATTTAAAATAAGTGTTTCTTTAGTAACTGTTTTCCAGACAAAAAAATGAAATGGCAATTTAAAAACATTTATAATAAAAAATAACCAAGCAGCTGTACCAATAAATTCGTTTTTAGGAAAACGCATTGCAAGGAAGTAAATGTTAGAAATGGGCCCAGCCAAATTACCTATCATTGTTGTAAATCCTGCTAAGAAACCCATTCCACTTGAAAACAACTTGTTTGTTGGTACTTTGTCAGATTTTCTGTTCTCTGATATAAACATGATAATAACCGAACCTATTATAATAATGGCCATAAGCCTTTTAAAGATTATCTCTGAAATATCATTACCAATCCATACACCTACCAAAACACCTATGATCATCCATGGAATAAGTATTTTAATATACTTCCATTGTGCATGCCTGTTGTAATAAACAACTGCAAAAATATCAGCACTAATTAACATTGGAAGTAAGATGCCTGTTGACGCTTTTTCACCAAAAACAAAAGCCAGAATAACTACAATTATAATACCTATCCCTTTTATACCAGATTTTGATAATCCCAATAAAAAAACTGCACAACCAACGGCCGCCCATTGAAATACAGTTAAATTATAAGATTGAAGTATCTCTATGTAAATCACTAAAGTTTATTACTTATACACTGCTAAAGAAACGCACTGTCTATTGGTTCCCAAAGTTCTATTTTATTTCCATCGTTGTCCATTATCCATCCAAACTTTCCATAATCGTATTCTTCTATATCTCCAATAATGGTTACCCCTTCATCTTTTAAGACTTTTAAAAGTTGTACTAAATTTTCTACACGATAATTGAACATAAAATCCTTTTTTGAAGGCTTGTAATATTTAGTGTCTTCCGCAAACGGACTCCATTGCGTAGAGCAATCTTCTCCATGCTTATCCTTCCACCAGAATGTACAACCATAATCATCTGTATTAAACCCAAGGTGTTTTTTGTACCAATCTTTTGTAGCTTTTGGGTCTTTGGCTTTAAAAAACAAACCTCCAATGCCTGTAACTCTATTTTTCATTTATTTTTTTTAATTGCTGTTTCATAAACACTTATCCATTCATCAACTGTCATTTTTTGGCACAATTCACCAATAAGTTCAAAAGGAATTTCTTCCATATTTTTAAACCTTATACAGCTTTTTCCCATATCTAATTTCCTTTTACATTGTTTTGGATATTCACCAACAAACCAATCGTGCAGCTCTGGGATGGTATAAATGCCACTATGATAGAGGTTAATTGAATTTTTTTGAGACGCAAAACTCATAAATGGTAATGGTTCACTTGGTGTACAATGATATCCATCTGGATAAATGCTATGAGGCACATAATAACCTATCATCCCATACTGAATACCTTCTTCAAAACCTTTAGGCAGGTTCTTATTGATAGTCTTGCGAAGTTTCTTTAAAGCTTCTTGTCGCTCTTCTGGAACTTGAGAAATATAATCTTCTGCTGATGTTGCTTTATATTGCATAACTTATACGTGTTGGTCTATTAATATGGTGTTTCCATCTGGATCATACAATACAATGCTTGCAGGTCCAGAAGTATTTTCGTCTGCTTCTCTTTCAAGTTTTAAGTTTTTACTTTTGAGTTCTTGCTGAATTTTTCTTACATCAGTAAAGGAATTTAACTTGTTAGCGCTCTCATCCCAACCAGGATTAAAGGTTAATATATTCTGCTCAAACATACCTTGAAACAATCCTATTAACGCCTTCCCGTTTTTCATAATGAGATAATTCATTTTAATGTCTCCAGCGAAAACGGAAAATCCTAAATGCTCGTAAAATTCTTTTGAAGCGTTAATATCTTTAACACTTAAACTCATTGAAAATGCTCCTAAACTCATATTTCTAGTTTTATTTTAATATTAGTCATTGTTTAAAGGGGTAAGCAGTCCAACTGTATTTCCCGCTACGTCTTGAAACCAAGCAAATGTTCGACCATTTGGCAATTCTATTGGATTGACAAGAACTTTACAACCTTTAGATTCGATTAGCTTTAGATCTTGAACTATAGTTTCAGTTTGAATGTAGATAGTAATGTAATTGTCAACTTCGCTTACCAAATCAGTGATATGCCCTGGAATTCCATTTTCTGGGTTTGAATTTATTGATGCTAAATTGTTATTTGTGACAATATCCCAACCAAAAACATTCTTGTAAAATGCAATCGTTTTAGGTAAATTATCACAGCCAATTTTAAAATGTATGACAGGTTTACTCATTTTTTATTGTTTTAAAAACCTATTTACGTTGTAGAATTAATCCTGAAATTAAAGAAATAATAAATCCTATTATAGTAACTAGTATAAGCATAAATATTGCTGCTGTACCACTGGTCATTTCAAAAACCTCGTCTTCTCTTCCTTGTTCAATTAGCATTTTTTCATAATTATCGAAAAAAGAAGGATCTATAAATTTTGTATAAATAAAATCTGCTATGGCAATACCAATTCCCACTAATAAAGAAATAAGAACACCAATAGCTATGGCTTTACCTAAAGTAATGCTTCCATTATTAATTTTATCTCGATAATGTTTAATCCCAAAAAAGACAAATGATAATGACAGAAATATAGACACATATCCTAAAATTTCATTTGTAGAATAGTCTAAATTATTAATGCCTAAAACCAGATGCAAAGTAAAAATAATTGCACCTGTTAAAAGTCCGTAAAGACCATATTTAATTACTGTGCTTTTCATAAATATTCATTTTTAAATTGATCCCCAAAAGTACTTTGAGTTGATCGAAATCTATTCATACTAAAGTACTAAAGTGCTCATACTTTAGTCTAAAAGTACTTATTTTAAATGATTTGTAAGTCTTTTGCTATTTGAAGCGCATGTGTGCGACGTTTGGCATTCAGTTTTACCAAAAGATTCGAGACATGAGTTTTTATAGTACTTTCGGAAACAAATAATTTATTAGCTATTTCTTTATTTGATAACCCATCTGAAATTGCCAGCAAAACTTCATATTCACGTTTACTAATCTCTAATTCTTCAATTTTCTTATAGTTTATTTCTGTAGAAGAATTCATCTGTTTATTTAAACTTCTCTTATTTAAATATACACCTATAAAAAAGAAAACAACTGCAATAACAGCAACTACAATTTCTACATTTAAGTTGCCAGAAATCATAGCATAATTACTTAACTGAAACAGCAAGAGTAAAGCAAAAATCAATAAAGCAAAAACAAGAATGGTTTTCTTCACACCTGAAAGTTAACAAAATTTAGCTTTAATTTTATCTACAATTGTTTGCGCTAATTTTTCTTTACTCTCTTTGGTCCAACCAGCTACATGAGGTGATAGCATTACGTTTTCTGAATTTATTAAATATTGAAAAGCTTCTGGTAACTCTGAAGAAAATAAAGTTTCAAAAGATGATTTTTCGTATTCTAAAACATCCAAACCAGCTCCCAGAATTTTTTTAGTTTTTAAAGCATCAACCAAATCATGGGTAACAACACTTTTGCCACGAGCAGTATTTATAAGCCAAAATGGTTTAGAAAATTGATTGATAAATGTCTTGTTTACCATTCCTAATGTTAATGGTGTTTCTGGTGTATGCAAACTCAAAACATCAGTATGTTTCTGGAGCAGTTGCAAAGATACTTGCTTACAGTATTCATCACCAACATTGTCTTTAATATCATAACAAATAAGCTCGACATCAAAGCCTCTTAATTTTTTTGCAAAGGCCTTACCCATATTGCCATAACCTATTAATCCAACTGTTTTTCCATCGAGTTCGATACCACGATTTTCTTCTCGTTGCCATTTACCTTGTCTAACTTCATGATCTGCCTTGTTAAGTTTGTTGAATAAAGACAAAAGCATTCCTAATGCATGTTCGCCAACCGCATTTCGGTTGCCTTCTGGAGCAGCAATAAGAGCAATGCTCTTTTTTTTAGCATAATTACAATCAATATTTTCTAATCCTGCACCAACACGACCAATAAATTTTAAGTTGACTGCTTTGTCTAAAAATGCTTTATCTATGGTAAATCGACTTCTTAAGACGATACCATCATAGTCCTGAATTTTAGTTTCAATATCTTGTTTTGAAGATGTGTAATCTTCATGATTAGTAAAACCTAAATCATTTAGTTGATTAATTAATAAAGGATGATTGGTATCAAGGTGAAGGATTTTCATCTAGATTTCAGGATAATGTGTTTGTGTTTTTTCATGTTGTACATTTCCAGTATGCGCTGTATGCAATTTTTCAAAGAGCAACACATGAACTTCTTCGCCTTTTTTAGTACAAGGATTATGCTCTACTCCTTTAGGGACTACAATAATTTCTCCTTCCTTAACCACTTCTGTCCTATCTCTAAATTGCATATATAATGTTCCTTTTACAACTTGAAACAATTCATCTTCATCTTCATGACTATGCCATACAAATTCACCTTTAACTTTTGCTAGAATTACCTGCATATCGTCTACCACTGCAATTTGATGTGGATGCCAGTTTTTACTAAACTTTGTAAACTTCTCTTGGATGTTTATTGGTTTCATGTTGTAAAATTACACATTTTCCTGTCAATGCGAATGTAATAAAGTAACCTCATGAAAGTAAACGAGAATCATAAACAGATTACGACGTCACTTCGTTTCTCGTAATGACGAATGGGTTAAATACCGAGAATCATTTTAGCAATCCAGAAGTAAATTAGGATTCCAAAGATATCATTACTTGTAGTAATGAATGGCCCCGTTGCAATTGCTGGGTCTATACCGCGTTTGTCTAAAAACAAAGGCACAAATGTCCCTATTAAGCCAGCAACAATAATTACTGCTACCAGAGAAATAGAAATAGCTAGTGCTGTATTCATATCGCCTTTTGTGGCCCAAACAAATAAGAATAAAAAAATCGCAAGAATAAATCCATTGAGAGCAGCTAGAAACATCTCTTTCAATAATCTGCTATTTATGCTTCCTTTAACGTCATCGTTTGCTAAACCTTGAACAATAATTGCACTAGATTGTACACCTACATTTCCAGCCATAGCTGCAATTAATGGTGTAAAGAAGAATAAAACGGCATACTTGCTGAAGGATTCTTGAAATCCTTCCATAATTAAAAATGCGCCAACTCCTCCTAAAAGCCCAAGAAACAACCAAGGCAATCTAGCTCTTGTAAGCTGAAAAATACTATCATCATGCTCTACATCGCTAGTTATACCAGCTGCTAATTGATAATCCTTTTCAGCTTCTTCTTTCATGACATCAACGATGTCGTCAATAGTGATTCGTCCTAATAACACTTGATTATCGTCTACAACTGGAATAGCTTCCAAATCGTATTTTTGCATCACTTTTGCAACGTCTTCAACATCATCATTTACATTTACTGAATCTACATTTGCGTTTGAGATTTCAGCAATTTTTTGTTCACTTTTAGCAGTAATAAGGTCTTTTAAGGACAATCTGCCTATCAGTTTTTCTTCTTTATTTACTACATAAATGGAATGTACTCTGGTTACATCTTTGGCTTGCCCTCGAATTCTTCGCATGCATCCAGCAACCGTCCAAGTTTCATACACCTTAACCAGTTCTTTTGCCATAAGTCCACCAGCTGTATCTTCATCATAGGCTAAAAGTTCTTGTATTTCAGCTTTGTGCTCTTCGTCTTCAATTTGAGAAATTACAGCTTTCTGGCGATCTTCAGGCAATTCGGCAATCATGTCTGCCGCATCATCTGTATCTAGTTCCTCTATCTCTTCAGCTATTTCTTTTGCTGAAAGGTTTTTTAAAACTTTTTCTCTAATGTCTTCATCAAGCTCCGTTAAAATATCTGAAGTGGTTTCAGAGTCTAAAAGTTTAATGATATAAATAGCATCTTCTAAATCTAGTTCGTCAAGAATTTCAGCAATATCGGCGTAATGGAAATCATCTAATAAATGATGAAGTTCTTTATCGTTTTTTTCTACAATAAGTTGTTCTACCTGGCTGATTAGTTCATCAGATAATTCAAATAATATTTTCTCGTTTTCTTCAGACAACTTTAAAAGATTTAACGGTTTAAATCGTCCACTCCAACTAATTGCGTAAGTGCAATAAATTCATCAACAGTTAATTGTTCTGGACGTTTGCCAAATATAACATTTGCTTTTAAATTATCTGACAAATTAAATGTTTTTAAACTATTACGAAGGGTTTTACGTCTTTGCTGAAATGCTTGTTTTACTACTTTAAAAAATAATGTCTCATCACATGGTAAGATGAAGTTTTCTTTTCTTTTTAGCAATAAAACTCCAGAATCTACTTTAGGTGGTGGATTAAAAACTTGTGGAGGCACTGTAAATAAATACGATGATTCATAAAAGGCTTGTGTTAATACCGAAAGTATTCCATACACCTTATTTCCTTCTTTCGAACATATACGTTGTGCTACTTCCTTTTGGAACATACCTGAAAATTCAGGTATTTGATTTCGCATTTCTAAAACCTTAAAAACAATTTGTGACGAAATATTGTAAGGGAAATTTCCTATTATAGCAAAAGTTTCTTCTTTGAAAACTTGCTTTAAATCATATTTTAAAAAGTCTTGCTCTATAATTCTATCAGCAAGTTTGAGATACTCATTCTTAAGATATTCAACCGATTCTGAATCTATTTCTATAACATGAGTAATAATATCTTTTTGTAGCAGGTATTTTGTTAGTACTCCCATTCCTGGACCAATTTCTAAAACATGCTCATAACCAGAAAATGATAAGGTGTCAGCTATTTTTTTTGCAATGTTTTCATCCTTTAAAAAATGTTGTCCTAAATGTTTCTTTGCTCTTACAGACATAGATTTTTAGTTGAAGTTTACGGTATATTCATCAACTATTTGAAGTTCTGTTCTAAAGGCTAGCATTTTGTCTGCAAATTTCTTTAAACCATCATTTCTTAATCTTTCAGCATCTTCTTTATAATACGCATCCAAAGCATCTCGAGAATAGGATCTATATTGAATTGAGTAGGTATGTCCTCCCATTTCTTCTTCTACCAATACTTTGGTGAGTATTGCCTTATCGAACTTGCCGGTAGCTAATACTTCTGGTATGTGTTCTTTTATCCAAGCTAGCCATTCGTCATGGATACTCTCATCAATATTGGCTGTAACGTTGTAAATTATCATTTTAAAGTTTTTTTGAAAATAACAAAAGTTCTTCATCATTCTCAAAGGGTTTTATCTTTTTTTCAAAAGACAAACCAACCTTTTCTAACAAATGAATAGATGATTTGTTGGTTGGTAATGTTATGGCAACAATTCTTTTTAAATTGAATTGTCGCTTTGCTATATTCAAAATTTCTACAGACGACTCATATCCAAACCCTTTTCCTTCATATTCAGGTAACATTGCAAAACCGATATCTACGTCATCTAATTCTTCTCTCTTTACTATTCCGCAAGTTCCTATTGCTTTGTTCCTTTCTGATTTTAACTCCAGTTTGTAAAACCCAAATCCAAATTCCTTGTAGCTTTTAATAGCGCCATTTTTAAGATACTCTTCAGCATCTTTTACCGATTTCAAATTTCTGTCACCAATATATTTTATCCAATTAGGAGAATTAGCCAACTCTAAAAAAAAGGATGCGTCGTTCTTGGTGAATTTTTTTACAAAGAGTCTTTCGGTTTCAGCTACACACATTTCATGAACTAATTTATCGCATCTCCACGAAGTGCCCTGAAACTTTTTCTGGAATCTACAAAATAGATACTATCTGCATGATTAAAGATGATTTGCTCATAAAGTTCCTTGGCTTTTTCTGGCTGATCTAATTTGTTTGCATATAGTTCTGCTAACGAGAAAATAGCATCATCTATCAAAATACTATCGCTATAATTTTTAATGATGTTATTGTAATTGTTATCAGCTTTTTCAAATTCCTGCTTTTTAACAAACAATTGTGCTTGCTTTAATAATGCTTGCGGTATTATAGTTTCCGTTTTATGCTCCTCTAAAATTTTATCTAATAATACTATTGCTTCATCATTCTTGTTTTGAAATGCCAATAAGTCTGCTTTAGCATATAGTTTTAAAGCAACCTGTAACGAATCATCGTACTTATTATCAGAAATAAGAAGCTTTAAATCCAAGGCATCATTGGCTATTAATTGTGATGTGGAAGATTTTAAAATCTTTAATTGAGATTCGGCCCATTGAAAGTCTCCTTTGTAGTAACTCGTTTTTGCGACTCTAAATCTTGCATCTTGAGAAATGGTGCTGTTTTTTAAGTTACGTTGTATTTGTGTATAGTAAATGAGTGCTTCATTAAACTTTTCTTGTAGCACCAAAATATCTCCAAGCTCTATTTTAACTTGGGCTTGTTGAAATGTAGAAAGTTGTAATAATAAGGTTTCTTTTAAAAAGGAAGTAGCTTTATCTGGTTCGTTCATATAAAAAGCCAAAAAATGTCCATAGGCTATTTGTAATTGAAGCGTTTGAGAGAATTTACCATATTCATCAAATAATGTTAAAAACTTTTGTTGAATGTTATTATAATCTACTTCATGTCCATAGGTTAGTTCCAACTGAAGTAAATTATAATGTGCGTCAAGCTTTGTGTCTATATCTTGAGCTGTATCAATTAAATAATGGAATATTTCATTGGCAATTTCGTTTTCATTTTCATTTACAGCAATAGAAGCTAGTTCTTCAATTCTGTCCAAACTTTCTGGTTGGCGGTTAAAGATAGCTTTCTCTTGCATAAAGGCTTTTCTGAAATCCTTTTGTTGAATAAACAGCCAGCTTAACATTTCATTCCATAATAAATCAGGTTCTTCCTGGATTTTCTTCAAAAGTATTTTTCGAAGGGTTGCATTGTTTTCATTAGTGCTATTTTCACTAATAAAATCACTTATAACACGTTTAATATTGTTTAAGTAAGATGGATTGAATTTAACAAATTGAACATAAGCTGTAAACATTTTTTCAATGTCTCCTTGCTCTCCATAAATTTGGGCTAGTTGCATATCAAAGTTAAGATCTGGAGCCAATGTCATGGCATTCTCATAAGCGGTAATAGCTAGATCTAATAATGAATGATCAACAAAAGACTGTGCTACAGAAAACACATAGCGTGCGTTTATGTTAAGACTCTCTAACGCTTTATTATAATTTATGTTTGCATTAGTAATATCATCTTTGAGCTGATAATTATACCCTAATTCTACATACAATGATGGATAGTTAATTCGTTTTAGTTGATTTAATATTAAAGATTCCGATTCATCATATTGTTCTAGTTGCTGATGAGTCTTTACCAGCTGAACTAAATAACTTACATTACCAGGATTTGCATCATGCAATCTTTGGAAAGACGATAGAGCTTTTTCAAATTCTCCTTTCTTAAAATACTCTTTTGCTAAAATATCATCTTGTGCAAATGCAACACATGATATTAAAAAAGTTATTGTTAAAAGAAATCTCATTTGTAGAGTTTGTGTAAATATAACAAATGTGTAAAGCAGAAATTGTAAATATTATTATAAAAAAATGCCCGAAAAGAATTCGGGCATTAACCAACCAAAATAAATGTGCTATTAACCATTGTAAATTTAAAAATGATTCAATTACTCGATCGGGACATTTCTTGACGAAATTTTTTTATTATCTATTTGCTATTACAATTTCTGTTTTAGATTCTGATTTAAAAAAATCTGAATCAGATAACAAAACCTTATGAGCAATTACAACCAAGGTAATAAGTAGTAAAATACGCTTAAAGTTTTTCATAGTTCGTTAGTTTATGATATTTGGGACTACTAACTTCTAAATAATTTGGAAACAGGCAAAAAAAATATGTAGAAAATCGTTAAATGACGTTCATTTGTTACCGTTCATCGATAAAAATGAAAATAATCAATATATTTTGTAAGCTTTTTCTTATTAATTAATAATGTCAAACCCTGTATATGGAATTAACACTTCTGGTACTTTTATACCATCTTTTGTTTGATAGTTTTCTAAAATACCTGCTAAAACTCTTGGCAAAGCTAAAGAACTGCCGTTAAGCGTATGAGCCAATTCATTTTTACCGTCTGAATTTTTGAAGCGTAATTTTAATCTGTTTGCCTGAAATGTTTCAAAATTAGAAACTGAAGAAATTTCAAGCCATCTATCTTGTGCAGTAGAGAACACTTCAAAATCATAAGTTAATGCAGATGTAAATCCCAAATCTCCGCCACATAATCTTAAAATTCTGTACGGTAATTTTAATTCCTTCAAAATCACTTTGACATGATCTACCATTCCATCAAGAGCCACATAAGAATGATCTGGATGCTCAACACGTAAAATCTCCACCTTATCGAATTGGTGTAATCTGTTCAATCCTCTAACGTGTGCGCCATAACTTCCGGCTTCTCTTCTAAAACAAGGAGTGTAACTTGTAATCCCAATTGGTAAATCAGTTTCATTTAAAACTACGTCTCTAAAAATGTTGGTGCCTGGAACTTCGGCAGTTGGAATCAAATACAAATTATCTTCTGTTACATGATACATCTGCCCTTCCTTGTCTGGTATTTGACCAGTACCAAAACCAGAAGCTTCATTAACCAAATGAGGCAATTGATACTCTGTATAACCTGCAGCAGTATTCTTATCTAGAAAATAAGTTATCAAAGCTCGTTGAAGTTTTGCTCCTTTCCCTTTGTAAACAGGAAAACCAGAGCCTGTAATTTTATTTCCTAATTCAAAATCTATAATGTCATATTTCTTTGCAAGTTCCCAATGAGGTAACGCATCACCATGTAATTCTGGAACATCGCCTTCTCTAAATACTTCTTCGTTATCTTCATCTGTATTTCCTGAAGGAACAATTTCGTTAGGAATGTTGGGTATTTTATACAATAGTTCATTTAAATCGTCTGCCTTTTTGTTTAACGCTTCAGAAACTATTTTAGATGTATCCTTTAACTCTGTGGTTTTTTGTTTCATTTCATTGGCTTTGTCGACCTGACCAGATTTGAAAAGAAGTCCTATTTCTTTAGATAGAGTATTAGATTCTGCCAATGTTTTATCCAATTCTGTCTGTAAACGCCTTCTGTCTTCATCCAAAACAATGACCTCATCAATCAAACTACTAACATCTATATTTCTTTTTGCTAATCGTTTAATGACTAAATCTCTATTTTCTCTAATAAAAGATACTTGTAACATGTATTAAAATTTAAGTCGCAAATTTAATGAATTACAACAACATTTATTCTTCATTAGACGGCAAAATCCAATCGCTATGCTTAAAGGCATTCCATTCAGTATTAGCCAAATCTACTTTGCTATTAATTAATTTTTTATAAGGTTTTCCATTTACACTTATTCTAGCATCAACAAATACTAAAACTTCTTGTCCTTGGTTTTTAAAATGTTCTTTTAAATATTGTGAGAACTGCCAGATAACATCTGGTTTGCTACTTGCTACTCGTTCTTGTTTTGGCGTCAAAAATTGTTGTAAAGTGATAGGTATTTCTTTTCCTGTATCCTTGTTTATTACTTTATAGTTTGCATACCCATGTTTAGTACGTAGCATCATTCTCCAAGATAGTCTGTGGCCTTCTTCTGTCCAAAGTACATTGTCTTTTATTGCATAATGCCTTAAAGGAAGTAAAAGCTGTAAACTAAAGTAGATAGTAAATACACTTATAATTATATGATTTTGTTTAGGAATAATAACTTCATTCTCCTTATAAAAAGTCTTCTTTTTTAAGAACAAGCTATGGATTGTTTTTGGCTCAAAAAAGAATAAAGAAAATGCTAAAGACATATAAGGGAAAATACCTATTTGAAAAATCACCGAATTGAATAAGTGAAAGAAAATAGATATGATAAAGGCCCATTTCCTGGTAGACTTAAAAAGTAATAGCGGAATAATTAATCCATCGAACAAAATACCTCCATAAGCTAAAACATAATGCAATGTTTTATTTTGAAGGAAATCTCCAACCAAAAAATAATTTTGTTTTCCTTTTAATATAATTTCTAATGCAGAAGTATCTAACCAACCTGGATATATTTTAGCAACAGAAGCATAGGTATAAACCATAAACATCTGAAGAATAAATACCAAACTACACCATTTGGGCATTGAATACCTAACACTGTTTGGGTTTAATTTTGCATCAACCGAAAGGTATTTATTTGCAGGTAAAAATATCATTATTGAGCTTAAAAGGAACAACAGATAATAATGATTGTTGTAAGATGATTTTTGCATAAGGTAGGTTGCAAGCCACATCAAGGTAAACGCAATAATACTAAAGCGGTACTTGTAACCAATCATGACCATAAAAGCAAAAACACCCATCACAACATAATATAGATACATCCAATTTCCAGAAAGCGGTTGCAGCCATTCAAATCCAATAAATGAAAATGTGAATTGCGGATCAACTAGAGTACGTTTTACCCAACCTGTTAAAATTGCTCCTATTGATTCTAAAAAACAAAGAAGCCCAAAGATAATCCTGAAAACAATAAGTGCAGAATTATCAATACGTTTAAATAATAATTGGTTAAGCATTGTTTGATGCTATAAAATCTAAAGATGTTTGTTTGTCTTTTTTCAATTGCTCTTTTAAGCTTTCCAAGGATTCAAATTTCTGTTCATCTCTAATTCGATGTATTAATTCAACCTGAATATTTTCTTTATAAAGGGATTTCGAAAAATTGAAAAAATGGACTTCGATACTCTGCTCATTATCACCAAGAGTTGGATTCTTACCAATATTCATCATCCCAAAAATAGTTTTTCCTTCAATTTCTGATTGAACGATATAAACACCTTGTTTCGGGATTAGTTTATAGTTTTCTTCAATAAAAATATTTGCTGTAGGAAAACCTATGTTTTTACCCATACCTTTGCCTTCAACAACAATTCCAGTAAGCATAAAATTATAACCTAAAAATGCATTAGCAGTTTGTACATCACCTTCATTAAGTGCAATTCTAATTTTAGTCGAACTAACTGCAACCTCATTAATGTCTTGAACCGAAATCTCTTCAACATCAAAACTATAAATTTCACCAAATGCTCTTAAGTCGTCTATGTTAGCATTTCTATTTCTACCAAAATGATGATCATAACCTATAATAATAGTCTCAATTTTTAATTTATCAACTAAAACTTGCTTTACAAAATCTTCGGCAGAAAGGCGTGAAAATTGTTTAGTAAATTTTTTGACCACCAGATTATCTACTCCAAGTTTTTCAAATAGTTGAGCTTTCTCATTTATAGTATTGATGAGTTTAATATTGGCATCCTTTTGCAACACCATTCTAGGATGAGGAAAAAAAGTTAAAACAACAGCGTTAAGGTGTTTCTTGTGTGCAGTTTGAACTAATTTCTGAATTATTTTTTGATGACCAATATGAACGCCATCAAAGGTGCCAATTGTGGCAATTGTTTTATTTTTTGGAGAAAAGGAATTGAAATTACTTATGATTTTCAATTATAAATATTTTTAAAAGCAAATTTACTTATAATGTAACTATTAAAAAATTGGCCTAGCTCAAATTATTTTAGTTTAAGGTGAAAATTTCATGAATTTCGGTAATAATTTGTGGGACTTCAGTTATCTTGAAGTAAAAATCAAGTTGATACTTATTGCCTTCAACCTTTTTTATAATTAAACTTCCTTTATCTATATCATAATATCCTGTTTGTCCTTTACAATAGCAAAATCTGGCAAAAACTACTCTAATTTTTTTTGAGTTAACAGAATTTAACTCTACTTCCAAATTATTTTTATCAAGTTCTACAAAAACTTGCTCAATATAATGCCCATCAACCGTGTTTGGTATCTGGTTGCGTTCATACTGAAATCTTAAAAGAAGATTTTTCCCTTCAACAACTTTGTAATAGGACTCTCCTAAACTGCCTTTTAGTTTTTCTAATGACTTGTTTTCTAAAACTTCAAAGGTGCAATTACCATCTTCCGGGCATTGAGTTGCAACCGTTTGGTCTTGGTTGAGTTCAAATGAATCTTTTTTCACCTTACAACTAAACATCGTTATACAGATAAATAATATCGATAAGTAATTCATATTCAATAAAATTCCATAAAATTTAAATGAATTTTTTGCTATTTAATAAATATCAAAGTAAATTTAATCGCCTATTAATTAATTTTACTATGAAAAACTACTACTCAAAACTTCAATTAATACTTGTAGTCGTATTATTTTCAATACTACAAAGTAATGCTCAAAAGAACAACTCCGTCTGGACTAAAATTACAAAAGAAAAAATTGGTACCACTGAAAAAGTATTAAGAAAATCAGAGCCTAAAAAAGCTATTTTCTTTCAATTAAATATAGAAGCCCTTAAAACACAATTGTTAAATGCGCCATTACGAGGAGATTCTCCCAAAGTTTCAAATCTGGTCATTGAATTTCCAAACAAAGATGGAAAAATGGAATCATTTCGTGTCAAAGAAGCTCCAGTTATGGTTCCAGAGATGCAGGCGAATCATCCCGATTTACGGTCTTATGTTGGGCAGAGCATTCAAAATCCGTCAAAACTGATACGTTTTAGTGTAACGCCTTTAGGATTACATACCATGACTTTATCATCTGGGCAAGGCACACAATATATGGACCCATATACTAAAGATGGTCTAAGTTATATTTCTTACCTGAAAAAAGACTTGTCGCCTTTAAAAGAGAAATTCATTTGTCATTTTGAAGAGAACAAAGAGGTCTCCAGCAAAACTCAAGAATCTTATAATAAAGTGATGAATGCCAACGATGGCATGATGCGTACTTTTAGGTTAGCTTTAGCTTGTACTGGTGAATATGGAACTTACCATGGAGGCTCGGTGCCTTCGGTTAAAGCAGCCATGGCAGTAACTATGACACGTGTCAACGGAATATATGAGAGAGACCTATCACTTACGATGAGCATGGTAGAAAACGCAAGTATTATTTATTTAGACGGAGCCACTGATCCTTACACAAATAATAATGAGTCAACAATGCTCGGTGAAAATCAGACAGAAATAGATACTAAAATAGGCACTGCAAATTATGATATAGGCCATGTCTTTGGTACTGGCGGAGGTGGTGTTGCAATATTACAATCCCCATGTAGAGCTTCTGTAAAGGCACAAGGGGTTACGGGCTTGCCAAATCCAGTAGGCGATGTGTTTGATATAGAATATGTCTGTCATGAAATGGGTCATCAATATGGTGCACCGCATACCTTTAATAGTACTGCCGGTTTTTGCGGTAGTGGTGGTCAAAGAGTGGATGATAATGCATATGAGCCAGGTAGTGGCAGTACCATTATGGCTTATGCTGGTATTTGTTCTCCCGAAAATGTGCAAAATAATAGTGATGCATATTTTCATCAAAAAAGTTTACAAATGATCTGGGATAATATTACGACAGGCTTAAGCCAATGTGCTTCTCAAATGGATACCAACAATGATAATCCTCCAGTGGCTGATGCGGGAAATAATTATACAATTCCTATCTCGACACCTTATAAATTGACCGGTGATTCTTCTGACGCTGATGGAGCCTTGGCAGAAAATGCACATACCTATACATGGGAGCAATATGATTTAAGCAACCCAGCAGATGGTAGCAAACTACCAACCGAAACAACAGCAACTGGTCCTATAGTGCGTTCTTTCGAAGGAACTACAAATCCTATAAGGTATATTCCAAGAATTACAGATATATTAAGCAATGGAAGTGTTTCTACAACATGGGAAAAATTAGTATCTATTAATAGAGATATCAATTTTCAATTAACTGTTAGAGATAATGATGCAGATGGTGGTCAGACAGATTCGGATGGTATGACCGTGACAACAAATAATGCTGGAGGTCCTTTTTTAGTAACATCACAATCTACTTATATATCTTACCCTAGTGGATCTTCTCAAACAATCGAATGGGATGTAGCAGGAACTGACATAGCTCCTTTTAATGTATCTAACGTCAATATTTGGCTTTCTACAGATGGAGGTTTAACATATGACACTCCTTTAGCAATGAATACTCCAAATGATGGTTCTCAAAATGTGACACTTCCTAATATTCAGGAAGGGTTTTGCAGAGTCATGGTAGAAGCTGTTGGCAACATTTTCTTTAACATTAACACTGAAGATTTTTCTATTGGTGGTACAATTTCAAATGTCTGTACCGAATTTGCCTCTACAGACCCTAATCTTCCTATTTCCATTCCTGACAATGGAGGCGCTTATGATGTTCAAACAGGAATACTTGTTGGGCAATCAGGAACCATAACAGATGTTAATGTTAGTATTGACATTACCCACACTTGGGTTGGTGATCTTGATGTTGCGGTTCAAAGTCCTGATTTTACTTTTTTGCAATTGATGGACCCTTTTAATCCATGTCAACAACAAGATGATTTGATCGTTACATTTGATGATGATGGAGTGGCTTTTGATTGTAATCTAACAGGTAGTGATATTTCTATGCAATCAACACATGCGTCTTTAAGCGATTGGAATGGAGAAGAAGTCTCTGGATCTTGGATTATTGGTGTGGGTGATTTTGGCACAGGAGATACCGGCACATTGAATGGGTGGTCAGTTACGATTTGTTATGATGCATTTATTCCTTTAAGTATTGATGACTTTAATTTGGCTAATTTTTCAATCTACCCTAACCCAAACAATGGTGAATTTACTATAAGTTTGAAATCGTTTTCAGATAATGATATTAAAGTTGCTGTATACGATATGAGAGGCCGTAAATTGTTTACAAACGACTATAAGAACTCATCTAATTTCAGTCAAATCATGAATTTAAACCATCTACAATCTGGAATGTATTTGGTTCATGTAAGTGATGGTGAAAGAAATGGTAGTAAAAAAATTATCATTAATTAAAAACTTCCTATAAAACTATTAAAGAGGGTTTCGGCCCTCTTTTTATTTTCAATTAAAAAGATTAAATTTGTTAGCTAGGTTCTAACGGCCTAATTTTTAAAAATTTACTATGAAAAACATACTACTCCTCAAAGCGCTATGCTATACTATTTTCTTGTCTTCTTTTTTAATTCATGCACAAACAAACAATTGGATTCCAAAACAAAATGTGTCTAATGTTGAAAATCTCTTAAATTATAATATAGATAAGGATAAAACCCAATTTTATGAACTCGATTTTGAATCTTTAAAGCAAGATTTACAAGGTGCTCCTTTACGTCAACTAGATAATACATCTAATAACAAAATATCACCCTCTAAAACCTTTGTTCAAATACCTGTTTATGATGGTGTGTTTGAAACTTTTAGAATTTACGAAGCTCCTGTTTTGGCACCTGAATTGTCTGCAAAATATCCTCAAATAAAATCCTATGTTGGTTTTAGTATAAATAATCCATCCATGAGATTGCGCATGAGTGTGTCACACCTAGGTGTGCAAACCATGGTGTCTTTTCCTAATAAGCCAACGTTATATATGCAGCCTGTTTCACATGGTTCTAAAAATCATGTCTCTTATAACAATTATGCTAAAACAACTTCTGAAGATGTATTTGAGTGTGGTACTTTGGATGAAATAATTCATAAAAATGATAGTAGTAACAGGGCTTTGTCAAATAAAGCTGCAGAAGATCAATTACTAAGAAAATTAAGATTAGCTGTTTCAACTAATGGTGAATATACTGCATATTTTGGTGGCACCAAAGCTGGTGCCCTTGCAGGAATTAATGCCTCTGTGTCTAGAGCCAACGAAGTTTTAGAGACCGACGTTGCCTTAACTTTAGAGGTTGTTGCTAACACTGAAGATGTTATTTTCTTAAGTGCTGTGACTGACCCATATCCTGATTCACAAGGTACATGGAATTCAGATGTGCAAACTACACTTACAAGTACGATTGGAGAGGCTAACTACGATATTGGGCATTTGTTTGCTCGATTAGCTGGAAATGGTGTTATAGGAAATGCTGGTTGTATTGGTTGTATTTGTGTAGATAATATTAAAGGAAGCGCCTGGTCTAGAAGTGGAGTGCCTGAAGGAGATAATTTTGATATTCAAATATTAAGTCATGAATTAGGTCATCAATTAGGGGCCACACACACATTTTCAGACGTTGTAGAAGGTGCTGGAACAAACTCAGAACCTTCTACAGGATCAACCATAATGAGTTACGCTGGAAACCCTCCTGCTGTACAATCAACCGCAGATCCATATTTTCACTACCATAGTCTTAAACAAATAACCGATAATTTTGATAATAGAACCTGTTGGACAAGTACACCAATATCCAATAATCCTCCTAATGCTGATGCTGGAAAAGATTATGTCATACCACAAGGTACAGCCTATGTGTTAAGAGGTTCTGCTATCGATCCTGATGGTGGTGATACCTTAATGTACTGTTGGGAACAGACCGATAATGGTCAAGTAACTTTTGCCAATTTTGGTCCAACTTTGACATCAGGTACTATGACTAGGTCCTTACCACCAACAACATCTTCAGATCGTTATATCCCAAATATAAATAGAGTAGTTGCTGGTCAACTCACCGAAATAAATCCTCCATCAGGTGGTGATTGGGAAACTGTTTCTACAGTTGCGAGAGATTTAAATTGGGCATTAACAGTAAGAGATAGAGAAGCCACAGCCATGGGTTTAGGTGGCCAATCAAGTTTTGATAACATGAAAATAACGGTTGTTGATGGCACACCTTTTACCATGACTTCACAAAATACTCCAGGAATAAAATGGGATCCTGGTACTGAACAAGTAATTACTTGGGATGTAGGTGAAACAGCAAATGAGATTATAAACTGTCAAAAAATAAATATCAGATTATCAACCGATGGTGGTTTAACCTATCCTATTTTATTGGCGTGTGATACTCCAAATGATGGTTCAGAACCCATTGTTGTGCCCAACAATGCTAGTGCAGCATGCCGCATTATGGTTGAAGCAGCCGATAATATTTTCTTTGATATTTCTGACGCAGATCTACAAATTACTTCACCTAAATCGGCTTCATTCTTAATAGATAAGTCAGATTTATGTGCTAGTTATGAAGTATGTACAAACTCCAATATTGATATTGACATAGATCTTAATACTATAGGTGCATTTGCAGGGACAGCTAACTTTAGCGTTATTAATTTACCGACTGGTGTTTCGTCTAGTTTTTCGCCAACGTCTTTGAGCGCAAATGGAACCACCACCATGTCGCTAAGTAATTTTGGAAGTGCTGCACCTGGGGAATACATTCTTACAGTTACAGGAGATTCTGGTGCTGTTACTCGTGATATTAGTCTTACTCTTAATGTATTTGGCGCTACGATTTCGGCACCAACATTATCTAGCCCAATTAATGGCGCAGGTGGTGTTTGGATTAAACCAGAACTTTCTTGGGATTTAGATGTTAATGCAACTTCATATTTACTAGAAATAGCTACAGACAGTGGGTTTAGTAATATTGTTCAAACCAGTAATACTCCTTTTAATAGTTTTACCACTGACAAGTTAGATACTGCATCGACCTATTACTGGCGTGTAACACCTTCCAATACTTGTGCTACTGGAACTACATCACCAACATATAGTTTCACTACCGTTAATTTGGATTGTAACCCATACACTGCTACGGACACTCCAATAGCTATGGGAACTTCAAGCCCAGGAACATTTGAGTCTGTTATTACAGTTGCTGAAGATTTTTCTATAGCAGATATAAATGTCACTATTGATATCTCTCATACATGGGTTAAAGAATTAGTGATTACTCTAACTAGTCCCAATGGTACAGATGTAATTCTTACAGATAAGCATGGAAATAATAGCAGACCAAATCTTAATTATTCCGTTACAGTTTTTGATCAAGAAGCTACAACGCCAATTGCAAGTGGTTCACCTCCTTTTAATGGCACATTTATTCCAGATGGTGATCTTTCAACCATTTATGGTGAAATGTCCGCAGGCGATTGGACATTAACTGTTGAAGATTTAGAAGCAGGAGATGGTGGTTCTATAGATGAGTTTACTATTGAGTTATGTGAAGACCAACCACTCTCAATAGAAAATAATACGTTAACTGGTTTTTCTGTCTATCCTAATCCAAATAGGGGTGAGTTTAATGTGCGTTTAAATTCTACTTCTGGTGAAGCTATAACTATTAATGCCTATGATATAAGAGGTAGAAAAATTTATAATAACCGTTTTGAGCAGTTTGGGTATTTTAATGAAGCTATTGATTTAGGGCAGGTACAATCAGGTATCTATTTGATACACGTTTCTGATGGATTAAGTACTCAAGTGAAAAAAGTAATTGTTAAATAGTAGTAACATTGTATTAAATAAAAAGTGGCTTTTCAGCCACTTTTTTATTTACCATTATAATCATTCATGGTATGTTTGATTCCTGCAGTACCAAAAGATTTTATGATTTCTATAGATTTGTCTAAACGTTCAGAAAGCTTTTCTTCTTCCTCTTCAGTCCAATTACTTAATACATAATCCACTTGTTGTCCTTTACCAAAAGCATCGCTAATGCCAAATCTAAAACGATTATAATTAGTTGTATTTAATTTTTCCTGAATATCTTTCAATCCATTATGACCACCATCACTTCCTTTTGTTTTAATACGCAGTGTTCCAAAAGGTAAATTTAAATCGTCTGTGATAACCAATAAGTTTTCTAATGGAATTTTCTCTTTTGTGAGCCAATACAAAACCGATTTACCACTTAAATTCATAAACGTGCTTGGCTTAAGCAAAATAAAAGTTCTGCCTTTAAATTTATAACTGGTTAGGTCTCCCAGTTTATGAGTTTCAAAGATCAAATCATTTTTAGTAGCAAGATGCTCAAGGATTTTAAAGCCAATATTATGACGTGTATTTTGATATTTTTCACCAATATTCCCTAAACCAACGATAAGAAATTTCTTCATAGAATCTTTTTCTTCTACACTAAATGTTTTATTAGGCTTTCTGAAAAAATTTTGTAACCAATTAAACATTTATACTTTGTTTTTTGTAAAAATAAAAAAAGCATCCTGATTTTAACAAGATGCTTTTCATTATAAAATAGAATCTAAATTTATTCTTGAGTGGCTTCTTGAGCTGGAGTAGCTTCTGCAGCAGTTTCTGTTCCTTCAGCAGTTGTTCCTTCTGCTCCTTCTTCTCCTTCAAGACCTTCTTCCTCTTCATCAACCTCATCAACAATCGCAGCTCTAGCCGTTTTAATTTGGCATACAACTGTATTGTCTGAATGCAAGAAAGTATATTTATCTGTTTTTAAATCCTCTATAGCAACTTTATCGCCAATTTTCATAGGTGTGATATCAATTTCTATAAAGTCTGGTAAGTTTACAGGTAACGCTTTAACACGTAGTTTTCTGTTGTTACGTCTTAATACACCTCCATTTTTTACACCTCGTGAGTTTCCAATTAGATTTACAGGAATGTCTAATGCAATTTCCTTGTTTTCAAATAATTGATAAAAATCGATATGTAGAATTTTGTCTGTTACTGCATGAAACTGAATGTCCTGTAGTACAGCATCAAAAGTTTCACCATTATCTAAAGCAATCACAACTGTATGCGCATTAGGCGTGTATACAAGTTTAGAGAATGCCAGTTCGTCTGCGGAGAAATGTACTGGCTTATCTCCTCCGTATAATACGCAAGGAACCTGACCAGCATTACGTAAGGCTTTTGTTGCTTTCTTGCCCACGCTTTCTCTTTGAGATCCATTGATTGTAATTGATTTCATTGTTTGTGTTTATATTAATTATGTATTTACATTATGAATTTTGAAGCTATAGATTTATTGTGATGCACATTGTACATGACGCCCGCAAATAATTTTGCACAGCTTAAGACTCTAATTTTATCACTTTGTTGTTTTAGAGGAATTGAGTCTGTTACTATAAGTTCTTCTAATTTTGATTTTTCTATTTTTTCATAAGCATTACCTGATAATATAGGATGCGTACAAATTGCTCTAACGCTTAATGCTCCACGTTCTATCATGAGGTCGGCCGCTTTTGTCAGAGTACCAGCGGTATCTACCATATCATCAACCAAGACAACATTTTTTCCTGTTACATCACCAATTAATTCCATATGAGAAATAGCATTAGCCTTTGCTCTTTGCTTATAACAAATAACAACATCACTTCCTAAAGCCTTACTGTAAGCATAAGCTCTTTTGGAGCCTCCCATATCTGGAGAAGCTATAGTAAGTTGTTCAAGATTTAAATCTTTTAAATATGGTAAAAAGATTGTAGAAGCAAATAGATGGTCAACAGGTTTTTCAAAAAACCCTTGAATCTGATCTGCGTGTAAGTCCATTGTGATAATCCTTGTCGCACCTGCAGCCTCTAACATCTTGGCCACCAATTTAGCAGCAATTGGAACTCTTGGTTTATCTTTTCTATCTTGTCTAGCCCATCCAAAATACGGCAATACAGCAGTAATGTGTCTAGCTGATGCTCGCTTTGCGGCATCAATCATCAACAACATTTCCATTAAATTACTTGGTCCTGGATTGGTAGAACCGATAATGAAAATTCTTGTCCCTCGAATTGATTCTTCATAAGACGGTTGAAATTCACCATCGCTATACGTAGACGTTATAACATTCCCTAAATGTGTACCAAACGCAATAGCAATCTTTTCTGCAAGTTCAACACTTTGCGTACAAGAAAATATTTTAGCTTGTGTAATGGTATTAGGCATTGCTAACTTATTGTTTTTGAGTGTGAAAACACACGTCTTTTTTAATGAGGTGCAAATTTAGACATTTATTTTTACCTGAAAAGCATATTAGGTACTATTTTTAAGGCATTTAAAGAAAAAACATTTATTTTTGCATTCCACTTTTGCTCAAGTGGCGGAATTGGTAGACGCGCTGGATTCAAAATCCAGTTTCTTCGGAAGTGTGGGTTCGATTCCCACCTTGAGTACAAATAAACCCTGTTAAATAATTGTATAACAGGGTTTTATATTTTTAAGAGTAGCGTTATAGTAGCGAGGCTCCTATTTTTTTGATGTTTTTTCGTGCTAATCAATCGAAATATTCAGTTATTATTTTCAAAAGTTTACTTTTACAAAACCTATTTGTTTTGCAGGAGCATTTGGGTCAGGGCGCCATTTATGAGATAATGCTATTTTTTTTGCAGGATCTAACAAACATTGTGCTGTATTTGTCGTTCCCTTAACTCCTGGAAGTGCTTCCACTACATTACCATTTTGGTTAACCACAATCCTAACAATTACAAGTCCAGATTCATTACAATCTTGTTTAATTTTATCGTATGTAGCACGTCCTCTTCCATTTAAGCCATAGCCTACGCCTCTGCTTCCAGTTCCTGGATTACCAAAATAACTTGGCGCATAAGGATCTCCGTCCAATTGCCCTTTGTCTCCTATCTGATTATCATTGCCTTCACTACCTGTTGTTGTAACATCAGATTTACTAACTCCACCTATTAGGGCATCAAGTTTTTTTTTCTTTTTTTTATTCTCTATCATTGCCAAGATTACTTCACTCGGAACCTTTTTTGATTTAAGTTGCTTTAGACCTTCTACAGTAGTATCGAAATCGCATTCACTCGAATTGATTTTTGCAATGATTATCTCAGATTCAAAACCTACCTCAACTAAATCATAAACTGATTTATTAGTTAAAACCTCTTGAGATATAGCGTCATTAACTGAAATAATAATAAATATTATAATTAATTGTTTCATTCAAGTTTGGGTATATTTCATTATCTAAAGTGCAATAAGGTGCTTAACATAGGTTTAAACACAGAATTTTCAATGTTCATTTTTATTTCATGAAAGTTAAGAAAAATTGATTAAACAATCTTGGGTGGATATTTACCAAGTTCATGCCCATACTTAAAACTCATATTTTTAATAATAAGCTTATAATAATCTTATAGCTATCTTTACATAAATAATAAATAATATGAAAAAACCAACTATTGCTGGGAAAACACCACTACCTGTACAATTAACAGCTGGAAAGACTTATGCCTGGTGTTCATGCGGAGAATCGTCCAATCAGCCATTTTGTGATGGCTCTCATAAAGGTTCTTCTTTTTTTCCTAAAGTTTTTGTTGCAGAAGAGACAAAAACGGCTTATTTATGCAATTGCAAGCAAACAGCTAAACCTGGATTTTGCGATGGTTCGCATAAGCATTTGTAGTATTTCCAAATAAAGATAAAAGAACTTGTCTATTGCATAGTAGTTAATTTTAATATCTTGAGTGACATAATTATTTAAAAACACGCCATTTTGCTAAACAGTGGCTTGTTTTTCTTCAAATGTTAGAGTGTTAAATTCGTATAAGGTCATTTGATTATACAATTAGGCGAGAACTAGCAATAAATTATATATGGTGATGGCAAAATTTTTATTTAATAATTTTTAATAACTCTAGTAGTCCTGGAATTTTATCAACCTGAGTTTCTGTCCAAAAAGTGTAGTTTTTAAATTCACATCCACAATCATCATAACCATTTAATTTTATTGTCAACCTCCTCTTTGTTTCATCAATTAAATATGATAAGGTCACTTCGTTAGCATTGAAAATATATTCAGCTGACATATCCTTATATTTTCTTTTTTAAATTAGGTGTTACGTATTCTTCAATAAAAGTTATGAATTCATTAATCTCTTCTATTCCTACCCAGGCAGTTTTAGAAACAGATGGGTTTTTAATATTCATATCTAGTTGTAATGCTTTAGTTTTTTCTCCAGATTTTAAATCTATCACTTCAATTGGGTAAAACTGAACAGTTTCACCTATGCCTGATTTAAATTCTGCAATAGTTCTCCAATCTCTGTTTATTCTTGTGAATTTAGCATTATCAATAAGTTTTCTTGTAGATGATTCAATATTTTGACTAAATATCATTGTTGAAATCATAAAAAATAGAACTCCTAAAAATAGATTTTTCATAGTTGTTTTATTATCCATTTGTAATATATTTTTGCCAACTGTTAGTATATGAAAAGTAGGCGATTACGAATCACAAATATTTCGACTAATCACAAGGTTTGATAAGGGCCAAAATCTGTGAACTCACTGCTACTTCGCCTATTTTTTTATATACATTGTTATGCATAGTTATTTCTTATATTTATAAATAAACTTTTTCAAGCGTGAGATAAAACTGGGAACATCCAGTGTTTATTTGTGAAAAACTCAAACGTACCTTTTAGCATAAAAAGCGTGTCAGTTCCCTTTAATAAATGTTTTTCAAACCCCTCATCTTTCAAGGGTGTAAACCCCAAAACTACCCGCAGAATCCTTTCATCAGATATGCTATGAATCAAGTTATCGATATTCACTGGTCTAATTGAGAATATATCATCAAGATACAAAGTGTCACTTTCAAAGTCTGCGATGGCAATTGCATCAAGTTCTTCTAGATAATAAATACTGTTTTTCTTAACCCAATTGCAATAAAACAAAATCAGAGAAACGTTGTTCCTCATGGATATCTTTGCTATCGGATTAGAATCTTTAATTCTTCCCACTAAAAAAGTTACATCATCTGGGTCTTCCATGTTCAGTTTTTTCCAGGTTGATGAAGTACTGTGTTTATCTACGGTTTTCGAGTGTTGATATTCCTTTACAACCTTGAATTTGAATTTCGGATAAAAATCAAACACACTGTCATTTGCGAAGAGATAAACAAAATCAGTCCTATCTTTCCATTCATGCATTATCTTTTCCATCAAGTACTTGTTAAGTCCTTTATTCCTGTATTTTTCGTCAGTCATTACTGTACCAATTTGAATTCCCGACTTTCTCTCACCTTCAATATCAAATTCAATCTTGTTAATTGAAACATTTGATACAATCTTGTCATTATGTATCAGCGAATAGGGAATATAATAGTCACCCCAGAAACCATCATGGTACCAATTTTCTAAACTGAAGCCAAAGACGGCTTCTGTTAAACTATTGAAACTTTCTCTTATTTTTTGATCATGTTTAAAATCTCTAGCAAATCCATAAGTAATATTATTGTGTTTAATAAGTTCCATCAATTTTTAATCTAGTATTCTAAACCTTCCTCTAATTACGCATAACGGTTCGGCTATGTGGCGTAGCTGCGTTTAGCAGCTACGAACATCATAGCCATTGTTAGCTTGCTTTTTCTATTTCAATTCTTGTTTGGGTTAATCTATGTATTACTCCATTTTCAAAAGAGGAATCTTCCAAATCTGTCTCGAATATTCCTGCAAATTTGTAAAGTCTAAATCCTAAATTGTCAATGCTTCTTGGAAATGTAATTCGTTTTACCAAATTAGAAGTTACGTCATTAAACCAATTATCATACTTTTCTGGATTCTTGCATTTCTCTGTAATTACCTTACCATCGCTACTTATTCTGTTATCCCATTCTGCATTCTCATAAAATTTCGGAAACCACAGATTGTGATTAGGGTAAACTTTGCTCTTGAACCAAGCTTGTTGAACTGATTTGTAATTTTGTCCTAAACAGTTACAAGCGTCTACAATCCTTCTAAATGCCGGATTTTCATTTACATCTAAATATCCTTTAGTTCTATAGTAGTTTGGATTAAATTCCTTTTCCAAGTCCCAGGGTTCCCATTTTTCACTTTTCTCTTTAACGTCAATTTTCTTTATAATTTGTGTTACTAACTTCTCTACTTGCCGATTAATTTGCTCTAATTCTTCTGCTATGGCAATTCTATAAACTTCGTGGTTGGTTGCTTGTATTATATCTGTTTCCCTATCAATATCTAATTTTTCCTGTTTTTTATGAAAAGGTTCATCAATTTCTATGTGTAACTTTAATTGAGGGAAATACATATCCGTCAATGCGTGTCCTTCAGGTCTATTCACAAACTGTTGAGTCATAAATTTAACGTCATTTCTGTTTAGTCTATGATAGATTCGAGTAACAACATAGTTCTCATAATTTTTCTTGTTCGTTTTTGCAATTTGTCGAATTATGTATTCTCTTTTCGTCATATTGTTCTAATGCAAGCTAACGGTTTGGCTATGGTTGCGTTGCGTGAAAATCCGCAAGGATTTTCCGCCGTAACCGAAAGATAGCAAATTGCAATGAATTCCGATTAGGAATTCAGCCGCAATGAGCTATACACGGTGTTGTGCTTTCGTTATTTATTTATAGAGTGAAATTATTTATCCAGTCGTTCTATTTCTTTATCAATATCTCCAATAAGTAATTCTACTTTCGATTTTACTAATTCTGATCTTTCAAACAACCAAGTTCTCAGATAATAGTGTTGTATAATTCTATTGCCAATCTGTTTACGGTTTTTTAAATCATCAAAATCATCATGAGAATGTGTTGAATCATAAAGTATAATGTTATCATACAATATTGGTCCAAACTCATTATCATAAAACTGTTTAACTATATTAACTCGATTTTCAATTTCAGGGTAGCCATTACTGTAAAGAGACGATATTTTGGTACGAAGAGAATCGTTTGAAATGATATCAATCCCTGTAGATTTTAGATTTTCGAATGCCCCTTTATTAAGAATAATATGCCACTCACCCCAGTTGTTGCGAAAGTATTTTAGAAGAGAATCCCTAGGAATAATTTCTTTATTAAGATAAAAATCTCTAAGACGACTTAAATCTTTGTTTTTTTTAGAGTAATAACTAATTCCAGGAATAAATTCTGTGTTCAGGTCATGTTGTAAATCATTTTTTATCGCCTTTAAGTTGACGATTTCTTTTTGGCCTTGTTTTCTGTATTCATTCCAATTGTTAACTTGAAGTGCCAATAGAATTCCAATCATAACCAATATAATTTCTCCTATTGCATAAATTAAGTACTTGCTGAATTTATTTTCGGAGAGTAGTTTTTGTCTAATTTTTCTAAAGAATTTTATCATTGTTTATTGGTTGGATATAATGAAGCACAACGTTAATGTATGGAATGTAGCGTTTAAAAAGGTAATATTTTTGATTTTAAAACAGAGCTAAATTTTTAATTTTGTTTTTAACTTGTCAAACGTAAAAGCCAAATTAAAAATTTGGCGGACTTAATAAATAAACAAAACCTCTCGGAAGTCCTAATTTAGCTATGTTTTATACACGTTGTTATGCTTAGTTTTTTATATTACTAATTTTCTCTATTGCATTATTAATTCCATTTTCATAATTATTTGCTGAAGCCGATTTAAGTGCTTTCAAATAATAATCTTTGGCTTTTTCTTTATCTCCTTTTGTTAAGTAAATATCTCCAATGCTTAAATATGGATTGCATTCATATCGAATAAAGTGAACTTTCTTTGCCTGTTGAATAGATTCATTATAGGCAATAATTGCTTTTTCTTGCATTCCTAAATTTGAATATACTATACCTAATGAATAATATGAAGCTGTAATAAATGGTTTAAATCCTATTTCTTCTCTTAAATTCAAAGATTGCTTGTATAGTTTTAATGCTTCTTTTTGGTTTATATCATAAATTCTGTAAATATTTGCAAGGTGTCTTGTGTTGTAGGCCAAGGCATATTTGCTATATTTAGATGAGAAGTCAATTTCTTCTCTGAATCTTTGAATCATTGCAATTGCTTCTTCTTTTTTATTATCACGAAAAAAGTTATCTAACTCTCTTGATACTTGAGTTGCTTGTAATTCGGCAACCGACTTGTAATCAGCCTTTTTTTTAAAAAGGACTAATGCTTTATTTTCATATGAAATACATAAATCAAGATTTTTAGATCTATATAAAGCAGAAAGAATTGTGAAGAATTTTGCTTTCAAAATCTCATCATCTAACTTTTCCACGCTAGGTAATAGGTCGAGTAAACTACTTAAGTGTTCATCGGAGTTGAATGATAATTGACGCAATCTTGCTTGAAATGATTGAATCCTAATATTTTGAATAGTCAAAGCTATTTTGTGTTTACTTTCGTATGTACTGAAATTTTCAAAGAAAGAATTGTCAACAAAAAGAAGAGCTTCATCAAACGTGGAATTATATAATGCTTCTTCTGAAAGCTCTATTGCATTTTTAACAAATGCATCAAATTTATTTGAATGGACTTTTTGAGCTTCTACAACTTTAATTTGGCATACTATCAATAAGAATATAAAAAGTTTTGACATCTTTTTTAAATTAAACATAACGTTTAGTATAAGAGCAGTAGCTAACTAAAAGCTACCATCTTTCGGGTAGGAAGATACTGAATTAAAACAAAAAACGGTTCAAGTTTATACCTGAACCGCTATTGCTTTTATACCTTGTTGTAGCCAGTTAATTTGCTAAATCAATGTCATCTTGTAGTTTTTCAGTGCTTTTATTCCTTTAAAATTTTACCTGAATAAATTTTGTCTTCACTTTCAATCTTTAAGAAATACATACCACTAGTCAAGAATGAAATATCAATTTGTTTTTTATTATTTACTTCAAGTACCAATTTACCGCTAATGTTAAACAATTTAGCTTTAAAGCTTTCATCTAATTTAATATTTACAACGTCGTTAACTGGATTAGGATAAAAAGAAACCACATTATTTGATAGCTCTTCAATTCCTAGTCCAGAATCAGGTGTAGCAGTAGTAGTATTAAACACACTAATCTCGCCTGAAGCTCTTGCATTAATCCTAAACTCATAAGTGGTGCCATTTACTAAGCCGCTTACAGTTCTTGTAGTTTCATTTGGGTCTGTAATAACATATACAGTATCCCAAGTTGAAGAACTACTTTCTTTCCAATATAAAACATAATTTTGAAATGTACGACCGCCTAAATCAGGAAGATTCCAAGAAAGGTCTATTTGTTGATCTCCTGGTGTAGCAATTAGTGTAGGAGCATTCAGAGTTCCAAACGGTGTATCCGTTACATTATTAGAGTATGGACCATTTAATTCAGAACCACCATTATCATAAACAGCTCTAACTGAAAACACATATTCAGTACCATTTGTTAAACCATTTATTGTAGTTGTTAGATTAGGTAAATTGACTGTAACAATGGTAGGAGTAAAGCCACCTGATTCTATATATGATACCTCATATCTTATAATTGAATAACCATCATGGTGGACAGGTTCATTCCAGTTAAGGGTTGCAGATTCATTCCCTATGGAGCTTAAATTCAAAAATGGAGCCACTGATAATTGAATGGCGCCAATATCACGAAAACCATTACCATCAAATCTATCATTGCCAATTGGGTCTAAAGTAATTGGCTGATTTGTTATAGGATTGGTTAAAGTAGTATTAACAACATCAATCAATTCTCCTGGAAATGCAGGTTTAACAAATTCAGCATCTAAGAATACTATGCTGGTGTTTACTTGCGGTTCAAAACCATTTAAATTCGTAAGTAAATTTGGTTGTGAAGTAATGGTTTTTAAGGCAGCAGCATCTTGACTTACTGAAGGCTCAATCCATGTAGCTCCATCAGCTGTAATATTTGAACCCTCTAAAGTGAGCAAAATTGTTCCTGTAGTTGATGGGAAGTTAAAGCCAATAGCTGATTCTATAAAATTAAGTGAACCAGAAGAACTGTTATGGATTAATGAATTAACAGAGAAACTAGAACATTCCAAGTTACATTCATTGCCATTAAATCTAATTGAAGAAGCAATAATATTCATAGGGCCATTTGAATTATTCCAAATACGTTCCCCGTAATTTAACACGCCTAATCCATCTGATAAAACAAAAGTAGAATTAACAATATTTGTGGTAGTACCACCAGATATTTTTAAACCACCAGCACCTAAAAACCTTGAGCTGACAATATTAGCAACAGCAGAACCAGAACCTTCCCAATTAATTGCGTAGTGTTTTTGTTTGTTTAAATCGTAAAAAAGACTATTTTCAATTGTTAAATTTCCTGCATTTGGCTCAGAGATAATTGTTGCAGTTAAATCCGGTGTGGTCTCCCAATTTATAGATTCTTGAAAAGATGAATTTTTTATAGACAATGAACCGCCACTAGCTACTGACATCATACCAGTTGTGCCACTTGGACAATTATTAGTAGCCCAAATATCGCTAGCTTTAAAATTCTCCAAATTTAAAGTTGCATTTTCATATATTTGCGCAACACCATTAAACTCTTTAATTGAAAGATCTTTTATGGTTACAGTAATAGCAGAATTATCCTGATTAATAGTTCCAACTCTTAAAAACGTTGGTGCTTTTAACATAATTGTTGTACTTCCAATGGATCCCGGGCATGCGGCTAATGGATTTGTAGTACCATCCGCAGCAATCCACCATTGTTTTGCATTAATAGAACTTCCGTTACCTTCAATGACTACAGATTCGAGAATTATTGCCATGTCTGGATTTGTTAGACTGAATCCTGGCGTAATAGCATCTACAGTTAACCCTGCAGAAAATTGAATAATGTCCTCTCCTGGGTTAGCATTAGCATCTTGTATGGCTTGTAAAAAAGAGCCAGGACCTTCTAAATTCGTTGATGTAACGTTATAGGTTGTTTGTGAATAGGAGTTTTTAAAACTTGCTAGTAATAGTATACCTATTATATATAAAAAGAGTTTGTTGTGTTTCATAGTTTTGAATTTAATATACTTAATAAAAATAATAAAAGTTCTTTACTTTACCCAAATTTAAGGACGAGCCAAAATTGGCTACAACGGTAAGTATAAAATGCGTTTTAATGCAGCTTATACAATGTTATAGGTTTTTAATTAGAAGTCAATTTTTCTC
>NZ_JBEEEN010000007.1:0-193531 GCF_040117515.1 Gilvirhabdus luticola
GAGAAAAATTGACTTCTAATTAAAAACCTATAACATTGTATAAGCTGCATTAAAACGCATTTTATACTTACCGTTGTGAACAATTAAACAATATGAAAAAACATTTAGCTATCCTCCTACTGCTTACTTTATTTTCGTGTACAAATACTGCAAAGAATGAAGAAGTGAATGAATCCTTAATGGATCAAAGCTATTTCAGGCACCTTAGCTATTTGATTAATATTAAAAATGAAGTAGCTCAAAAACATTGGCCTGACTTTGCAGAAAATGACTTTTATCAACCGGTAGTATATTACAGTAGAGAAAATACCATCGTACTAAACCCCAGCGAACATATTCGTAAAATTACCGATCGACCACAAGAGTTAACTTTCAATAAAGTTCCGGTCATCAAATTACCAGAAACTTATACAGATACAACCAGTCTGCGGTTTAGTAATAGTATCACTAGTGACAGTACTTTCTTTCACTACATGCAACCAGTTTTATACTTCCAGAGTTATGAATTGACTAAAAAATTCCTTCAAGACGACCTTGTTGATATTCAAGATTGGTCTATTATGGTTATTCACGAATTTTTTCATGCATATCAATGGTCAATCCCAGAAATGTTTGAATATACCAAAACAGTGCAGAAACATATGCCTGGAGGGCCTGATAAATTTCTTGGTTCTTACCACAAAGATCTTGAGTGGTATAAAGAAAGCGTTAAACAAGAGAATGAGCTATTGAAGGCAATTTGGATTGATGGAGCTGACTTAATTCAAAATCTCAACAAGTATGATTCCTTGCGTAATGAGCGGATTGAAAGAGTAAAAAGAGAATACGATGTAGACATTCGCCCTGCTGAGGATTACGAAATCACAATTGAAGGACAAGCAAGATATTTTGAATCATTAATTAAAAGATATCTATCTAAAAATAACCCTGAAGCAGTATTTTTTACAAAAGAAGATAAAGAAGGTATTACAAATATGTTTAAAGGGTATGACGTTGTTAAAGACCGAAACTTATTCAACATTTATAACAACAGATATTATTATCCAATCGGCTATAACATTTCCATGATTCTTGAAAAATATAATGTAGACTATAAAAATTCGTTTTATCGAGAAGAACAAAACATTCATCACTATCTAAAAGAACTAAAAAGTTCACAACAATAAATAAACGGCATTAAAAAGACCGTTTATTTGGAACGTTGTAACCAATGCCGAAAAAATGAATGGTAAGAATATATTTTGACAAACAAATCTTCAGTCACCTGTTCAAACAGGAAAAAGCTCAATATGTCAAACTATTGAATCAAATCAGGAAACAAAAGGCAAGTTTATTCTGTTACTCTCACGCACATCTTCGAGATTTAAAAAACGATAAAACAAATATTAAATATTCCGAATTAGAATTTATGGATTCAATTGTGAATGATAATTACCTATCATAGCACGCAATTGAAAAGAAAACCTCTTGCTATTTAGTAAGACCTTTAGAAGCATTTGCAGATGTTGAAAAAGAAACAGATGATATTGATTTCTCAAGCATCTTTGATTTTGACACGAGCGACCTAAATCCAGAAGACCAAGAAAAGTTTGAAAATGCAAAAACTCTCTTAACCGAAACAAAGTTAGATTTCAACTTTCCAGGAATGGAAAACTTGGACTCGTCAATAACTGACCCATTAAAAAACTTTCTTCCTTTTGGCAAAGAACCAATGAGTATATTGCAATGGAGCGAACATTTTATGGGAATGCTTAAAAATATGCAGGAGGATAAATCTGTGTATAAGGGATTGAGAAACGTTACAGACAAGCATATTAACAATGGAAAGTTTACTATTGACTATGACGAGATAGATTTCAATGAAGACTTGAAAGATTCTCATCTTCAAAAGACGTTTATAGAATATGTGAATAGTAATTTAAATCCAAATGGAGACAAGGAAATATCAAAATATGACTTTTTTACAAACGCATACTTTACTCTTGACCTTTTAGGTATAAGTAAAGAACCATCTAAAAGTGTTAGATTCAATAATATGCTAAATGATGGGATTCATAGTTATTAGGGAGCTTACTGCGATTGTGTTGTTTCAGACGATAATGGTTTTTTGAAAAAAACCAGAGTACTTTATAAGTTACTTGGAATTGACACAAAAGTTATTCACGCTGATGAATTCATCCAATCTTTTGACTTTATTGTCGAAAAGGAAGAAAAAGACCAAAATACTTTTTCCGAACTTTTAGTGAATGATTTGAAAAATGGATTGATTGTAGATTCTTATAAATCTATTGATATAAATAGAGAGACAAATACAATTAAGCCAGTTCATAATTATTTGGGATTCTTTAATAGAATTGATAAAATTCTTGAGGATGGTAAAAGCTACCTTTATTTTTATCGAAAAACCAATAATTATTCAAACTTCACATTTATAAGAGAATACGAATTGGTTGTTAATAATGCGGTTGAAATTTTTGGAGCGGATAAATATTTTAAAGAAAGATTTAAATGGGAAAAAGAAAAGGATTTGATTCAATCCAACAAATGGTATGGACGAATATGGGACTTTGAAACTTTTACTTTAAAAATTGAGACAAATAAAGGTTCAGGTAAATTAAGTATATTAATATCAATAAAATAAAAAGCACTGGTTACAACAATGGCTGTAATTCATTGCGGTTGAATTCCTTATCGGAATTCAACGCAAATTTGCTATCTTTCGGCTACGGCGGAAAGAATCCTGCGGATTTTTCCGCAACGAAATCATAGCCGAGACCGTTATGTTTAATAAAAAAAATAAAGAAGTACTTTTAGTAAAAACAATTTATGAAACGAAAATTAGTATCAAATGGGAACCCGTTGGAGGATATTGTTGGTTTCAGTCGTGCAGTAAGGGTTGGCCCTTATGTTTCGGTTGGAGGAACTGCTCCTGTCGATGAATTTGGCAAAACTGTTGGAATTGGCGATCCTGCGACTCAAGCTAGACAATGTTTAGAAATTATAAAAAATGCATTAGAAGATGCTGGTTCCAGCTTAAAAGATGTTGTTAGAACTAGAGTAATACTTACGAGAATTGAAGATTGGGAGGAAGTAATTAAAGTACGTGCTGAATACTTTAAAGATGTAAAACCTGTTGATACGATTATGCAGGTAACACGATTTATTAATCCAGAATGGTTAGTTGAATTTGAAGCAGATGCAATTATTTCAGATAACGAGTAATTGAAAAATACTAAACATAACAATGGCTATTCGTCCATGCCAGCGTAGCATCCCGCGGCAAATTCGCTGCAAGCCGACACACCCGCGAATTTGCTGGCACATCGCATAGCCAATCGTTAGCAAACATTTGAATAAAATAAAAAAAAATACTATACTTAATTAGAATGATTCGTTCTCAATTACATATAAACCAGGTTAGTTACCTTAATCCAATACTCGAATCGTTTCGTCATTTTGGAGTAAACCTTGAGAGAGTCAAGAATAAGAGCGACATGAAATATTTTGATATTAATAATATCAATGCTTATGTTCCTGCAAAATCATTCGAGGAATTTTTACACAACATCTATATGGATCAAGGTATAAGGCAACTTGATTCTCAACTTATAGGACAGCTTGGACTATACGATATGGGGGAATACGGTAAGTACTTAATGAAACTGCCAGATGTATTGAGTATTATCAATGAATCAATCAAACTCGAATCTATTATCAATTCTAATGTCCAAAGCAAATTACTAATTAAAGGAGTTGAAACCTTTTATCATTGGAAATATATAAACAAGTTCACGAATGGACGGAAAGCCTCTGAAGAATTTTGTTTTTTCTTGGTATTAAATGCCCTCAAGTTTGCTGTTGGTCCTGTTTTTCAGATTACTTCCATCTGTATCCCTGGTTATCACCATGAAGTTTTAAAGGAAAACCTTCCCGCAGGAAGCTATAAGTTGATACTCACTGAAAACCACTATGCCATAGGATTTCCAACCCAAATGCTAAATGTTTCGCAAGCAAATCATAGGTCAGAGTTGGAAAGACCCATACTCCCTAATGGGTCATATAGATCAAAAATCACACATCTATTTGGAGGTATGGAGGAAGGAGTCATGCCTTCCTTAGAATTACTGGCGATGCAATCAGATATCTCCACGCGTGGATTGAGTCGACATTTGGCCAATGAAGGCACAAACTTTCGAGAGTTATTAAACATCTATTTATTAAATAAGGCACTTTTTTATCTAGAACATACTAACCATTCTATTGAAGTCATCTCAGAACTTTTAGGCTACCATCATGTGTCAAATTTTATTCGCGCATTTAAAAATGCAACAACTGTTTCTCCACTAATATTTCGCTCTCAATTATCTTCATCTGGCGGAAAATGATAATTTTTTTTTGTTCTATCTTATTAACTTGTAACTCTAATAAAACGATTTAGATATTAGGTGCTTGATTAGTTTTAAGTCTAGTTCAAACAAAATTAAATATCATGAAAAAAGTAATAATAACAGTTGTACTTTTCTTGTTTGCCATTAACCTAATTGCCCAAAATTTAGAGATCACACCACATTATGGCTATCAATTTGGCACTAAATTGAATTATGGTCCCAATTACTTAAAAATCGATGATAGCGATCAGTATGGCATTACGCTTGGTATGGAAATGGCTTCTGGTCTGACAGGAGAAATCACTTATATTCATCATAGTACAGAACTCAAGATTCGCGATATATTATTAGGACCTGTTGAAGAACGTCTGGCTGATCTTAATGCTGATTGGGTGCTTTTAGGAGCCAACAAGTACTTTAAAGAAGGTAAGGTAAGGCCATTTGCAGGTGGTGGACTTGGGCTTGTGTTCATTGCTCCAAAAAATGAAAATTTATTGGTTGCCAATAGACGATTTGACAATCAAACCAAGTTTACGTTTTCCTTTAAAACAGGTGCCAATATTATGGTAAGTGAAGTTGTTGGCATTAATCTTCAATTCAACATGTTGTTCCCGATCGAATGGGGTGGTTTTTATGTTGGTGGCGGAACTGGAGGGTTTTCAAGTGGTGTCAGTGTTTCAAGCAGCACTATTATTGCAGGATTTAGCGGCGGACTAGTATTTAGAATTAGTCCAAAAACAAATACAACCAATTGATTAGATCAGAATTATCTCTAAACAAATAAAAACATTCATAATGAATAAAATCAAACTTTTAATAATCATATTCCATTTAGCAATTGGAGCAAGCTTCGCTCAAGAAGAAGAACAGGCAACATCAAGTGATCTTGAGAAGAAAATTCAAAATCCGGTAGCGAGCCTAATAAGTATACCTTTTCAAAACAATATGGATTTTGGAATTGGCTCTTTTGATGGCACAAGAAATACATTAAATATTCAACCGGTTGTGCCATTTTCTTTAAGTGAAAACACCAACCTAATAACAAGAACCATTATTCCAATTATATCACAGCCAACAGGACCAGACGATAGTGAATTTGGTTTGGGAGATGTTAACTTGAGCTTGTTCTTAACTCCAGCAAAACCTGGAAAAGTTATATATGGAGGTGGAATAGCACTAGGTATACCAACAGCTTCTCATGCCTTTTTAGGTACTGAAAAATGGACAGCTGGTCCTTCAGTAGTGTTTTTAACTCAACCAACAGGATGGACTATTGGAACAATTCTTCAAAATACATGGTCGTATGCAGGCGCAGACGATCGTGGTGATGTCAACTTCTTTTATTCGCAGGTATTTGCAACAAAAAACCTGGAAAAAGGTTGGTATTTAAATACAGCTCCAATCATTACTGCAAATTGGGAAGCATCATCAGGTAATCAATGGACAGTACCATTAGGAGCTGGATTTGGAAAATTATTTCGTTGGGGAAAATTACCAATCAATGCACAAACAGGTTATTATGTGAATGTTGTAAAACCAGATGGAGGCGCAGAATCTCAATTTAGATTTCAATTCACATTATTATTTCCAAAATAAAAACATTCAAACTATAAAACACTAAAACATAATATCATGAATAAATTAAAATTTGTTTTACCGCTAATTATACTAACATTAGTCTTTAGCTGTAAAGAAACTAAAGAGAAAGAAGTAGTAGAAGAAGTTACAAAAGAAGTAGCAAAAGCAGATCCAATGGCAGATCTACCAGATTGGCAATATGTGGGTTATAAAATTGTGCATCATATGACTGCTCAATTAAAGCACATTGACGAATTTGGATATAATGTATTTGATCATCCTAGAATTGCAAACTGGGAATCATTTGTTATTACTCCTGCATTGGATCATTTCTATTCTAAAGCGGTAGCAGATCTGAGAAATGGATATGTGATTGTAAATACACCCGAAAGAGACGATCGATACTCAAGTCTAGAAGTATTTGACATGGAACATCATGCCATATATGCTGAGGTAACCGGGCCCGAAGCTCAAAAATACGTGATTGTTCATGTTGATTATGATGGCGAATTACCTGATGCTAAAGCAGTGATCAGAACCAATTCACTATTCCCTTTTGTTTTCCTCCGCACACAATCATTTGAAATTACAGGCGAAGAAAAAGCAGATAAAATTAGAAGGCAAGCTAGTATTGAAGGAGTTGCAGGGGAAAAGGATGTAGTAAATCTTGAAAGCACTACTGATATTATTAAGTATGTTATAGAAAAATCTAAATCTTATCCTCAAACAAAAGAATTAATGGCTGAGGCAGCTGAAAAATATACACCTGAGTTACATAAAGAAACTTTTGATAATATAAATGCTTTTTTAACATCTGGAGGAGTAAGTGGCAATGTAGGTATGTTCGAAGCTGTGGATGATCCTGCGGGAGGAAGTCATAAAGTAAGAGCAGCTGGTACATTAATGGGACACCTTGGATTTCCGGTACGTCATGCTTACTACCAGAATATTCCGGTTAATGTTAAAGGAATACCACATACTGGTGCAAATGGACCCTTTGTAATCACTGTACCATTCAAACCAGGTGTCGATCTATTTTGGTCAGTTACCCGATATAGTTCAAAGACATTTTTACCATTAAACCCTGCAGATATAGGTGGGAATAATATCCAAGCTTACAATGCTTTTAATACAAAGCCTGATGAAAATGGAAATGTAACATTTACATTTAGTATGGAAGATCCAAAAGATGGAACATACTGGATGCCTGTTTTAGAAACTGGTTATTACATGATATTCCGTTATTATGGGCCAACAGAAAGACTCAATGGTAATACGGCCAAAGACGTTGTTTATGGAGGAACGCCTCTTGAAAAGAAATTTGAAACTGTACAATTTTAAAGAGATATTATGGAAAGACTTATTATTCCTATCCTGGCAATTACATTTATTGTAACAGGATGTAATACAGATACACAAAAGATTGAAAATGATGGTGAAAAAATCATTAAAGTTGAATATGAAGATAATGGATATCTAAAACAAAATATAGTTGAAGATATAAGAGATGAGCAATTACGTATTAAAGCCATCTCTGCTCATGAATATTCTTTACCTATAGTAGCTGTAGAACAATGGCGAAGGGGTCTTTTATCAGAAGCGGATTATGGCGATTGGGTGATATACAAAACAAGGGAGTCTAAGTTACCTATTCTTACTGCTAATGCTACTACTCCTTATGTGGTTACTCCGGTAGATTTGGCAAAATCAAGTTACTATATAGAAATACCAGCAAGTTCTGCTGAGGAGGGTGTAATAGGAGGAATAATCTTTGACATTTATCAATCACCTGCCGCAGATTTAGGAATTCTGGGACCAGACCAGGGTAAAGGAGGGAAATATCTTTTAGTTGGTCCGGAATCGGAAATACCAGCAGATCATAGTGCTGATTACGTGGTTAGATCAAGTAGTAATTTAAATATTCTTGGTACTCGAATTATCGGAAAACTAAGTGAGGAAGTTTTTGATAAAACCCTAAAAAAACATAAAGTATATAAGGTGGTAGATTCAGGGGATAATCAGAAATTTGTATTTGCATCTGATAACCCAGACTGGTTTGGATGCCAGCCACGAGGTATAGCGTATTGGGAATATTTAAACGCTGTATTACAAAATGAGCCTGTTGTTGATAGAAACAGGTTTATACTAACCCAACTTAGAGGAACAGGTATTGAAAAAGGTAAAGAGTTTAATCCAACGGAGAAACAAAAAGAGATTCTGATTAAAGCAGAAGACATGGGTAATGCTATAGCTATGGTCAATACTTTTAGTAAGGTTTCATATAAAGAAAGACACTGGAAAGATAGAAACTGGTTATACATATTAAATATGCAGCACTTAGATCATATGCACCCTAATTATTATGAGGTAAAAGAAATAGGTTCATATACTTATGAGGCAATGAGTACTTCTAAAGGCATGATATTAAATTCAAGAGGTAAAGGCTCAAAATATTTAGGAGCATATGTGGATGAAAATAAAGAATGGTTGGATGGAAAGAATACCTATCAAATAATAATACCGAAAGATGCACCTGCAAGTCAATTCTGGTCTCTTACAGTGTATGACAACGATACCAGGTGTTTGATAATAAATGACCAAAAGAAATCGGATTTAAGCTCTGTTATGGAAGGATTAAAGGTGGAAGCAGATGGAAGCACTAAAGTATTTGTGGGTCCAAAAGCTCCGGAAGGTTATGAGAATAACTGGATACAATCTAATCCGGAGAAAGGATTCTTCGTTTACTTGAGGTTATATGGACCTTTAGAACCTTATTATGACAAATCATGGAAAATGCCAGATATAAAAAAGATTATCTATTAGGACCGAAAACGTTTGCCAACAATGTATATAGCAAATAGGCAGGAATGTAGTAAATCCAACATTTGTAGCCCGATTCAAAGTTGTAGCGGTTTGATAAGGAAGTACTACGCAATTGCCTACTTGCCATATACGAGAACGTTGGCAACAATTTGAATAAAAACTGTAACTTAATAGAAAGCAGACAGACTTATTCATCAATCAATCAAAAAATCATAAAATGAATTCATCTATTAAAGCACTAATTTTCGCTTTCATAACGTTTTTAACATTAAATTCTTTTTCTCAAAGCACAAATAAAGAACTCTTCAATAGAATTGACACTTATTTGGAGTCAAGCGTAACAAATGGCTTTTCTGGAGTTGTTTTAGTTTCTAAAAAAGGAGAAATTATTTTATCTAAAGGATATGGATGGGCTGATAGGAAAAATAAAATACCTAATTCACCATCAACCGTTTTTAATATTGGTTCTGTAACAAAACAATTTACAGCATCGGCAATTTTAAAACTCGTAGAGCAAGGAAGGATTAAAACATCGGATAAAATAGGTTCATATTTTAATCAGGCACCTATAGACAAAAGGGATATTAGTATTCATCAATTATTAACTCATACTTCAGGAATTTCTAATAGAACTGGAGGATTCAGATACAATGAAGCAAGTAAAGAACAGTTTTTAAAAGATTTTTTTGAATCAGAATTACAATCTAAACCTGGAACAAAGTATCAATATGCAAATGCCAACTATATTATACTTACTGCAATAATAGAATCTGTTTCAGGACAAACGTATGGTTCTTTTATAAATGATTATTTGTTTGTGCCTTCTCAAATGAAAAGTACAGGATATAAGAGTATCAATTTTGGCACAGAAAGATTAGCACATGGCTATTACTATAACAGAAATGATGAGCAATGGGCAGATTGGGGAACAACCCAACAGCACCTTCCTTACAACGACAAACATTGGTATAGTATAGGTAAAGGAGATATTCATTCTACCGTTGAGGATTTATATAAATGGCATGTTGCTTTAAACAAAAATGTAGTTTTAGCATCAGAAACAAGACTAGTTCAAGAAACACCATATGTAGCAGAAAATGATAAAAAGACATCTTTTTATGGATATGGTTGGGCAATATCTCAAAGTAATAGAAACACTAAAATCGTTGCTCATAATGGTAGTAATGGGCTGTATTTTGCAGATTTTGTTAGGTTTATAGATGATGATGTAGTTGTTATATACATAACAAACGCTTTTTTAGGTCGAGAATCAGAAAACGTTGCCAGAGAAATAGGTAAAATGGTCTTTGATTCAAATTATAACCCAACACCAATCTCCAAGAACATTTATGAATTAGTTCATGAGTTTATGAAAACTAATCCATCTGTAAATGCAGAAAAATTGCCAGTATTTTTAAAAAAAGAGCTCAAAAATGAATTTAACGACCATGCTATACTAAATCATATTGGATATAGCAGATTGAAGAAAGAAGACAAACCCAATTGGGCTTTAGAATTGTTTAAACTTAATGTGAAACTATTTCCTGAAGATGGTAATTTATGGGATTCTCTTGGTGAAGCTTACTTAAAATATGGCAAAAAAGAGGAGGCTATAAAGAGTTACACAAAAGCAGTTGAATTAGGCAGTGAAGGGTCAATGAAAACATTAAATGAATTGTTAAAAAAGCAGTAGAGTAAAAACTGTTGCCAACAACGTGTATATTCATTGCTTCTTATTTTCCTTATCGGAAAATCCTCGCGCTGAATTATTGCCTTTGTTTTTTTAGTAAATTAGTTGCTGAAACACGCAACGCATCATACACAAACCGTTGCCAGCAATTAAAAAAACCACTAAAATGAATAAATCAGTAATCCAATTGACAATTATTTCTTTTTTGATTTTGACATCTTGCTCAAAGAATTTGACTTCGGTTCCAGATAAAACAACTGAACAAATTTCTGCTACCTATCAAACAAAAAAAGATGTTTCATACGGAACAGATGCCGAACAGAATATGGACATCTATCTTTCCAAAGAAGCAAAGTCTTATGGAAAGAATAATTACACAATTGTTTTCCTACACGGAGGAGCTTACTATTTAAGTGACAAAAGTGCAGAAGAGAGATACATTGAACCTTATTTAAAAAAAGGATTAAATGTTGTCAATATGAATTACCGATTAAAAAAAGGAATTCCAATTGCAACAACGGATTTAACAAACGCTCTAAATTTTCTAAAAGCCAATAACAGCGATTATGATTTGAACCTAAAGAATATAATCGTAACAGGGTTTTCTGCTGGAGCTCACATGGCTACAAATGTTGGTGTATCTCAAAACAACTCTGAATATCCCAATAAACTAAATGACGGAATTAAGATAGCTGGCATAATCAACTTCTCAGGTCCAGTCGATGGACTTGACATTGTGGAAAAAATTTTTGTAGACCACGATAATGAATTATACAGTAAAGCTGGCAACGCTCTTTTTCCTTCAGAAGGTTATGAATCGAAAGAAAAAATAACAGTTTACGAACCAATAACATATTTTGACAAAAACGACCCACCGATATTTATTTGGCATGGTGGAAAGGACAATCAAATTCCCCCTGAAACATTTGAAAAATTCACAGTAATGCTTAACAACGACAAAGATTTCGTTGATTACCATCCAGATGCATTACATAGTCCAACCGAAGAAGAATTGAAAAACGCATATATTAAAATTTTCGACTTTTTAGATAATCTATAAATAAAAAACAGCTGTCAACAAAAGCTATGACTTTCATGCTGGCTAAACGCCAGTACGCCGCATGGCTAATCCGTTAGAGCACATTCAGCTGAAGCTGACTTGTGTTGCTACTTGCTTCGCACTCCTGCCCCACAAGTGAAATGTGCTCTAACGACCTGCTAAACCAAATTGTTTTAGGATTATATACAAACCACAGCTCCAGCTGACGGACTCAAGTCCTTAACGAGCCATAACAGTAGCTAAAAGCAATTTGGATCTGCTTCTTGAACTCCCAATCTAATAAATTTATCAACTAACGGTAGCTGCGCTACCTTGTCGGTAAACAATGATTTGGGACCCAAATAACAATATCTGTCATTTTCACAAATCATTGTTGCTTAAATTTATTATCTTTTCGTTCGCAAAGCAGAACTGCGTTTAGCAGGTCGTTGTATTGCATTTAAAAATTAAATCATGCGAAAAATTGTATTTCTATTGTTAGTTATTCCTACGCTTGTATATGCACAAGATGGGATCAAGCCAATTATTGACGTACATCTTCATGGATATACACAGCAGACTTATAGACCTGTGCCTGGCGCTCCAGAATCCTACGATGAATTTAAAGCTGAAATAAGAAAACAATTTAAGAAATTCAATATTGTTTATGCAGTCAAAAGTGGTGGTCAATTTGACCCTGATATGGAGGAGATAATGTTAAATGCATATGAATCCAACAATTATCCAAAAATTGATACCTTGGAACTTAAAAAGTTAATATCAGAAGACAAAATTCAAGTCTGGGGAGAATTTATGCCAATGTTTAACGGATTAACTATAGCTGATCCCAAATTTACCCCCTATTTAAAAATTTGTGAGAGAGAAGGAATCCCAATTGCACTTCATACAGGTAGAGGACCACCAAATATTTATAAACGTTATCCAAAATACCGCTTACAACTTGGGGATCCTATTTTAATCGAATCCGTTTTAATTGATTATCCAGAACTAAAGATTTATTTAATGCATGCTGGTATACCTTTTTATGAAAACACATTGGCTTTAATGGATCAATATCCTCAAGTATATTGTGATCTTGGTGCAGTTTTGTGGGTTGATCAAGGTCTAACGCCTTTTCATCTTAAGGATTTTCTAATCAAAGCTAAAGAATATGGTTTTATAGATAGAGTTATGTATGGTTCAGATGTGATGTACTGGTCCTATCGTATTGAACAAAGTATACAAAAATTGGAAAGTTTTGAATTCTTGAGCGAAGACGATAAGCGAAAAATCTTTTATGAAAATGCCGTTAGATTTTTTGATCTAGACCAATTACAAAAAAAATAACGCAATACAACAATTTGTATAATCCATAGCTCGGTTAGCACTATAAGGAGAACTTTGTATATTTAGGTAATTATATGATTCCTGCCCTGAAAAAATCTCTGATTTTTCCTCGATACGGAATCATACACAATACGGTTGGCAATAATTAACCAAAATATGAATCCACTAAAAACCAAAAGAATTGAATCCCTTGATTTACTCAAAGGTTTGGTTATTATATTTATGGCCTTAGATCATACACGCGACTATTTTCATATAAACTCATTTCTCTTTGACCCAGCTGATCCTGAAAAAAGTAATCTGACCTTGTTCTTCACCCGATGGATCACACACTATTGTGCACCTGCTTTTAGTTTTCTGGCTGGAATTTCCGCTTTTTTGGTTGGTAGAAGGAAATCAAAACACGAACTGACCTCATTCCTTTTAAAAAGAGGGATCTGGTTAATATTCATAGAGCTTTTCGTTGTTTATTTTGGATGGAGCTTTAATATTCATTTTAACCATTTTGGGTTGTTGGTGATATGGTCCTTAGGAATTAGTATGATTTTTCTTGCTGCTATCATTCACCTTTCAATGAAAAATATCCTGATTCTGAGTGTAGTCATCATTTTTGGACATAATTTGCTAGACAACATTCATTTTGACCAGAATATGCTTTGGTCAATCTTGCATGAGCGTGGTAATTTCATCCTATTTGATAGCATTAAAATACGTGTGACTTACCCAATTATTCCATGGATAGGTGTGATGTCATTAGGATTTTATTTTGGAAAATTTTATGATAAGGATGTAACACTTGAATACCGACAAAAGCTATTTACCAAAATAGGGTTGGCCTGTATTGCAGGATTTTTGATTGTAAGAGGCTTTAACTTGTATGGAAATTCTAATCCCTGGATAGCCTTTGACTCTTTTTCACAAACACTCATTTCCTTTATGGACCCTTCCAAATACCCACCATCTTTGACTTATTTATTGATGACTCTAGGACCTTCACTTCTATTTTTAGGTAATTCAGAAAATTTAAAAGGGCGTTTGGTAGATTTCTGTGCAACCTTTGGGAAGGTGCCTTTTTTCTTTTACATTATTCATATCTATGCAATTCACCTATTAGCTGCAATATTGGCTGAATTGACAGGCTTTGGCTTCGATTCTATGGTACTAAATGGATTTGTCTCAACAAATCAGCAATTGATTGGTTTTGGTGTAAATCTCGGTTGGGTATATGTAGTTTGGTTGGTTATATTGTTTATGCTTTATCCATTGTGTAAAAAATTCAGCAATTACAAACTGAACCACAAAGAAAAGTGGTGGTTAAGTTATTTTTGATAAAAAACTATTGCCAACATCGTATAAAATTAATTGCTAGTGCAAGCCTACTTACGAAAATCCACGCAGTTTTTTTTATTCAGTTTGTATTTACTAAATTAGGTGCTTAAACAAATTAACTATCCTTACACAAACACGTTGGCAATAATTAGTTGAATTGTAGATCAGGATTTTAAATCCCGGTGAATGAATTCGTTATTTTTAAAACCAAAAACGCGAATGCATTTAGCTCTGCGTTATGCGTAAGATAAAAAGAAGTCGCTGTGACTAGCTTAAAAAGCGGGAAACTCAGATTACGAAAAATGATTTGATTATCTTTAACCATCATCTGAAAAAACCGATATTATTCTTTATGAGGATTTACTTTAATCGTATTATACTATTCATTATATGCTTAATAGGGAATTACTGTTTTGGACAATACTCTATTTCTGGATATCTCGATACGCCAGAAAAAAATAAAAGAGTATATCTATGTTTATTACAATTTGATGAAGTGAATGCCCTTGATCCTGACCAAATACTCACTTCAACAGTGACAGATAGTCTAGGCTATTTTTCTTTTGAAGGAAGTTTACTATCAGATAAGCATGCTTTATACCGTATATACGCCAATTTAGATGAAGATGTCGAAGGTGTGCAAAAATACGACATAGAGGACCTTAAAAACTTTCACAATTTTATTTTCTCCAATACAGATACCATCGTATTCAAAAAGAATAAAAAGCTCTGGTTTTCTAGTTATAATAATACAAACCCCATTGATAAACAATGGAGAACCTACGATTCATATGCTCAAAAACTACGTACAGAGTTCTTAGATCTTAACAATGAGAAGATCATTAAACAAACTACCGATCAATTTCTAAGGGAATTAAAGTCTTTTGTACTTGAGAAAGAAACACATTCCCTAACAACTTTAATTTTACTAGGAAGCCTGCCAAAAAGTGCAATTAAAAAAGATTTGAGTGATGACCCAGAATTCTACGTTCAGCTTCTTGGCCAACTTAATAATTATTATGATAGTTCCTCTTATGCGCTGCAGTATAGAGGATTTTTGGATGATCTGTACAGGTCTGAATACAAAGAAGAATTGACCTTCTTTAAAAAGTTAAGTTATGCTTTGGGTTTTTTATGTCTTCTGTTTTTAGGAGGCATGGTATTTCTGGGCATCAAACTAAAACATGCCAGAACTATACAACGGACTCCTATGGATTTTAGTCTCACCAGTCAAGAAGAAAAAGTAGCTGAGCTTATGATTGCTGATAAAACCAACAAAGAAATTGCTTCAGAGCTCTTCATATCCTTAAATACTGTAAAAACTCATATTCGTAATCTATACGCGAAGTTAGAGGTGAGCAATCGCTCAGAATTTGTAGAAAAGTTTAAAAATCACCCTAAGGATTAGCCCGCAAATCACCTCAATTTTTCCCAAATCTTCTTGAGATTCCATCTACTTTTGCTCTGAACAAAGGTCAAACCTATGCTTTTGAAATTGAATTCTTTAATAGCAGAACGTAAGATCAATAAAAACACAAAAAATGAAACTATATAAAAAAATACTAATAGCATTACTTGCACTGGTACTCATAGGAGGAACTATCAGCTTCTTTTACTTTAAAAATAAATTCTTGAGTGCACCACCAAATGAACTAACCGTTAGCAACCTTGGACAACCCTTTGACTTTAAATGGGAGGGTTTTACTTATAATGACAAACATAATCCTTATGGAGCAATGTTAATTCCTGTTAGTATTCCAGGAGTTGATCGTACATTCTATATGCAGTTTGATACGGGGACACCTTCTACTGTATTAAAGTACAACCCTTTTCTTTCCATCAATGAAAAGTATGATAACCTCATAAAAATAGATACAATAGATGGAAAAGTAAGAGCTATTAATACACTCATAAAAGTGGGTACAGTTAATGTAAAGGCTGCTTCTTTAGGCTTTGTAGGTATGGGTGAAAAAATTAATTGGTCAGACAGTACTGCCGTTGATATTATAGGTACGGTTGGTAATGATTTTATGGAGAACAATCCTTTGATCATGGATTTTAAAAATAATAAAATCACACTTGTTCATTCCTTGAATCAGAATATTGCAAAAGAAAGCGATTATCTTCCTTTCACCTTTGATGGACGAAAAATATTTCTATCAGCACAACTTAATAAGGAACCTGCCAGTCTTTGGTATGACTCTGGTTCTAGCATGTTTGAATTGATAGTTGAAGAAAGTACCTTTTGGGAATTAGCCGTTCCAAATGCGAAAAAGGAATCATTCGAAATCCCATCATGGGGCAGAAAAGTTCCTGGACACAATATTGAAAGTAATGGCGAGTTTCAATTTGGCTCTGTTAAGATACCTCTGAAAATAGTAACCTACATGGAATGGCCTAATAAAATGCAAGCTTTTGTATTGAAAGCAGCTAATATTGGTGGTGATTTAGGAGGAATGACTGGCAACAAGATATTCCTAGGAAAAACCTTAATTCTAGATGCTCCAAATTTACGATATACAGTAAAAGAGTAGAAATCACTTAGTGTATCGAATTAATTAAAGCACCAAATCATGAAAAAAATAAATTTCACAAAAATCTTAAAAAACTTTGTAATAGCGTGGATCTCACTTACAATTATAATCTGTGTAGGAGCGATAATTAAGTATAATTTAGACCTGAATGAATATATCAATCAGGATGAACCTGATGTGCAAGCTCAAAAACATAGTATAAAAAACGGAACAGAGGTATACGTGGTTGGCTCCATGCATTTTGAAACTAATAATTTTAAAAGAGATGATCTCTATACCTACATCAATAAAGTTGCTCCATCCATTATCTTATATGAAAGCGACAAACAGACTGCAAATAGAATGGTCAATAGAACTGATTTTTTCAATCAACTCATGAGTTCTTTTAAAAAAGGGAATAAAGTAGAGAGTTTTGTGGCCATTAGATTTTTAAAACACCACCCCGAAGCCAAAGTTTTTGGCTATGAATGGGAAGACAGAGATCGGTTTCACTTTAAACATAATTATCGAAAGAATATGGGCAAACTTATTGGATTGGCACATAAACTAAATCGAGAAAAGGCATTATCGAATCAAGAATCTAAAATTATGAGTGATTACCATGAAGTAAGAAAGAGATACAATAACCTTGGAAATTCTAAAACGCTTTACGACTTCAATAATCCAATAACAGATAGTATCATTAATATAAGACAAACATATGTTTACCATATAATTCCCGAAATTTTAAAGTCTAAAGAATTATCGGATGATTTAAAAGAATTTCTACCATTTCATATGAATTATTGGGATACAAGAAATATGGCTATGGTAAATAATATTGTAAATCAAATCAAAAATAATCCCAATAAAAGAATTGTTGTATTGACGGGCTACTCGCATCGGTACTATTTAATTGGTGAATTGAAAAAACTGGAAGAAGAATTCAATTTTTCTGTCAAACCGATATAATCCATTTATCATACTATTGACGAATTGGAAAAGAAAGCGCCTCATGTCAGGTTAGTTGAATACTATGAATAAAACTAAAGCCAACAATATGTATAAGTAATAGCAGTTTGAGTGTTAACTTGAACCGTTTTTGCTTAAATTAAAGTATCTTGTTAACCGAAAAGGTAGTGTGTAAAATCCGCTACTACTCATACACGAGATCGTTAGAGCACATTCTTTTCTAAACTTTGATAACCATATCAAAATCTTCTGCAGTTTCAATTACTTTTTGAATAATTTCAGGAGTAATAGATTCTAGTTGTGCATTTTCATTTTTAGCAGGTATTCCCATTTTATCAAAAAAGTCCATAAATCCTTTAGGACTATGAATATTTACCCATTTACAAGGTGAATTACTCTTATTCCCAAAAGTATGCAAAGTTTTAGGTGGAATATCAACCGACTCTCCTGCTTTAACATTTTTCACCTCCCCATTTATAAAAAATTCCATTTCACCCTCTATTATTAAAAAAGACTCCTTGAAATTATTATGTAAATGTGGTGGTGGACCTTGAACCTGTGGCGGTGTTTCTGCCATCATTAAGTCATAATCACCTGATGTATTATAAGATGTTACTTTATGACCTAACACCCATTTTGTGTTGTAATTTTTCATTTTATGAGATTTTTGTCTCACAAACTTATAATATAATTTTGAATTAACCAAATTTTATGAGATATTTGTCTCATGAAAAAAGAATATATTAAATCTGGCAGGATAAATCAAAAATTAGAAACAAGAGATAAAATTTTAACTAGCGCACAATTTTTTATAAATAAGGGGTTAGAATTTACTCTTGAAGATGTTGCGAAAAAATCTGGAATATCAAGAGCTACCATTTATCGTTATTATTCAAAAATTGAAATTCTAGCCAATGAAGCTGGACTGGATATAAATACAAAAAGTCCAGAAAATATTATTGAAAATCTAAAAGAAAAAAATATAGAGGAAATAATTCTTGGGATTCAAAATTACTTCAACACACTTGCGATAGATCATGAAAGCGCATTTCGAAAATATCTATCTACAGTATTAGCTTCAAATTCATCTGAAATAAAAAGAGGTGCAAGGCGCAAAAAAACATTACAACTTGCTTTTGAAAATATATCCATCAATAAAAGAGAGAGAGAAAAATTAGTGAATTTATTAACCATTTTAATGGGAATAGAACCGCTAATAGTCACTAAAGATGTTTCTGGCTTAACAAATAATCAATCAATGGAGATTATGAATTGGGGAGTACAATTAATTCTGAAAGGTTACTTTGAATCTGAAAAGAAATAAAGCCAGTTGCCAACAACTTGTATAATTAATTACTTTGGCAAGTGCTTATCTGGAAAATTCCTTCGGAATTTTCTCTGGCACGTTTTTGTTTACTAAATTAGGTGCTGAAACACGCAACGAAATCATACACAAACACGTTGGCATTAATTAAAAAATAATAAGTAAAAGAGATGGACTTTGACCAAATAATTAGAATTTCGGAATTAATTGCAAGTATAGCTGTTTTAATATCATTAATTTATTTAGGGATTCAAGTTAAACATAGTAGCAAAGTTTCAAGTGCAAATTCAAGACATTCTATTTCACAATTTGCATTGGACTTCTCAATTCACAAAGCAGAAAATGCTGATCGATTGGCTAAGGTTATGACATCATCAAATTTAACAGAGGGTGATATCCAATTTCGTTGGTGGAACCATATGATGGTTTTCTTACACGCCGAAACTTATTTTCATCATTACGAACTTGGTCTAATGCCCAAAAAACATTGGAAGGGATATAAAAGATATGTCAAAAATTATCTTGAATCTCCTGGAGTTTTAGACTTTTGGAATGACGTAGGCAAAGCATTTTCGATTGATTTTTCGAAATGGATTGACAGTTTAATTGTCGAAGGCAGTTTGACAAGTAAAAATGATTTTGAAAAAACAAATGCCAACACAGTGTAAAAATAATTGCTTGGTTCGAGTCTACTCGGAAAACCCTTCGGTTTTTAATTGTTTGTCCCCTTTTTTATTAAGTTGGTTATTTAATCATGCAACTATCCTTACACCAACCGTTAGAGCACATTCAGCTGAAGCTGACTTGTGTTGCTACGTGCTTCCCACTCCCGCCCCACAAGTGAAATGTACTCTAACGACCTGCTAAACAAAATTGTTTAAGGCTTATATACAAACCACAGCTCCAGCTGACGGACTCAAGTCCTTAACGAGCCATAACAGTAGCTAAAAGCAATTTGGATCTGCTTCTTGAACTCACAATCTAATAAATTTATCAACTAACGGTAGCTGCGCTACCTTGTCGGTAAACAATGATTTGGGACCCGAATAACAATATCTGTCATTTTCACAAATCATTGTTGCTTAAATTTATTATCTTTTCGTTCGCAAAGCAGAACTGCGTTTAGTAGGTCGTTGTGCACAACCACTCATGAATAACAATAAAATTCACATATTCGAATTTCCTTCCAATTTGGGTCTCAAAAAGAAAGATATTGATTTGGAACCTGGTGTTAAACTGCTTCCGGATTGGATGAAAATTAACAAATTTCATGACCTCATTTCTCCAAATCGCTCCTTTACTTTGATTCCTCCAGCTTATTCTTTGGATTTGGATCAAGATTCAGGAGTAAGGAATGCTGATAAAATTATTAAATATGCAAAAGATCAGGCAAGATTGCTTTCGGATCATTTAGACAAGGATTGTTTCGCAATCATGCTTGGAGGAGACTGTAGTATCTTGATTGGTATCGCCCTTGCGTTAAAAGAAAAAGGAGATTACGGGTTGTTTTTTCTTGACGGTCATACAGATTATGTGTCTCCAGAAGTTTCCAAATCAAAAGCTGCAGCCGCTATGGAACTAGCTATTATTACCGGCTATGGCCACGAAAAACTAACAAACATTTCAAAATTAGAGCCATATTTTGAGCAAAAGAATGTCTGGTGTGTTGGAAACAGGGAATATGATTCCACAGTCGTAAATGAAATTTTAGATTCTGAAATCAATTATATTGATCTAAAATCATTAAGAAAAAATGGTTTTAAGAGTTGTGCTTCACAATTTTTAAAAATGGCAAAGGAAAATCGATTAGATGGCTTTCTAGTTCATTTGGATGTCGATGTATTGAATGATGATATAATGCCAGCCGTTGACAGTCGAGAAAAAGATGGGTTAAATTATAGCGAAGTCAATATATTGTTAAGTGAGTTGTTAAGTAATGATAAGGCCATTGGAATTGATATCACAATACTTGATCCGACATTAGACAAAAATGGAGTTTATACAAAAGAGCTTGTTTCAAATTTGATAAAAGTAATAAAAAAGGGTAGTTCACAACACCGGCTATAATCCATTGCTTAAAAAATGCTAAAACAAAAATCGTTACCTTTAACTTGGCTTGATTCCTACTTCGAAAATCCTACGGATTTTCCTCACAACGGAATCATAGCCAAACCGTTGTACGCAAGCTGAAGTCACTCATAAAAATTAAAACCAAGAGACATGAAAAAAATATTTATCATTATGATTTTCGTCCAGAGTTCAATATTATGTTTTGGTCAAGGACTTGATTATTCTGTGACTTTCGACCACGTTGCACTTTCAGTTAAGGATGTCGATCAATCTGCACAATTCTATACGGAAACTTTAAATCTTAAGGAAATAACAAATAGAACTCAAATTAATGGAATTAGATGGTTCTCTTTAGGAGAGGGTAAAGAATTACATCTGATTTCAATACTTAAAGACGACATTACTATTAACAAAGCCGTGCATTTTGCAATAACTGTGTCTGACTTTGACTTGTTCGTTAAAAAATTAAATTCTATGAAAATTAATTATTCGGACTGGCCAGGGACTTCAAAAAAAGTAAATATAAGAGCAGACGGAATAAAACAAGTTTTCTTTCAAGATCCGAATGGGTATTGGATCGAAGTAAATAGTGTTGGACAAAAAACTAATTAATAGCCAGCGTACAACAACGTGTATAATTCATTGCTTACTCTCCTACTTCAATTAAAAATTATATCTTTATTCAACATCTGATTTGCAGTTGCATCTGACTAACGTCTGATTCAGCATAAATCATACACAATACCGTTAGAGCACATTCAGCTGAAGCTGACTTGTGTTGCTACTTGCTTCGCACTCCTGCCCCACTAGTGAAATGTGCTCTAACGACCTGCTAAACCAAATTGTTTTAGGATTATATACAAACCACAGCTCCAGCTGACGGACTCAAGTCCTTAACGAGCCATAACAGTAGCTAAAAGCAATTTGGATCTGCTTCTTGAACTCCCAATCTAATAAATTTATCAACTAACGGTAGCTGCGCTACCTTGTCGGTAAACAATGATTTGGGACCCAAATAACAATATCTGTCATTTTCACAAATCATTGTTGCTTAAATTTATTATCTTTTCGTTCGCAAAGCAGAACTGCGTTTAGCAGGTCGTTATCGGTAAATTGTATAAAACTATTTAAGAATCAAAAGCAGTATATTATGATCACATCTATTATTCGTGCATTAATATTGAGTTTATTCTTGCCCTTCGGATACTCACTAATTGTAAATGGACAAGGACTCCCTCGGAATTATTGGCAAGATATGACAACAGAGGACTTTGCTGCTCTCGACGCAGAACAAGTTATTGCAATCCTTCCAGTTGCAGCAATTGAGCAACACGGACCTCATCTCCCGGTCTGCGCCGATGCTTGTGCTAATAAAGCCGTCATTGAACGGATGCTGGAGTTGGTGCCAAGCGAATTGCCCGTAACAGTACTTCCCATGATGCCTGTCGGTAAGTCTAACGAACACAGTGATTTTCCTGGTACGTTGACCCTTCAACCAGAGACATTATGCCGCTTGTGGACAGAGATTGCCGAGTCTGTCCATCGCGTAGGCATTCGGAAACTCGTTCTATTTAATAGTCACGGAGGTCAGCCTCAGATTATGGATATTGTGGCCCGTGATCTTCGAGTACGACTAGATATGATGGTTGTAGTAGTGAACCAGTATTCCTTATATCCTCAAGATCTATTTCCTGAAGATGAGATGAAACATGGAATTCATGGAGGAAGTGTAGAGACCTCTGTAATGCTGCATATACGACCTGACTTGGTTGATACGAGGAAAGCTCAGAACTTCCGACCTCTAATGAAGGATCTTGAAGGGGATTTTCAACAATTGAGCTTTACTGGCCCAACGAGAATTGCTTGGCAGTCACAAGATCTTAACCCAGCTGGTGTTGTTGGAAACGCACTCAATGCAGATGCTGAACGAGGAGCTCAATTAATCGATCATGCAGCAACTCAATTTGTTTCCATTCTACAAGAGGTTGAACGCTACCCTCTTGGCAACCTGCGTATTGGACCATTGAAAAAAAATAATGAGTGAATGGGAAGACTACTAGTAGGCAATTGAAAACCAATCGAACAAACTTAAGTAGCGCCAGTTTATTTTAGTAGCAGTTTTCTATATTTAATAGTGGGGTATTTTAGAAAATGAAGGAAACTGAAAAAATATACCGATAACACAGGCTATATGCCATTAAAATGGCATATAGCCAAGACGTTAGAGCACATTCAGCTGAAGCTGACTTGTGTTGCTACGTGCTTCCCACTCCCGCCCCACAAGTGAAATGTACTCTAACGACCTGCTAAACCAAATTGTTTAAAGCTTATATACAAACCACAGCTTCAGGTGACGAACTCAAGTCCTTAACGAGCCATAACAGTAGCTAAAAGCAATTTGGATCTGCTTCTTGAACTCCCAATCTAATAAATTTATCAACTAACGGTAGCTGCGCTACCTTGTCGGTAAACAATGATTTGGGACCCAAATACCAATATCCGTCATTTTCACAAATCATTGTTGCTTAAATTTATTATCTTTTCGTTCGCAAAGCAGAACTGCGTTTAGCAGGTCGTTATAAATAATCAAACTATGAAAAGAATATCATTAATTATTTTCTCTTCAATACTTATTATTTCTTGTAATTCTTCGAGAAATATTATAAAAATCAACACAATAGATTCAATATTATCTAACAATATTGAATCAGGAAGCAATCTTAAATTAGATAAAAAAACTTATGAACTAGATTATCCTATAAATATTTTGGGAAAAGAAAACATTACTATAGATGGAAATGGCGCTACTCTCATTATGCGGAATATGGCAGAGGACGTTATATATATTGAAAATAGTAACAATATAACTTTAATGAATTTTAAAGCAACTCACATAGAACCAGAAGGCCCGACTGGTTGCACTGGAAATGTTATTCATATTGAAGGTGGGGCTAATATTTTAATTGAAAAATGTGATCTAAATGGTAGTGGCATAGTTGGGATTGCATCTTATAATTCAAAAAACTTAATAGTGTCTAATAATTTCATTCATAAAAACAGCCAATACGGAATCATATACCAAGGTCCTCAAATTGAAATAAAAGGAAATGTTTTTGAAAATAATACAAAAGGAAATATTTACTTTTCGTATCTAGATACTTCTTGGCCGCCTAATGAAAAAATAAATGCGAATCAAAATAAAGAAGGATTGAAAATGTCTAACAATATTTTTAAGTGAAAATTTATAACACTGTATATAGCAAATAGGTCGTTCGGTGGTTTACAAAAGTTCAGTGCTATATACCAACACCACCAAATCGTTGATTTGGCTCAGTGCATACCTTAAAGTTTATCGCTTTAAACTGCTCTACTTGCCATATAATAAACGTTAGCTAATTAAAGAATGAACGAGATGACAAATAATATAAAAGTAGCTGCTGCACAACTTTCACCTGTATTCTTAAACAGAGAAAAAACAGTTGAAAAGGCTTGTAAAGCGATTTTAAAGGCAGGTAAAAACGGCGCTAACTTAATCGTTTTTCCAGAGGCTTTTATTTCTGGTTACCCAGACTGGGTATGGCTTATTCCAAACAGTAAAGGAGCTGATTTAAATGAGCTTTACTTAAAACTTGTTGAAAATGCTGTTTCTATAACTGATGATTCCACTAAAAAGCTTTGTGAAGCGGCTAAAAAAGCTGGGGTTAATGTTGTTATCGGTATGCATGAACGTAATACTGAAACCAGTAGTGCAAGTTTATTTAATAGCCTGCTTTTTATAGACGACAAAGGTTTAATTTTAGGTAAACATAGGAAGTTAATACCAACAGGCGGAGAACGTCTTATATGGTCTCAAGGAGATGGCAGTACTTTATGTTCTTATGATACTTCAGCTGGAAAAATAGCAGGGCTGATTTGCTGGGAAAACTTTATGCCATTAGCAAGAAATGCAATCTACGAATTTGGAACTCAGATATTAGCATCTCCTACTTGGGACAAAAGCCCAAACTGGATACAATCTATGCAGCATATAGCAAGAGAGGGAGGTTTGTTTGTAATTAGCACTTGTATGGTTTTAAAAATGGATGATATTCCTAATCAGTATGAGTTTAAAAAACTTTACCCTGAAGGAAGAGAATGGATTAATGTGGGTAATAGTTGTATAATTGCTCCAAACGGCAAATTCATTGCTGGACCACAAGAAGCGAAAGAAGGCATATTATATACAGATATTAATCTTCAAGACATTATTAGAGCAAAGCGAATGTTTGATGTCGTAGGGCATTATTCAAGACCTGATGTTTTTAATTTCAATGTAAATTAGACAAATAAAAACTAGCTACAACAATGGCTATAATTCAGCGTGACATTAATAATAAACCGAAAAAATAAAGATATATTTAACCTGATTTCTCTGCGGACAATTCCTGGGGAATTATCCTCGCCGAAATCATAGTCAAATACGTTGGCAGCAAGCCCTATATCATAATAAAACTAAAAATCAAAATTCCTAATATGAAATCAATTAAAAGTTTAGCGGTAGTTTTGTTACTAACCATATCAACGATAGTTTTAATTGGATGGTATCCATCTGAAAAGAAATCGGACTTAAAATCAAATCAAAACGTAATTGTTCTGCTGAAATTCAAAGCACAACCTAAAAAGGGCGTTTTTGCCGTTTCAGAATTTATTAAACTACTTGAAAATGTAAAAGAAGAGCCCAATTTTGTTTCAATAAAACTTCATGTCGATCCAAAGGACAATACAAGTATTTTATTGTATGAAGAATGGAAAGATCTGTCCTATTATAATAACGAGCATATGAATACCTCTCACTTGAAAGAGTTCATGGAAAATTCTATAAACTTCTTAGCTGGACCACCAGAAATCACATTTTGGAAAGTTAAAAATGTCTTTAAGTAATTACGCCATCTGCCAACAACCCGTATAATGCATGGCAGCATGCATATATAAAAATTCATTAACTTCAGCCTAATAAATTTTTATATAAAAGTGTAGTTCGTGCTAGCTGGCACACGCCATACACAATACCGTTGTAAGTAATTGCACCCATAATAGACGGATTAATATATTTTAAGATTTAAATTATTTTACTTAACTTAATACCTTAAAAATCAAAACAATGAAAAACACAAAACTTAAAGAGTATAAAAGAAACATAATTACCCTTGTCTTTGTTTTTTTAGCAATTGGCTTGAACGCTCAAAGCAATGGCCTCTCTGACAAAGAATCTTCTATTGCCACAACTATTGATAACAAAGATTTGAAATGGTTACCTGCTCCAGATTTCTTTCCAGATTGTTCTTTTACAATACTTCATGGCGATATATCTAAACCTAATTTAGATTTTTTCTTTAAAATAGAACCTAATACCGAAGTTGTGAATCATACACATAATTCACCTGAACGTATGATTTTAATTTCAGGAGATTTGGAAGTGCAATACCAAGGAGAAAAACCTATATTATTAAAAGCTGGTTCTTATGCTTATGGTCCTGCAGGAAAACCACATAAAGCAAAATGTCTAGATAATGGCCCTTGTGTTTTATTTGTCGCTATGGTCGACCCTTTTGATGCAGTTCCTGTTACAAAAAAAGAATAAGATAGTTTGTAAAATCAATATCATTAATAAAGCAACTGCTTACAGCAACATATATAATTTATTGCTGGTTCTAGCCTACTGACGAAAATCCTTTCGGATTTTCTATTCGGCTTGTATTTACTAAATTAGTTGCTGAAGCACGCAACTAACTATCCACAAAATCGTTGTGCATCATATTGACCAGTCCTGAATAAAGGCTACGTAATCCTAAACATTATGTATAAAAATGACAAAGCGACCAGGCTGTATTCAAAAACTTTTAAAAGATTGAAATAATGTATCAATTCTTCATTGGTAAATAGATCTGACCGAAAAATGGAAAAATTGTATTAATTCTCCCCTTGAAATCTATCATAATGTTTTAGCTCACCACTATTAGTTGATTCACCCAAGCCATTAATTATATGATTGATGCCTCCGTTTCGTCCAGCGAATGTTGAGATATGTCTGATGTCAATCCCTGTATGGTTCGGTACTTCCATGGCATTTTCTAGTCTAACATTATTTGATACCGTTGGCTCACCACTAAAAAAACTATAAATACCTAGGCCATACGCTTCATGATTTTGAACATTATTCGCCACCTTATAAGAAGCATAGCCAGGCTTTCCGTTATCATTCCATACTTCAATGCTGGGTGGGTGATAGGGGATTTCAGATTGATAAAAATAAGTACGACCGTGTTCTCCGTTCCAAAGGGTTTGATACCCTTGAAAGTGCTCATTAAACAATCCATATATGGTCACATGATGTCCATTCACAACAAGTCCGTGTTTATTTTGTCCATCCTTCCATCCCGTTCCAACACCGTGATCAGCTCTCCATAACCAAAAATGATCGCCAATGACATAATTACTGTTAATCGTCACCGTTGTTTTTGATTGACCAACTACTGCACCTCCAACTCTGCAATAGATATCATGTAGCGAGATGGGATTATCAGGATAATTAGCCTGAGTATCTTCTGACCCAATTTGAATAAGTGTTGGTGATAGCTCTGGTCCCGCATCGACCATAAAACCTGCTAGTTTCACTCCAGAAATATCATTGGTGGCAATTGCAACCTTTCCATATAGGGGAATGAGCGTTGGTAATCCAAGCCCCAGGATTACGGTATTGGGTTTTGTTATCGTAAGCGTTTCATTAATCTCGTAGATCCCGGGTGTAAAGAGAATATGCTTGCCATCAGACAGGGCTTGGTTAATAGAACTCGCGTTATCTTTATCAGGATAGGCAATATGGAATGATGTTATTGGTATGAGTTCACCTTTCTCATCACGATTCACCCAGGAAGGACCAGAACTTTCCCTACGTAGTACAGGGACAAAAACCGAATAACCTACTGATTCATTATAAGTTAGGAACGGTTTTTCGCGAACTACAGGTGTTTTATCAATTATTGTTGTTGGTTGATCAGGCCATCGATCATTCGGCGCGCCTTCCACACCAATAAATACTCTATTCCAGTTTCCACCTTCCCACGAACCTATTCTAGAATTTCTTGTCATCCACTGTTGTCCAGATGTTAATCCTGCCCGACCTTCAACAATAGAATTTGCAAGTACTCCACCACTTGCCCAACTGCCTTTATCAAAATTAATATCACCAACAACATGCATTCGTCGGTATGGGGCCGCTTGTGATACCGCCCAGTACATCATTTTGCCATCTTGTGGCACAACTTTGAAATTCTCCGCTCCCCGCCAAAACATGGTTGTAACCTTATTAGGTACATTATTACTACTGGTCGTAGTGATAGATTGTACCGCTCCGTTGATGGTTACATCTTCGGGATATCTTCCTAAACCTATTGCCTGAACATAATAATCAACAGTAACATCTAAATTATAGGTTCCTGGTTTGAATAAAAGTGCATATCGCTCAGAGCCAAATTCGTTATACTTCTGCTGCTCGTGCAGCGCTTGAAGCACCATCTTAATACTATCCAGATCCATAGAATCGTCAAAAACGAGGACGTTTTTTCCGAATATAGAGGCGTATTGAAATGTATCTAGCTCATTATTATCTTTTTTTGAATTGGAGCATGATGTAGTAATACTCAATGACAAAATTGAAGCTAAAGCGATAAAAAGGTAGCTAGAAAAGGAGATAGAATGCATGATAAATTAGATAAAATCTGATTTCAATTATACAAATAAAGCAACAAGAAAACCAATTTTTATTTAAAATACACCTAAATAACAACGGTAATTTAGACCATGGATTGACCGTTGGAAAGGTCTAAATCGAAAAAACTTATCTTGAAATAATATCAGATTTAGCACACTCTAAAGATGCAGAATATGAATTTGCACTGAAAGAAAATCATATCGATTTATCAATGACAAAAAAATAACAAAAGCACAACACAGTGTATAATAAATTACTTTGGCTAGTGCTTATCACGCAACTAACCATACACAAAACGTTAGAGCCTAAAATTCGCAACAATTCTTTTCCAAGCACATCGTTTCGTTATTCCTTCACATTATGTGGATAATTCTTGTTGCGATTCTGAAATCGTAGAATATGTTCTTTTACAATTACACCTTTATCAACATTTATAGCATTTTTTATGGTCTTATTTTCATTCCAACTCTCCCGACCAGAAATAACGGATGGTACATGTACCATTAATGCAGCAGAAATAGATCTTGAAGCACTTTCCCAAAAATAACTTGGTGTATGATCTACTGCATAGTAATCAATATTATCTATAGAAATTATTGGGTTTTTAAAAGTGGTAGGTTTTGCAAAATAAAAACCCATGCCTTCATCACAACTCACATCTATAATTAGTGAACCAGGTTTAAGCTTTGTTTTTTCATCCTCTTTAACATAATCAATTGGATCATCTGTATCCTGATATGTACCATTAATTATGATTTCAGATTCACTTATTAAATCTAATAATGATTGTTCAGATCCATCGTGTTCAACGACAATTAAGCGTGGTTCGTTCTCGTTTCCTTTTTTAATTCGCACATAATGTACATTTAGAACTTCTTCCCTTACTTCATGATCTGGTCTTTGAATACAAATTGTGATATCTCTAAAACCATGTGCCTTTAAGGCGTAAATAGCACCTCTACTTACAGCACCAAAACTAAATATAATTACCTTCCGCTGATTTCCATAATGACCATCTATTCCCTTTAATTGCAATGCATGTATAACTGCACTATATCCAGCCATTTCATTGTTTTTATAAAATGTATGTCTTCCTTTTTGTCCGCTAGGAGTCCACACATACATATCTTCAAAAGCAACTAAAGTTAATTTTTTATCTATAGCTATTTGTGTAACTTGCGTGTTTTGAGCACAATGCGGATAACCCCAAATAATACCACCCTCTTTTAGTTCTTTAAAATCTGATAAAATAGGTTTGGCAATTATAGCACAACCTATGTCTGCTAAAATTTCACCTCTTGAAGCAATTCCTCCAGTTAAGGCGCTGATATCTTCGTCTTTTATATTGAAAGGGTTTCCGTAACCTTCTTCAAAAATAAGTTGTCTTCGAATATAGTCAGGAAGTCTATTTAAATGTTCTGGATGAATAGGTACTCGCCTTTCATCTTCTTTCTTTGAAGTACCAATTACTCCCATCTTTAAAAAAGTCATATATTTTTAAATTAACACGAATTGCAGAGTAATGACATGAGCAAAGCGTAATATTAAAATTACTATTAGATAGTTACTTACTAGCAATCAGGCATTAAGTTGGTCACTAGAGTTTCATTAATCAAAATAAAGACTTAAAGTAAAAAGCCTATGGAATTCGCTGAAGTAGTACAAAGAGATTTAATATCAACAGACAAATAACACCATGTCAAAGATACCTTGAAATAAATGATTATAAGGATAATACCAAACTAATATCTTGAAACGTCTTAAACCGAAATATTATGCTTTAAAATTAAAATACCAAAATAATAACTATTGCCAACAACGTGTATAATTAATTACTACGGAATTTCCTCGTAGGAAATTCACTTGAATTAATTAACTTACCGATCCGTCGGAAAATCTTAACTGATTTTCCGCAACTAGCCATACACAAACCGTTGTGTGTAATTTAAGAAAACTTAGAATAAAGAATAATCTCAAAAGAAAAAATCACTGATTCTCTAAGTTAATGATTCTATTTATGTTGAGGTTTATCACTGTAATTGGACTTAAGATGTAAATCCATTTGAGGAAACGCAATTATAATATTATTTTCAATAAAATTTTTATTAATTCTCCTCCGAATATCACTTTTTATTTTTCCTATTCTAAAAATATTTGCACTAAAGAATAAAAGTTGAAAATCTAATGACGAAGCACCAAATCCTAACAATCGAGCCTCAATTAATTTTCTGTCATGGAATTCGGAATGTTCAAATGTACTTTCTTCTAACACTTTAATAACAACATCTACATCACTTCCATAAGCTACACCAACATGAATTTTAAAACGGGTTTGATGAGATTGATGACTCCAATTAATCACCTTACTTGTGGTTATCAAAGAATTTGGAATGATTATAGAAATATCATCTCTGTTCATGGCTTTGGAAGTCCTTAAACCTATACTTTCTATTATCACAACATCTCCATCAATTTCCAACACATCTCCTACTTCAATAGATCTTTCTGAAAGTAAGATGATGCCAGAAATTACGTCGTTAAACGTTTGCTGCAGTCCTAGACCAATACCAACCAATAATGCGGCAGAACCTGCCAATAATAAAGTAACCTTAACACCAATGGATTCTAGTACTAATGCAATGGCTATTATCCAAACCACATATTTAATAAATTTTAATAAGGCATAAGAACTTCCAGCATCTATTTTACTAAATATATTTTTATGAAAAAATGCTTTTTTAATAATCCACAATATTCCTTTAGTAACGATTATGATGATTAAAATACTAGCTAATTGAGAAATTTTTAGCGTATAAGTCCCTAAAGTGAAGATTTCAGTTTCTAAAATTTGATTTAATGTTTCCATTTTAATTTATAATTAGCCAATCTATTTATCAGATTTAGTGCTTTGTTATAAGGTAGTTTAAATAATATATCTTTATTACGATTTCCAACTATTTTTACAAAATTAACACGAGACACCTGTAAAATAGTACTATAGATAACAACGTGTATAATTAATTGCTCGATAATGATTTAGTACGTTTTCGTTATTCTTTTAATAATGGTGGTTACTTTCCGATACAGAAGTTGGCAAAGATGTTGCCTAATAAATCATCATTTGTTATTTCTCCTGTAATCTCACCAAAGTGGTATAAAGCTTGTCTTATATCTATGGCCAATAAGTCTCCAGACAATCCAGATTCGAGTCCATGCTTTACTTTCTGTATTTCTTCAAAAGCCTTAAGCAAAGCATCATAATGGCGTGCATTGGTGACAATGGTTTCGTTATTACGTAAAGCTCCAGTATTAATTAAATTAAGTAGTGAATCTGTCAGCTCATCTACTCCAATACCTGTTTTAGCAGAAAGCAATTTCACCTCTGGAATAGTGGCCTGTAAAGTTTTCAATTGCATATTATCCAATTGATCAATCTTGTTAGAAAGAATGAATAATGGTTTTTGAGGATATTTATTTTTAATCTTCCCTATTTCTAGTAAAACATCATCCAAAAGGTCAATACTTTTTGAAGCATCAAACAAATAGATGACGACTTGTGACTGGTCAATCTTTTCAAAGGTTTTTTTAATGCCAATGCTTTCTACAACATCTTTGGTTTCTCTAATACCTGCAGTATCTATAAACCGAAAGCCAATGCCTCCTATAGAGATTTCATCTTCTATAGTATCACGAGTCGTTCCTGCAATTTCAGAAACGATAGCACGTTCTTCATTCAACAGAGCATTAAGCAACGTAGATTTACCAACATTAGGCTCGCCTACAATCGCAACTGGAATACCATTTTTAATAACATTACCAACTGCAAACGAATCAATTAGACGTTTTAAGACAAAGCTTATTCTTTCAATTAAATCTTTAAACGCCTTTCTGTCAGCAAACTCAACATCTTCTTCAGCAAAATCTAGTTCCAATTCAATTAAAGACGCAAAATTTAAAAGTTCTTCACGAAGTTTTGCGATTTCTGACGAAAATCCACCACGCATTTGTTGCATGGCTATTTGGTGTGATGCTTCATTGTCACTCGAAATTAAATCGGCTACAGCTTCAGCTTGGCTTAAATCTAACTTTCCGTTTAAAAAAGCACGTAATGTAAACTCGCCTGCAGTAGCCATTCGGCAACCATTTCGGAGAAATAACTGAATGATTTCCTGTTGAATATAAGGTGAACCATGAGATGATACTTCTACAACATTCTCTCCAGTATAAGAATTTGGAGTTTTAAATACAGATACCAGAACCTCATCTATAGTTCTATCATTATCAATAATATGTCCTAAATGTATAGTATGGGTTTTCTGTTTGTTTAAATCTTTACCACTAACAGATTTAAATGAACGTGAACATATATGAATAGCATCTTTACCAGATATTCTCACAACAGCAATAGCACCTGCTCCAGAAGGCGTAGCTAAAGCTATAATTGTGTCGTCATGAGTCATGACGCAAATGTAGTAAATTGTGTAATCTTTTTTGTCCTTAAAATCTTTAGCAAATTCTTCACATCTTTTATTTATAATAACTCTTATATTTGCAACCGAATAAAAACAATCTCATAATGTTAAAGAAAATTATTTTAGTCTGTTTTGCTATACTAGCGATATCATGTAATAAAGAAAAAAATTACACAATTTCTGCATCACTTGAAGGTGTTGAAGATGGAAGACAAGTATTATTAAATATTGTTGATGAAAACAAATTAACTGCAATAGATACTACTACTGTACTTAACAATGCATTTACTTTTACCGGAACGGTTGAAACTCCAGATGTTTATTTTATATCTATAGATCAAATAAGAAATAACTTTCCATTTATTCTTGAGAATGACAAGATCAGTCTGACTATGTATAAAGACAGTATTAATGCTTCTGTAATTGAAGGCACTAAAGAAAATGATCTGTTGCAAGAATACTCTAAAAAAGTAAATTCCATTGGTAAAGAAATTATGGAATTGAGAAAAGAAAATGTAGAAGCCCAAAAAGCCAATGATACAGCTTGGATGAATTCTTTAAAAGGAGAATATGAAGCATTAGTAAAAAAAGGTGAAGAATTTGACACACAGTTTATAAAAGACAACAACTCTTCGTTAATGGGACTATTTATTCTGGAGCGTAAGGTAAGAGGAAAAGATATTAACGCCAATGAGCTAAAAGAACTTTTTGATAGTTTTCCTGAAGATTTAAAACAGGGTCGTGCAGGGAAAAATATTTCAGAAGTTTTAGATTCAGCTTTGGCAACAGCTATTGGTAGTATTGCACCAGATTTTACTGGTCCAACACCAGAAGGTGAAATGTTATCGTTAAAAGACGTAAAAGGCAAAATAAGAATATTGGATTTTTGGGCTGAATGGTGCAGGCCTTGTAGAATGGAAAACCCCAATTTGGTAAACATTTATAACAAATACCAAGATAAAGGTTTAAACATTATTAGTGTTTCTTTAGATGGTAACGGAAGACAGCAAGATCCAAAGGCATCTTGGTTACAGGCCATTGAAGATGATAATTTAACTTGGCATCATGTTTCAAATTTGAAATATTTTCAAGATCCTATTGCAAAAGCATACAATATAAGTTCAATTCCTGCTACCTTTATATTGGATGAAGAGGGCAAGATTATAGCCAAAAATTTAAGAGGTCAAGCACTTCACGATAAAATAGCCGAATTACTTAACTAATAAAAAAAGCCTTCTGTTTTGAAGGCTTTTTTTTATTATATCTTTCCTAGTTTTTTTAAAACAAATAAGAGTATGATTGGTATTGCTAGTAAAGTAACCATTAATGTGTGTTCACTAATAAGCCACGAAGCCAAAATTAAAGTAACTGCATAACCACCAATTGCACCTCCAAAATGTGCATCATGACCAATGTTGCCCAATCGGTTTTTCATTCCATAAATAGAATACAGCAAATAACCTACTCCAAATATGTATGCCGGCATTGGAATAACAAATAAGATTAGGGTCATATTAGGTTCTAATAAAATAGCAGAATACAAAACTCCCATAACAGCTCCACTTGCTCCAACAGCGCTATAATGGTATTCGTTATTATGAAAATAAAGAGATAGCAAATTCCCTAAAAGCAAACTGCCTACGTAAACAACTGTAAACCCAAAGACTCCTAAATAATCTATAACTACACCTGCAAAAAAGTATAAGGTAAACATATTAAAAAACAAATGCATCATATCTACATGCAAGAAGCCTGCACTAAACAATCTTATTTGTTCTCCGCGTCTCAATCCACCAACATTAAATTTGTATTTTTCAAAAAAAGAAAAGTCATTAAAGCCCTTTAAAGAAATAAGAACATTGGCTCCAATGATAATAATTGTAATTAAATCTATTTTGCCCATAAGGTATAAACGTTTAAATCAAATATAACATATATTTGTCCATGCAAAACTAATATTAATTGATGCAATTTCTTGTTTACATTTTAGTTTATCCCTTTTTATGGTTAATTTCTATACTTCCGTTTAGATTACTTTATGCCTTTTCAGATTTCCTTTATGTACTGATTTATAGAGTATTTGGCTACCGAAAAAAAGTGGTTAAAGAGAATTTAATTCTTGTTTTTCCAGAAAAATCAAAAGAAGAAATAAATAGAATCATGAAAGTGTTTTATCATCATTTATGTGATATGATTTTAGAGGCCATAAAATCTATGACTATTTCTGAAAGTGAAATGAAAAAAAGATTCACATTTTCTAATATTGAAGAAATTCATAAGCTTGAAAAAGAAAATAAAAGCATTGTGTTAATGGGTGGACATTATGGAAGTTGGGAATGGATTTTTATACTTCAAACCTATATTAATCATAAAGGTTATGCTATATACAAGCGTCTAGCTAATACCTATTTTGATAGATTAGTAAAGCGCATAAGAGCAAAATACAATAGTTATTTAATTACCACAAAAGAAGCTATTCCAACTTTGGTAGAATCTAAACGTAAAGGTGAATTAACCATTAATGGATTTGCTGCAGATCAGTCTCCAAAAGTTACAAAAGCATACCATTGGAGCAACTTTATGGGTATTAATGTTCCGGTACATACAGGTGCGGAAATGATCGCGAAGAAGTTAGACATGGCAGTTGTTTTCTTTAAAGTCAAAAGGTTAAAAAGAGGATTTTATCAAGCTACTTTTGAAACAATAACTACAGAACCTAATCAATTTAAAAATTACAAAATAACGGATATCTTTCTAAAACTAGTAGAAAAACAAATTTATGATGCTCCAGAATATTATTTGTGGACACATAAGCGTTGGAAACATAAAGATAAAGCTCTAAAATAACTACTGATATTTATAAAGCAAACCAATCTTCAACTTGAGTATTCATTAATTTCCCGTTTGATGATTTATGATTAAACTCATTTGTAGTTTTATCATAATTATAATCTAGACTCCATTCTTTATGGTGCTTTGCCAATGCTTTAATACTTTCGCAAACAAAATAAATCTCTTCTGTTGTAGTTGTTGGATGAATAGACATTCTTATCCAGCCTGGTTTTCGTATTAAATCCCCAATTGAAATTTCTTTGGTCAATTCATTAGACATGTCCTGATCAACATGCAACAGGTAATGTCCATAAGTCCCTGCACAACTACAGCCTCCTCTGGTTTGAATTCCAAAACGATCATTCAACAATTTAACGCCTAAATTAAAATGCAAATCTTCTATATAAAATGAAAATACACCTAAACGTTCCCTATGTTTTGGTGCAAGAATCTTGATATTCTCTATACTATCCAGTTCATCAAAAATAATATCGAGCAATTCTTCTTCTCGTGCTAGAATTTTTTCAACAGCCATTTGCTCCTTCAATCTTATTGCCAAAGCTGTCTTTATAGTTTGCAAAAAACCTGGAGTACCACCATCTTCCCTATCTTCTATATTATCAATGTATTTGTGTTCACCCCAAGGGTTCGTCCAACTTACCGTTCCTCCACCAGGACAATCTGGTATCATATTGTGATACAATTTTTTATTAAACACCAAAACACCTGACGAGCCTGGTCCTCCTAAAAATTTATGGGGTGAAAAGAAAATAGCATCTAAATAAGCATCTTCATCTGCTGGATGCATATCAATATTTACATAAGGTGCCGCGCATGCAAAATCTACAAAACAAACGCCACCATAATTATGCATCAATTTAGAAACCTTCTGGTATGGGGTTTTTATTCCTGTTACATTTGAACCAGCAGTTATTGATGCAATTTTTAAAGGGTAATCCTTATACTTTTCCAATAAAGGTTTTAAATTCTCAATATCGAACAAGCCTTCTTCACCTGGTGGAATAATTTCTACTTTAGCGATGGTCTCTAACCAAGAAGTTTGGTTAGAATGATGTTCCATATGTGAAATAAAAACAACAGGCTTTATTTCAGGAGGAAGATTAGCATATTGTTTTATGTTTTCAGGAACCTTTAACCCAAGGATGCGTTGAAACTTATTAACCACGCCTGTCATGCCCGTTCCAGAAACAATTAGTACATCGTCCTTATTACAGTTAACATGCTCTTTTATTATTTTTTTAGCTTTATGATAGGCTAAAGTCATTGCCGTACCTGATTCGGTCGTTTCTGTGTGCGTATTTGCAACATACGGCCCAAATTCATTAAGAATTTTGTCTTCAATAGGTTTATACAATCTTCCTGAAGCTGTCCAATCTGTGTAAATAATTTTCTTGTTTCCGAATGGCGATTGAAACTTTAAGTCTATTCCAACAATATTCTTTCTGAAAAATTCAAAATATTTTTCAAGGTTAGTTTTTTCCGTTTGTTTAACTTTTGAGGTTAACATGATTAGACTTCTATTAAATTATATTTTGACAATATCTTTAATTTGTCCTATAATTTTATTTGCCAATATATCCGCTTCTTCCTGTGATTTTGCTTCTGTGTAAATTCTGATAATAGGTTCTGTATTGCTTTTACGCAAATGTGCCCAACTTTCTGCAAAATCTATTTTCACACCATCTATTGTAGAAATGTCTTCATCACTATATTTATTTTCCATTGCTTTTAAAACAGCATCAACGTCTAAACTTGGCGTCAATTCGATTTTATTTTTACTTGTGAAATAGCTAGGATAACTTTTCCTCAATTGACTTACTGATATATTTTTTTCGACTAAAAGGCTTAAAAATAAAGCTACACCAACAAGGGCATCACGACCATAATGTAATTCAGGATATATTACACCACCATTACCTTCACCTCCAATTATGGCATTGTTTTTTTTCATCAATTCAACAACATTCACTTCTCCTACAGCACTGGCCTCATAGGAACAACCATATTTTTCAGTAACATCTCTCAACGCTCTTGTAGAACTCATGTTGCTTACCGTATTTCCTTTGGTATTACTTAATACATAATCTGCACACGCGACCAATGTATATTCTTCACCAAACATCTCTCCTTTTTCATCTATAAAAGCCAATCTATCTACATCTGGATCTACTACAATACCCAAATCCGCATGTTCTTTTACAACAGCTTTAGACAAATCCGTTAAATGTTCTTTCAAAGGTTCAGGATTGTGTGGAAAATGACCATTAGGTTCACAATATAATTTTACTGCATGAACACCCAATCGTTCTAATAGTAAAGGAATAGCAATACCTCCAGTGGAATTTACTCCATCTACAACAACTTTAAGATTAGCTTCTTTAATGGCTTTCTGATTTACTAATGGTAATGCAAGTACCTCATCAATATGAATGTCGATGTAAGCCTGGTTTTTGGTGATTTTACCCAACTGATCTACAGAAGCAAATTCCATAGTATTGCTTTCTGCTATGGTTAAAATATTTTCACCTTCCGAAGCATTCAAAAACTCTCCTTTAGAATTCAATAATTTAAGCGCATTCCATTGTTTTGGATTATGACTAGCTGTTAAAATAATGCCTCCATCTGCATGCTCTAATGTTACAGCAACTTCTACTGTTGGCGTAGTTGATAAACCTAAATCTACAACATGAATACCTAAACCAACCAAAGTATTCATCACTAAATTTTGTGCCATCATTCCTGAAATTCTTGCATCTCTTCCAACAACAACTCTATAATCTTCCTTATTTCGTTGTTGTTTTATCCAAGTACCATAAGCTGAAGCAAATTTCACAATATCTATTGGTGTCAAATTATCCTCAACCCTTCCACCTATTGTTCCTCTTATACCAGATATAGATTTTATTAGAGTCATTTTCTAAATTTATTTTTCAATTTCAAAAAATACAGTTCAAAATATTTATATGAAACATGGGATATTAATATAGTTAGTGCAAATGTTAAAATATTAATTAATAAAACTGTCATAAAATTTCCGAAAAAATCAAACTTTTCAATACTCAAAAATAGAAAGACCACAATATTTAAAGCAATGACATGGTACATGTATATTCCATAAGAGATATTCCCTAAATATTTAATGAATCTACTCTTAATTTCTACACCAAAATTATTGTAACTTATGGTCAAAATAAATAATGAAAATAAAATACATGTTAGAAAATTATTTAACCATATGATCTCAACAACTAACCAATCGGTAATAAAATAAATTATTGCAAATGTCACAATAATGATACTTAAAGCTTTTCTTTTTATAAACTCCAATTTTCTTTCCTCCTCTAAAATAGAAACTATTCCACCAAAGAGAAGATAAAAATATACAAAACTAAACTCTCTTAAGACATTAAATGTGCTGGAATGAAAAATAACAAAGTACAAACTCACAATTATTGTTAGAAAAAAAAGAATATACTTTCTCTTAATACAAAACAATAATGGTGCTATAAACAAATAAAACTGTTCTTCAATACCTATTGACCATAAAATTTCAAGTATTCCTCCAGGAGAATATAATTTTGAAAATACATTGGGTAAAAAGAAAATTGTTAATAGAAGTCCTTCTTTTAAATCATAATTTATTTCAAAAGGAATATTCAAAATAGGCAAGATTAAATGATAAAAAAGAAATCCGAAAAATACAATAAGATAGTACAATGGAAGTATTCTTAAAACACGCCTCATGTAAAACTGTTTAATGGAGAATGTATTATTAATTTTGGCTCTATATATTAATCTAATAATTAAAAATCCACTTAAAACAAAAAACATATAAACTGCTTGAATACCTTTATGAAATATTTCTAAAGAATCAAAATAGGGTAATCCTTGATTTTTACTTAATAGAGGAATGTGAAATAAAATGACAAAAGATGCTAAAAAGAATCGAAGAGCATCTAAATTTGGTAATCTATTCAAAAGATTGATTTTAGAATACTAAAATACATATTTTTATATAATGAATTATCTGGCTCATATATATCTTTCTGGCAATAATGATTTAGTAACAATAGGGAATTTCATTGCCGATGGCATCAAAGGTAAAGCTTACAAAAAGTTTCCAAAAGAAATACAAATAGGTATTCTATTACACAGAGAAATAGACACTTATACAGATAAGCACAAAACTGTGCGACAAAGCACCAAACGTTTACACAAAAAATACAGTCATTATTCTGGTATTATCGTTGATATTCTTTACGACCATTTTTTAGCCAAAAACTGGAACCGTTATAGTGAAGTACCATTAAAAAATTATGCTGAATATTTTTATGACTCACTAGAGGAGCACTTTGAAATTCTACCACAAAGAATTCAAAAAATGATGCCATATATGATTATAGATAATTGGTTGTTGAGTTATGCGTCTATCGAAGGCATCACTAGAGTTTTGAATGGCATGAATAGGAGGACTAAAAACAAATCCCATATGAACGAAGCAATAAATGAACTAGAAGAATTTTATGATGAATTTGAAAGCGAATTCACTATATTTTTCAAAGACCTTATTAAGTTTTCTAACAATAAACGAAAAGAATTGATTAATAAACTAAACTCATGAAAAGTTATCGCATTTTGGTATTGGTATTTCTGCTACTCATTACATGTAAGAAGTATGAGGTTGTACACCCTATTAAAAAAGGTTTAATAACCCAAAATGCCATGGTAGTTTCTGCTAGGGAAGAAGCTTCAAAAATTGGTAGTGATATCCTCAACAAAGGAGGTAATGCTTTTGATGCTATGGCAGCAACCCATTTGGCACTTGCTGTTGCATATCCTTATGCTGGAAACATTGGAGGTGGTGGCTTTATGGTCTATAGAAAAGATAATGGTGAAATTGGTAGTCTCGATTTTAGGGAAAAAGCACCACTGGCAGCTACAAAAGACATGTATCTTGACGAAGAAGGAAATATCATTCCAGAGAAAAGTACTTTAGGTGCTATGGCGGTTGGCGTTCCTGGCTCTGTAGCAGGAATTTTTGCTGTTCATGAAAAGTTTGGTAGTTTACCTATTGAAGACATCATACAGCCCTCAATCAATTTAGCAAAACAAGGTGTTATTGTAACCAAAAAACAAGAAGAAAAAATAAAAAAATATCAACCTTTATTTCCAAAAGCCAATAAAGATTCAATCATTTTTGATAAGCATTGGAAAGAAAATGATACCATAAAATATCCCTCTTTAGCTGAAACTCTAAAACGAATCATGATAAACGGAAAAGATGAGTTTTATACCGGTCTAACCGCAACACAATTAGTAGAGTTTATTCAAGATAATGGTGGCATTATAACCGAAGAAGATTTAGCAAAATACAGTGTAAAATGGAGAACTCCAATAACTTTTCAATATGACGAACTAAACATCATTTCAATGTCACCACCTTCAAGTGGTGGTGTATGTTTAGCACAAATAATGAAAATGATCGAGCCATATGATTTGGATAAATTTGGTCAAAATTCTTTAAAAACTATTCAGGTAATAACTGAAGCCGAGCGTAGAGCATACGCAGATAGGAGTTTCTATCTTGGAGATCCTGATTTTGTAACTGTTCCTCAAAAAGATTTAATTGATAACCGCTATCTAAAAGAAAGGATGTCTACTTTTTCATTTGAAAATGCTACTCCATCGAGTGAAGTTTCTCATGGTAATATACAAGTAATTGAAAGTGACGAAACTACTCATTATTCCATTGTAGACCAATTTGGGAATGCCGTTTCAGTAACCACAACAATTAATGGTGCTTATGGTTCAAAACTATACTGTTCTGAACTTGGTTTTTTTTTAAACAACGAAATGGATGATTTTAGCAGTAAACCTGGAGTTCCAAACATGTATGGTGTTACTGGAGCTGAAGCCAATAGTATTGCGCCAGAAAAACGAATGTTAAGTTCAATGACGCCAACAATTGTTGAGAAAAATGGTGAGTTATTCATGGTAGTTGGCACTCCAGGAGGCTCTACAATTATTACATCTGTTTTACAAACCATTTTAAATGTACATGAGTATAATATGACGATGCAGGAAGCCGTTGATGCTCCTCGTTTTCATCATCAATGGTTGCCAGATCGAATCGTTTTTGAACCTCATAAATTTGATGAAAAACTTATTAAACAGCTTCATGAACTTAATTATACAACTGTTGAAATAGAAAACATCATAACCAGCAAGGTCGATGGAATACTGATTTTAGACGATAAAACGTTGGAAGGTGGTGCAGATTATCGAGGTGATGATACGGCTGTCGGTTTTTAGAAACTTTCCTTTTAAGAATCAATACTATTTAATAATTTAGACTCATTGTTATCAAAAAAAGCAATAGCTTTAAATTCCCAAAATCCATATAACACACTAACGGTTTTTTATTATGAGGTATAAAAAATCCATAAAACTAATAGCTGGCATTGTGATCTTTTTTACATTGCCAAGCTTCTTGTTTTTGGGTTTTGTTTATTTTAAATACAACGAAGATATTCCGTTTGGAATTCAAGGTGAAAAAGCTGATGTATTGGCAAAAAAAATGCTAGATGCGCTAGACTATGATGCTTATGTAAATACAAATTATATTGAGTGGACATTTAAGAAAAAAAGACACTATAAATGGTATAAAAACAAAAACACTTGTTTAGTATATTGGAAAGAATACAAAGTAGATTTGAACTTTAATGATACTACACAAAATAAAGCATACATTCACAATTTCAAAGTAGATGGTAACCAAGCAAAATCCTTAATTAACGAAGCCAGTACGCACTTTAAAAATGATGTTTTTTGGCTTATTGCACCTTATGATGTTTTTAATAAAGATATTGAACGTAGATTAGTGACTTTAAATAATGGAGGCCAAGCTTTGTTAGTAACCTATAAAACTCAAAATTCTCATCCACAAGATTCTTATCTTTGGATTCTTGATAAGAATAATAAACCCAAGAAACTTAAAATGTGGACAACAGCTCTTCCAATAGACGGTTTGGAAGCCTCTTGGAATGATTGGATAATAACAGAAAGTGGTGCGCAGCTGCCTACCTTCCACTCTATTTTGATTATGGGTTTTGATATGGGACTTGTTAAAGGAACTAAATAATAAATAAACTAATTTCCTCTAGAACCCACAAACTGATGCTCCTTAACTTTAAACAGCACATTAAAGGTGGTTAAACTTCCATAAATTCTGGTAATATATTGTTGTAAATCTACTTTATCCTGGTCATCAAGATTGCTTGAATTAATCTTCTGTTCCATAACTCTTAATCTATCACGAACCATTACGATCTTATGAAAAAATGTTTCAATAGGAATTTCTTTATTTTGCAAAGTTGTGTCTTGAGGTTTCAAGATTAATTGACCTCCTTTCCATTTATCAGCAATGGGTATAATTTCGCTCACGTCACTCCAACGTTTTAAAATTTCAACCAGACTAGTCTCTATATCAATAAAACTAACAGCATCTACATCTCCATCTGCGGCTTCAATAACTTCAAATTCGCTATCAATATCAATGGTTTCTAATCCATGTTCTATAAAAGTTACCCAATAGTGTTTTGAAGTCACATTGGTCACAACACCTTTACCATATTCCGGATGATTAATTCTGGAGCTAATACCTAATAATTTCATATCAAATTCATTTAAAAAAATATTCTAATAACGTTAACAAATTTAACTATTACTAACAAATATAAGCTTCCTTTTTATAAGCAAAAAACGTACCTTTGCAACTTTGCCATTTTATGACCAATTTTGAAGAACATATTGAGGTTAAAGGTGCTCGAGTACATAACCTGAAAAATATAGATGTAACTATACCTAGAGAGAAACTTGTGGTGATTACTGGTTTGTCTGGTAGTGGTAAATCGTCTTTAGCTTTTGATACTATTTATGCTGAAGGCCAACGTCGTTATATCGAAACATTTTCAGCGTACGCAAGACAGTTCCTTGGTGGTCTTGAACGTCCTGATGTAGATAAAATTGATGGTCTTTCTCCTGTAATTGCCATAGAACAAAAAACAACAAGTAAGTCACCACGTTCTACTGTTGGCACCATTACAGAAATTTATGATTTTCTTCGTTTATTATTTGCCAGAGCAGGTGATGCTTACAGTTACAATACCGGTGAAAAAATGGTAAGTTACAGCGATGAGCAAATAAAATCACTAATCATAGAATCTTTTAAAGGCAAACGTATAAATGTTTTGGCTCCAGTGGTTAGATCGCGTAAAGGTCATTATAGAGAATTGTTTGAGCAAATCGCAAAACAAGGTTTTGTTAAAGTGAGAGCTGATGGTGAAGTAAAAGATCTTGTAAAAGGATTAAAACTCGACAGATACAAAACTCATGATATAGAAATTGTTATTGATCGCTTGAAGATTGATGATAATATTGACAATGATAAGCGCCTTACTGAAACCATAAACACAGCCATGTATCATGGTAATGATGTCTTGATGGTTATAGAACAGGATACCAATGAAGCCAGATACTTTAGCCGAAGTTTAATGTGTCCAACATCTGGAATTTCGTATCCTAATCCAGAGCCTAATAATTTCTCTTTTAACTCGCCCAAAGGTGCTTGCCCAAAATGTAATGGAATAGGACAATTATATCAAGTTAATGAAAAGAAAATTATTCCTGATGATTCAATTTCAATAAAGAACGGAGCTTTAGCACCTCATGGTCCAGAAAAGAACAGTTGGATTTTTAAGCAATTTGCATTAATCGCACAACGCTTTAATTTTGAGTTGACAGATCCTTATAAAAATATTCCTAAAGAAGCTAAAGATGTCATTTTATATGGTGGCAATGAAAAGTTTTCAGTAGAAAGTAAAACATTGGGTGTTACTCGCGATTATAAAATAGAATTTGAAGGCGTTGCCAATTTTATTGAAAATCAATTTAAGACTGCAGATTCAAAATCTCTTAAACGATGGGCAAAAGAGTACATGGATAAAGTCGTCTGTAATGAATGCCATGGTTCAAGATTAAAAAAAGAATCGCTCTATTTTAAAATAAATAATCAAAGTATTGCTGATTTAGCAAATCTAGATATTGCCGATTTAGCACGTTGGTTTAGTGACTTACCAAATCATTTAAGTGAAAAACAATTTATAATCGCAGAAGAAGTCATCAAAGAAATCAGCTCAAGATTGAAATTTCTGTTGGATGTTGGTTTAAATTATCTGTCGCTAAACAGAAGCTCAAAATCGCTATCTGGTGGTGAAGCACAGCGAATAAGGCTAGCCACGCAAATTGGCTCGCAATTAGTTGGAGTGTTGTATATTTTGGATGAGCCAAGTATCGGTTTACACCAACGTGACAACAATAAGTTAATTAATTCTTTGATTTCATTACGTGACATTGGCAATTCGGTGATTGTTGTAGAGCATGATAAAGAGATGATTCAACATGCAGATCATGTGATCGATATTGGCCCTTTGGCGGGAAAACATGGTGGTGAAATCATTAGTGAAGGCTCTCCAAAAGAATTATTAACTCATCATACACTTACTGCCGATTATTTAAATGGAACCAAACATATTGAAGTTCCTGACAAGCGTAGAAAAGGAAATGGAAAATCCATTATTTTAAAAGGATGTACAGGGAATAATTTAAAAAACGTCAGTGTTAAACTTCCTTTAGGAAAAATGATAGGAGTTACTGGTGTTTCTGGCAGTGGAAAATCAACTCTTATAAACGAAACACTCTACCCTATTTTAAATGCCTACATTTTCAATGGCGTAAAAAAGCCAATGCCTTACAAAAGCATAGAAGGTTTAAAGCATATAGATAAGGTAATTGATATTAATCAATCGCCGATTGGGAGAACACCACGAAGCAATCCAGCCACTTACACAGGAACCTTCAGTGAGATTAGAAGTCTTTTTGCTAAAATTCCAGAAGCCATGATAAGAGGTTATAAGCCTGGCCGTTTTAGTTTTAATGTTACAGGTGGACGTTGTGAAACCTGTAAAGGTGGTGGTTTACGTGTTATAGAAATGAATTTTCTTCCAGATGTTTACGTAGAATGCGAAACCTGTCAGGCAAAACGATTTAATAGAGAAACGCTAGAAATTCGTTATAAGGGCAAGAGTATAAGTGACGTCTTAAATATGACCATAAATGAAGCAGTAAGTTTTTTTGAGCATATACCAAAAATTCATAACAAACTTAAAACCATTAAAGATGTTGGACTAGGTTATATTACGCTTGGACAACAAAGTACCACACTTTCCGGTGGTGAAGCACAACGAATAAAATTAGCAACCGAATTAAGCAAACGTGACACTGGTAATACATTTTATATTTTAGATGAGCCTACAACTGGTTTGCATTTTGAAGATATTAGGGTTTTAATGTTGGTTCTAAACAAGTTAGCAGACAAAGGAAATACTGTTTTGATTATTGAGCACAATCTGGATGTCATTAAAATGGTTGACCATATAATTGATATTGGTTACGAAGGCGGAAAAGGTGGTGGACAGATAATTGTAGAAGGAACTCCAGAAGAAGTAATAAAACATAAAAAAAGTTATACAGCTCAATTCCTTAAAAAAGAATTAAATTAGCTGGTTACAAATTTAACAGGTATGAGAAAAGAACAACATCCAAGAAGTTGGAATGAAATAAAGACTAATGACTCTTGGGCCATTTTTAAAATAATGGGTGAATTTGTCAATGGTTTTGAAAAAATGAGTCAAATTGGACCTTGTGTTTCTATTTTTGGGTCAGCGCGCACAAGACCAGAAAATAAATATTATATGCTCGCAGAAAAAATTGCTAAAAGCATTGTAGAAGCTGGTTACGGAGTTATTACTGGTGGTGGACCTGGTATCATGGAGGCAGGTAATAAAGGAGCTCACCTTGGAGGAGGAACCTCTGTTGGGCTTAATATTGAACTTCCTTTTGAGCAACATGACAATCCTTACATCGATTCAGATAAGAGTTTAGATTTTGATTATTTCTTTGTACGTAAAGTCATGTTTGTAAAATATTCTCAAGGTTTTGTCGTCATGCCTGGAGGTTTTGGCACGCTGGATGAATTATTTGAAGCTATAACATTAATACAAACCAATAAAATTGAAAAGTTTCCTATAATTTTGGTTGGCACAGATTTTTGGATTGGAATACTGGATTGGATTAAGACTACTTTATTAGAAAGATTTCATAATATCAGCGCAAAAGATTTAGATTTAATTCATCTTGTTGATTCAGAAGAAGAAGTTATTGAGATTTTAGATAATTTCTACAAAGAATCAGGATTTAGTCCTAATTTTTAATACTATCTATTCCATTTATTTCGTTCTATTCAAAAAAAGCTAAAGACCACCTTGTAATTTTTAAAATAATAAACCCAGTTGGATTTATTATATTGCAACGCCACCATGGATGTTGAACCAAAAAATTATGTTAAGATAAATTGAAATTTAATCTATTTACATATTTTCTATTCAGTTTGCTGAATATTATGGTTTTTGGGCAAAATAAAATTGACCTTAAAGCAACTCTTGATGCTGAAAAAAAACAATTTAAAATTTCACAAACCATAGAGTATCAAAACACAACCAATGATACTTTAAAAACAATTTATTTAAACAACTGGAACGAAGCTTATGCTACAAAAAACACGCCTCTAGCCAAACGTTTTGCAGAAGAATATAAGACTGAATTTCACTTTGCTAAAAACAAAGACAGAGGTTTTACCGTAATCACATCTATTGTACAAGACCAACAAGAATTAAAATTTGAAGGCCTTCTGGAGCATCCAGATGTTATAAAAGTTGAATTGAATTCTACCTTACAGCCCAATGAAACCTATAAAATACATTTAAATTATATTGTTCAAGTTCCAAGTGACAAATTTACAGGTTATGGTGTAACATCTTTTGGAGAATACAATTTAAGATATTGGTACATAACACCAGCAGTTTACAATGGCTCATGGCAATATTATAGCAATAAAAATTTAGACGATTTATATATTCCTGAATCCGAAGTAAAAATCAATTTAGTTTGTCCAAATAATTATGTTGTCTCAACAGAACTAAATGAAGTATATAGAACCGAAAACAACGGTATTAAAAATATTGGTTTTGAAGGTAAACACAGAAACAACAATAAACTTTTTTTACACAAAATACCAGATTTTCAATCTGTTAAAACTGATTTCCTAACCGTAGTTTCCAATATTGAAGATAAAGGTTTAGTGCCAGTTGAAAAAGCTATGATCACCGATAGAATCATTCACTTTATCATTAGAAATCTTGGTGAATATCCGCACGAAAAGCTCTTATTGTCTCAAATTGATTATAGAAAAGACCCTATATATGGTTTAAATCTTTTACCTGATTTTATTCAACCATTTCAAGATAATTTTCAATACGAAATAAAAATTCTAAAAACAGCTCTTCATAATTATTTAGAAAACACACTCTTTACAAATCCAAGAAAAGAACAATGGTTAACTGAAGGTTTACAGACATATTTTATGATGAAATACGTAGAAGAGTATTATCCAAACATGAAGATTTTTGGAAAACTGTCCTATGCTTGGGGAATTCGTTCTATGCATGCCGCTAAACTCAATTTTAATGACCAGTATAATTTTCTATATATGCATATGGCAAGATCAAATCTAGATCAACCATTGAATATGGAAAAAGATTCTTTATTAAAATTTAACAAGAATATTGCCAATAAATATAAAGCAGGTGTTGGATTGAAATATTTAGATGACTACATAAATTCTGGAATATTTGAACGAACCGTAAAAGAATATTTGGAACAGAATAAGCTTAAAACAAGTTCACCCAAAGATTTTGAAGCTCTTATAAAATCGAAAACCACAAAAGACATAGAGTGGTTTTTCGATGAGTATATTGCAACAAACAAGAAAATTGATTTTAAAATCAAGGAAACCTTTGTAACTCAAGATTCAATTACCTTAACTATTAAAAATAAGAGAACTAATAGCATGCCTATTTCATTATTTGCAATGAATGATGATTCTATTATTTCTAAAACTTGGATAAGTGATGTAAACGGATCAAAAGAAGTAACTATTCCAAATGATAATGTCAATAAATTAGTATTGAATTATGACAAAACCATTCCTGAATACAATATTAGGGACAATTGGGAATCACTAAAAGGTTTTTTCTTCAACAATAAACCAATCCAATTTAGATTTTTCAAGGACATAGAAGACCCATATTACAACCAGGTGTTTTTCATGCCAATATTTGGTTACAATTATTATGATGGGTTTTCAGCTGGGTTAAAGATGTATAACAAATCAATTTTAGCAAGATCTTTTACATATAGCTTAAATCCAACCTACGCATTCAAAAGTAAGCAACTCGTTGGCTCTGCATCATTAATCTATAATCAAAGATTAGAAAATCAAGATCTATATTTGGTAAGATATGGTCTCTATGGTGCTTATGCCAATTATGCTCCAGACTTATCTTATACAACAATAACACCATTTATTGGTTTAAATTTTAGAGACCATAATGATTTACGTAACAATAAAAGAAAATACTTGACTCTTCGCTACTTGAAAATTGATAAAGAGTTTGATAAAAATAATATAAGTGGTGTCAATACCGACCCCGAATACAGTGTTCTTGATATAAACTATGGGCATTCTAATGAAAATCTCATAAATTTTTCGTCTTGGTTTACGGATGTACAATTTTCAAAAGATTTCGGTAAATTATCTTTTAACTACGAGTATAGAAGATTATCAGAAAGCAACAGACAATTAAACTTACGCTTTTTTGCAGGTGCTTTTATTTACAATAAAACTTACCAAGAATCTGATTATTTTAGCTTTGCCCTAGACAGACCAACAGATTATCTTTTTGATTACAATTATTTGGGGAGATCTGAAGATAGCGGTGTTTTTAGTCAGCAATTAATCATCGCTGAAGGCGGATTTAAATCTAAACTTGAGACACCTTATGCAAACCATTGGATCACAACGCTAAATGCTAGTACAACACTTTGGAGATACATCCAAATGTACGGAGATCTAGGATTTGTGAAAAACCATTCTTTCTCACCAAAATTTGTATATGATTCAGGAATAAGAATAAGCCTTGTCGCAGATTATTTCGAGTTATATTTTCCAGTGTACTCAAATCTAGGTTGGGAAATTGCCCAACCAAATTATCAAGAGAAAATACGATTCATAATTACATTTTCACCAAAAACATTATACGGTCTCTTTACAAGACGTTGGTATTGATGTATTTTTGATTATTTGATAATATAAATAATTTTTATTGAATTAAATTTAACAAATGTCCATTATTTGTCTTATTTTTTGAGAATTCAATAACATTTAATTCACTTTATAAATTGCAAAAATCACAAAGATTGATTAGATTTGCAGCATCGACCAAGTAACAAATATGCAAACTATTTCAGATCTCAAAAAAGAAATCTCTTTTGATGATTTTAAAGCAGAAATTCTAAATGATTATAGAATAGCTGTTACCAGTCGTGAATGTAGCTTGCTTGGTCGCCGTGAGGTCTTAACAGGAAAAGCAAAGTTTGGAATTTTTGGAGATGGCAAAGAAGTACCTCAACTAGCAATGGCTAAAGTGTTTCAGAATGGTGACTTCCGTTCAGGGTACTATAGAGATCAGACCTTTATGATGGCTATTGGAGAATTTACCATTGAGCAATTTTTTTCAGGATTGTATGCCAATACAGATTTAAAAATTGAGCCTATGTCTGCAGGCAGACAAATGGGTGGTCATTTTACAACTCATAGTTTGGATGAAAACGGGAATTGGAATGATCTAACTATAATAAAAAATTCAAGTTCAGACATATCTCCAACAGCTGGTCAAATGCCGCGACTTTTAGGGTTGGCCCAAGCGTCAAAAATTTATAGGAATGTTAAAGGTATTGATTCAACTAAATTTTCTATTGAAGGTAATGAGGTGGCTTGGGGAACTATTGGAAATGCTAGTACAAGTGAAGGTTTGTTCTTTGAAACTTTTAATGCTGCAGGTGTGCTTCAAGTGCCAATGGTAATTAGTGTTTGGGATGATGAATATGGAATTTCTGTTCATGCGAAGCATCAAACAACCAAAGAGAATATATCTGAAATTTTAAAAGGTTTCCAACGTAACGAAAATGAAAAAGGATATGAGATATTCACAGTCAATGGATGGGATTATCCTGCATTAATAGATACTTATTTAAGAGCTTCTCAAATTGCAAGAGTTGAACATGTACCTGTATTAATTCATGTAAAAGAATTAACTCAACCTCAAGGACATTCTACATCAGGATCACATGAAAGATATAAACCTGTTGAACGTTTAAACTGGGAATCAGAACATGATTGCAATATCAAAATGCGAGAATGGATTATTGCAAACAATATTGCAACAAACGAAGAATTATCCGCTCTGGAAAATACAATAAAAAAAGAGGTTAGAGATGGCAAAAAAGCATCTTGGGAATTGTTTTTAAAACCAATTAAAAAAGAGCAAAAAAAGGTTGTTTCTATATTAAATGAATTATCTCAAAAAAGTAGTAATGGGGCATTTATAAAAAAAATTCAGGATCAGCTAACAGCTATTCATGAACCAATAGTCAAAGATGTACTTTCAGCCGCGCGAAAGGTACTTCGCTATGTTATTAATGATGATTGTGTAGAAAAAGAGCAACTAGTTAATTGGATAAATTCTTATTCAAAAGAGATGCAACCAAAATTTAGTTCTCATTTATATAGTGAGTCCGAAAGTTCTGCAATCAATATTTCAGAAGTAAAGCCTAGTTATGATAAAGACGAACTAGTAGATGGTCGAATCATAATTAGGGATAATTTCGATTATATTTTTAATAAATATCCTGAGGCTCTTGTTTTTGGAGAAGATTCTGGAAATATTGGTGACGTTAATCAAGGTTTGGAAGGTTTACAAAACAAATATGGTGAATTGAGAGTCGCAGATACCGGTATTCGTGAAGCTACTATAATAGGTCAAGGCATTGGTATGGCAATGCGCGGTTTAAGACCAATTGCAGAAATACAATATTTAGATTACCTTCTTTACGCATTACCTACAATTAGCGATGATTTAGCTACACTTCATTACAGAACCAAAGGAAGACAAAAAGCTCCTTTAATAATTAGAACACGTGGGCACCGATTAGAAGGCATATGGCATTCAGGATCACAACTAGGAGGTATTTTAAATTTAGTACGTGGAATCCATGTCCTTGTCCCGAGAAATATGACCAAAGCTGCTGGATTTTATAATACACTTTTAGAAGGAGACGAACCAGCTCTTGTTGTAGAATGCCTTAATGGTTATAGACTAAAAGAAAAAAAACCAAGCAATTTTGGTGAATTTAAAACACCAATTGGACAAGTAGAAATTTTAAAAACCGGTAACGATATCACTTTAGTATCTTACGGGTCCACGCTTCGTTTGGTGCGGCAAGTTGCAAAAGAACTTTTAGAAGTTGGTATTGATGCAGAAGTTATTGATGTTCAATCTCTTTTACCTTTCGATATTAACCATGACATCGTAAAAAGTATTGAAAAAACAAATAGGTTATTGATTATTGATGAAGATGTTCCAGGTGGAGCATCGGCATTTGTGCTCAATGAAATTTTAAATACCCAAAATGCCTATCAATTTTTAGATAGTCAACCAAAAACTATAACGGCCAAAGCACATAGACCAGCCTATGGAACAGATGGAGATTATTTCTCAAAGCCATCTGCCGAAGATATTTTTGAAACTATTTATGATATATTCCATGAAATAAATCCAATGAATTTTCCAAAACTACGTTAATCGATTAAATTGTTAATACGTCAATATTTCTTTTTTAGGTTCTTTTTTATACTTAATTTTATTTTTTAGACTAATTCATTAAAGTATTGGACTTTAGATTCATCAATCAGAAAGCATTGTTAATTGCTTTCCTGTTTATTTTTTGTTATGGATTCTCCCAAAAAGAATCTGCTAATTGGTATTTTGGTAGTTTTGCTGGTTTAGACTTTAATTCTGGAACTCCAGTGCCACATGTTGATGGTAGACTGGAAACACATGAAGGTTGTGCCACTATTTCTGATGCCAACGGAAATTTGTTATTTTATACAGATGGAGTAACAGTTTGGGATAGACGACATAATATTATGCCTAATGGCACAGGTTTACTTGGTCATAGTTCCAGTACTGCATCTGCAATTATAATTCCAAAACCAGGTACAACTACCTCATATTATATTTTTACAGTAGACAAACCAAGTTATTATTTAACGGAAGGTTTACCCGTAGATGGCGTTAATTATTCGGAAGTTGATATGGCATTAAATTCTGGCTATGGCGATATTGTAAGTGCGATGAAAAACAAACATCTAATAACTTATAATACTAGTGATTCTTTTCAAAGTGAATATAAATGTTCAGAAAAAATTACTGCTGTCAATTCAAATGATGGTAGCTCTATTTGGGTAATCACGCAATTTATGAATAAGTTTTATTCATTTAGGGTTGATGCCAATGGAGTTAACGAAACTCCAATTGTTTCCACAGTACAGCAAACCGTTAGACCATTATTTAATGCAGATAGAGCAAATGTAACTGCCATAGGATATTTGAAAGTTTCTCCCGATGGCAAAAAAATTGCAATAGCTCATAGTTCAACTTCATTGGGAAGTCCTAGAAGTGGTACCAAAAAGTCAGGTAAAATATTACTTTATGATTTTAATAATTCTACTGGTGCTGTGAGTAATCAACAATCAATTTTAGATGGCTGGTATCCCTATGGTTTAGAGTTTTCACCGAATTCTAAATTGTTATATGCGACAGTAAACTATTTTGACGATGACGATACATTTAATCACAGCCATTTATTTCAGTATAATTTAGAAAGCTCCAATATTGAAAACTCTCAAGTTGATATTAGCAGTTCAGATAATGTTGCTGGTGCTCTACAATTAGCCATGAATGGTAAAATATACAGAGCTGGATACAGAACAGGATCTATTGGACTGGAACTATCCGTGATTAATAAACCAAATGAGTTAGGAACTTCCTGTGCTTACTCACATAACAGTGTTAATTTAGCTGGGCAGGCCGCTGCTTTAGGCTTACCTCCTTTTGTGCAATCAATATTCTTATACACTTTTGATTATGAAAATATTTGTCTTGGTGACCAAACGAGATTCATTATTACTTCAGATGATCCTTACGATACCGTTCTTTGGGATTTTGGTGATGGTCAGACCTCTACGTTAGAAGAACCAACGCATGTTTTCACGCAACCCGGAGTACATACAGTTAGTATGACCTTATATTTAAATGGTATAGAACGTGGTCCTTTCTTAAAACAACTTATTATTTCAGAACCTCCTCAAGTTTTGCAAACTACATTTGATCTTATACAATGTGATGAAATTGATAATGACCCAAATGATGGAAGGGCTCCTTTCAATCTTCAATTGGCAAATGCTCCTTTAACATTCAATACATCCGAAGCTATTCAAGTTTATTATTATCATAGCATAACAGATGCCCAAAATGATATAGATAATACCAATGCAATAAATAATGTATATACCAATCAGACTCAAGGCGAAATTTTACATGCCAAAATTTACAAAGCCAATACCGCTTGTTATAGTATGGCTACCATCAGACTCAATACTACCCAAGCTGTTGATTTGAATGCTACCACTTTAGGTGCTTGTGATCCAGATGAAGATGGTTTTGCAGATTTTGATTTAGAATCCAAAGGTTTAGAAATAGCGTCATCACTTAATTTACCATCAAATGTCACTATTTCATTTTTTGAAACTGAAAATGATGCAGCAATTGGCAGAAATGTACTTCCTAATATTTATGGCTCCAATAATAGAGTATTGTACGTGCGAGCAGAAAGTGATAACGCATGTTACGGAACTGGCACCTTAAATTTAGATGTAAGGTCATTTCCTCAATTACAAGATCAGGTTATTGATGTGTGTCTTTCTGATTTTCCCATAACTATCGAATCAGGTATAGGTATTAGTCAATCGAGCAATTATAATTTTGAATGGAATACTGGTGAGATCAACGATCAAATTGTTGTTAGTCAGGCTGGTCAGTATGACGTAAGAGTTATAGATCCTCTACTAAATTGTGAAGATACGGTCTCAATTACAGTAAATCAGAATAATATTCCTGTGGTTCAGGATATTTCAATAAATGATTACAACGTGACCGTACAACTAGCAGATAATAGCGAAGGGTTTGAATATGCTCTTGACGACCAATTTGGATTTTATCAGGATAGCAATGTGTTTATCAATGTGCCTGCAGGAACTCATACTGTTTTTGTAAAAGATGTGTACAATTGTAATATTATTTCTGAAGAAATCTATGTACTTGGATTTCCAAAATACTTTACTCCAAATGATGATGGCACACACGATACTTGGAATGTTTTAGGGTTGGATCCTTCAGAATTTCAATATCAAACTGTAACCGTTCAAATTTTTGACCGTTATGGTAAGTTGCTCAAAACTTTTAACCCGTATCGTTCTAAAGGTTGGAACGGAAAGTATAATGGCAAACTGCTTACACCAGACGACTATTGGTACTATCTCGTTTTACCAGATGGAAGAAAGTATAGAGGGCATTTTTCTTTAAAAGTTTAGTTAACCACTTTATATATCCTCCTTAATGAAAGCTGTATCTGTTATAGCCATAAAAAAAGAGTTAGAGCATCTTTCTTCAGAAGTTCTTATTACATTATGTCTTCGATTATCAAAATTTAAAAAAGAAAACAAAGAACTTCTCACCTATTTGTTATTCGAAGCTCACGACGAAACTGGCTACATAGCACTGGTAAAAGAAGAAGTTGATGAACAATTCGAACTTATTAATACAAACAGCTATTTCTATATTAAGAAGAGTGTACGCAAAATTTTAAGGAATATAAAAAAGTATGCGCGTTACTCGCTAAAAAAAGAAACCGAAATAGAACTACTACTCTATTTTTGCCAGAAACTTAAAGGCTTTACGCCTTCTATATATAATAATGTTTCGCTTACTAATATTTACAAAAGACAAATTCTTTTGATACAAAAAATAGTATCTACACTACATGAAGATTTACAGTACGATTACCATTTAGAGTTGGAAGCTTTATAAAATTTAGTATTACGCTTATCGTTTGGTGTATGGTTTCGTTGCGTTGAGCACTAAGTTAGCAAAAAGAATGAAACACATTGTTCAGTAGCAAGGAATTTCCGAGAGGAAATTCAGACGCAATGAACTATACACTTTGTTAGCTGTAGTTTTGTTGCACAATTAGTTAACAAATTATTTCTAATCATCCTATAAATCCTCTTGCGAGAAGATAAATAATACCACCTATTTTATTTTTTTAGCCTCTCTAATGGCCAAGTAAAAACCTAAGCCAAAAAGAAGAGTTATTAGCCCTGCGAAATATGGTATTAGATCAATCATTTTTTGAATTATTAATTAGTTTTAGATAAATTCCAAATGCTAATATTGAAGGAACCCATAGTCCAATAAAAGTTCCGTCTGCTTTTTCTCCTTGAAAATAGAGAACTTCGGCAAATATCAACGATAATATAGCAGCAATAAATAGCAGTTTGTCTGTGGTTGTAAATTTTTTAAGCATGGTTTTTTATTTTTACTTTCGCATAAAATACTCATTTCATTTCACATTTTTATTGTTATGCAAGTTTTTTTTGCTTGTTAGTGTCGTTATAATTAATCGTTTTATTACGGAACTCAAATTAGGTTTTAAACACGTGCTGTGAAAGTATTACCAACTGCAACTCTTGATGGTCGGTTAATTTATTGACGCCAAAAAGATATAAGTATTTAGCCCCATATAAAACAAAGCCGCAAAGAAATCCAAATGCTATCTTTTAATTTATTCTCACTATAAGGCCAGATAACAAGTAATGCAAGACCGAAAGATGAAATCGTTAAAATTGGATTAAATTTAAGCCCTACTAATAAACCTAAAGCTCCAATAATTTCTAATAAAACGGTTGTTAATACTATTTTTTCTAAACCAAACCGTTTAAACTAGTTTTTCATATTGGGTGCATTAAAATAGGAAAAAGCATAAGTCAAAAAGGACAAACTTGATATTAAAGTGTATATTGTAATTAATACCATGCTAATTTATTAAAATGATGAATATGCTATAAAACTACTTAGGACCAGAAGAATTAGCGATGGTAAATGTTTAATAAATGGATTACTTATTTTGAAATGAAAATATTGAGCACCTATCATTAATAGACCCATAAGAATAGATGGAATAAGAACTAGTGAGGGATACCAAATACCTACAACAAGCAATGTCGCTAAAGATATTTTTGTTGCTCCTACAATATTTCGTGTTAAGTCACTTAGTCCAAATTGTTCGAATTCTTTTAAGACATTATGAAACCTAAAAGTCCAAACATATACAACAGATATTGCAACAATAATTTGTGATAAATTTATTAAATTTTCCATTTTATTTTATTTAGTTTTTCCTACTCATGTGGCTTTTCGGAATTCGCCCCGTTTTTAAATAGGCTTCTGGTCTCACTTTTTAGTTACGTTGTATAATTACAGCTAACGATATAATATGTATCGTTTTAATGATTTATATCAGCCGATAAGCGAAGTTAGTTTTTTAAAAATTGTTAATCAAGGTGTAACTATTAGAAACAAAAAATACTTTTCAACAAAGAGTTAGCAAATCAATTCATAATCTTAACTAGCAATTCTTTTAGTAAATCTCCTTGAGGTACGGCATTAGCACCTACGCCTTTGCCTTTTACATCAAACTCTCTTAACGAGGACACTATGCCACTTACTTTTTTCATTGGGAAATTACGTGCTGCTGTGATATACTCATTTACAAAATAAGGGTTGATCTTTAATGCAGAAGATACATTACGTGGCGACTTATCTTTCAACCCATGAAAATGCAATATCTGTGAGAAAAAATTAAACAGCAATGCAATGGTCACCACCATTGGATTGTCTTTTGGGTTCTGCCCAAAATAGTTTACAATCCTAAACGCTTTGACCATGTCTTTTTCTCCAATGGCTTTCCGTAATTCAAAATTGTTGTAATCCTTACTAATACCTATGTTTTCTTCTATATGTTTTGGTGTTATTTGAGTACCTTTTGGTAAAACAATCTGAAGTTTTTCCAGCTCATTGTTTATTTTGCTTAAATCTGTACCTAAAAACTCAATAAGCATTTGCGAGGCTTTTGGAGTAATGGTATAATCTTTTGGCGACAAGACTCTCCTTATCCAGTCTGGTACTTGGTTTTCGTAAAGTTTTTTACTTTCAAAAACGACACTGTTCTTCTTTAAAGTCTTAAAGAGAGATTTACGTTTATCTAATTTTTTATATTTATAATTAATGACTAACAGCGTCGTGAGTTGTGGGTTTTGCAAATAAGCCTCCAAGTTTTCAATGGTTCTTGATAGGTCTTGTGCTTCTTTAACTATAATAACCTGATAATCTGCCATCATTGGATAGCGTTTGGCATTACTAACAATATCATCAATACTTACGTCACGCCCATAAAGCACCATTTGGTTAAAGCTTTTTTGGTCTTCGGGTAAAACATGTTCTTCTATAAAATCTGAAATCTTATCAATGTAATAAGGCTCTTCTCCCATTAAGAAATAAACAGGCTTAAAAATCCCGTTCTTTATATCGTTTACTAAAGCTTTAACTTCTTCCATTAAAAAAAATTCACCAAATTTGTGTTGTGCAAAAACTTAATTTTTCACCATACAACTTTAGACTCAAAAGTAGCAAAAATAAACGGCTTATCTTTGATGATATTCGTAAAAAATTCGTGGTTTTACAACCTGAAGAATGGGTAAGACAACACTGTTTACAGTTTTTGATTCAAGCCAAAAAATATCCAAAATCTTTAATCAATGTAGAGAAAGAGTTACTGGTCAATGGTCTAAAAAAGCGTTATGATATTGTTGTATACAATTCTGATGGAAGCATTCGTTTAGTTGTAGAGTGTAAAGCGCCACACATTTCAATACATCAAGATACTTTTGATCAGATCGCAAGGTATAATTTAGCCTTAAAAGCCAATTATTTAATGATCACCAATGGATTAAATCATTATTATTGCATCATGGATTATGAACATGAACGTTACCAATTTTTAAAAGAACTCCCAGAATATAAGTAATGAAAATAGCTATTGTTATACTGAATTGGAACGGAAAAAAATTGCTTCAGCAATTTTTACCAACTGTTGTACAGTATTCTAAAGAAGCTGATATTTATATTGCTGACAATGCTTCAACAGATGACTCTATTGAATATTTAAAAACTACTTTTCCTGGTGTAAATATCATTCAAAACAAAGAGAACTTTGGTTTTGCCAAAGGATATAATGAGGCCTTAAAGCAGGTAGAAGCAGATGTGTTTTGTTTATTGAATAATGATGTAGAAGTGGCTTCAAATTGGTTAGATTCAATTCCTAAAATCTTTAATTACGATACTAACACGGTAGCCGTTCAACCTAAAATTTTAGATTTTAATAACAAAGATTATTTTGAATATGCCGGTGCAGCTGGCGGTTTTATAGACAAATATGGATTTCCATATTGCAGAGGAAGAATTTTTACCAGTATAGAAAAAGACAAAGGTCAATTTGATGACAATTCTAAAATTTTTTGGGGATCTGGTGCTTGTTTGTTTGTTAAAAGAGACATTTTTAATAGGCTTAATGGTTTTGATGAAGCCTTTTTTGCGCACATGGAAGAAATTGACCTTTGCTGGCGCATCAATAATTTAGGTTATGACATAAAATTTGCATACCAATCTGTTGTATATCATGTTGGTGGAGCAACTTTAGATAAGTCTAGCTCAAAGAAAACCTATCTCAATTTTAGAAATAGTTTATACGGATTAACCAAAAATGCCAATGGTAATATCTTCTTAATTTTAATAACAAGATTGTTTTTAGATGGTATTGCTACTATAAAATTTTTTCTAGATTTTCATGGTCTCCATGCATTTGCAATACTAAAATCACATTTTAGTTTTTACATGCATTTACCGAGACTTTTAATACAAAGAAAATCAATTAAAAATAAAAGGAACTATTATCATAAAACATCTATTGTATGGTCTTTTTTTATTAATCATATTAAAGAATATAATCGTTTATAAGTCTCTTAGTAAAAGTTTTGTTAAAATTTAGATTAGTATCAAATTTTGCATAATTTTGAGCAGTTTTATTTTGACAAAAAAGTAAATAATTAACAAATAAAAATTAATCCAAATTCATAATGAAAAAACTCATTTTATTTAGTGTAACAATGATGTTAATGTTAAGTGCCTGTGTATCTAAAAAAGAATACGCTGCGCTTGAAGCCAAACAAAAAGAAACTCAAGATTTACTTAACACTGCAACGGTTAAGCTTAATTCCTGTCTAGAAGAAAGAGCATCAGCAACTGCAAGGGCAAAAGCATTAGCTGAACAATTAGAAGATTTTAGAAAGACAAATCAAGATTTAATTCAAAGCAATAAAGATTTAACTATGTTAACTTCTAAAGGAGCTTCTAACGTAGAAAAAACACTTGAAAGTTTGAAAGAGAAAGATTTAAAAATTTCTCGTTTGCAAGATGCAATCACCAAAAAAGACAGCGTTATGCTGGCTTTAGTAACAAGCTTGAAAAAAGAAGTTGGTATAAACGACCCAGATATTGAAGTCAATGTTGAAAAAGGCGTTGTATTTATTTCTATTGCTGATAAATTACTATTTAAAAGTGGAAGCTATATTGTAAATGAGAGAGCAAAAGAAGTATTAGCTAAAGTAGCTAAAGTTGTTAAAAGCAAACCAAATTTTGAATGTATGGTTGAAGCTCACACAGATCCAGTACCATATAACAAACCTCCTTTAGTCGACAACTGGGATTTAAGTGTTAAACGTTCTACTTCTGTTGTTAGAGTTTTAGAAGATTTAGGTGTTGCTTCTGGAAAACTTATTGCTGCTGGTCGTTCGCAATATGTTCCTATTGCATCGAATGATACTGCAGAAGGTAAAGCTGCAAACAGACGTACTAGAATAGTTATTTTACCAAAAATTGACGAGTTCTACGATATGATAGAACAAGAAATGAAAAATCTTTCTGCCGGAAATTAAATGAAGTAACCTATTTATAAAAAAAAGCTCAATCGAAAGATTGGGCTTTTTTTATATTAAAATAATACCTAATTTATTGACCAAATGTAAAGAGAACATGAGTACCAATAGAAGACATTTTTTAAAAAAAGCATCTTTGGTTAGTGCTGGATTATCTTTAACACCAACCATTCTGACAGCATGCCAAGAGTCTACAAAACAAGAAATTAATAGTAGACCTGTAGAGGCAAAATACATGGGCGGTTTTTCAGCCGAAAAACTTGAAACTGTTAGATGTGCATTCATTGGTGTTGGTGCCCGTGGTTCTAGTCACATCGAACAAATTTCTAATATCGCAGACACAGAAGTAGTGGCAATTTGCGACCTATACGAAGATTTAGCAAAAAGATCATATGATAAATGTAAATCTATAGGGAAAGGTACTCGGCATAAAGACATTGCAATTTATACCAATGGAGATAACGACTGGAAAAAAATGCTTAAGGACATTAAACCAGATATTGTTATTATAAGTACACCTTGGGAATTGCATGCATCTATGGCAATTGAAACAATGAAACATGGCTCACACGCCTTTGTCGAAGTTCCTCTTGCATTAACCCTGGATGAAATTTGGGAAATAATAAACACTTCTGAAACTACGCAAAAGCATTGTATGATGATGGAGAACGTAAATTATGGTAGAGAAGAATTACTCTATCTAAATATGTGCAGGCAAGGTGTAATTGGAGAGTTGCTTCATGCTGAAGCAGCTTATATTCATGAATTAAGATTCCAAATGAATGAGAATAATCGAGGTACAGGCTCTTGGAGGACATATCATTACTCAAATCGTAATGGTAATTTATATCCTACACATGGACTAGGTCCTGTATCCCAATACATGAATTTAGCTAGAACTGATGATAATTTTAAATTTATTAACTCATTTTCGTCCCCAAGTATAGGTAGAAAATTGTATGCCAATAAAAACTTTCCTGATGATCATAAATGGAATCAAATAGAATTTATGAGCGGAGACATAAATACATCTATTATTAAGACCGAATTAGGACGAACAATTATGGTTCAATGGGACGAAACTAGTCCAAGACCTTATTCTAGACATAATTTAATACAAGGTACTTCTGGAACTTTGGCAGGATTTCCAACTCGGGTTGCTTTAGAAGGAGGTATTGAAGGTGCTTCAGAAAACCATCACTCTTGGGTAATGGGTGAACAATTGGCAAAAATATTTGAAAAGTATGAACATCCGCTATATAAAAGAATGGGCTTAATCTCTAAAAAAATGGGTGGACATGGAGGTATGGATTTCCTAATGCTCTATCGCATTATTGAATGCTTGAAGCAAGGCGAGCCTTTGGATCAAAATGTATATGAAGGTTGTTTTTGGAGTGCCGTATCACCTTTAAGTGAAATTTCTGTAGCTCAAAACGGTACTCCTCAAGAATTTCCTGATTTTACTCGCGGTGACTGGGAAACAACACTACCTTTAGATATTATAACTTAACTCCTATCAAAAAATTTCGATCGTTCCTTTACCTTCTCTAATAATTAAAGGTTCATCTTCAGATAAATCAATTACCGTTGATGGCTGATTATCACCATAGCCTCCATCTATAACTAAATCTACCTGCTTTTTCCATTTTTCATAGATGAGTTCTGGATCTGTTGTATATTCAACAATTTCATCTTCATCTCTAATGGACGTTGAAATAATAGGATTGCCCAATTGCCTTACAATCTCTAAAGTAATTGCATTATCTGGTATTCTAATACCTACCGTTCTTTTCTTTTTAAAAATACTTGGCAAGCTTCTAGCTCCCGGTAAAATAAAGGTGTACGGTCCAGGTAATGCTCTCTTTAAAATTCTAAAAGTTCTGGAATCAATTTGTTTAACATAATCACTTAAGTTGCTTAAGTCTGAACATATAAACGAAAAATTAGCATTGTTTACTTTCACACCTTTTATCCTGGCCATCAACTCTACGCCTCTAGTATTATTGATATCACAGGCTAATCCATATATCGTATCTGTTGGAAAAATAATGAGTCCTCCTTTACGAAGAACCTTTACCACTTTATCAATAGCTTTAGGATTCGGATTATCTCTATAGATTTTAATAAATTCTGCCATAAAAAAGAAGGATCATTAAAATGGTGTTAAATAATTTCGAAAGTTAACATATTATGTAACATTTTTAGTGATTTATAGTCATAATAATATGTACAAAACGTTTTCTTGCATACTATTCTTTCTTCTAACCAATATCATTGTTCATGCTGATGACGATTCAATTGTGTTTTCTGAAGCAGAAGTTTTAAGCGAGTTTACTACTCGAATTCCTTTTAAAATAATCGATCATTTAATTGTCGTTGAAGCAGAATTACTTAACAAAAAAGGAAACTTCATTATAGATACTGGTTCTGAATCATTGATTTTAAATAAAGTACATTTCGATTTTAATGAGTTATTAGGCAAAAAAAATAACACGACTTCTGGCATATTAAGTACTATTGATAATCCTTTAGAAAGGAAGCTTAAAGACTTTGTGATTCATAGTTTAAGTCTTTCCAATGTAAAATCTGATGTCATTGACCTTTCACATATTGAAACTGCCAAAAAAATGAATCTTTTAGGTATTATAGGGTTTAATATATTAAAAGATTATGAAGTCTTTATTGATCTATACTTGAATCAAATCACACTGTCAAAAATTGACAAACTTGGTAACAAAATTGATGAAAAGGTCTATTTAGAAAAAATAATAGATAGTATAGATTTTATCTTAAAAAATCATAGCATTATACTAAAAGGTCAAGTGCACAATCAATCTGTTAAATTTGCTTTGGATAGCGGAGCAGAATACAATCAAATCAACAAAAGCGTAAATAAAAAAGTCTTAAAATTTTTTAAACCAAAAAAACGATTAATTTTATCTGGTGCAAGTGACCATAACATTGAAGTTTTGGCAGGAAAGTTGCATAGAGTTAAATTGAGTGAAACAATATACTTTGGTCCAATGCATACTGTTTTAACCAATTTACGAAAAATGAACGAAGCTTTCGGAACAGAAGTAGATGGTGTTCTTGGCTACGAGTTTTTTCAGCAAAAGAGAACTATAATAAATTATAAAAAGGAAAAATTATATTTTATAGATTATCCTTTAGGCAGCTATTGAAAAAAATAATAACATATACTACATGTTTAATTATTGTTCTTTTAACTTTTACCTTAAATGCTCAAAAAAAAGAAGTTAAAGGGTACACAATACAAGGAGACTCTGTTGTCTTCACTTTTGATATAAGGGACTATAAATTTTTTACTGATGAATATTCAAGTGAAAGGTTAGAGTTTGATGACCTCAATTTAAAAAGCGTTGCTGTTTCTGGTGAGTTCAACCTTTGGTCAAGAGATAAATGGAAAATGAAACAAGTTGACCAATTTACGTATCAGCTTACCAAAAAAATATCAGATTTTTCAGATGCCTTTTCTTGGGAATTTAAGTTTGTAATCAATGAGAAATTTTGGGCAGAGCCAACCAAAAATGCAAGTAACATTGCTCCAGCCAAAGACGTAAAAGGAGAAAACCTTTATGTTTATAATTTAAAAATGTTTTCTGCTTATCCAGATGAAAATGGTAATGCTTGTTTCAAATTAAGAGGTTTTGAAAACGCAAAAAAAGTAATCTTAAGCGGAACATTCAATAGGTGGAGTGAAAACCAATTTATGATGCATAAAACCGAAAATGGTTGGGAAGTTACTTTGCATTTAAGACCAGGTGAGTATGAATACCGATTTATAATAGATGGTCATTGGATTGAAGACCCTGACAACCCTTCTAAAAGGGAAAATGAATTTGATGAATATAACTCATTGATTAGCATAGAAGTTCCTGTGACATTTCATTTAAATGGTTATTTAAATGCCAATAAAGTAATTTTAGCTGGCTCATTTAACGATTGGTCTGAAAGCGACTATATTATGACTAAAGTTGATAATGGCTGGACTTTTACTACAGATTTATCTGGAGGGAAACATCATTATAAATATATTATTGATGGCAACTGGATAGTAGATCCTGACAATAAAATTCAGGAATATGATGGCGAAGGTAACATCAATTCTGTTCTAATGGTCAAATAACTATTTTATGAAGAATATAATATTTGCAATTTTATCTATAATAGCAATATTAAGTTTTAATTCTTGTGTAAAAAATAACGAGAATAATACCGTTTTAACTCCTTTAGACTTTTATCAAGAATTAAATATTTCTTACGCAAGCGATTCGGAACAGGTGTTTGATTTGTATCTTCCAGCAAATAGAACTAATGAAACCAAAGTAATGGTATTGGTTCATGGTGGTGGTTGGGTTTCAGGAGATAAAAACGACATGAATCCTTTTAAGGATTATTTATTAACACAATTTCCTGATATTGCTCTTGTTAATATGAATTACAGATTAGCAAACCAAACTACGCCTCCTTATCCTATGCAAATTAATGATATAAGTAATGTCGTGCTGTATTTGAAAGACCGAATGGATGAATATACTATTTCAGATCGCATAGGGTTTATTGGAACCAGTGCTGGTGCTCATCTATCATTATTATGGAGTTATGCCTTTGATTCTCAAGATCAAGTTAATATGGTTTGTGGCATAGTTGGCCCAACAAATTTTACAGACCCAGCGTATTTAGAAAACACAAATCCAGATTTACAAGAACTTCTAGATTTGTATGATCAAGCTACCTTGTCATTTTTAGAAGAGGTTAGCCCTTACCATCAAGTTACATCAATTGCTCCTCCAACTATTTTATTTTATGGAGGCATAGATCCGTTAGTCCCTATTACTCAAGGTACGGCTATGCGCGATAAATTATCTGAACTTGGTGTAATTTATGAGTTTACTTTGTATCCAAACGAAGGTCATGGTTGGGTCGGTATAAACCTACTAGATACAACCGCAAAATTACATGCTTTTATTAATAACTACTTTTAATCTTGATGACATACTAACTCAATATTTCCAACTTTGCAAAACGTAGTAAAAGTTTTTTAACTCCACCATTCTCAAAATCAATCTCTGCTTTTATATCTGCACCTTTTCCTTCAATTTTAAGCACTTCTCCTTTACCGAATCTAATGTGCTTAACGACATTCCCAACAACTAGTTTACTATCGAACAAATTAGTATTTCCATTGGTTTGAGATAAAGGTTTTAAATTTTTTGGTGTATTAATTACTTTTTTTGGCACTTCAGTTTTCTTGCGAATCGTTTTTGCTGGTTTATACCTGATTTTATTTGGCTCAACGTCTCCAAAAATGTTAGCATCAAGCATAGGATTAAATCGTCTTTCTTCTATAGGTGTGAGAATTTCAAGATACTCATCGTCTATTTCTTCAATAAATCTACTTGGATCAGAATCTATTAATTTTCCCCAACGATAACGAGACAAGGCATAAGTTAAATACGCTTGTTTTTCAGCTCTAGTAAGTGCTACGTAAAACAATCTTCTCTCCTCTTCCAACTCGCTTCTCGTATTCATACTCATAGCACTTGGAAACAAATCTTCTTCCAGTCCAACAATATACACGTAAGGAAATTCTAATCCTTTAGCTAAATGTATGGTCATAAGTGATACTCTATCAATATCTCCTTTTTCATTATCTAAATCGGTTGCAAGTGCAACATCTTCTAAAAATTCGGTTAAAGAACCTGTTGCATCAGCCAATTCTTTTTGCTCTTCAACAAAGTCCTTCATTCCATTTAAAAGCTCCTCAATATTCTCCATTCTGGCAATACCTTCTGGTGTGCCATCTTTATTAAATTCCTTAAGTATTCCTGTAACTTTCGTCACATGTTCAGCAAGCTCGAACGCATTTGCAGATTTGTTCATGACCTGAAAGCTTTCAATCATTGTTGTAAAATCCTGAAGCTTATTTCGTGTACCTGAATTAAGATTGATCTCTACCTTATTTAAATTCTGAAGTATTTCGAAAATAGATCGATCATAACCGTTTGCAGCAACTATCAATCTGTCTATTGTAGTTTGCCCGATACCTCTTGGTGGAAAATTGATAATTCGTTTTAAAGCTTCCTCATCTGCAGGATTGATGACCAAACGCAAGTAAGACAACACATCTTTAATTTCTTTACGCTGATAGAAGGATAAACCTCCAAATATTCTATAAGGTATATCGCGTTTACGCAATGCATCTTCAATAGCTCTGGATTGTGCATTAGTTCTATACAAAACAGCAAAATCTTTGTTATGCATTTGATTTTGCATCTTATTTTCAAAAATTGAACTTGCTACAAAACGACCTTCGTCACCATCGGTCATCAAACGATTGACCTTTATCTTTGCTCCTTCTTCATTAGCTGTCCAAACAACTTTATCCAATTTGGTTTGGTTTTTATCAATAATAGAATTGGCCGCATTGACAATGTTTTTTGTTGAACGATAATTCTGTTCTAATCTGAACACTTTTACATCGTCATAATCACGCTGAAAATTTAGAATATTATTAATATTAGCACCTCTAAAAGCATAAATACTTTGAGCATCATCTCCAACAACACATATATTCTGAAAACGGTCTGACAATGCTCTAACAATTAAGTACTGTGAATGGTTGGTATCTTGATACTCATCTACTAAAATATATCTAAATCTATCTTGGTATTTCGCCAAAACATCGGGAAAACGAGTGAGAAGCTCATTGGTCTTTAACAATAAATCATCAAAATCCATTGCACCAGCTTTAAAACATCTATCCACATATTCCTTATAAATATCGCCCAAACGAGGTCTTCGAGCCATGGCGTCTGCTTCTATCAGCTCTGGATTTTGAAAATAGGCTTTTACGGTAATCAAACTATTTTTATAAGATGAAATCCTGGAATAAATCTGCTTATACTTATATACATCTTTATCCAATTTCAATTCTTTAATAATCGAAGAAATTAAACGCTGTGAGTCTTGGGTATCATAAATGGTGAAATTGCTTGGATAACCTAATCTATCAGCTTCATAACGAAGAATTCTGGCAAATACAGAGTGAAAGGTTCCCATCCATAAGTTTTTAGCTTCACTTTCACCAACAATGGTTGCTATTCTACTTTTCATTTCACGAGCAGCCTTATTGGTAAATGTAAGGGCCAAAATATTGAAAGGGTCGACACCTTGATGCATTAAGTAAGCTATTCTATACGTTAGTACCCTTGTCTTACCAGATCCAGCTCCAGCAATAACAATCATAGCGCCATCTTTTTGCAAAGTTGGTGCCAATTGTGCCTCATTTAACTGTTTTAAAAACGTCTCCAAACTTCATTGTGTTTAAGCTGTGAAAATAACCAATGTTGTGCGTTTTATTAAATAGAATAATGAATAATTATAAACAATTGAGAACTTCCAATGGTTTATTAAATTTTGAATATATTTAAGCTCCTTAATAAATTCCGAAAATGAAAAAAAAATCTGCTCTACTTGGTGCTTTACTATTCTCTTTATTTGTATTAGCACAACAGCCAAAAAAAGTGAAAGGAACAATAATCAAAGAATATGGTAAAACTTTTGAAATTGTAAATCCAGAATACAAAACCGAAATCAATTCTGAATTCAAAGTGATTTTTGATGTTGATAAATCTCCAGATGACAAATCTGAAGTCAATAAATATATAGAAGTCGCTGCCAATTTTTTGAATATGCATGCTCACGCAGGAATGAAACCCGAACAACTAAATGTAGCCATGACTATTCATGCTAGTGCTTGGAAGGATGTTTTAAATAATGAAGTGTATAAAGAAAAATTTGGAGTAGCTAATCCTAACCTTGAACTCATAAATGAATTAAGTGAAGCTGGCGTTGATATTATTATTTGTGGGCAAGCAGCAGCTAAAAGGGAAATGTCCAGAGACGATATTATACCCAATGTAAAAATTGCGCTATCTGCCACAACTGCATTAATTCAATATCAAAACCAAGGTTATAGGTTCATTAAATACTAAAATCATTACTATGAATAAAACAATCATTGCTCTATTACTACTATTAATAAATTTTACTTTTTCACAAACTTCGTTAGAACAGGATTATACTGCTATTGAATCTAAAGTTATAGAATGGCGACGCTATTTTCATGAACATCCAGAACTATCAAATCATGAATTTAAAACCGCAGAAAAAATAGCAGAACATTTAAAATCCCTTGGTATGGAAGTGCGGACTGGTGTTGCAATAACTGGTGTTGTAGGTTTATTAAAAGGTGACCATCCTGGTAAAGTTATTGCTTTACGTGCAGATATTGATGGTTTACCTGTAACCGAGCGAAATGATTTACCTTTTAAGTCGTCTGTGACTTCAGAGTTTTTAGGTGAAAAAACTGGAGTGATGCATGCTTGTGGTCACGACACTCATATAGCCATTTTAATGGGTGTTGCAGAAGTTCTTTCAAAACATAAAGATAAAATACATGGCACTGTGAAATTTATTTTTCAGCCTGCAGAAGAAGGACCACCTCCAGGCGAAGAAGGAGGTGCTCCATTAATGATCAAAGAAGGTGTTCTTGAAAATCCAAAGGTTGATGCTATTTTTGGTTTGCATATAAATTCTGGTACTGATGTAGGAACTATTAAATACAAACCAGGTGGAACTATGGCTGCTGTAGAGCGTTTTGTAGTGAATGTAAAGGGAAAACAAACCCATGGCTCTCAACCCTGGAGTGGTGTGGACCCCATTTATATTTCAGCAAAAATAATAGATGGCTATCAAAGCATTATTAGTAGAGAATCTAATTTATTGATTGAACCAGCGGTTATAACAGTTGGTAAAATAACCAGTGGCGTAAGATTTAATATCATTCCTGAAAGTGCAGAAATGATTGGCACTGTTAGAACTCTTGATCCTGATATGAGAGATTTTATTATAAAGCGTATGACCGAAATGACAGAGACCATAGCCAAAGCTTATGGCGGTGAAGCCACAATAGAGTTTCAAGAAAATACAACCATCACCTATAACGATCCTGCACTGGTTGAGCAAATGCTGCCATCACTTCAAAAAGTTGCTGGAGCAGAGAATGTTGTTTTAAGAAAGGCAGTGACTGGCGGAGAAGACTTTTCATATTTTCAAGAAATAGTTCCAGGATTTTATTTTTTTTTAGGAGGCATGACAAAAGGCGCTACCGAAGCCTTTCCGCATCATACTCCAGATTTTTTTATAGATGAAAGTGGATTACTGCTAGGCGTCAAAGCTTTCACTCAAATAACTTTTGACTATTTAAATAATTAAATCAAACAAATGTTAGATTTTTTAGGCAATATCAATTGGTGGCAATGGATTTTAATCATTTTAGTTTTAATAGCCATAAGAGATATATTTATACAGCGAAAGCATACCATTAGTCATAACTTTCCAATAGTTGGTCACCTTCGCTATGTATTAGAAAAAATAGGACCAGAATTACGGCAATATTTAGTTGCAAATAATAGAGAGGAATTGCCTTTTAATCGAATAGAACGCGGATGGATTTATGCTTCAGCCAAACGCGAAAATAACTACGAAGGATTCGGTACGGATAGAGATATTTATGCGCACCATCATATTTTTGTCAATAACGCTATGATGCCTTTTAAGATCAGTGAAAGACATCCAAATACCATTGATAAGTCTTTTCTTCCTTGTGCAAAAGTTATTGGACAATACAATAAACGCAAAAAACCTTTCCGACCTGCTTCTGTAATTAATGTTTCAGCTATGAGTTTTGGTTCCCTTTCAGCCAAAGCTATAGAATCATTAAACAAAGGTGTTAGATTAGCTGGAGCATATCATAACACTGGAGAAGGTGGATTATCTCCTTATCATAGTCATGGAGGTGATGTTATATTTCATTTCGGAACAGGCTACTTTGGAGTAAGAGACAACATTGGAAATTTTTCAATGGACAAGTTGGTTCAACTCGTTGAAAAGAATCCTTTTATAAAAGCAATAGAAATCAAACTTTCTCAAGGTGCAAAGCCTGGTAAAGGTGGTGTCTTACCGGGTGCAAAAATATCTCATGAGATAGCCAAAATAAGAGGCGTCGAAGTAGGAAAAGATGTCTTATCACCTCCAAATCATTCTGCTTTTTCTAATGTCTCTGAATTGCTGGATTTTATAGAAGACATTGCGAAAAAAACAGGCTTGCCTGTTGGCATTAAAGCCGCTATAGGTAAATTGGAGCAATGGAATGAACTTGCCAACTTAATGAAAGAAACAGGCAAAGGACCAGATTTTATAACCGTGGATGGTGGTGAAGGCGGAACAGGTGCTGCGCCTCCAAGTTTTGCAGATCATGTATCCTTACCTTGGGTTTACGGGTTTAGCGATTTGTATAAATTGTTCCAGTCTAAAGGTTTAGTAGAACGTATTGTATTTATTGGCAGCGGTAAACTTGGTTTTCCTGCAAAAGCTGCAATGGCATTTGCTATGGGCGTAGATTGCATAAATGTTGCACGAGAAGCCATGATGAGTATTGGTTGTATTCAAGCGCAAGTATGCCATACCAATCGTTGTCCAAGTGGTATTGCAACACAAAACAAATGGTTGCAAAATGGCATCAATATTCCATTGAAATCTGAACGACTAGCACAATATTTTAAAACCTTTAGAAAAGAACTCATTGAAATTACACATGCTGCCGGATATGAACATCCATGTCAATTTAAAATGAGTGATATAGAAATGAATGTTGATGACCATCATTTATCTAAAGAACTCAACAGGACATATTCTTATGAAAAAACTGCAGTACCTTTCTCTAGTATGCAAGATTTAAAAGATTGTCTATATTTGGGTGGTAATTACCATACCTTAAAATCTTAAACCATGGAAATTGAAAAAATTTTAGAAATGTTTCTTTATGCTGTACCAGCTCTTATTACTGGTATGATTGCCTACTACTTTTTTAAAGAACATACCAAAAATGAAGATGGCAGAAGACGCTATCTTTTACATAAAGATATGAAAGTTACGGCAATGCCTATTCGCCTGCAGGCTTATGAACGTATGGCATTATTTTTAGAAAGAATAACACCTAGCAAATTACTTATACGAATATCTCCAAACACTTCAAATAAAGAAGATTATGAACGTTTACTTATATCTTCAATTGAACAAGAGTTTGAACATAATTTGTCACAACAAATCTATTTAAGCGACGAATGTTGGAACATCATTACTGCCGCAAAAAATGCTACCATTCAACTCATTAGAAAAGCTGGTTTACTACAAAAAACAAAAACCGCTAATAAACTTCGAGAAGTTATATTACAGGAAATGCTAGAAAAAAGAGCGCCTAGTGATGCCGCTTTATCTTTTATTAAAAAAGAGGTTGGTGAGCTCTGGTAATCTATGTTTCGTTTTCCAATTGGCTAGTCTCTTCATTTTTGCCTTTTGCAAAAACAAATCCACTTTGCCACCATTTGGTCATTTTTTCTTTATCAAAGATCAGTGAGTTTGTCGTTAAAACCGTTGGAGTATAATAGAAATTGATAATCGCATTATTATTTGATGCAACAAACTTTCCAATTTTAATATTTTGAGCCTCTATTCTATCTAACATAAACGCAAACATATTGGTAAGTAGTGAAAACGGATTTATGGATGGCATTCTGTTTAATTGTGTTATTTCTGTTTGAAGAACTATGGCATCTACTTCTTGTGCTCCATTCTTTACCGCTTCTTCTATAGGAACCATAGAGCCCAAACCACCATCGGCATATTCACAGCCATTCTTCTTTTGAAGCGTCATGAATGGAATGTAGTTGCACGATATCCAAATCCATTCGCAAAACTCTTCATAATTGTGATCTCTAATCGATTTATATTCCACCTGATTGAGCGATAAATTAGAAACCGTAATCAATACCTCTTTTTTAGAATACTTTAAGGTATTGAACTCCTCTTTTGTTAGTGTTTCTTTAATTAATGATCTTAAGTTTTCACTTTCGCCAAAGGTCTTACGCCCTCGTAAAAAGTTTTTAATGACATTAAAATGATGAATACCAATAGTTTCTGTACCATGTTTGCTTTTAATAGTGAAAGGACAATGGTTAAATATGCTGTCTTGATTAACACTAGTGTAAATTTTCTTTATTTTTTCAACCTTACCTAGCGCTAAATGGCAAACCAGAAGGCTTCCGGTAGAGGTGCCAATAAAGAGATCGTAATTCTTTTTTCGTTCTTCAATAAGATACTGCGCCACACCTCCAGCAAATGCGCCCTTGCTTCCTCCTCCAGATATGACTAATGCTTTCATTCTTTATAGTTTTTCTAAAAACTCTTTTGCAAATTTAGTCATTCTCCAATTGTGATGGCTTGAAGCTTGTTATAAATTTCTGGCATAATCCTATTAACGCTGGAGCATTAATTTTTGACTTTGTGCATTCGGTTTATAAAGCTACATGTACAATGCTCAATAAGAATTATAAATAATCACAAAACTCATATTTTAAATAATTACGCCAAATATTTAAAGAGTTTAATTTATTCAATAAGCGTGTAATTTTTTTTTAAAACTACCATTTAATTGTAGTAATTTGCATATATTATAATATAAAGAAAATAATTAAAATGATTGAAGAATTGACCAAGTCACAAGAACTCCTTGACAGGAGAAAAAATGTGGTAGCCAATGGTGTAGGTGTATTTAATACAGCTACCGTTAAACATGCTAAAGGTGCGATTATTACTGATGCCGATGGGAATGAGCTTATTGATTTTGCTGGTGGTATTGGCGTTGTAAATGCTGGTCATTGCCCTGAACCAGTTGTTGATGCCATACGTGAGCAAGCGGGTAAATACTTGCACACGAGCTTTAATGTAGTTACCTATGAGCCCTATATACAATTATGCGAAGAGCTTGCAGAGATTCTCCCACATGGAGAGAAAACAAAAGTAATGCTAGTAAGCACAGGTGCTGAAGCTGTAGAAAATGCTATTAAAATAGCAAGACAAGCCACTAAAAAGTCTGCCATACTTTGTTTTACAGGTGCTTATCATGGAAGAACGATGATGGCTATGACCTTGACCAGTAAGGTGAGCTACAAGTATGATTGTGGACCTTTTGCTCCGGAAGTTTATAGACTTCCTTTTCCAAATTTTTATCGTTATAGCGGTACAAAAACATTGGATGAGTTTGTAGATGATGAACTTAAGAGACTTCATGAAAGTGCTTTAAATCTAGTAGATGTAACCGAACTTGCAGCCATAATTATTGAACCAATACAAGGCGAAGGAGGTTTTAATCCAGCACCTCAAAGATATCTTGAAGGCTTAAGATCTTTTTGTGATGAGCACGGTATTATGTTGATCATGGACGAGGTCCAAAGTGGATTTTGTCGTACTGGACATTGGGCTAGCTGGCAACATTATGGGGTACAGCCAGATATAAGCACCTACGCAAAATCTATGGGTTCTGGGCTTCCGATTGCAGCAGTAGTTGGAAAAGCAGACATTATGGATGCTGCGGCTTCCGGATCTATTGGCGGTACTTATATTGGCAGTCCTATTTGTTGTGTTGCAGCTTCTGCAACTATTAAATATATGAAAGACATTAATTTGAACGAAAGGGCTGTAGAGGTTGGAAATATTATTTCTACGCGATTGAATAATCTCAAGAAAGATTGTCCTGAAATTGGAGATGTAAGAGGTATCGGTGCTATGATTGGGATTGAGTTTGTAAAAAACGGAGATCCTAGACAGCCTAATTCTGAAGTTTGTGGACCTATAGTAAAAGGCTGTGCTGAACATGGTTTAATCGTATTGAGCGCCGGAACTTATAAGAATGTTCTTCGCATACTGTCTCCATTAGTCATTACCAACGAACAATTAAATAAAGGGTTAACCATTTTGGAAAACGAAATAATAAAGGCAATAAGCCAAATTATATGAAGCCATTCGCAATAGCAGGAATACAGATGAAAGTGTCGGCCGTAACTTCCAATGTGGAAATGATGAAGCTGAAAATAGACATTACAATGAATCTTTATCCATGGATTGAGATGATCATGTTTAGTGAGTTATGTGCTTATGGTCCGCTTACCCATACCGCACAGCCGATTCCTAATAATTTTGAAGCGGAAATGCAGGCTAAAGCAAAAAAATACGGCATTTGGATTTTGCCTGGTTCTATTTTTGAGAAGAGTGAGGGAAAAATATATAATACGGCAACGGTTATTAATCCACAAGGTGAAATAGTAACCCGATATCGTAAAATGTTTCCATTCTATCCTTATGAAGTTGGTGTAACTCCAGGAGAAGAATTTTGTACCTTCGAAGTGCCAGGGGTTGCCAAATTTGGTGTATCTATATGTTATGATATGTGGTTTCCTGAAACCATCAGAACTTTGGTTTCTATGGGTGCTGAAGTTATCATGCATCCAACCATGTCGGGTACTATTGACCGTGATATCGAATTATCGATAGTAAGAGCCATGGCATCTGTGAATCAATGTTACTTTTTTGATATTAACGGATTGGACACTGGAGGTTCAGGCCGTTCTATAATATGTGGCCCAGACGGACTTGTTATTCACCAGTCTGAAGGCACTGAAGAAATTATTCCACTTGAATTAAATATCTCCAGAGTGAAAAGAAGCCGTGAATTGGGCATACTTAGACTGGGACAACCGTTGAAAAGCTTTAGAGACCATTTGGGGCAATTCACTGTATATCAACCTGGAACGCCACATCCCTATCTTGATTCACTCGGACCACTTATAAAACCTAATCGACTTGATAAACTGACAGAATTAATTATAAAGGAAGACAAACTTGAGCATCCAATTACCCCGACTCATTATAAGGGTGATGGATCGATATAAATTAATAATATAATGGGCAACATATCCACAAATAATAAACGAAATAAAAAGGACATAAAGAATTATGTAAGTTGGTTTGAAATACCTGCAATTGACTTTCAGCAAGCAGTTGATTTTTACAACCATATCTTCGAGATTGAAATGGAACAAAACATTACTGAATACAATTCGATGGCATTTTTTCCTACAACTAAAGGTATTGGTGGAAGTGTAGTTACAGGCCAAGGCTATGTGCCAAGCGATTCTGGTCCTTTGATCTATCTTAACGGTGGAGAGGATTTAAATAAGATTTTGAAAAAAATAGAAGAAGCAGGTGGACGCATTGTAATGCCAAAAACACTTATAAATGAGGAGATGGGCTACTTCGCCATTTTTATTGATTCTCAAGGTAATAAATTGGCCTTATATTCTAAAAACTAAACTGTGATTAAAGCAAAAACAAAAACAACGCCATATTATAATATAGGTCAATTACGAGTTGATTACTGGAACAAATTAAAAATTGTAACGGCTGAATTGGCAAGATGTCATAGTGGCTCGGCAAATGAGAAAAAACATATAAGTGATACCAAATCTCTTTTAAATGATTTAAAAGGTGTTGCCGTTTACTATGCTACTCCAGGGCTTGCTCGTATTCAAAAACTTGAAAATGCACTTTCAAAACATGAATTCGTTTCTCTGGCTTATTTAGTATCCGAAACCACAAAACAATTGGTTGGGGATAGTTATAGAAGTAATCCGGAATTTTTAAATTTTGATGAACACAATATCGAATCTGTTGAGGAGCACGATCAGTTTAACACCGTTAGAAAGAATCATTTTGAAGTCTTGTTTGTAGACAATATGTCTATGGAAGAGGAAAATGAACTCAAAAAAAGTTTTAGAAGCCTTCATGTACCGCAGGATAAATTCACCTATGGTATTGTTGTACAACGCTCTTTTCAAGACGCCATGATTGCTTTGCTTTTTAACCATAATATACAGGCTGTAGTCGTAAGGTATGCACCACCTTATCATTCTAAACTTATTACTCCGCTAATTAAGCCATATATACAACAGATAACGAAGCTAGATTTTTCATCAAAACCAGATACAGAACTTGGTCCGTTGATTGGTGATTTAATTAAACAATTCAGACCTGAATTGGATGCTTATTATGTGACCGATACCGCTTTAGGAGATTTAAAGGATAGCACCATAAAAAGTTTTAGACGTATTTTCTATCAAACGGAAGATATTCAAGAATTACATCTTACCATTATGCGTGGTATTGGAGAAAGGTATAATACGCCCTTTTTCTCGGCTTTAGTAGAATATAGTCAGAAGCCTACCGGTGTTTTTCACGCGATGCCTATTTCTCGTGGAAATTCGGTATTTAAATCGCGATGGATTAATGATTTTGGAGATTTTTATGGCAGAAATATGTTTTTAGCAGAGACTTCTGCCACAACAGGCGGACTTGATTCACTTTTACAACCAACAGGGCCGTTAAAAAAAGCTCAAGAAATGGCACGGGATGCTTATGGTTCTCAACATACCTATTTTGTTACTAACGGAACTTCAACGGCAAACAAGATTGTGATGCAAGCTCTTGTACAACCAGGTGATGTGGTTCTGATTGATAGGGATTGTCATAAATCACACCATTATGGTTTGGTCTTATCAGGGGCATACCCTGTATATCTCGATTCATATCCTATTGAAGAGTATTCCATGTATGGTGCAGTTCCTCTTGGACAAATCAAAAACAAATTATTACAGTTGAAAGCCGCTGGAAGATTGAAAAAGGTAAAAATGTTGCTCTTAACTAATTGCACTTTTGATGGTCTTGTATATAATGTTGAAAGGGTTATAGAAGAAGTTTTGGCCATTAAGCCTGATATGATTTTTTTATGGGATGAAGCTTGGTTCGCTTTTGCTAGTTTTGGCACCAATTATAAGCAACGAACCGGCATGTTTACTGCAAACAAGTTGTATGAAAAATACAAAAGCAATGCCTATAAAAAACAATATTCTGCCTATACCAAATCGCTGGATATAAATGATGTTTCAATAATGCCAAATCCCGATGAAGTTCGTATAAGGGTTTATGCCACGCAGAGTACACACAAAACCTTAAGTAGTTTTAGGCAAGGCTCAATGATTCATATTTGGGACGAAGATTTTAGACGAAAAAGTGAGGAGACTTTTTTGGAAGCTTATATGACACACACTTCTACATCACCAAATTATCAAATGCTGGCTTCTTTAGATGTGGGACGGCGACAAGTTCAGTTAGAAGGTTTTGAGTTGGTTGAAAAAAGTATCGAACTTGCTATGGTACTCCGAGCTAAAATAAATGATAACCCTCAATTGAGTAAATATTTTGACATCTTAACAGTTCAGGATTTCATTCCTACTAATTATAGACAAACAGGTTTTAAAGAATATTATACCAAAGCGGAGGGCTGGAACCGAATGGAAGATGCTTGGGAAGGTGATGAATTTGTACTTGACCCCACAAAAATTACTTTATATATTGGTAGGACTGGCGTTGATGGAGACACTTTTAAGAACAAGTATTTGATGGATAAATTTAATATCCAAATCAATAAAACCTCTAGAAATACGGTTCTTTTTATGACTAACATTGGTACAACTCGTGGGAGTATTACCTATTTAACTAATGCATTATTAAGAATTGCTGATGAATTGGATGAAGAGTTTAAATCATTGAATACCAAGGAAAAGGAAATTCTGCAGAAACGGATACATTCTTTAACTAAAGAAGTACCTCCATTGCCCGATTTTAGTTATTTCCATCAATCGTTTCAAGCAGTTCCAGGAGTTCCTGGTGGGAATATTCGAGCAGCATATTTTTTAGCTTACGAAGAAGAAAACTATGAATATGTTCCATTAAACAAATGCCTGAAAGTCATGGAAGAAGGTAAAACATTAGTCGCGTCTACATTTGTAATTCCGTATCCACCCGGCTTCCCTGTACTTGTTCCTGGACAAGTAGTAAGCGAAGAAATTATCAATTTTTTAACCGTTCTTGATGTTAGCGAGATCCATGGGTATAGAGCCGACCTTGGCTTAAGAGTATTCAAGGACAATGTTTTGAACCGTCATAAAACAATAACGTCCATGGGAGCCATGGGTATGAATAAATTGAATAAAAATTCAAAAAACAAAAAAATTAAAAATTAAAAATTAAAATATGAGTAATTCAAAAGTAATTTCTAAAAAAAATAAAACAGCTGTTAAAGATCTTAAATCATCGACAGTCAAAACAACTTCAGGACCAGAAATGCTAAATGGCGTTGCTGATATACGACGTTTTTTTTATAAGAACGAAGTGCCTTTATATTTTATAAGTGCTACTAACTTCAATATGTTGGGTGCCGATGAATGGATCAAAGGATTTAAATTTATATGTCATATAGAATGTTTTGATGGCCAGCATCCAAACGTTTTCTCACCAAAAGAGGAAATTCCGCATGATGAATTCACAAGTATTGAGGATATTAATAACTACTTGCTACAACACCCAGAAGTACAGGATTATTTAAAGACTAGAAAAAAAGGCAAAAATACTGGTAAGGCTATGTTTCTAATGTTTGACGAAAAGACAGAGAAACTAGCTAAAAAATTAGGATTGCAAGTCATGTTCCCAACTGCCAAGATGCGTACGTTTATGGACAATAAAGTGAATACCAACCGTATTGCAGAAAAGGCAGGTGTACCATGTGTACCCTATGTGCTATCTCCTGTAACAGATTATGCCCATTTAAACAAAGTGTCGAAATCTCTGGGGACTGATCTAGTTATTCAAACACCTTTTGGAGATTCTGGACATACCACTTTCTTTATTACCAACGAAGAAGAATTTAAAAAATATGAAGAGGACATTGTTAAAGAGAAAGAAGTTAAAATCATGAAACGCATCAATTGTAGAGGTTCGGCTATTGAGGCCTGTGTTACTAGACATGGCACCATTGTAGCACCATTGATGACAGAACTTGTAGGTTTTAAAGAACTAACACCTTATAAAGGAGGATGGTGTGGTAATGAGATTTACCCGAATGCATTCACTCCTGAGCTTCGAAAAAAGGCAATTAAATACACTCAACTTTTTGGAAACCAATTGCGTGAAGAAGGATATAAAGGCTATTTTGAACTTGATTTTCTAATTGATCAAGACAATGGAGAAATTTATCTTGGAGAGCTAAACCCTAGGGTCACTGGGGCAAGTTCTATCACTAATCATGCGGTTTTTGCATTGGCTGACGCTCCACTTTTTGTATTTCATATTCTAGAATGGATGGATGTTGATTATAAGTTAAATATTAAAGAAATTAACACACGTTGGTCCAAACAAGAAAATATAGACAGTTGGAGCCAGTTAATTATCAAACATACCGAAGACACGATTGAACATGTATCTGAAGCTCCTGTTTCTGGTATTTATAAAATGTTCGATAATGGGCATATACAATTCGACCGTATGGATACACATAGAAGAGCTGTTGAAACAGAAAACGAAGCTTTCTTTTTGCATATTTCCAAGCAGGGAGACTACCTCTATGAAGGAGCCGATATGGGAATATTAGTATCTCGTGGTCGTATGATGACTGACGATTTTAAATTGAATAAAAGAGCTAAAGACTGGATAAAAGCTATTCGTTCAAAGTACGTTTCACAGATAGTAGAAGACAAAAGAGAGAAGATTGTACTTACTGGAAGTTTAACAAAATAACGTATAATCAAAGTACAAGGCATAGGATATGTCTGACTTGTGAAAACAACCGAAGTTTGAATTTTCAATGGCGAGATTTATAAGAAAAGAAAAACATGAAATAGGACTGTCTCCTGACGAACTTTTATTTAGAGGCGAAAAAAAGGTTGAAGAGGTAACTATCAGGGTCATTGACTTTGATGCTAAAAATCTGGAAGAAAATGCCCTTAAAGAGATCGCAGAAATACAAAAATACCAAGAAAAAAAGACGGTTACCTGGCTAAATATAGATGGCCTTCATAATTCCACTTTAATGCAAGAAATTGCTCGAGTATTTAAATTGGATGATTTAGTTCTGGCCAATGTAATGAATACTACAGCACGCCCTACAGTTTTTGAACACGATAACTGCATTTCAATTTCAGTTAAAATGCTTCAGTTGAATGAGAATACGGGTTTGGTTTCAGTTGAGAATTTAAGTTTGATTTTGACAAAATCTGTTTTAATTTCTTTTCAAGAAAAAAGAGGAGATGTATTTGAGCCTATTAGGGAACGAATTAGAAAAAAGAAAAAAAGAATTCGGAATGGATGGACAGATTATCTTGCTTTTGCTTTATTGGACATAGTTATAGACAACTACATCTATATTATCGGTGTCCTGGGAGAGAAAATAGAAATATTAGAAGAAAACCTTGGACATGACCAACCCAGTAAATCAATTATTAAGAAAATTAATACTTATAAAAGAGAATTGAACTTTATACGAAGAAACATTAGGCCAGCAAAGGAAATGATTCTATCCCTATCAAAAATGGAATCTGAATTTATTTTTGAAAGCACTTATGTTCATTATAAAGAGCTTTTGGACAATATCAATCAGGCTAACGATTCGACAGATAGTTATCGTGAGATTTTAACCGATCAGTTAAACTTATACCATACTACAATTAGCAGCAAGCTTAATGACATTATGAAATTTCTAACTATATTTTCGGTTATCTTTATACCCTTAACTTTCATCGCTGGAATTTATGGGACTAATTTTGAAGTACTACCTGAATTACAATATAAATATAGTTATTTCATTATGCTAGCTGCTATGTTGGTTTTGGCTATTGGAATGTTAATTTATTTTAGAAAAAGAAAATGGTTTTAAAACAAAATCAATATGAAGTTATGATCACTTTTATAAGTAAAAGATTTAAAAGTTTCTTATAGCTTGATAATATAAGCTAAAAGATTCGACTTTAAGAATTTATATTTTTTCTAACATCTCTCTAGCAAATTTAGACATTCTCCAATTGTGATGGCTTGTAGCTTGTTTTAAGTTTTTTTGACAATTTTCGTTACAAAGTTTTAGCATTTCAAGATATTGAAAAGCCTTAATTCTAACTTCCACATTGAATTGAGGATTGGTATAATTAACCAATTCGCTATAAATTTCTTGCTTTTTATCGGTTTGATATTCAAATGTATTTAAATGCAATACCAACCACAACAATCTCACGTTATAATCGTTAAAACCAATTATATCTTTAGTTTGGTTTAAATATTTAGAGCTCTCTTCAGGAAAGTTTAACCAAAGATTATATAAGGCCGTCTCAATTGTTTTATAGGACTTATCTTTTAAAAGTGATTCGTAATCCTTTTTTAATTTTAAAGGGATTTCAGTTAAGCTTTCAGCAATAGCTTGACGCACCTTTAAACTGTTTCTAAAAACATCTGGAGTAATTCTGTCTGGAACTTGCGAAATAATCTTTGATTTTGCCTGGTCTGAAATCGTAGAATCTAAATAATAATCACATCGTGAATTTAAAGCTTCACAATCTACCATTAAATATTCCTGAATGAAAACCGATTGTTTTAAACTTTCTAAAGCTTTGTCATAAGGAAAGCTTTTATTTTCAATCCAAAACTTAACAAAATCTCTTAAATCCTGCTCACTGCTTTGCTCAACTTCTTTAATAAAATCATTGGTTTCTACATTTTTAAATTGGTGTTTTCTTAAATAACTTACAACAGCTTTTCTAAACGCCCTATCTCCTACTTTATCTCTCAAAGCATGCAACACCCAAGCACCTCGTTCATAAAACGTTAAACTACTGGAATTTGGGTTTAATAATGATGTTCCATGACCTGATAGATCTTGCTGATACAGTTGATTGGCAGATTCGTACAATTTCCAGTAATAATGTGTATCTCCAAACAATTTTCTTTCAGCTAGCAATGCATAATACGTTGCAAATCCTTCCTGCAACCAATGGTGCGTTCCAGATGTTTCGGTTACTAAATTACCGAACCATTGATGTGCCATTTCGTGCGCATTTACGGTTACAAAATTTCTATCGACAAACGCTGTAGAATCAATCACAAAAGTATCTGCAAAAATGGTTGTTCCAGTATTTTCCATACCAGAATACATGAAATCATGTACTGGCACTTGCTTGTAGTTTTGCCAAGGATAAGGAAAACCTATTTCATCTTCCATATAATCAAATATCTCTTTAGTGTACCTATATGTTGGTTCTACTTTGTTGGAATCTTCGGGGTAATAATACATCTCTAGCGAAATACCACTTTTAGACGTTTCAACTTTTTTATTGTATTTCCCAATAACTATTGCTACCAAGTAGCTAGACATAGGATTTTGCATATCGTAATGCCAAGCAGTTGTTGATTCCTTGATTTGTTCATTTATTAGTTTACCATTAGCTATAACTTCGTAGTCTTTATCAATTGTAATCGTTAAATCAAACTCTATTTTATCATTCATGTCATTAATACTTGGTAGCCAGTTGCTTGTATATTTACCTTGCCCTTGCGTCCATACTTGATTTGGAGCATCATTATCCCAACCCACAAAATACATAGCTTTTTTAGGTAGTGTTTTATAGCATATAACTAATTCATTATTTTTAGATTCTTTAAAAAGTTGACTTATTTTAATCCTTTTATCATCATAATGGTGATTCACTTTAGCTTGATTCAATAAAACAGTAATTAATGTCATATCCTTTGCATCAATATCTATTGAATCTGTATCTCTTGTTATATCAAATGTGTAAGTTACACAGCCCTTAATGTATTTGCTTATAGGATAAATCTCTATTTCTACATCTCCATTCTTAAAATCAACATAGTCTGTTTGCTGTGCTGATAAAGCAAGACAAAAAAAGAAAAAGAGTATTGGTATATATTTTCTCATTATCATTATACTACAAACGTCAAGCCAAAATAATAATTATACTTGTCAATACACTTAAAAGAATTATTTTAGTTCTGTGAATACCAATCTTCAAACCCCTATCAATTACTTAAAAGGTGTTGGCCCAAACAGGGCTGATCTTCTTCGCAGTGAATTGGGTATTCACACCTATCAGGATTTGATCAATTTATTTCCAAATCGTTATATTGATAGAACACGTTATTACAAAATCAATGAACTACAGCTTAATAATGCCGAAGTACAGATTATTGGTAAAATCACAAAGGTTGAAGAGGTTGGTCAAGCCAGAAAAAAAAGACTTGTAGCCACTTTTAAAGATGATTCTGGAATCATGGAACTGGTTTGGTTTAGAGGACATAAATGGATTAGAGAATATTTAAAGTTTGACGAACAATATGTCATTTTTGGAAAAGTCAATTGGTTTAATGGCAGATATAACATGCCTCATCCTGAAATGGAGCTTTTGGAAGAGCATGAAAAAAATCTGCGTTCTGCAATGCAGCCTATCTATCCATCAACAGAAAAGTTATCCAATAAAGGTGTTACTAATAATACTATATGTAAAATCATGCAGCAATTGTTTTTGGAAACTAAAGGAAAGTTTACCGAAACTTTATCTGCAAATCTACTATCTGAACTCAAATTAATCTCTAAAAACAAAGCACTTTTTAATATTCATTTTCCGAAAAGTCAGGCGTTATTATCAAAGGCTCAATACCGACTAAAATTTGAAGAATTATTTTACATTCAATTACAATTGATTATTAAAAATTTAATTCATAAAACAAAAATTAAGGGCTTCCCATTTACAACTGTTGGACATTATTTCAATACCTTTTTTAAGGAGCATTTACCCTTTGAATTGACCAATGCACAAAAGCGGGTCATTAAAGAAATTCGTCAAGATTTAGGCAGCAATGCACAGATGAATCGGCTATTGCAAGGTGATGTAGGTTCTGGAAAAACCATAGTAGCGCTCATGTCAATGTTTATAGCACTTGACAATGATTTTCAAGCCTGTTTAATGGCTCCGACTGAAATTTTGTCAGTCCAGCACTATAACGGTTTATATGACCTGTGTAATAAATTGAATATCAGTATTAAAATACTCACTGGTTCAACTAAAACTTTAGAAAGGCGAAAAATTCATGAATCTCTCGAAAATGGAGAATTACAGATCTTAATTGGTACTCATGCCCTACTTGAAGATAAGGTGAAATTCAAAAATTTAGGCCTTGCAATTATTGATGAGCAACACAGATTTGGAGTTGCCCAAAGAAGTAAATTATGGAAAAAAAATATGTCGCCTCCACACATTCTAGTGATGACTGCAACACCAATTCCGAGAACATTGGCTATGTCTATTTATGGCGATTTAGATATCTCAATTATTGACGAATTACCGCCAGGAAGAAAGGATATAAAAACTGTACACCGATATGATAATAATCGATTAAAAGTTTTTGCTTTTATCAGAGATGAAATAAGCAAGGGAAGACAGGTTTATATTGTATATCCATTAATTCAGGAAAGCGAGAAAATGGATTATAAGGATTTGATAGATGGTTATGCGAGCATTGAGCGTGATTTTCCAAAACCAAAATATCAAGTATCTATTGTTCATGGTAAAATGAAGGCTGCTGATAAAGATTACGAAATGCAACGCTTTGTGAAAGGCGAAACACAAATTATGGTAGCTACAACGGTTATAGAAGTTGGTGTAGATGTTCCAAATGCTTCAGTCATGATTATTGAAAGTGCCGAACGCTTTGGATTATCGCAATTACACCAATTGCGTGGTCGTGTTGGTCGTGGTGCAGAACAAAGCTACTGTATTTTAATGACCGGACATAAATTGAGTCATGACAGCAGAACACGTTTAGAAACCATGGTAAGAACTAATGATGGCTTTGAAATTGCTGAAGTTGATTTACGTTTGCGTGGTCCAGGGGATATTATGGGCACACAACAAAGTGGTGTACTTAACTTAAAAATTGCTGATATCGTAAAGGATAATGATATCTTACAGCACGCACGTTTTTATGCGAAAAAGATTTTAAAAGACGACCCTACTCTTACTAAACCAGAAAATAAAACCCTTTTATTTACCTACAAACAATTGAGTAAGTATAAAAATATCTGGAATTATATTAGTTAATTAAGCTTATATTATCCTTTTACTGTTAAAGTTCTGCAAAACAGCTTTAATCAAAACACCAATCTCGCTATCTTTAAAAGTACGTTAATTTCAAATCCTTTCTAATAGAATGAAAGCAATTTTTACTTTTATCTTATGCATTCTTTTTACAAATTTATTTAGTCAAAATACCAAACAATCAGATAGTTTACAATTAGCCGTAAATAGCTTCCACAAAGGTTTTATTGAGCAAAATCCTAATTTATCAAGATCTGCTATAAGTAGTCAATTGAATATGTTTAATGGCAATTCATCAGCAAATGCTTCAGATTGGGAAGCACATATGTTTCTTCAAGCTGGGGAAATAAAAGAATGGTTAGAATGGATGATTGAAAATGCTGGTCCATTTAAAAATGATATAACTTTTAAAGCACAGCATATGCGATCTAATTCGGCAATAATAGTAACGGAAGAATCCGGAAGTAACAAATTTAGATCCTGGAAAAATGAAGAAGTGGTTTATCAACTCGGAAAGATTTCTGGGATATGGAAAATATTGAGCATTTATATTAGGAATCTTAAAAATCCAGAATAATAACAACTAATTATGACCAACATAATGAAATCAAAAACTTTACTATTGCCCCTTTTGTCATTAACATTATTTTTAACGTGCAATAAAAGCGAAGTGATTGATCACCAAGCTATGGAGCAAGAATTATTGGAAGTGCATAAGCTTGCGAGAAAATACCATGTTGAAAAGATGGTCAACGAATTCGTTTCACAGCTATCGGATAAACATATTTCGGTAAATAGAGGCAAAATGTCCAAGCTACAAAGAGAGAAAAAAACCAATCAAGTACAGCAGTATTTTGATAGTGTAGAGTTTGAAAAATGGGATGATATAGAACCGCCAATTATTCGTTTTTCAGATGACTATTCCATGGCGTATACTATTGTAAACAAGGAGGTTGTATTGACCTACACGAATGAAAACAATGAAAATATAAGAGAATCAACACTCTTTTCATGGGTAGCAATTTACACAAAACAAAATGGTGTTTGGAAAACCGATTGTGTAGCATCTACCAATCAAGAAAGTGTTACTAGCGTTATTAACTAATTCATGAAAAATATGAAGCATCTATTATTTATACTCGTTTTAATTATAACCTTTGTTAATTATTCTTATTCACAACATAACATTTTACAAGATTCGTTATTAGGTAGTTACAATGTTGGATTTAAACATAAAATTGTAACGGATTATTCTAGGTCATTTGGGAATACTTATAGACCAGTTGAGCTTTTTATTTGGTATCCTTCTGATGATAAAATTGATACTTCATTTAATTATACAAATTATATTCAAATTAAAGATAAAAACAAAAACCTTGATTCTTTAATATTGAAAGCTATTGAAGATTCAGGACTTTCAAAGGATAAAAATCTAATCTTGAATAACTATAAAGGTTTAAAAACATCGGCAACTAAAAATGCCATAATCGCTAATGGCTCCTTTCCTTTAATATTATTTGCTCCAGGAGGAACGACTCCAGGATATTTACATTCTGTATTTGGAGAATATCTTGCAAGTTATGGCTATATCGTCGTTGGACTTTCGGCGTTAGGTAATAATGTGAATTCTAGATGGCCATTTGATCAGACTGGCTTGAATCTACATATTGATGATATGTCATTCGCAATCAATTATTTAAAGCATGAAATGGCTCAAATTAATATTGATAAAATTTGCTTGGCATCCTGGAGTGTTGGTGGTGTTTCTCAAACAATTTACGCCATGAAGAATTCCGGAATTGATATGTTTGTGAGTCTTGATTCTGGCATTGGACGCAAATATGGTATTGAAATGCTTAAAGAATCTCCTTACTTTGATTATAAAAAGCTAAATATCCCATATTTACACTTTACTGGAACACAGCCTGATCGTTTTGTTGTTGAAAAGACAAATGAATTATTTGATTCTATTCCATCTGTTGCAAAATATTCATTAATTATAAAACCTTTCGCTCATCAACATTTTACACCGCAATTTGGTATTATTAATAATTTGGTTTCCGAAAACCAAGACAAAATATTAACGAATGCCTATTTAAATATGTGTTATACTACACGTGTTTTTATTGATGCCTTTTTAAAGGAAGACAACAATGCTCAAATAGAATGGCTTGATTTAATTAAAATAAAATAATCTCTAATAATGAATAATATTCAGCTTACATATGTTTTACTATACTTCTATGGCTGGTATTTATAAGAAGTATAACGGTAAATGGAAAGTAGATTTTGTAGCTTCAACCAATAAACCAACTATTTTAACAATTATTAATTAAAAAATATAAGTTTATGACTCGATTTAAAATCATACTTTTCCAACTTTGCTTATTGTTTGTTCTTTCTTGTAAACAAAACAAAAATGAGGAAAACAAAGTAAAATGGAAAAAAGAAATCATTGATGCTGAAACAAAATTTGCAAACTTTCTCAAAGAAAAAGGTATGCATGATGCATTTGTAGCTTTTGCTGCTGATGACGCTGTCTTAATGAGAAATAATGACCTCGTCATTGGTAAAGAAGCAATTGACAAACGTTACAGCAATTTAAACTCAAAAAATCTGGATTGGAAACCAGACTTTGTAGAAGTATCAAATTCAGGTGATCTCGCCTACACTTATGGCAAATACTATTATACATACAAAGACTCCATCGGGAATGAGCAGGTAGATACTGGTATTTTTCATACGGTTTGGAAACGACAAAAAGACGGCAGTTGGAAATATGTTTGGGATTAAAAAAGGCCCAAATAATTGAGCCTTTTTTATTACTGATCGTATTTTGGTTGATTTTTCTAAATACTTTCTCCCATTTCTTTTAAAAGCTTTTCTGAATTTGCCTTAACGTTAGCTGGCGGATTCATTGATAATGACTTTCTAAGATTCTTTATTGCATTCTTTTTATCTCCCATGGTTTTATAACATTCTCCCAAACTATCATAGACATTTGGGTTTGTCGGATCTAGTTCAGCAGCTTTTTTAAAGTAAGTTAAAGCTCTATCATAATCTTTTGCACCCAGCATTTGATATCCAAGCACGTTCAATTGATTTGCATTTGCTGTACTTGATGCTTCATCCATAACTGCTACATATTCGGCCGTCCTGCCCAACTTATTAAGGATTTGCCCTTTAATTGCTAAATTATTAAAGGTTTGCTGGCTATAGAAATTACCAGCAATAGCGCCATCAATCCATCCTAATGCTTCATTTAAATCACCTCCATTGTTTAAAGCAAAATTAGCGGCTTGCTCCCAATTTTGTCTATTGAAACCTAATTGACCTTTACTTTTCTCTCTAAATTCATTTAAAACAATTTCGGTAACATCAAATTCTATTGTAAAAGGAAATTCTCTTGTTCCCCAAACCAATGATACAACCGTAGATGTAGGATTAACAGTATTAAATTCATAGGTTAGCAATTCTCTACTGGGCACTGTTTTGGTTGTAATATCTGCTCTTAAAGCATCATGGCTTGGGTCATAGAAAAAACTTCCCCAAGCATCAGTATCGTTTGATAGAATAAGTGTGGCTTGATCTCCTTCTTTAACTTCTATAAAAAGTCCGTAGGTACCCGCCTTAATATCTTTTCCTTCTACTTTGGCATCATGAGAAAATGAAATCGTAGTATTCTCATTTGCTCCCGCTCGCCAAGGAGCAGCTGTAGATGTTCCAAACCCAAGATTGTTCATTCCATAAGGCACTACGTTACCATAAATGTCTCGACCATTTACACTTGGTCTTGCATAGGTAATGGAAACGTCTGAAGTACCAACACGTTGTGAAACTGTTGCTTGTTGACTACCACGAGGTTGATTTATTTGAGCCTGTGAGAATGTTGATAAAAAAAGTGCAAAAATTAAAGCTCCTGCACCAAATAAATTGTTTAAATGTTTCATGCGTAATTGTTTAATTGGTTAATAAAGTCATATGAAGTTCGCAAAAGAAAGCCTCGAACACTATCTCTAGCTTAAGGGTTTGCTAATTTCATATTGATTTTGTTATTGATTCGTTTTTTAAAAGTAATTGCTTAAAACATCATGTCTTGTTAGCAATATGTTAAAGTAAATTGGTAAACTGTTAATTAACTATTTGTTAAGAATAATTTGCAATTTAAAAATCCCTGATAAATCATAAATGGCAGATTACATCATAAAAAAGAGTTAAAGTAAAAAAATACATGCTCTCAAATGCGGAAATACAAAATATTCATTGTATTTTTGTCTAACTATTTTTACTAAAAGTTAAACAAAATATATTGTTATGTCAAACAAAAAAAGCATTACCAATAAAAACATTATAGATTTTTATATGAATTATGTTTTAGAACATAATCAGCAACCTCCAACTGTGTATGCCTTTGCAAAAGCTAATAACTTTAAAGAGCAAGATTTTTATAAATACTTTGGATCCTTTCAAGCTGTTGAAGAATATATTTTCAAAGCATTTTTTGATAACACCATAGAAACTCTTCATAAAAGCAATGACTATGAGGCTTTTGAAACGCGTAATAAATTATTAAGTTTTTATTTCACCTTTTTCGAAAACTTAACCGCAAATAGAAGCTATGTAAAATATGCCTTAAGCAGTGATATAAACAATATAAGCAACTTAAAACAACTTTCAAAACTAAAGCATTCATTTACACAATACATTGAGAAGCTAGGAATTGAACTCATCGAAACTAAACAGAATCAGCTAGATAAAATTCAAAAGAATGGTTTAAAAGAAAGTGCATGGATACAACTGTTACTGACATTAAAATTTTGGATGGACGATACATCGGCAAGTTTTGAAAGGACCGACATTTTTATTGAGAAATCTGTTAATACAAGTTTTGATGTACTAAATGTGGCTCCAATTAAAAGCTTAATAGATTTCGGAAAATTTATATTTAAAGAAAAAGTACAATTGTCCTAAAACACTCACATGATAACAATAGATAAAATACCCACTTCAAAATTACAACGCGCAACTAAACTTGTTTCTACAGGGGCCAAGGTCGGCGTTAACTATATTAAATATTATGGAGACAAACTTACTAAAACAGAAATAGAAGCTAAAGACAGGTTGAATGAGAATAATGCATCTGATATTTACGATGGCCTGAAACAACTTAAAGGAAGTGCTCTAAAGGTTGCACAAATGTTAAGTATGGAAAAAAGTATTATGCCACAGGCTTATGTTGAAAAATTTTCGCTAGCTCAATTTTCAGTGCCCCCATTATCACCTCCATTAGTAATAAAAACTTTTAAAAAATATTTTGGAAAATCACCTTATGAAATATTTGATACTTTTAATGCAACATCAGTGAATGCAGCGAGTATAGGTCAAGTGCATCTTGCAGAAAAAAATGGAAAAAAGTTAGCTGTAAAAATTCAATATCCGGGTGTTTCAGAAAGTATTGCCTCTGATTTAGCAATGGTGAAACCTATTGCAATGAGTATGTTTAATATTAAGGGTAAAGGATCTGACCAATATTTTAAAGAGGTTGAAAATAAACTTATCGAAGAAACGGATTACATTCTTGAAGTTCAGCAAAGCAAGGAAATTGCAGAGGCTTGTTCACATATTTCCAATTTAAAATTTCCAAAATACTATGAAGCCTTGTCTTCAGAACGCATAATTACAATGGATTATATGGCAGGTGAACATCTTTCTGAATTTACTGCTTATAATGACAACCAAGAATTATCAAACCAACTAGGTCAAGCACTTTGGGATTTTTATATGTATCAGATACATGAGCTTAAAAAAGTGCATGCAGATCCGCATCCTGGAAATTTTCTTGTATCAAAAAATGGTAATTTGATTGTTTTAGACTTTGGTTGTATGAAACAAATTCCTGATGAATTTTATACGCCTTATTTTGAATTAGCTCTTGAAGAAAATATTCATAATAAAGTTAGCTTTATTAACAAATTGTATGAACTCGAAATACTAAAAACTGATGATACTCAAGAAGAAATTTCATTTTTCACCGAAATGTTCCACGAAATGTTAAGTTTATTCACAATGCCACTTCATCAAGACGTTTTTGATTTTTCAAATCCTGAATTTTTTACAAAAATTGCCGCTTTAGGCGAAAAATATTCGAAGAATACCGAATTAAGAAAAATGAATGGAAATAGAGGTTCTAAACACTTTATCTATATGAATCGTACATTTTTTGGATTGTATAATTTGATGTTTGATTTAAAATCTCAAAATATAAAAATCAACAATATCGCAAACTAGATAAATTCAACAAATCATGGACTCAAAGAGCTACATAGAATTTTTGAAATAGCTCAAGAAGATTGGACATCATTTGGAGGAATTAAACTTCAATTTGCAACTTCTATAAGGAAAGTTATAGAAAACATTCGTTGTGAGTTAAAATCTTCCTTATTCATGATTTGCCGAAAAGGGTCAATACAGTATTATCTTTAAAAATCATAAAACAAAAGAAATGATAATAATATTTCCCTTTTTTAATATTTTAGCCAAAAACTCAATTGAAATAACAAAATTTCAAAAAGATAAACTACCTCCTTAAACAATGTCTCTTTAAGTATTTATAACTTAGTAAGTGTCTCATGAGTATTTAATTTGATAATTCTAAATTCGTTAATACTATAGAATGGTGTAAGACTAATTTATTCCTCCAACAAAGAATTTACAAAGGCATAAAACTCGGTTTTAAAAGCGTCGTATTTTTCTCCAGTCGCTGGACCATTAAAACCAGTATGTATTTTCCGAACCTTACCTTTTTTATCAATAAAAACACTTGTTGGGTAAGACCATACATGATTAAGCATGGGCAGTTTTTCCTGTGCTTTTACTTTGCTTGAACCACCAATTTGTGCAAGCAAAATAGGATAGTTAATATTCGCTTTCTCCTTATATCGTTTTATGTTTTCAACGGCAATCTCATTCGTTTTAGCATACTCAAAAGCCAAAGCCACTATCTCTAAATCTTTATTTGTGTTTTCTCTATAAAATTGTGAGTAAAATTTTGTTTCGTCTAGACAATTAGGGCACCAGGTTCCCATAAGCTGCACGATCACTACCTTGTTTTTAAATTGGTCATCTTCTAATGATACTAAATTACCTTCAGCATCTGGAAAAGTAAACGCCAATTTATCGTAACCTTCTTTTAGAAATGTTAATTCATTTTCGTTAGGTAATTCGTAATTCTCATTTCGCGTAGCTATAAAAGGTTCTTTAAAATGGTTACCTGAATAAAACATACCTTGTAAAGTACTATCTGTTGCCGTGCCTGTAAATAAAAAGGCATGAGAACCATCGAAGGTAGAGAGTTCAAAATGTTCTCCTTCTACTACTCCTTCCAGATATCTGTAATCTCCTGTCGTGGTTCTTATAGTACCCGTAAGCTTATTTTGCTGTTGCTTAAAGATACCTTTAGCAATGTATTCATCATCTTCAATTCTTGGGCTAAAAAGCATTTCCCAATTGCCTGTCAAATCTCTTTTTGGTTCATCAGAAACAAAATACCTTTTCTCATTACCAAATTCAGCATTAAAGGTTACTATTCTATCTCTTTCTGGATTAATAAAAATGCCAGACAAGTTGTTTTCATCTAAAAACTTTACAGCAATATAATTTTGGAACACAGGCATTTTTATATTCACCGAATCTCCTTTGTAGTTGATTTCATCAACAACTATAACCTCCTTATCATTATAAATATGTAATTCTGTTTCGCCTTTAACTTCGAAAATAAAAGGCAAGATTTCATTATCCATAACCTCCAATGTCGCTCTCCACAAACCTTTTTTAAGGGTTTTAGTTGGTTTATCAGCACAAGAAAGAATAGAAAATAATATTATTGAGGAAAATAAAAATCTAATCATAAAACCAATACTAAAATTGTTGACCTAATAAACAATAAAAAATGCATAAATAAAACAGAGACTCATTATTTAACCTCTTTTTATGATTTATATATTGAGCTAGTAAAAATTGCATTCACAATTTGCAACCCATTGTTTGAATGCTGACTTCAATATTTTATCTTTGCTCACTTAAACAGCAAATGGTACATGAAGATTTCTTATAACTGGTTAAAGCAATTTATTAAAATAAACTGGCCAGCAGAGCAAACAAGTGAATTACTTACTGATTTGGGACTTGAAGTTGAAGGTATTGAAACATTTCAATCTGTAAAAGGTGGTTTAGAAGGTGTCGTTATTGGTGAGGTCTTAACTTGTAAAAAGCATCCAAATGCAGACAAGCTAAAAATTACTACGGTCAATATTGGTACTGAAGACCATTTACAGATTGTATGTGGCGCACCTAATGTAGCAAAAGGTCAAAAAGTACCTGTTGCTACCATAGGAACAACATTGTACACTCCTGAAGGCGAGGCATGGACGATTAAAAAAGGAAAGATTCGTGGAGAGGAAAGTCATGGAATGATCTGTGCTGAAGACGAACTTGGATTGGGCAAGTCTCATGATGGCATCATGGTATTAGATGAAAAGTTAAAGGTTGGTATTAAAGCTGCAGACGTTTTTAAGGTAGAGAATGATCAGGTTTTTGAAATTGGATTGACACCAAACAGAGCAGATGCCATGAGTCATTTAGGAGTGGCTCGCGACTTGAAAGCTGGTTTGTTGCAGAAAGACATAAATGTAGAACTTATAACACCATCCGCAAGTTCATTTCATGTGGACAATCGCACACTGAAAATAGATGTTGAAGTTATTGATAAAGATTTAGCACCACGTTATTGTGGTGTCACCATTTCTGGTATTAAAGTGGAGAGCTCTCCAACGTGGCTTCAAAATAGATTAAGAGCCATTGGATTGAGCCCAATAAACAATGTAGTAGATATTTCCAATTATGTGTTGCACGAGTTGGGACAACCTCTACATGCTTTTGATTCCAATACAATCAATGGCAACAAAGTTCTTGTTAAAACCTTACCAAAAGGTACAAAATTTGTAACATTAGATGGTGTTGAACGTGAATTGCACGAAGATGATCTTATGATTTGCAATGCTGAAAAACCAATGTGTATAGCAGGTGTTTTTGGAGGTATTGCATCTGGAGTCACCGAAACTACAACGAGTATTTTTTTAGAGAGCGCCTATTTTAGTCCAATAAGTATCAGAAAAACTGCAAAACGTCATGGATTGAATACTGATGCTTCATTTAGATTTGAACGTGGTATAGACCCAAATATTACAGAATATGCACTAAAACGTGCTGCGCTACTCATTCAGAATATAGCAGGTGGCGAAATAACAAGTGATATTGTGGATATTTATCCAAAAAAAATAGAAGACTTCCAAGTGCGTTTAAGCTTTGAGAATGCTGCAAAACTAATAGGTCAAGAAATTCCTAGAGACATTATAAAACGCATTTTAATGTCATTGGATATTAAAATTAATAATGTAACAGAAACAGGACTCGGATTAACAGTGCCTGCCTATAGAAATGATGTACAACGAGAAGCAGACATTATTGAAGAAATCTTAAGAGTTTACGGTTATAACAATGTTGATACAACTCAAAAACTTAATGCTTCTATTTCTAATTCCTCAAAATTTGAAGACTATAAACTTCAGAATATTATTGGAAATCAATTGGTTGCCCAAGGCTTTTTCGAAATTCTTTCCAACTCGTTGACTACTCCAAGCTATACGAATTTAAGTGAGCAATTGCAAAGTGAGCATAGTGTAGAAATGTTAAATCCGTTAAGCAAAGATTTAAGTGTGTTACGACAAAGTTTATTGTTTTCTGGACTTGAAGCTGTAAGTTATAATTTAAATAGAAAACAAAATGACTTGAAATTGTTTGAGTTTGGAAAAACCTATCATCAATTGAATGAAAATCGTGAAGAATATAAATATTTGTCTTTGTTTGTTGCCGGAAATAAAAATACAGAACGATGGAATTCTCCAATTCAACAAAGTGATTTCTTTTATTTAAAAGGTATTGTTTCTTCTATTTTGGACCGTTTAGGCATTTCTAATTATAAAGTTTCTCCATTTACCAATGATGTGTTTAGTGAAGGCATTAATCTGTCTTTGGGCAAAACACTAATTGTGGAGTTTGGTTTGGTTAAAAAACCGATTTTAAAACATTTTGGTATCTCACAAGATGTACTATTTGCCAACTTTAATTGGAATAATCTTTTACAATTGATTAAACATCATACCATTGTTTTTAAGAATATTCCAAAATATCCTGAAGTAAGACGTGATTTTGCGTTACTAATTGATGACCAAGTTACTTTTGAGCAAATTGATTCAATCGCAATGAAAACTGAAAAGGATTTATTGAAAGATGTTGATTTGTTTGATGTCTATCAAGGTAAGAATTTACCCAAGGGGAAAAAGAGCTATGCTGTGAGTTTTACCATACAAGACGAAAGGAAAACACTTACAGACAAACAAATAGATAAAATAATGAAGAAGCTTCAAACCAATTTTGAAAAAGAGCTTGGTGCAGAGTTGCGTTAATATTATAAGAAAAGCCTGCAATTAGCAGGCTTTTTCAAAACTCTAAAAAAATTAATGCGTTAAATTACTTTAACATTTATTGCGTTTAATCCTTTTTTACCTTCTTTTAATTCGAACTCAACGTTATCTCCTTCAGAGATTCTGTCAATTAAGCCAGAAACATGAACAAAATACTCGTTAGACGATCCCTCTTCAATAATAAATCCAAATCCTTTAGACTCGTTGAAGAATTTTACTGTACCGTTTTTCACTGTAATAAATATAAATTAATAAAGTACAAATGTAATATTATTAATGTTGATTACGATATTTTAATTCAGAATTAATTTTCGTATCTTGTAAGAACGATGAACAATTAATTATGAAAGAATCAAATTACATCAAAATATATACAGGAAGTTTTATTATTGCTCAACTTATTACTGATCATCTAGAAGCCATAGGAATTACGCCTGTCATTAAAGACGAAACCGAATCTGCAAGACTTGCTGGTTTTGGGTCTTCAATACCTGGTCTACAAGAAGTTTATGTTACCAAAGATGAATTGGATACTGCAGTTCCTGTAGTAGAAAATGTAACTTCAGAATTACAAAACTAACTATACTGTTACTGAATACATTTTATGACGTAGCTCCTTAATTCTCGGGTCTTGCATATATTCGTCAAAAGTAGTGTATCTGTCTATAATTCCGTTTGGAGTTAACTCCACTACTCTATTAGCAACTGTTTGAGCAAACTCATGGTCATGCGTTGTGAATAAAACAGTGCCTTTAAAATTTTTAAGTGAGTTATTGAATGCCGTGATACTTTCTAAATCCAAATGATTAGTTGGTTCGTCAAGCATTAAGACATTAGCCCTAACCATCATCATTCTTGATAACATACAACGTACTTTTTCTCCACCAGATAGTACATTAGCTGTTTTTAAAGCTTCTTCTCCGCTAAAAATCATTTTTCCTAAAAATCCTCTAACATAAACTTCTTCTCTTTCCTCTTCTGTGGTTGCCCATTGCCTTAACCAATCTACCAAGGTTAATTTATTATTGAAAAATGAGCTATTATCCAATGGTAAATACGATTGAGAAGTTGTAATTCCCCAAGAATACTTTCCGGAATCCGCTTTCTGATTTTCGTTTAATATTTCATAAAAGGCGGTTGCGGCTCTAGAATCTTTAGAATAGATAACTACTTTATCTCCTTTTGTCAAATTTAAGTCTATATTCTGAAAAAGTGTTTCGCCATCAATTGAAGCAGCAAGCCCTTCAATGTTTAGGATTTGATCTCCTGCTTCTCTATCTTGTTCAAAAATGATAGCCGGATAACGACGACTTGATGGTTTAATATCTGAAATATTAAGCTTATCTATCATCTTCTTTCTACTCGTAGCTTGCTTGGACTTGGCAACGTTTGCAGAAAAACGACGAATAAATTCTTCCAATTCCTTCTTTTTCTCTTCAGCCTTTTTATTTTGCTGTGCTCTTTGTCTCGCTGCCAATTGAGAGGATTCGTACCAAAAGGTATAATTACCAGAATAATGATTTATTTTTCCAAAGTCTATATCGGAAATATGGGTACAAACAGCATCTAGAAAATGCCTGTCATGAGACACGACAATTACGCAATTATCATAGTTTGCTAAAAAGTTTTCTAGCCAGGAAATCGTTTCGTAATCCAGATCGTTAGTAGGCTCATCCATAATTAGCACATCAGGATTTCCGAACAAGGCTTGTGCTAAAAGTACACGTACTTTTTGCTTTCCATCCAAATCAGACATTGATGTGTAATGAAAATCTTCTTTAATTCCAAGATTAGACAACAAAGCAGCGGCATCACTGTCTGCATTCCAACCGTTCATTTCTTCAAATTGTACTTGTAGTTCCCCTATTTTATCAGCATTTTCGTCAGAATAATCCGCATACAAAGCATCTATTTCTGTCTTAATTTTAAATAATGGTTTGTTTCCCATTAAAACAGTTTCAAGAACCGTATGTTCATCATACAAATTGTGGTTTTGTTCTAATACGGACATTCTTTTACCTGATTCAAGTGAAACATGTCCTGAAGTAGGATCTTGCTTTCCTGAAAGGATCTTTAAAAATGTAGATTTTCCAGCACCATTTGCACCGATGATTCCGTAGCAATTTCCTTGGTTAAAGGTTGTATTGACTTCGTCGAACAAGATGCGTTTACCAAATTGAACTGAAAGATTCGAAACTGTTAGCATTGCTGAATTTTTAAATTTGGCGCAAAAGTAAAAAAATCAATCCATTAGACGAAAGAAATAGCATTATATTAATATTTAACAGCGTATTAACAGCACATTTCATAATCAAAACATATTTTTGTTTGAGAAAGAAATAACATCTATTTTTTAGATGAAGACATTTATGAAACAATATTACCTACTTTTTATAATTCTTTTTACACTAGTGGCGTGTCAAAAGAATGTCACTTCAGAAAAAGGAGATTATGCATACTTTGGTGGAGAGATTATAAATCCGAACAGTGATTTTGTAGTCTTATCAAAATCTGAAGAACCATTAGATACTATTTATCTTGATGATAAAAACCGTTTTTTATATAAAATTGAAGATTTAACCACTGGTTTTTATTCATTTTTCCATGGTGGTGAATATCAAATTGTATTGTTAGAGCCTAGAGATAGCATTATGTTCAGGCTCAATACAATGGAATTTGACGAATCTTTGGTTTTTACTGGACAAGGAGCTAAAAAGAACAACTATCTTATCAATATGTTTATTGATTCTGAAGCAGAATATGAAAATGTGTTGAAATTTAGTCAATTAACTCCATTAGAATTTGAACAAAAATTAGACTCGCTTCGCGATGAAAAAATTAAAAAATTAGAAACCTTTTATGCTAAAAATGGTGACTCTGAAGTTTTCTATAAAATTGCAAAGGACAATATAAATTATAACTATTATGCCAGTAAAGAGATTTATCCTTTTGCTTATTATGGACATAATGAACTTAAAAATTTAGAGTCTTTACCTAAACATTTTTACGACTACAGAAAAGATATTGATTATAACGATACGCTAATTAAAGATTATTACCCATATAATGCTTTTTTAAGATATCATTTTGATAATCTGGCATTAGCTGAACATTTTAAACATTCTGATGACCAATATTTTAAGAGAAACTCTTTATGTTATAATCTAGATAAAATCAAACTTATAGACAGCCTTTCAACTGATGTTGATATCAAAAATAGATTATTGTATCATTATGCTATTCGATATGTGAATTCAACAGAAAATATTGAAAGCTGTGATAAAATCTTAAAAGAGTTTTTAAGTAGAAGTTCTAGTGAACCCAATAAAAGACAGTTGGCTTATTTAACAGAGTCGCTTAAGAAATTAAAACCTGGCTATGATTTTCCAAATATAAAATTGATAGATTACAACAATTCTGAATTGGTTACTAGTTCACTTTTTAAAGGTAAACCAACCGTAGTCTATTTCTGGACCTATGCATGGAAAGGTCACTTTATAGAAAGTCACAACAAAGTAATAGAGTTGAAGCAAAAATATCCAGAATTAAAATTTGTTGGAATTAATATAAATATAGATGAAACTAAAAATTGGAAAAATGCTTTAAAACAATATAATTTTCCATTTGAAAATGAATATCAATTTGCAAATCCACACGATGCTAAAGATGCCATGGCACTTAATTCTATAAATAAAGTTATGGTTGTAGATGGTAAGGGAAAAATTGCAATTAGCAATGGTAATATGTTTAATGTAAACTTTGAAGAACAACTTTTAGGTTTACTCAATAAATAAACAAAAGAATAGGTATAAATAAAAAAAGCCACAACAATGTTGTGGCTTTTTTTATTCTTTTAATGCATTAATTTCCTTTCTTATAATCTTCCAGAAACTTGGCTAAACCAATATCTGTTAAAGGATGTTTTAATAGTCCATCAATAGAACTTAAAGGTCCTGTCATAACATCTGCTCCGAGCTTTGCACAATCAATAACATGCATCGTATGTCTTACAGACGCAGCCAAAATTTGTGTTTCAAAACCATAGTTATCATAAATATGTCTTATTTCAGAAATAAGATTTAATCCATCCGTAGAAATATCATCTAATCTTCCAATAAATGGAGAAACATAAGTAGCACCTGCTTTTGCCGCCAATAATGCCTGACCTGGAGAGAACACCAAAGTAACATTGGTTTTTACACCCTTTTCTGAAAAATATTTACAGGCTTTTACACCATCTCTTATCATTGGCAACTTAACAACAATCTGTTCATGTAATTCTGCCAAAGCTTCACCTTCTCTAATCATGCCTTCAAAATCGGTAGCAATAACTTCTGCGCTCACATCACCATCCACAATATTACAAATATCTACATAATGCTTCATAATATTATCATGTCCTGTAATCCCTTCTTTTGCCATTAATGATGGGTTAGTTGTAACTCCATCAAGGACTCCTAAATCTTGTGCTTCTTTAATTTGTTGAAGATTTGCTGTGTCGATAAAAAATTTCATTATCTGTATTTTAAAAAAATTAAACTAGCTTTTAAGTTTGCGAATTTACAATAATAAGAAACTATACTATCTTTTTTTGTTCAAAATTAATTAACAACCTTTTCAATAAAGATAAGTATTATTGAATTCTTATTGTATAACCTTTGGTTGTACTGTAAGAACATAATGAATCTTCATATTCGTCAGTTTCAAAATCATAAAACAATGGCGGATCAACACTTAACAATATTGTAAAATCAAAGCTACCTGATTCAACAGGTATGCCTTCAAAATAAACTTTTCTGTAATCTACAAGCATCTCAATACCTTCAGGCAACTCACCATAAAGTTCAAAATAATAACCATAGTCATCATCCCGTGGTTCATTTTTAATTTCAGCATTAATAAAATCTGAATAATAAGCATTTACAAGTCCAACCTCTAAAACTTTATCAGGTAATTCGGGGCTTTTGTTTATGATACATTCAATAATTTGTTCACAACTAGTTAGACACAAAAAGGAAATAAAAATGAAAACAATATTAATTTGCCTCATAATTCAGAAGTTATGAATTTTACATATCAATTAATGTACCAAGATTATAACTTATAGAATTTCAAAAGCATTTTTTCATAGACCCTATCTGGAAGAATTCGTTTTAAAACTATTGAGATTTTTTCCAAAAAACCACCAACCTTATAATGAATTTTAGGCTTGTTGGTTTGAATTATTTTGAGAATTGCATTAGCCATTATTGTTGGATTACTACCACCATTAACATGCTCATTCATTAACGTTAAGGTATTACCATAAGGTATTTTATATAGAGAATTCTCTAAAACCGGCGCATGATATCTACCAGCTGCAATATTGGTGGCAAAATCTCCAGGTGCCACATTGGTCATTTGTATATTAAAGTCTTTAATTTCCATCCTAAAAGCTTCGGTAATCAGTTCTAAAGCACCTTTGCTAGCACTATAAATTCCTCTATATGGTAAACCCATATAACCTGCTATGGATGTAATATTGATTATGAGTCCAGAGTTTTGCTTTCTCATGTGAGGCAAAACAAATTTAATAGTATTGATAGGCCCAAAGAGATTTGTTTCAAAATTTCTCTTAATTTCAACTTCAGATATTTCTTCAATTGGACCTGTGATTCCCTTTCCTGCATTATTAATTAGAACATCTAACCTGTTTTCTTTTTCAAATAGGATTTCTATACAAGACTTAATCGTATCTTTTTGGGTAAGATCTAAGGCCAAAATTGGAAACCTACTATTAGGATAGTTTTGTGGGTTTCTGCTGGTACCATATACAATGTATCCTTTTTCTAAAAGAAGCTCTCCTATAGATTTACCAATACCAGAAGAACCTCCAGTTATTAAAACAACTTTAGACATATTCACTTAAAATTATAAATTCAAAAATACAATAATAAAAGGAAAGAAATGAGCACAAAAAAAGGCAAGCTACCTACATCACACCGCTACGACCGCGTACCTTTGCTGCGTTCCCGCCCTGGAGGATTAAGCAGGAGCTGGTTGTGTAGGACTTGCCGAGTGCAAAGATACAACCTTTTAAAACTTTCACAATGATTTTTTAAACTGAATTTTAATAAATAACTTGCTGAAAATTTTGAATAAAAAATGAAAACCTATAAGCTCCTCTTATTCTTGTTTTTAGGAATCATAATCTTTTCATGTGGTTCTAATTCTGGGCATATAAAAAGTGATTTTTCAATCAATGTAAATGCCAAAAAAAATACGCTTCCCAATAGTGACATATTAATACTTGATATAGAAAATCCAAAGCACCATATTATAGATTCTGTCAAGTATAAAATGAATGATAAGACCATTGAGCAAGAAACAAAATTAAATGATATGCCTCTTGGTCAGCATACAATTAGTGCTACCGTTTACTATTCAGATGATCAGCAAACCACAACAACTCATATCACAATTTTAAATAGTATAGCTCCTAAAGTTTATACGTTCAATATCATAAACGAATATCCTCACGACATTACATCTTACACGCAAGGATTAGAGTTTTACAATGGTGAGCTATATGAAAGTACTGGACAAAAGGGTTCGTCTAAACTTCGTAAGGTAGATTATAAAACTGGTGAGGTTTTAAAAAATTTAAATTTATCCAACGAATTCTTTGGAGAAGGATTAACTATTTTAAATGACAATATATATCAATTAACTTGGGAAAGTGGCACTGGTTTTATTTATGATGTTCATACTTTTGAAAGAACTGGTAGTTTTAAATATGGTGTAAGTAAAGAAGGCTGGGGACTTTGCAACGACTCTCAAAAAATATACAAAAGTGATGGCACTGAAAATATTTGGACTTTAGATCCTGAAACCTTGACTGAAAAAGATAAAATACAAGCTTATACCAATAAAGGAAAAATTATTGGTTTAAATGAAATGGAATGGATTGATGGCAAAATTTATGCCAATAGATATCAAAAAAACGGTGTGGCCATTATCAACCCAAAAAATGGAGCCATTGAAGCAGTAATTGATTTTACTTCTTTAAAAAATAAAGTAAAACAACATGCCAGACTTGATGTATTAAATGGCATTGCCTATAACTCTAAAACCAATACTATTTTTGTTACTGGGAAAAATTGGGATAAACTTTTTGAAGTTGAAATCGTAGAAAAATAGTATATGCAAGTCTATGAAAACTTCATTACTGTCTCCGATTCAGATTTAGATAGTCTTAATCATGTAAACAACGTTCGTTATGTGCAATGGGTAAATGATATCGCAAAAGAACATTGGCAGAAAAATGCTACACCAAATATGTTGAAAGATCACTTTTGGGTAATGATAAACCACTGCATAGAGTATAAATCATCTGCATTATTAAATGATCAGGTTAAACTAAAAACCTTTGTTATAAAATCTGAAGGTGTGACCTCAACAAGAGTTGTTGAAATGTACAATGAAAAAAATGAAAAACTCATTGCAAGATCTGAAACCAATTGGTGTTTTATGAATAGTCAAACAAAAAAGCCTACTAGAATAACCCAAGAAGTCATTGACTTATTTAAATAAAATAATTTTACATCATACTATATCATAATTTCAAAAGTTATATTTTTACCAAAATTGATTTGTAATACATGAAACGAAGCCTCTATTTTATTCTTTCCCTTTCTATTTTAGTGTTTTGGAGTTCCTGCCGTAACGATTTCGAATTCTCACCAAGTACAGGTCAACTAGAGTTTTCAAAAGACACCGTTTATTTAGATACCGTATTTACCAATATTGGTTCAAGCACTTATAATTTAAAGGTTTATAACAAGGGTAATAGTGATATTCTCGTACCTTCTATAAGACTAGCTTCTGGTGAAACTTCAGAATACAGATTGAATGTTGATGGCTTACCTGGCAAATCTTTTGAAAACGTAGAAATTCTTGCAAAAGACAGTATGTTTGTTTTTATAGAAACCACCATAGACTTTAACAATTTTACAAACCCAAACAGAAATTATTTATACACAGATAAAATAGAGTTTGATTCAGGAGCGAATCTACAAACAGTGGAATTGGTTACTTTGGTTCAAGATGCTGTATTTATATATCCCGATCGAGACAATACCACAAAGGTTATTGAGACATTAACCCTTAATGTGAATGGAGAACAATTGGATACTGAAATTCAAGGGCGTTACCTATTACCAACAGAACTAACATTTACTAATGAAAAACCTTATGTCATTTATGGTTATGCAGCGGTACCCGATGGAGAAACACTAACTGTTGATGCAGGAGCACGAGTTCACTTTCATACCGATTCTGGCCTATTGATTGCAGAAAATGGCACCTTGCAAGTAAATGGCAGCTTTAGTCCAGACCAAGGCACATTGGAAAATGAGGTCATTTTTGAAGGCGACCGTTTAGAATCTGATTTCTCTGATATTCCAGGACAATGGGGAACTATTTGGTTATTCGAAAACAGTATGAATAATGTTATTAATTATGCTACTATTAAAAATGCGACCATTGGTATTTTAAGCGATGCCAATCCAAATGCAATGAATGATAAGTTAACCATAAGAAATTCAAAAATTTACAATTCTAGCAACTTCGGAATTTTAGGACGGAATACTTCTATTAAAGGAGAAAATGTAGTCATTAACAATTCTGGACAATCGTCTTTTGCCGGAATTTTTGGAGGTAAATATAACTTCACACATTCAACCATAGCAAACTATTGGAATAATGGATTTAGGCAATTTGCTTCAGTTTTATTAAATAATTATGTACAAGATGAAGAAGGTACAGCTTTTTTAACAGATTTATCTGAAGCCAACTTTAATAACTGCATTATTTACGGCAACGATAATCCCGAAATTTTCCTTGACGAAATTGAAGATCCTTCCGTTGCTTTTAATTTTAAATTTACAAATTGTTTAATTCGGTTTGATAATAGTAGTAATAACTTTACTGGACCTAATTATGATTTTAATGATTTAACGCATTACGAAGGTAATATTTTTAATGAGGAGCCAGATTTTCGTAATACCGAAACCAACGATTTAATTATCGGCCAGGATTCTGGTGCAAATGGTGCTGGACATTCTACATTTGCTAGTCAAGTACCTTTTGATATTCTTAATGAAAGTAGAATTGCATCGCCAGATTTAGGCGCATATCAGCATACTATCTTTGAAGATTAATTTAATATAACTCTTTTAGTTATTGCGTTATTTCCGTTTTCTATGACAAAGAAATATACACCTTTAGATAATTCCTTTAAATCAATACTTCGATTATTATAATTAACAACCTGTTCTTTAATTTTTCTGCCTAAAAAGTCTCTGACAATGATGTTGAGTTCATGCTCAAAATTAGTAACATTTACACAACCATTGGTTGGATTTGGAACTAATTTAATAGCATTCAGACGAAAATCTTCATTGGAGAGCTCTCCAGTACCTTCAACAATATTTAGAACTTGATTTGTTGTAACATTAAAAAATGTGTCTTCAATACCACTTAACCATGTTACCTTAACAAAATCTATATTGGTCGCATTACCAACTCCAAAAAATTCAGTGCCAGAATTCTGTCCTAAAAAAGATTCTCCACAAAGTGTATATCTATACATCATTTTACCATTGACTAGTATTTCAATCCAAGAACCAATACCCATTCTGTTACTCGCATTTCCTTGAAGTTTTACTTTTAACCAATTGTTAGATCCAGCAGAATTTCTCCAAAGTGTATGATTATCTGGTGCTTGATTTGAAACAACAAAATCAGGATATCCATCATTATTAATATCGCCAATGGCATTTGAAAAACTGATGTATTCATCATTATCAAAACCAGCATTACTAGGAATGGAATAGTTATAACTCTGGTCACATTCATAAAAACCTGACATAATTAAACCGGCTCCAGGATTATTGACCATGCTACTCACGTACAAATCCATATCTGAATCGTTATCGGCATCAAAAAAATTGGCACCCCAACCAATACTATTAAAAATAGTTCCAACAGTTGAAGCCACATCTGTGAATGTACCATCGCCATTATTTTGTAAGTGATAATTCCCTTCAACAGTGTTTGTAACATAAATATCTAACCAACCATCATCATTGTAATCATCTATAGTTGTGGACATAGCATTTGCAGCAACATTAGTTCCTGAATCTATACTTACATCTGTAAAGGTACCATCCTGATTATTATGATATAGGATATTTGTATTATCAAATCTATCGTTAGAAATATAAATATCCTGAAAACCATCGTTATCATAATCAAAAAAAGAAGAGCAGAAAGATAAATGCCCTACATCACTTATCCCAGCAGCTGCTGATACATTCGTAAAAGTCCCATTACCATTATTGTGATATAATTGATTTGGTATTACATAACTATTATCTTTATTACACAAAAACAGATCTAAAAAACCATCGTTATCATAATCTCCAAAAGAGGCTCCATAAGTATAAAGTACAGTTAACGCAGGAAATCCAGACGCTGTTGTAACATCGCTAAAAACAAAGCTTCCATTGTTTTGATAAAGAGCATTAACGCCATTTACTTTAGTTACAAACAAATCGTTATCACCGTCGTTGTCATAGTCTACCCAAAGTACCTGTTTAGAATGGCCTGTAATTGTTATATTGAATGTTTCTTCTACAAATGTTCCAGATAAGTTCTTAAAAAACCTAACTGGCGATGTTTCTTTGCTAGCAAATGTTAAATCATCCCAACCATCATTATTAAAGTCATAGAAACTAACACCACCAAGAACGGTACCTGAGTTACCAGTAATTGAAACACCTAGAGTTGAAGCTACATCTTCAAAATAAATTTGTGTGTATAATAATTGAGATGCTAAAAATACAAACAGTATATGTATTTTAAACTTCAGGTGCATTTTATGATTTTAAACAAACAATGGTCTATGAGCCATCATTTCATTCACTTTTTCCTTAACCGATTGTAAAACATTTTCATTTTCATAGTTATTAATCACCTCATCTATAAGCTCTACAATAGCTTGCATATCTGATTCTTTCAGTCCTCGTGTAGTTATTGCTGGTGTTCCTATTCGAATACCAGAAGTCACAAAAGGTGATTTGTCATCAAAAGGCACCATGTTTTTATTAACCGTAATATCTGCTTTTACAAGAGCTTGTTCAGCATCTTTTCCAGATATATTTTTGTTTCTTAAATCAATTAGCATCATATGATTATCTGTACCATTAGAAATAATATGATATCCTTTTGCTACTAAAGCTTTAGACATAGCATCCGCATTTTTCTTAATTTGTAAGGTATAATGCATAAAATCATCTGTTAGTGCTTCACCAAAAGCTATAGCTTTTGCCGCAATAATATGCTCTAGTGGTCCTCCTTGATTTCCTGGGAAAACAGCAGAGTCTAACAAAGATGACATTTTACGCAAATTTCCATTTTTTAATTTCAATCCAAACGGATTATCAAAATCTTCACCCATTAAAATTAATCCACCTCTTGGACCTCTTAACGTTTTATGAGTAGTTGTTGTTACAATATGACAATGTGGAATCGGATCATTTAAAATACCTTTTGCAATTAAACCCGCTGGATGAGAAATATCTGCCATTAATACAGCACCAACAGAATCTGCTATCTCTCTGAATCTCTCAAAATCCATATCTCGAGAATACGCGGAAGCACCAGCAATAATCAATCTGGGTTTTTCTGCCTTTGCTATAGCTTCCATTTTATCATAATTAATTCTACCTGTCTCTTTATCTACACCATAAAAAACAGGATGATATAGTTTTCCGGAAAAATTAACTGGTGATCCATGAGTTAAATGTCCTCCATGAGACAAATCAAAGCCTAGAATCTTATCTCCTGGTTTTAAGCATGCTGCATAAACCGCAGTATTTGCCTGGCTTCCAGAGTGAGGCTGAACATTTGCGTAACCAGCTCCAAAAAGCGTTTTTGCTCTATCAATAGCAATCTGTTCCACTTCATCAACGACTTCACAACCGCCATAATAACGCTTCCCTGGATACCCTTCGGCGTACTTATTAGTTAACACAGAACCTGCAGCTTCCATGACCTGGTCGCTAACAAAATTCTCTGATGCTATAAGTTCAATTCCATGAAGTTGGCGTTCTCTTTCAGCCTCTATAAGTTCAAAAATTTGTTTATCCCGTTGCATATTTGAAGATTGTATTTTAATATTCGTCAAAAATAGGAAATAGATTAGTTTAAAACAGTAAAAAATATATATTTACCTTTAAGTTTTTAACTAATTTATTAACGATTATCAAGAAGATAATTTTTATTGCTTTTTTCCTTTTAAAATAAAAAAATTATGTAGGTTTGAAATCAATTATATAAAACCAATAACTTAAACCATATGTCAATCGCTGCTAATAATCCTGATAGAAAATCGTGGCTACACGTTGATAAAAATTCAGATTTCCCAATACAGAATATTCCTTTTGGAGTATTCTTAACTAGAGATGACATTATTACAATTGGAACAAGGATTGGAGATACTGCTATAGATTTAGGAGCATTACATCAACTCGGATATTTTGATGGAATTCCTTTAACTGATGACATTTTTCTTCAAGATACTTTAAACGATTTTATTGCCGATGGAAGAAAAACGTGGAGGGCAGTTAGAAACAGAATAGCAGAAATTTTTGATTCAGAAAATACAACTCTAAAGAGCAATAAGAAGCATAAAGAGATTGTATTGTTTAGATTAGATGAAATTGAAATGCAATTGCCAATACAAATTGGTGATTATACAGATTTTTATTCTAGTATAGAACATGCTACTAATGTTGGCACTATGTTCAGAGATCCTGATAATGCATTAATGCCGAATTGGTTACATATCCCCGTCGGGTATCATGGTAGAAGCTCGTCCATTATTCCTTCCGGTATTCCAGTTCACAGACCACAAGGACAAACGCTTCCTGCTGGAGTGACAGAACCCGTTTTTGGACCAAGTAAGTTGGTCGATTTTGAATTGGAAATGGCATTTATTACGACAGATGCTAATGATTTAGGTGAGCCTATTCCTATTGATGAGGCCGAAGAATATATTTTTGGTCTTGTATTGTTTAATGACTGGAGTGCGCGTGATATTCAAAAATGGGAATATGTTCCTCTCGGACCATTTTTAGCAAAGAATTTTGCGTCCTCTATGTCTCCTTGGATTGTAACTTTAGATGCTTTAGAACCTTTTAGAGTAGATGGTCCTAAACCAATAAAACCACAATTACCTTATTTACAATACAAAGGAAAAAAGAGTTTTGACATAAATCTTGAGGTTGCCATACAGCCCAAAGGGTCTAAAGAAACTGTTGTAAGTAGATCAAATTTTAAATATATGTATTGGAATATGTCTCAACAATTGGCACACCATACCGTAAATGGTTGTCCAGTGAATTCAGGAGACATGATGGGTAGTGGAACTATTTCTGGCTCTACTCCAGATTCTTATGGCTCTATGCTAGAACTAACCTGGAGAGGTGAAAAACCTCTTAAAATGAAAGATGGGACTGAACGAAAATTCATTAATGATTTTGACACGGTAATTATGAGAGGTTATTGTGAAAATGATGGTACTAGAATCGGGTTTGGCGAAGTTAAAACGCAGTTGCTTCCTGTTTTCAAACCAAAGAAAATAAAAAAATAACTTGTTGATAATAAACAATTTAAAACCATATTTGTTGTTTATTAGTATTATTTTCCCTTAATTGGCATCATATTTGAAAATCTAATATCATAATTGTAAACCCCAGCATTATGAAAAAAATACTACTCCTTTCTGTAATACTTTCATTACTTATATCTTGTAGTGGAAGAAAACAAGTAGAAAAAGCATTAAATTCTGGTAATTACGATCAAGCAATTAATGATGCACTAAAAAAACTTGAAACAAACAAAGATAAAAAGCGTAAGCAAGACTATGCCTTTATGCTTCAAGATGCCTATTATAAGGTTGTTGAAAGAGACTTAAACGACATCTCGCATCTTAAAAAAGATAATAATCCTGAATTGTATCAAAATATATACGAAATCTATTCTGATTTAAATGCTCGTCAAGAAGCTATAAAACCAATATTACCATTAAATATTAATGGGAAGAATTTAAGATTTAAGTTTAATGACTATAGTAATGATATAGTTGAATGGCGTGAAAAAGCATCTGATTATTTATACGAAAAAGGACTGAAATTATTGGATTCAGAACATAAGAACAACATTCGCGAAGCCTATAGTACTTACGAATATATTGAGTCTATTAATCCTAATTACGCTGATACGAGAGACTTGATGGAAGAAGCTTATCAAAAAGGATTAGATTATGTTATTGTGTCTATTGAAAATCGAACTCATCAGATTATTCCCAGACGTCTGGAAGAAGATTTGCTCAATTTTGATACATATGGACTCAACAAATTCTGGACAGCCTATCATTCTAACATGGATGGTAACATAAATTATGATTACTCTATGCAATTGCAATTAAAACAGATTAATATTTCACCAGAACAAATTAATGAACGTGAGTTTTTAAGAAAGAGAGACATCGTAGACGGTTGGGAATATCAATTGGATGGTAATGGTAATGTGGCAAAAGATAGTCTGGGAAATGATATTAAAATTGACAAAATTGTTGAAGTAAGAGCTAGATTCTTTGAGGTGGTGCAAATAAAATCTTCACAGATAATAGCAGATGTTGTATACGCTGATTTAAAAACCAATCAACTTATAAAAACCTTTCCTATTGATAGTGGTTTTGTTTTTGAAAACGTTTTTGGTTCATATAGAGGTGATAAAAGAGCATTAACTCGTGAGGATATAGATTTAACTAGAAATTACAGAGTCCCTTTTCCAAGTAATGAGCAGATGGTATATGATACTGGTGAAGATTTAAAACTTAAGCTTAAAAACATCATTCATAGATTTAACTTCTAACAAAAACTCCCAAAGTTATTTGGGAGTTTTTATTCAATTTAACTTTTTTGGTAAGAATCAATCCAATTATTAACCTTATTTTCTAACAATTGTAATGGGATACAACCTGTTTCTAATATTTGATTATGAAACTCTTTGATATCAAATTCATCACCCAATTCTTTTTCAGCTTTGTTTCGTAATTCTATAATTTTTAATTGTCCTATTTTATATGACAATGCCTGTCCAGGGTTCGCCATATAACGCTCAATCTCTCTTTCAATACTATCGGCAGATTCCGCTTCATTATTTATTGAATATTGTATGGCTTGTTCGCGAGTCCAGCCTTTAGCATGCAAACCAGTATCTACTACTAATCTTATGGCTCTATGGATTTCTGAACTTAACATACCAAAATACTGATATGGATCTTTATACAATCCTAATTCACTTCCCATAGATTCAGTATAAAGTGCCCATCCTTCTCCGTAGGCACTGTACCATAATGTTTTTCTGAAATCTGGTAATTCTTCATTTTCTTGCGCTAATGATATTTGAAAATGATGGCCCGGAATTGCCTCATGTAAAAACAAGTCTTCCTTATCAAAAATATTGTAAGATTCTACATCAGGTATAGGTGTATAAAAAATTCCCGGTCTAGTCCCATCAACAGAGCCTGGACTATAATTTGCAGCTGCTGACTTTTCTCTAAAAGGTTCTGTACGTCTAACTTCAAAAGGTGTTTTAGGTTGTTTTCCGAACAACTTATCAATTTGAGGTTTCATCACATTATGAATACTATCATAATATGCAATGACTTGAGATATTTCAGTAAACGGCATTAAATCTTTATTTGTTCTTACAAAATCGAAAAAAGCTTTTAACTCACCATCAAAACCAATCACTTTTTTAACACTATCCATTTCAGATTGAATCCGAGCTACTTCCTTTAATCCAATCTGATGAATTTTATCAGCAGTCATATTTGTAGTTGTATATTTTTTTATCTGATGAACATAGTATTGGTTTCCCAAAGGTGTTACTGCGGCTATACCTTGGTTTTCCTTTCCAGCAGGTAGGTATTCGTTCTTTAAAAAATCTACCATGTCTTTATGAGCTGGCATTATTTTATTTGATACCATATCTGTATAAGCTTTAATCAATTCTTCTCGTTCTTCTTTAGAAAACGCTTCAGAAATAAAAAGTATCGGGCTGTAATATAAATGGTCTTCAACATTCCCTGCAGCCAAAACTTCAAACTGTGGAATTACCTTAACAATTAGAGAAGATGGCAACACATATCCAGATTCCATTCCTTTTTTCATATTCTCTTTGGCTGATTCTAACCACTCTAAATAAAAATCTACCCTTTCCAACCAGTTTTTATAGTCTTCGACCAAATTGAATGGTTGTGAGGTAGAACCACTTGCCAATTGATTAAAATCAAGATTTAAAGACCACATTTGATCGATAGGCATTAAATCTTTTTGAAATGTCATCTCTTCAAGATTAATCTCACAATCCCATAATAAAACAGCTTTACTCATTTTTTCTGTATCAGATAGTTGTGATTCATCAATATCTGATAAAGCTTTCTTATATTTATTATAGTAAGCTTTTTTCTTGGCTTTATAGTCTTCAGATAAGAAATTAGGTAATTGGTCATTAAAACGATTGTCTCCTGCTTGGGTTGCATTTAACGGATTTAGAACAAGTCCTTCTTCATTATAATTGTGGAGCAATTCTGCAAATTTTTCACTAGTGTTATCTGTTGCAACATTAGTTGCGGTTTCATTTTTACATGAAAATAAGAATACAAATAATAAAAAGTTTAATAGTATGTTTTTCATTTGGCTTATTTAAATTTTTACAAATATATATATAGATAATATAAGCAGCAATGAAAATTAACAGTGTTTATAGACTCCATTGACGATAAGGTAAAAAAATTACGCTGGTTTTATTCTTAAAATAATAAACCCTAAAATAGCAGATATAAATGAGCCTATTATGATACCTATTTTGGCAGAATCTATATAAATTTGATTACCTGCAAAAGCAAGGCTTGCGATAAAAATTGCCATAGTAAATCCTATACCAGCCAAAAATGACACTCCAACAATTTGTGTGTTACTTATATCCTCTGGAACTTCTATAAGTTTTATTTTTTTTGCAAATAAGACAATACTAGAAATACCAATGCTATTGCCTAAAACTAAACATATAATAATGTTTGTCACTAAAGAAATATCCAAATCAAGGTTTCCGCTGATAACAACACCTGCATTTGCCAAAGCAAAAACAGGAATAATTAAATAAGCTACCCAATCGTGCAACTGGTGCTCCAAATGTTGAAGTGGAGACTGGTACTTATTGGTCCAATCTTCAAGGTCATCTATTTGCTGTATTTGTTGTTTTGATAAAATTGGTTTCTTTGTATTTTCTGCTTTTTTAATCTCGGTAATTATACTAACCAAATTATTAATGAACTCTTTTGTGTCTATTTTTTGCCTTACAGGTACAGAAAACGCTAATAAAATACCTGCTAATGTTGGATGTATTCCTGATTTTAAAAACAAAGTCCAAATAATTATTCCAAACAAAATGATTAAAAATTTCGAATAATAGCCTTTAAAAGACAAACCATACAATATCCCTAATAATACAAAAGCTATAACCAATAGAGAGATGTTTATTGAACTACTATAGAACAATGCTATTACCAAAACAGCTCCAATATCATCAACTATTGCAAAGGCAGTCAAAAATATCTTAAGGCTCAACGGCACTCTATCTCCCAAAACTTTAAGTACTGCCAACGAAAATGCAATATCTGTAGCCATTGGAATTCCCCAGCCTCGTAATGTTTCTGGATTTTGATTTAAAAACAAAAAGAAAATGACTGGAATTGTCATTCCGCCCAAAGCACCAAAAAGAGGAAAGGATATTTTTTTTAAAGAATTTAGCTCACCGATTAAAAATTCTCTTTTTATTTCTAAACCAATTAGAAAAAAGAAAACAGCCATTAAGCCGTCATTAACCCATAGTAACAAGGGTTTTTTAAGCTCAAAGTTTTCTGCTGAAAAGCCCACTTTATATTGCCAAAGTGACTGATAACTATCACCAAATGTAGAATTTGCCCATACTAAAGCAATAATCGTAGTTCCTAAAAGAAGAATGCCACTGAAGCTCTCAATTTTAACAAACTTCTGAAATGGTGTTAAAATGACCTTTTTAATCATTTTTAAAGAAGGTAGATTATTAAATTTTAACGAAGTTAACCTTTTTCTTGAAGCAAATCAAAACTTGAGAAATACGATATTACTTCATAAGGTTTTTTAAGTCGACATCATTAATTGAACCGTGGCTTGAATGACTAATTACTTCTCCGTTTTTTATTACCATCAATTGAGGTGATTGATGCCTAATGTTAAATTGAGAAGCTATATGGTTAGATACATTCCGAAACTTTATAAGATCATTAAAATAAAAATCAAAATAATTTTCAAGCACTAGATTATCCCTTTCAAATTCCTTCAATACGACTCGACTTATTCCACATCTAGTTGAGTATTTAAAAATTATTTGAGGTCTCTTTTTTGAGTTTTTTAAAATACCATCCAATTGCTCAATTGTGGTTAAGGCAATCCATGGTAGAACTTTCTCTTCTATTGATCCAGATGAAGCAGCAAAAATTTTTTTAAATAAACCCATAAAATTTTCTTTTTAATTTTCAAAGTAGTCATAAGCTTATTCAACTCCTTACAAACTGCCTAAAAGTCACATTATTATTGATTTAAACAGACATTTTGTCTTGTAAAATGCAATGGTAAGATTATTGAAATATAGATATCAAAAGGAAAAAAATATACAATGAACTTTAATAATTATACTATAAAATCACAAGAAGCTGTTCAGCAAGCACAACAAATTGCACAAAGCTTCTCTAATCAACAAATTGAGAATGAGCATATATTTAAAGCTATTTTCGAAGTTGATGAAAATGTACTGCCTTTTATTTTAAAGAAACTTAATGTAAACATTGCTGTTTTGCAACAGACTTTAACCAAACAAATAGAAAGCTTTGCTAAAGTTTCTGGAGGAGAAATCATGCTATCTCGTGAAGCAGGTAAAACTTTGAACGAGGCATCTATTATTGCAAAAAAGATGAATGATGATTTTGTTTCCATTGAGCATTTAATTCTAGCTGTTTTTAAATCAAATAGTAAAATTGCACAAATGCTAAAAGATCAAGGCATCACAGAAAAAGATTTAAAAGCCGCTATTGAAGAATTGCGTAAAGGAGACCGTGTTACTTCTCAAAGTCAAGAAGACACTTACAATTCTTTGAATAAATATGCTAAAAACTTAAACCAGTTGGCGAAAGATGGTAAATTGGACCCAGTTATTGGTCGTGATGAAGAAATTCGAAGAATACTTCAAATTCTGTCACGAAGAACCAAGAACAATCCAATTTTGGTTGGTGAACCTGGAACTGGCAAAACTGCTATTGCCGAAGGTTTAGCACACAGGATTGTTGACGGCGATGTACCTGAAAATTTAAAAGAAAAGCAAATTTTTGCACTTGATATGGGTGCTTTGATAGCTGGTGCTAAATACAAAGGAGAATTTGAAGAGCGCTTAAAAGCTGTTATTAAAGAGGTTACAGAAAGTGATGGCGATATTGTTCTATTTATAGACGAAATTCATACCCTTGTAGGTGCTGGTGGTGGACAAGGTGCAATGGATGCGGCTAACATATTAAAACCTGCTTTAGCACGCGGTGAATTGCGAGCTATTGGAGCTACGACTTTAGACGAATACCAAAAATATTTTGAAAAAGACAAGGCTCTAGAAAGACGTTTCCAAAAAGTTATGGTTGATGAACCAGATACAGAAAGTGCCATTTCAATACTTCGAGGAATCAAAGAAAAATACGAAACACATCACAAGGTTCGTATCAAAGATGAAGCCATTATTGGTGCAGTAGAACTTTCAGAACGCTACATCACAAACAGATTTCTTCCTGATAAAGCCATTGACTTAATGGATGAAGCAGCTTCAAAACTACGCATGGAAATCAATTCGAAACCGGAAGAGTTAGATGTTCTGGATAGAAAAATAATGCAGTTGGAAATTGAGATTGAAGCCATTAAGCGTGAAAAGGATGAATCTAAATTAAAAACTTTACGTTCTGATTTAGCCAATTTAAAAGAACAACGTAATGAAATTAATGCCAAATGGAAAAGTGAAAAAGAAGTTGTAGATAACATTCAGAATACAAAATTAGAAATAGAAAACTTTAAACTTGAAGCAGAACGTGCAGAACGTGATGGTAACTATGGTAAAGTAGCAGAATTACGCTACGGAAAAATCAAAGAAGCACAGGAGCGACTGGAGAAACTTCAAAAAGAGTTGCAAGAAAACCAATCCGGTAATTCACTTATTAAAGAAGAAGTAACCTATGACGATATTGCTGAAGTAGTTGCTAAATGGACCGGAATTCCAGTAACCAAAATGTTACAAAGTGAGCGCGAGAAGCTTCTAAAGCTTGAGGATCAACTCCATAAAAGGGTTGTAGGACAAGAAGAAGCTATTATGGCTGTAAGTGATGCTGTAAGACGCAGTAGGGCTGGATTACAAAATCCACAAAAACCAATAGGCACCTTCTTATTTTTAGGAACAACAGGTGTTGGTAAAACCGAATTGGCTAAAGCACTTGCAGAATATCTTTTTGATGATGAAAATGCCATGACTCGTATAGATATGAGCGAATATCAAGAACGTCACGCTGTGAGCAGATTGGTTGGTGCTCCTCCTGGATATGTTGGTTATGATGAAGGCGGACAATTAACAGAAGCTGTAAGACGAAAACCATATTCTGTTGTTTTACTAGATGAAATTGAAAAAGCACATCCCGATACGTTCAATATTCTATTACAAGTTTTGGATGAAGGCAGGCTAACAGATAACAAAGGTCGTGTAGCTGATTTTAAAAACACGATCATTATCATGACTTCAAACATGGGAAGTAGTATTATTCATGACCGTTTTGAAGCAACAAAAGATATTGATTCTGCAATTGAAGCTGCAAAAGTTGATGTTATGGCGCTATTAAAACAAAGCATACGTCCAGAATTTTTAAACAGAATTGATGATACCATCATGTTTACACCTTTAACTAAAGCAAACATTACAGCCATTGTAGGTCTTCAATTAAAAGCAATTACCAAAATAATTGCAAAACAAGGAATTACTTTTGATGCCACTCCAGAAGCAATTGCATATTTAGCAGAAAAAGGATATAATCCAGAATATGGAGCAAGACCTGTAAAGCGTGTGATTCAAAAAGAAGTTTTGAATGAATTAAGCAAAGAAATTCTTTCAGGAAGAATTACTACAGACAGTATCATTTTATTGGATTCATTTGATAGTAGATTAGTTTTCAGAAACCAAGGAGATTTGGTAATTGAGGAATCTTAATTTTAAGTTAAAAAAACAATAAAACGGATCTCAAACCGTTTTTTATTTAGTTGGTTAGTTAGTAGAAAAGCAGCGTGAACTATATATTTAGTAAGCGTTGCTTTTTCTTTTGTAATAATTTTTAAGTTAATATTGTAAAAATTAACTTTTAGTGATTCAAATTTCAGAACATATTCAACTTCAAGAGATTTGTTTTCAAGACCAGAAAAAGCTTGAAAAATTAGTTGCTAAAGTTTATCGTCCTGTATACAAACACCTTTGGAAAAATGAAGACTCTAGCTGGTATATTAACAAATTTTATAGTAAAGAAAACCTAAAAAAAGAGTTAAGTAATATTGATGCCGAATATTATTTCGTAATATTTAAATCTCAAGATGTTGGTATTTTAAGAATTGATTTCAACAGGCCACTTGAAAGTCATATAAAAGATTCTAATGTGTATTTGCACAGAATCTATTTAGGAAGTGAAGTACATGGAAAAGGTATTGGAAAGGCTTTATTTAATTGGGTTGAAAAACGTGCAAAAGAAAAAGGGAATAGCTCTATTTGGTTGAAAGCTATGGATACTCAAGAACAAGCATTGCATTTTTACACCAAACTAGAATATGAAAATATAGGAAAAACATCTTTAGATTTTGAATTAATTAAAAAAGACTTTAGTGGGATGATCATTTTTTGGAAACAACTGTAAAAATCGAGTATCTTAAATTTATATCTTTGAGCATAAACGAATTCTTATGAAAAAAATAATTCTCCTTACCTTAATATTATCAACTACTCTAACATCTTGCTTGCAAACCAAAGAAGAGCAATTTAAAACTGAAACATCTACATACTATTTTATCAGGCATGCAGAAAAAGACAGAAGTGATGCATCTAATAATAATCCGCATCTAATTGAAAAGGGTAAACAACGTGCAGAGCACTGGAAAGACGTTTTTAAAAATATAAAATTTGATGCTGTATATTCAACAGACTATCACCGAACTATTGAAACTGCACAACCAACAGCAATAAAAAACAATGTTGAAATTACCTTTTATAATCCAAAAGAAATCAATATTCAGGGATTTTTAAATAATACTATAGGGAAATCTGTTTTGGTTGTTGGACATAGTAATTCAACACCAGAGTTTGTAAATAAACTTTTAGGTAAAGAAAAGTATGAGCATATTGACGATAGCAATAATGCCAATCTTTATATTGTTACTGTTTTTGGTGATACCATATCTGATACGGTATTATTTATCGAGTAAATTTATTGAACCGAAATATTTTCAAGCTCTATTTTTGATAAAAGTTTTAGTTTGTTCAGTTGGTACAAACTATCTAATGCATATAAATCAATACTGTCATTTTCAGATTTATAATTATTATAATCCACAAATCGTAATCCGTTGACATATCTTTCATTATAAGCTTCTCTAAACCTTATACCACCTCCATCTACAAAATAGATATATGACAAATAATCTACTTTGTAGGTCTCTGCATTAACATAATAAACAAATACATCTTCATGGTCTTCTCCTCCACCATCTTTATCAAAATCAACTTTAATCTTGTGATACTTTTTTCCTTTTATCAACAAGCTGTCCAAATACGTTTTATTTACAGCTTCATCATTCAATCCAAAAGGTAAAACAGAAAAATAATGCACGGAGTTCACAGATCTGGCATACTTTACTGCCATAGTATCATGAGGTAAAAATGGCTGGTTATTCAAAAAGCGTTCATAACCAGAATTGGACAAAACATCTTTGATGACTCCTAAAGAATCCTGAAATTCTCTTTCGTATTGAAATAAACCATCTATACGAATGGCTTTATAATGTCTTCCTCTAAAATCAAAATCTATCACTGAATTTTTAAATTTAGAGCCACCAGAAACTTCAATGGATCGATTAATAATGGTATCTACAAAACTACCATCAACATCTATTTTACATCCAGAAATAAAAATTAAAATCAAAAAAAAGGAAGTCAGTTTCGTCTTCATTTATATACTTTTCTGCAATAAAGTGTAAAGCTATACAATAGTTTTTTTACTTATTTAAAAATTATCTTAAATTATCTACCTTTGGCAACCCATGCAAAAAAGCATAAACATACAAAATAAAAAAGCTCGGTTTCAATATGAAATATTGGATAAGTATACGGCAGGTATTGTATTAACCGGTACTGAAATTAAATCCATTAGAAACTGTAAGGCTTCTATTGCAGAAAGCTTTTGTGAGTTTAATGACCGTGGCGAACTGTTTGTGGTCAATATGACTATTGAAGAATACATCTATGGCACTTACTATAATCATAAACCCAAAGCCACTAGAAAACTATTGTTGAACAAAAAAGAACTGAAAAAATTAAATAAAGAAGTTCAAAATACAGGTCTCACCATTATTCCACTTCGGTTATTCATCAATGAAAAAGGGTATGCAAAATTAGAAATTGCTTTAGCTAAAGGTAAAAAACTTCATGATAAGCGAGAAACCATTCGGGACAGAGATAACAAGCGTAACCTAGACCGAATTAAAAAAACCTATAAATAATTTAAGAGATTCTTAACTCTTAAAACTCACTGTTATTCATATTTTGCGGAAATTTTAATTTTTAAAAATGAAGTATCTTTTTAAGTTTTGGTTTATTGCCATTTCTATCGTTCTGGTTTCATGTGGAAGTAGTAAGAATTCAACTGTTCAAACTCATGACGTTTTCTTTAATGTTAATCTTTTAGATAGATCTGGTGACACCTTTAAAGTAATCGTTTTACCACCATCTTTAACAGACAGTAACAGTATTTATCAATTTGCATCAACAGCACCAGGAACTTATGCAGTTATGGACATAGGAAGGTTTGTGCGTTCGTTTAAAGCTTTTGATAGTAAAGGAAACGAAATAGAAACAAAAAAGATTTCGATCAATCAGTACGAACTAACTTCTCCAGAAAGCATTGCAAAAATTGAATACCACATTGCTGAAACTTGGGATACACCCGTTACAGAAAATAAACTTTATTTAATGTGCGGCACCTCAATTGAAGATGATCATTCTTTAATTAATGGACAAGGAGTTTTTGGTTATTTCAAAGGAAAACAAGCCAACCCTATTAAAATAAAAATTGATTACCCAGAACAATGGCTTGTAGGCACTGCTTTAGATAGAACCAATAATGGTATTTATTTAGCAGAAGATTACGATCATGTTGTAGATTCACCCATTCTTCTTGGTGATTTAACAAAGGCATCTATGGATGTGCAAGGAACAACAATAGATATTTTCACATATTCTAAAACAGGTCTAGTAAAATCTAATCAAATATTAGATTCTATGAGAGACATGCTACTTTCTGCGAGTGGTTTTTTAAATGGATTGCCAGTAAACAGATATACATTCTTATATCATTTTGAAGATTTAACACAAGGTGCTTGGGAACATTCATATAGTTCTGAATATGTTTATAGAGAAGCTCCATGGGAATACCTTGAAAAAAATCTACTGGATGTAGCAGCTCACGAGTTCTTTCATATTGTGACTCCTCTTAATATTCATAGTGAAGTTGTGGAACAGTTTAATTTTATGACTCCTGTAACATCAGATCATTTATGGTTGTACGAAGGCACTACAGAATGGGCAGCACATATGATGTTATTTCGTTCTAGATTAAAATCTACGGAAGACTATTTAAACACATTAAGACAGAAAATTATCATCAATAATAATTATTTCAACCCCAATATTAGCCTTGTAGAATTGGCCAGAACTTCTTATACACCAGAAGGACATAAGCAATATGCAAATATTTACATGAAAGGTGCTTTGGTTGCTGGGCTTCTTGATATAAGACTTCTAGAGCTTTCTAACGGAGAAAGAGGATTAGCAGATGTAATAAATGAATTAGCCAAAGAATATGGACCTAACAGACCTTTTAATGAAAACACATTTTTTGACGATTTTGCTGACGAAACACATCCTGAAATAAGTGATTTTTTCGATAAATATGTGAAAGCTTCAGAACCTCTTCCTTTTAAAGAATACTATGAAAAACTAGGAATCTATTTTGATGAAGCTACTTCAACATTTTCTCTAATGGAAAATCCAACAGATGCTCAACTTGATTTAAGAAACAAGTGGATGAAGCAAATAGTCATAAAGAGCTAAAGCAAAAAAATTATTTAGAAAATTAGGATTTATCTTCAAGTAATGGTACAAACCTGAACTCACCAAATTCGTGTTTTTCAAACTCTTTGTCTCCTTTCCTAATAAAGAGAGTCATGACTTGTACGTCATCTCCAACAGGAATCACAAGCCTACCTCCTATTTTTAATTGTGTCAATAAAGGCTTTGGCACAAATGGAGCACCTGCAGTAACAATAATTCCATCAAAAGGAGATTCTTCTTCAAGGCCTTTATAGCCATCTCCAAAAATGAGTTTTTTGGGTCGATATCCTAATTTTGGTAAAAACTTATTGGTTTTCTTAAAGAGTTCTAATTGGCGTTCAATACTGTACAATTTAACACCAAGCTCACACAAAACTGCAGCTTGGTAACCACTGCCTGTACCTATTTCAAGAATTTTGTCTCCTGCTTTAACTTTTAATAATTCGGTTTGGAAAGCTACAGTATAAGGTTGTGATATGGTTTGGTCTGCGGCAATAGGGAATGCTTTGTCTTGGTACGCGTGATCTAAAAAACCCGAATCCATAAATAAATGTCTCGGCACTCTACCAATAGCTTCCAAAACCTTTTCATCTTGTATTCCTTTAGCCTTTATAACATTAACTAACTTTTGTCGTAATCCTTTGTGCTTAAACGTATCTTTCAACTTATATTGGTGTATTTTCTGTTAAAATTAATCAAACATTTTTAAGATAAAAGTTATTTGTGAAAAGAATTTTTAGCAAATAGTGTTTGATACATTTTATTCTATTTTGATATAGATAAATACTTAAAAACCTTATTTTTGTTCAAAACAAAACAATATGCTAAAAGCAGGTGTTCTTGGTGCTGGGCATTTAGGAAAAATACATTTAAGACTTCTTAATCAATCCAATCAATATAAATTAGTTGGTTTTTATGACCAAGATACAGTAAATGCGCAAAAAGTTGCTGATGAATTCGGCTATACACTTTTCAATTCAGTTGAAGAACTTATAGATGCTGTAGATATGGTAGATATCGTAACACCAACATTATCTCATTACGAGTGTGCCAAACAAGCCATAGCCAAAGGAAAGCATATCTTTATTGAAAAACCTATTACCAATACTGTTGAAGAAGCAGAGCATATTAGAGAATTATTGGCCGAAAACAATATCAGAGGTCAGGTTGGTCATGTGGAGCGATTTAATCCAGCATTTATTGCGGTAAAAGATAAGGTTGAAAACCCAATGTTTATTGAAACGCATCGGTTGGCAGAATTTAATCCTCGAGGTACAGATGTTCCGGTAGTCTTGGATTTAATGATTCATGATATCGATATTATTTTAAGCGTTGTAAAATCAGAGGTTAAAAATGTATCTGCCAGTGGTGTTTCAGTCATTAGTGATACACCAGATATTGCCAATGCAAGACTGGAATTTGAAAATGGCTGTGTTGCCAATCTTACCGCGAGTAGAATTTCTTTAAAAAACATGCGTAAAACGCGTTTCTTCCAGAGGGATGCTTACATTTCAGTTGATTTTTTGGAAAAGAAATGTGAAGTGGTAAAGATGAAAGATGCTCCAGAACATCCTGGAGATTTTGATATGATTCTTCAAAATGCAGAAGGTATTAAAAAGCAAATCTACTTTGACAATCCCAATGTTGGTAGTAACAATGCTATTTTGGACGAATTGGAATCTTTTGCTAATGCCATTAACAATAATACTACACCAATAGTAACATTAAACGATGGTACAGAAGCCTTGCGTGTAGCTACACAAATTATAAATTGTTTTAAATAAATATTCTAATGAAAAACGTAGCAGTTATTGGAGCTGGAACTATGGGAAATGGTATTGCTCATTCTTTTGCTCAAAACGGGTTTAAAGTTCAACTTATAGATATTAATGAATCTGCATTAAAAAAAGGAATGGAAACTATTACTTCCAATCTTGATAGAATGTTAGCTAAAGAGAAAATAACCGAAGCTCAAAAAGCAGAAACTTTAAATAATATTACAACGTTTACAAGTTTAGTAGAAGGTGTAGAATATGCTAGTTTGGTTATTGAAGCTGCAACAGAAAATGTGGAACTTAAACTTAAAATTTTTAGACAATTAGACGAAGCCTGCCCAGAAGATACTATTCTGGCTACCAATACATCTTCGATTTCAATTACTCATATAGCATCTGTAACCTCAAGACCAGAAATGGTTATTGGCATGCATTTTATGAATCCAGTACCAATTATGAAGTTGGTAGAGATTATTCGTGGTTATAATACAAGTGATGAAATCACTAAACTCATTATGGATATGTCCAGCGCATTAGGGAAAATTCCTGTTGAGGTTAATGATTATCCAGGTTTTGTAGCTAATAGAATTTTAATGCCCATGATTAATGAATCTATTGAAACCCTCTATAACCATGTTGCTGGAGTTCAGGAAATAGATACAGTCATGAAACTCGGTATGGCTCATCCAATGGGTCCATTGCAATTAGCAGATTTTATTGGGCTTGATGTTTGTCTCTCAATTTTAAATGTCATGTACGAAGGGTTCAAAAACCCTAAATATGCGCCTAGCCCTTTATTGGTAAATATGGTAAGAGCTGGAAAGCTTGGCATAAAATCTGGAGAAGGTTTTTATGATTACTCTGAAAGCAAGAAAGCAGAAAAAGTTTCTAAACAGTTTTTATAATTCAATTTGGCAAAAATAATTCCGTTTAAAGCAGTAAGACCTACACGAGACAAAGTAAGCCTTGTGGCCTCACGTTCTTATCAAAGTTATACACAAGCAGAACTTGAAGCTAGGCTAGATTACAACCCATTTTCTTTTTTGCATATCATAAATCCTGGATATAAATACCAGAAAGAGGTTTCTGGTAAAAAAAGATATGCTTTAGTTAGAAATAGATATTTGGAATTTAAAGAAGACCATATTTTTATTCAAGACGAAAGGCCTAACTATTATATTTATAAAATAGTAAATCGTAACGGAAATGAGTTTTCTGGTATTGTGGCTGCTGTTAGTGCAGAAGATTATGAAAAAGACTGCATAAAAAAGCACGAAGACACCATAGAATATCGCGAGAATATTTTTAAAGACTATCTAAAAACTGTCGGTTTTAATGCAGAACCGGTACTCCTTACCTATCCTGATAATACAACCATTACAGGTATTATCAAGAAAACACAGCAAGAAAGAGCAGAATTCGAATTCACAACCACCTATAGAGACACGCATTATCTTTGGCTTCTTAATCACTCCAAAACAATCGACATTATAAAGCATGAATTCGAAAAAATGAAAACAATCTATATTGCAGATGGACATCATCGTTCTGCTTCTTCATATTTATTGGCAAAAGAATTGAAAGCAAGTAATAAAAATCATAAAGGCGATGAAGCTTATAACTATTTTATGAGTTATTTAATTCCAGAGTCTGAATTGAAAATTTATGAGTTCAACAGAATTATAAAAGACCTTAACGGATTAACCAAAGAAGAGTTCTTAATCAAACTAGACACCATCTTTCGAATAGAAAATCGTGGTTATACGCTTTACAGGCCAACAAGAAAACATCATTTTAGCATGTATCTTGATGGTGAGTTTTATTCACTGTATTTGAGAAAACATAACTATAACATCGAAACATCGCTCGATGCTTTGGATGCTCAAATCCTGTTTAAAACGATTTTAGAACCTATTTTAGGTATCACTAATTTAAGAAACGACAAACGTATTCATTACACCTACGGAAAAGAAGGTATGGTTACCATAAAAAGCAAAATAGACCAAGGTGAATTTGTCGTAGGTTTTGGACTTTTACCAATTACCATTGAAGAGATGAAAGCCATTGCCAACGAGGGTTTAAGGATGCCTCCAAAAAGCACCTTTATTGAACCCAAACTACGCAGTGGAGTAACTATTTATGAGTTTTGACATTTATGTCATACTGAACTTGATTCAGGATCTCATTATGTATTATTAGAATTAATTATGAGTATTTCAAAAAATATTGAACAATTAAAAGCAACATTACCAAAAGATGTCACACTTGTGGCTGTAACAAAGACAAAGCCTATAGAAGATATTTTAGAAGCATACCATTCTGGACAACGAGTTTTTGGTGAGAACAAAATCCAGGAAATGGTTGAAAAATATGAACAACTGCCTAAAGACATCCAATGGCATATGATTGGTCATGTGCAGCGAAACAAAGTGAAATATATGGCTAGTTTTGTGAGTTTAATTCATGGTGTAGATAATTTTAAACTGCTTAAAGAAATTAATAAACAAGCCTATAAACATAATCGTGTTATTGATTGTTTGCTACAAATTAAAATAGCTGACGAAGATTCTAAATTTGGAATGACAACAAATGAAGCAGAATATATTTTGACTTCACAAGAATTTTCAGAATTAAGCAACGTTAATATAGTTGGACTGATGGGAATGGCTACATTTACTGATGATGAGAATAAAGTTGTTAAGGAATTTAATTTTCTGAAATCGACTTTTGAAAAACTAAAACAACTGCAAACTGCAAACTGCAAACTGCAAACTATTTCTATGGGAATGAGCGGAGATTATCTACTTGCCATAGAATGTGGAAGTAACATGGTTAGAATTGGAAGTAGTATTTTTGGTGAAAGAACATATCATTAATTTTAAATATTCTATTTGTACACAATTTTAGACATAGAAACTACTGGAGGTAAGTATAATGAAGAAGGTATAACTGAAATTGCAATTTACAAATACAATGGTCATGAAATTGTAGATCAGTTTATTAGCCTCATCAACCCAGAGCGTGATATTCAACCTTTTGTTGTTAATCTTACAGGTATTAACAATAGCATGTTACGCAATGCTCCCAAGTTTTATGAAATTGCAAAACGTATTATAGAAATTACCGAAGAAACCATTCTTGTTGCCCACAATGCAAAATTTGACTACCGAATTCTACGAACTGAATTTAAACGTTTAGGGTATGATTTTAGCCGAAAAACATTGTGTACCGTAGAATTGGCCAAAGACCTTATTCCTGATCAGAATTCCTACAGTTTAGGCAAGTTAACCAGATCATTAGGTATTCCAGTTGGCGAAAGGCATCGAGCATCTGGTGATGCTTTGGCAACAGTAAAACTATTCAAAATGCTACTGGCGAAAGATGTCAATAAAAAAATTGTACAAGAATCCATTCGTTTGGAACCTAAATACCAGATGGAACCAAGGCTATTGGACATTCTTGACGAACTTCCCTCTATAACAGGTGTTTACTATATGCACAAAGCAGATGGCGAAATTATTTACATTGGCAAAAGTAAGAACATCAGAACACGTGTAAATCAGCATTTTACAAGTGATAATCCGAAATCTAAACGAATACAATTACAAGTCGCAGCCGTAACTTATGAAGAAACCGGTAGTGAACTAGTGGCTCTTTTAAAAGAGAGTGAAGAAATAAAGAGAAACAAACCCATATATAATCGTGCATTAAGGCGTACTATTTTCACTCATGGTTTGTATAGTTTTACAGATAGTCAAGGATATCTGAATTTAAAGGTTGCTAAAATTAATGGTAAAGTAAAACCAATTACTACTTTTTCTAATTTGCAAAGCGCCAAAAGCTTTATGTCTAAAATAACTGATGAATACAATCTTTGTCAAAAACTAACAGGTATGTACTCGACTAGAAGTAATTGTTTTAATTATACGATAAAGCAATGCTTTGGTGCTTGTATAGAAAAAGAAGACCCAACAGATTATAATTCCAGAACCTCACAACTAATACATAAGCACCGTTTTGAAAACCAGAATATGGTTATTATCGATCGTGGAAGATCTGTTGATGAACGAAGTGCTATCTTAATTGAAAATGGTGTTTTTAGAGGGCTTGGGTTCTATAATTTAAATTATCAAATTAATAATATAGAGGTTTTGCAATCAATCATTACACCAATGCAAAATAACAGAGACACACAACATATTATTCAAAGCTACTTAAGACGCAATAAAAAATTAAAAGTTTTAGAGTTCAACGCTAATTCAAATAATAGCTAATCTTTTACTATTTTTGATGAAATGAGCAATAAAACAACAAACAGGCATTTGAGAAGACTTCGGAGATATTTTTTGAAAGTCAAAATTAATTTTCTCAAAATTGCAGATCTGCTATTCTTAAAAAAAAGAGAACTTAAACCATGGCAAATAAAACTTCATGAAATAATTTTTGGAGCGAATACAAAATCTGGAAAGTTATTTGATGTTGTTTTATTTTATGTCATTATCGCAAGTATTATTCTGGTAATGCTTGAAAGCGTTAGAGAATTAGACGCTAAATTTCATTTACTGTTTAAAATTTTGGAGTGGATTATTACCATTCTATTTACAATTGAATATATAACCCGAATTATTACCATAAAAAGCCCTCGGAAATATGTCTTTAGCTTTTATGGCATCATAGATTTACTGTCTACCATACCAATGTATCTATCCTTTTTTATTGTTGGCTCCCATTCTTTGGTTGCATTAAGAGCTTTAAGATTATTGCGTGTGTTTAGAATATTAAAATTAGCTCGCTACATGGGTGAATCAACAAATTTTGTAATTGCATTAAAAGAAAGCCGAGCTAAAATTGGTGTTTTTCTGTCCTTTGTCGTTATTATTTGTATTATACTAGGCACTATTATGTATCTTATTGAAACTCCAGAAAGCGGTTTTACTAGTATACCAAGAAGTGTCTATTGGGCTATTGTAACACTAACTACAGTTGGATATGGAGATATTGCACCTGCAACTCCTTTAGGACAACTCATTGCATCTGCAATAATGATTCTTGGTTATGGTATTATTGCCATTCCAACTGGAATTGTTTCAGCTCAAATGGTTAAACAACCTACTAAAAAAGCTGTAGTAACCGAAGTAGAATCTTGTCCGAACTGTCTATATGATAATCAAACAATTGACGCTGATTATTGTAGTAAATGTGGCTTTAAATTACATAATGAATAGCTATCTTATTTCAGTTGTAGGTCCTACAGCCATTGGCAAGACTTCATTGAGTTTAAAACTTGCTGAACATTTCAATACCAAAATTATTTCAGCCGATTCAAGACAATTCTATAAAGAAATGAAAATTGGGACAGCTGCTCCTACTCCAGAAGAACTTGCAAGAATTAAACATTATTTTATTCATCACAAATCTATTGAAGACAATTATAATGTTGGTGCTTTTGAAAGAGATGCATTACAATGTTTAAAATTGCTTTTCAAATCACATAATGTTGTCATTATGGTTGGTGGTTCTGGTCTTTATGTCGATGCTGTAGTAAAAGGCCTGGATGATTTTCCTGATGTCGATCCAAGCATAAGAAAAGAATTAAACAAAGAACTCAAAACTACTGGTATTGAATCTTTACAGCAACAACTTAAGGATTTAGACGAAAAAACGTACCAAAATATAGAACTTGAAAATCCACATCGCATTATCCGAGCTTTAGAAATTTGCATTGGTTCAAAAAAGCCATATTCATCTTTTTTAAACCAAAAGAAAGCCAAACGCCCTTTTCAAACTATTACAATTGGGCTTAAAGCTGAAAGAGATATTATTTACCATCGTATTAATCAAAGGGTTGACAAAATGATGGAAGATGGTTTACTGGATGAAGTAAAAAACCTACAGCAATATCAACATTTAAATGCATTAAATACTGTTGGCTATAAAGAATTATTTAATTATCTTAATGGTGAATGGACGCTCAATTTTGCAGTTTCTGAAATTAAGAAAAACTCACGAAGATTTGCCAAAAGACAATTGACTTGGTTTAGAAAAGATCCAAGTATTTTATGGTTTAACTATCAAAATTCATTTGATAAAATAATTAATCAATTAACTACATATTCAATATAATATTTGATTAATTTTGAATATTATTTCATTTCAAAATGGTTGAGTTTTTATTATCAAGTGACGCCATTATGGCTCTGTTAACCTTAACTTTCCTAGAAATTGTTTTAGGTATAGACAACATCATATTTATATCCATTGCAGCCAACAAATTATCTGTAGACAAAAGGCGTAAAGTAACTAATATTGGGCTACTCTTTGCGATGCTTCAGAGGCTAATACTTCTTGGCTTTGCCTCATTTTTGGTGAGTTTAAAAGACCCATTTTATTTTATTGATTGGAGCTGGTTCTATATAGCAGTTAGCTGGCAAAGTTTAATTTTATTTTTTGGAGGTATCTTTTTAATTTACAAGAGCACTTCAGAAATTCATGAAAAAATTGAATTGCCTTCACACGATGAACTGGAATTAAAAGGAAAAAAAATCAATACTCTATCTAAAGCAATAGTACAAATAATGATTATTGACTTTATTTTCTCCATAGACTCTATCCTTACTGCAGTTGGAATGACCAACGGTCTACATGAAAACCACAATTATAATTTAGTATTGATGATGATTGCCGTGATAATTTCAATTGTTATTATGATCTTGTTTGCTAATGGCATTAGAGAGTTTATAGATAAGCATCCGAGTATACAAATACTGGGTTTAGCTTTTTTAATTCTAATTGGGTTTATGCTTATCACTGAAGCTGCACATCTCTCTCAAACAGAGTTCTTTGATAAAAGTGTTGGTGCAATACCAAAAGGCTATCTGTATTTTGCAATTGCCTTCTCATTACTTATCGAGTTTATTAACTTTAAAGTACAAAAAAGAAGTGAAAAATCTAGTTAGATTATACCTACTTTAGAATAAAGTTATTTGTCCTTCCTCATCAACGTCAAAATTTTCTGGAGCGTCATGACTAACTCCATTAGATTTTGGGTTTACCTCATTTTTCTCTTCTTCAGATTGCTCTAAAGTCTCCTCGTCTACAACTTCAATTTCGTCTGCCGGAGTTTCTTCAGGAGGGACGTAAGGAATAGGCTCTAGTAAATTAATCTGATTGATCTTATCTTTAGTTAGCTGATTTCCAATAGCAGTAATACCTTTTACAGTAATAAACTCTTCTAATAGAATTCGCATATTATCTTTTCGATCTTTACCTCTTTCTTTGGTAAATTCTACTTCAGCAACAGGTTTCCAGTCCGTTGATACAATTTCTAATTGTGAGTTTGGATGATCTGAAATAAATAGTTCTTCTTTTCCTTCATTTTCTACCAAAAACCGCTTTACGTAATACAATTCACGCTCACCATTATAATAAATAGCAGATATGGGTTTTTTAGGAATCCACTTTTCCATCACAATCATATCTTGATCAAAATGAGTTGAAAGATCTGGAATAATAGTTTTTAAAACACCAGATTGGTTGATTACTAAAATACGGTCTTCTCCTCTAAATTCACCGACCAGTTCACCTCTACCATCAACATTTAATCTTTGTACAGCATCATCAAACCAAATTTTTCGAGGTTTTAAAGTAGACACGCCTTTTTCTTTTAATTCAACTCGTTTTATTGAATTCTTTGTAACGAGGTTTCCTTTAGAGTTTCGCCCTTTAATAGTAATATCTGCAAAGTCTAAATCCCATTTTAATTTTTTGATCTTACCTACTTGGCGCAACATAATGGTCACCACTTCGGCCTCACCATTTGGGTTGGCTGAAAAATACCAAACAACAGTTCCTTTGCTTTCGTTGGTAAGATCATATTCCCTATCACGAGTTACACTGGTCACCGCAAAACGCTTAACATAAGAAGGTCCTCGGCTACCATCACGGTAAATCATATTATAAATGGTACGCTTGTCTTTCTTTTTAAACACAGCGACATGCACAATATCTTTTCCAACAAATGTTTTAGAATCAACTTTTGTGACCATCATTTTACCTTCTTTGGTAAATACTATAATATCATCTATATCGCTACAATCACAAACATATTCGTCTCGTCTTAAAGAAGTACCTACAAAACCTTCTTCTCTATTCACATAGAGTTTGGTGTTTCTAATCACAACTTTTGTAGCATCGACATCATCAAAAACCCTTATTTCGGTTTTACGTTCACGACCACTTCCATAATCCTTTTTTAAACGCGTAAAATAGTTAATTGCATATTCGATTAAATTGGCGAGATGGTGCTTTATTTGTTCAATTTGATCTTCAAGCGAGGCTATTTTTTGTTGAGCTTTGTCAATATCAAATTTAGAGATTCGCTTAATTCTTATTTCGGTCAATCGTACAATATCGTCTTCTGTTATTGCTCGTTTTAGATGCTTAATATGAGGTTGTAATCCTTTATCAATAGCTTGTATAACTCCTTCCCAAGTTTCCTCTTCTTCTATATCACGATAAATTCTATTTTCAATAAAAATCCTTTCAAGCGATGCAAAATGCCATTGTTCTTCTAGTTCGGAAAGTTTGATTTCTAAATCACTTTTTAAAAGTTGCACTGTATTATCTGTAGAGCGACGTAACATTTCGGAAACACCAACAAATAGTGGCTTATTATCTTCAATAACACAACCCAATGGAGAAATTGATGTTTCGCAACTTGTAAATGCAAACAAAGCGTCTATAGTTTTATCTGGCGACAATCCTGAAGGTAAATGAATTAAAATTTCAACTTCAGCAGCGGTATTATCTTCAATTTTTTTAATCTTGATTTTACCTTTATCATTTGCTTTTAAAATAGAATCTATAAGTGACGATGTGGTAGTGGCAAATGGAATTTCTGAAATTACCAGTGTGGTTTTGTCTAACTGCGAAATTTTTGCTCGTACGCGTACTTTTCCTCCTCGTAAACCATCATTATAATTGGTGAAGTCTGCAACACCTGCAGTTGGAAAATCTGGTAGAATGGTAAATCGTTTGCCTTGTAAATGTTTTATTGAAGCATCAATCAGTTCAATGAAATTATGAGGTAATATTTTTGTTGATAGACCTACGGCAATGCCTTCGCCTCCTTGAGCCAATAACAATGGGAACATTACGGGCAAATTAACAGGTTCTTTACGCCGCCCATCGTAAGATGCCTGCCATTCGGTTATTTTAGGATTATAAACAACATCAAGCGCAAATTTTGATAAACGTGCTTCAATATAACGTGAAGCTGCAGCACTATCGCCAGTTAAAATATTTCCCCAGTTTCCTTGAGTGTCTATTAGTAAATCTTTCTGACCAATTTGTACCATAGCGTCTGCAATACTGGCATCACCATGTGGATGGTATTGCATGGTATGACCAACAATATTGGCAACTTTATTATAGCGACCATCATCCAAATCTTTCATGGAGTGCATAATACGACGTTGTACAGGCTTAAAACCATCTTCTATAGCAGGTACAGCTCGTTCTAAAATAACGTACGAGGCGTAATCTAAAAACCATTCTTTGTACATACCAGTAACTCTGGTAATGGTTTCCTGGTTTTCGTTTTGTTCGCTATTTATATTATCATTTTCTTCAATCATTCATTTTCCTTTTTTCTATTCTCTTTGATCATCTTTCTTAATGACTGCTTAATGTATTTTCGTTTCTTCCTTTGCACTAATGTAACATTAAAACTATGTTTATGAACTTTGTCTTTTCTATCTTTTATATAAAGTACCAACTCTTTGAAAATAATATAATTATTAAATTTAAATGATACTAGTTTAGGTTTATCAAATTCAACAATATGTTCTCTATAATTAAAGTATTCTGATAGCAATAGGCCTTTATTAATTAATACAACCTTTACACCATCACTATCATACTCAAAATATTTACTTATTCTATGAACGATAAATGAAACTATTATAAAACCCAAAAGCATTGTTAACAATAACATTGTTGGATTTTTGGAAACTTCTCTAAATGCGCTGAAAACAGTTATTAAAACAATTGCTAATAAAACCAACACAAAGTAAACCGAAATGATAATATTTTTTACTTTACCGTTGTTAGTTCTCATTTGAATCTTCTACTAAATCTAGTTCAACTTTTAGGTTATTAATGATAAACTCTTGTCTACTTGGTGTATTTTTTCCCATGTAAAACTGTAATAATTCTTCTATAGACATGTCTTTATCCAACATTACAGGATCTAAACGGATATTATCTCCTATAAAATGTTTGAACTCATCGGGAGAGATTTCTCCTAAACCTTTAAATCGTGTTATTTCGGGCTTTGGTTTTAACTTTTCAATAGCATCTTTACGTTCTTGTTCTGAATAACAATAAATGGTTTCCTTTTTATTACGAACTCTAAATAATGGTGTCTGTAAAATATATAAGTGTCCTTCTTTGATTAATTCTGGGAAAAACTGCAAAAAGAATGTAATTAAAAGCAATCGAATATGCATGCCATCTACATCTGCATCAGTAGCAATTACAATGTTATTATATCTCAAGTCCTCTATACTTTCTTCAATATTCAAAGCTGCTTGAAGTAAATTAAACTCTTCATTTTCATAAACAATTTTTTTGCTCATGCCATAAGAATTCAAAGGTTTACCTCGTAAACTGAAAACGGCTTGCGTATTTACATTCCTTGATTTTGTAATACTTCCTGAAGCTGAATCTCCTTCAGTTATAAACAAGGTGCTTTCTAAACGATTATCTTTTTTTAAATCACCAAAATGAACTCTGCAATCTCGAAGTTTTTTATTATGCAAACTGGCTTTTTTTGCACGTTCTTTAGCTAATTTTCTTATACCTGAAAGTTCTTTACGCTCACGCTCTGCCTGAAGAATCTTTCGTTGTATTTTTTCTGCTGTATCAGGATTTTTATGTAAATAATTATCAAGTTGTGTTTTTAAAAAATCATTCACATAAGTCCTTACGGTTGGTAAACCTCCACCCATTTCTGTCGAACCTAATTTTGTTTTGGTCTGACTTTCAAAAACGGGTTCCATAACTTTAATAGAAACTGCAGAAACAATAGATTTTCTAACATCAGAGGCATCATAATTCTTTCCGAAGTAATCTCTAATCGTTTTTACTAGAGCTTCTCTAAAGGCTAAAAGGTGTGTACCTCCTTGCGTTGTATTCTGTCCATTCACAAAGGAATGGTATTCTTCACTATATTGGGTTTTGCTATGTGTAATGGCAACTTCTATGTCTTCTCCTTTTAAATGAATAATTGGATAAGCCATATCAGATTCATTAATATTTTCTTGCAATAAATCCTTTAAACCATTCTCGCTGTAATACTTCTCGCCATTAAACATAATCGTCAATCCAGGATTGAGATATACATAATTTTTAAGCATTCGCTCAACGTACTCATTTCTGAATTTGTAATGTTTAAAGATCCCTTCGTCAGGTACGAAGGTTACCTTTGTTCCTTTGCGTCTTGATGTATCATCCAATAACTCTTCATCAACAAGATTTCCCATTTCGAATTCTGCTGCCGCAGATTTTCCGTCACGAGTAGATTCAACTCTAAAATAAGATGATAATGCGTTAACCGCTTTTGTGCCTACACCATTTAATCCTACTGATTTTTTAAATGCTCTAGAATCATATTTCCCTCCAGTATTCATTTTTGAAACCACATCAACAACTTTTCCAAGTGGAATACCTCGACCATAATCCCTTACAATAACTTTATTGCTGTGCACTGAAATTTCAATGGTTTTTCCAGCTCCCATGACGTATTCGTCAATAGAGTTGTCAAGTACTTCTTTTATAAGAATATAAATACCATCATCTGGCGAAGATCCATCACCCAATTTACCAATATACATACCAGGACGCATACGAATATGCTCTTTCCAGTCTAGTGAACGTATATTGTCTTCGGTATAATTGGATTGTACAGCCATAGATTACATGAGGTTTTAATGATAGTGTGCTAATATAATATAACGATAAATAATATAAAACAGCATAAACACAAAGTAATTAACAATGTTTTCACTACATTTTTGCTGAAGCGTTAGCAATGAAATTTCTAAATTCAGATTACAAAAAGAGATTAATGCCTAACCTTTCTATTCTTCTTTATTTGATTTTATGAAAATCGAAGTTATTGTTAAGCCATTTTCATATTTTTACAAATCACTGTCTATTTATCATTTTTTAGCATTTATGAAGAATCTTATCTTATTACTTTCAAGTTTCATTTTTATAATTAGTTGCCAAGCAAAGTATTCTGGTGTCCCAGAGTCTTATCATTCCTTGCTTGATGAAGCTATAGTTAAAGCAGATTCTAATGCATCCGAAATTTTAACAGCACTTACGAAAGCCCCTAAAGAACAAAAAGAAGGTATGGCATTTCTTATTAGTTATATGCCAAAAAAGGATTTAACAACCTTAACGGCTTCTTTTCTGCTTGAAAATGCCGAATACGCTTATAAAGCTAGAACTATTTATCCTTGGTGCAAAGCACTTCCGGACTCTATTTTTTTTAACGAAGTTCTGCCCTATGCGAATGTTGCAGAAACTCGTGATCCTTGGAGAAAAGACTTCTTTGAACGTTTTTCGAAATATGTTGATGATAAAGAGAATTTAAAAGATGCCATTTTTGCTATTGCGAAACCCATTAATAAAGAAGTAAATGTTGAGTATAATATTAATCGATCGATAGTAGATTCTAGCCCCAAAGAGGCAATGGCTGAAAATATGGCTACCTGTACTGGGCTTTCTATAATTTTAACAGATGCATTTAGGTCTGTTGGAATTCCTTCACGTCTGGCAGGAACAGCCATGTGGACTAACATGCGAGGAAACCATACATGGACAGAAGTATGGATAGATAACCAATGGAAATTTATTGAGTATTACCCAGAAGACCTTAATGAATCCTGGTTTTTAAAAGATGCTGGCAAAGCAGATCGTAGCAATCCATTGCATTGGATTTATGCAGTTTCTTACAAACCAACAGGGCAGTATTACTACGCAGGCAAGGCTGTAAAATATTTGTACGACCAATTGGAAGACAGTCAGATACCTGAAGACTTTCGTAATAAATTGAAAGAATGGCAACAATCTTCAAAAGGAGAAATAACAACAAATGACGAACCTTACATTCATGGTGTTAATGTTACACAGCACTATATAGATTTATATAATGAATCAATTAAAAACACTGGTCTTTCTGACGATGAAATTATGGTTGAAATTGTAGTATTTAAAGATAAAAATACTAACAAAAGCGATTCAAGATTAGCAAGCCGCGTTAATGTACTAAAAAATGGCGAAACTGTTGACTTTGGCTATTCACCTAATGCTACAGATGATATGAATAAATTCTTGAATTTTAAATTACTTAAAAATACAGAGTACAAAATTGTAGTTTCAAATTCTAAACATAATTTAGAAAAGTCTTTTGAAGTCCTTACAAAAGATGAGGCTAACCAAGAATTAAAACTTGTTTTAGTAGATTAAATCAAAAATCTAAACATACCCGACTATTATTTTATCATACATTAAATAAGAAATGCATTACATCGCCGTCCTTAACTATATAATTCTTTCCTTCAACACGCATTTTTCCAGCTTCTTTCACTTTGGCTTCGCTTCCGTAAGAAACGTAATCATTGTAAGCAATGACTTCAGCTCTGATAAATCCTTTTTCAAAATCGGTATGAATTACTCCTGCAGCTTGCGGAGCTGTAGCACCAACATCTATGGTCCAAGCTCTAACTTCTTTTTCGCCAGCTGTAAAATAAGTTTGCTGATTTAATAATTTGTACGCTGAACGAATCAATTTTGAAGAACCTGGTTCGTCCAACCCAATATCTTGTAAGAACATTTGGCGTTCTTCATAATCATCTAATTCGTTAATATCTGCTTCTGTACCAACTGCCAAAACCAGAACTTCTGCTTTTTCATCTTTAACAGCGTCTTTGACTTGCTCTACATAATCATTTCCAGAAACAGCTGAACCTTCATCAACATTACAAACGTACATGACTGGTTTATCTGTAATAAATTGTGAAGGTTTAACAAAGTCTATATAATCATCGTCTTCAAACTCAATGGCTCTAACAGAAATACCTGCTTCTAATCCAGATTTTACTTTTTGTAAAACGGCTTGTTCTTTTTGGGCGTCTTTATTACCTGTTTTTGCAGTACGGCTTACCTTATCCAACTTCTTATCAACGGTTTCCAAATCCTTGAGCTGAAGCTCCATATCAATGGTTTCCTTATCTCTAATAGGATTTATATTACCATCAACATGTACAATGTTATCATTATCAAAACAACGCAAAACATGCAGAATGGCATCTGTTTCACGAATGTTCGCCAAAAACTGATTTCCCAATCCTTCACCTTTGCTAGCACCTTTTACCAAACCAGCAATGTCAACAATTTCCACAGTAGCAGGTAACACACGTTGTGGTTTAACCAATTCTTCCAATTTTTGTAATCTTGAATCAGGAACATTAACCACACCAATGTTTGGCTCAATAGTACAAAACGGAAAATTTGCACTTTGCGCTTTAGCATTTGATAAACAATTAAATAAAGTCGATTTTCCAACATTTGGCAATCCCACAATACCTGCTTTCATTCGTAAATATTTTTTAAGGCTGCAAATGTACTTATTTAATTCTTTTTTAAGAAAACTCTTTAATAGCTTTATGTATGTTTGTGCAACAAATTTTTGAAAGATTCGTCGTTTTTGTATTAAACCATCAACATGACATTAAAGAAATTCCTACTTATCACCTTGTTAAGTTTTTCAAGCCTGTTATCGGCTCAAAATTTTTCAGGTAGAGTTTTAGATACCATTAACCAACAACCCATTCCGTATGTTGCAATACAATTTAATAGCACAACTCATGGTGTGATAAGCAATATAGATGGTTATTTTACTATTTCGCTTGATGCTGTTAAAGATTCCGACGTTTTAAATATCTCCTGTTTGGGTTATGGTACTAAATCTGTTTTATTAAACAACTTAAAATCTGATGGAACTGTTATCTATTTAAGTGAACATTTAAATGAATTGGATGCTGTAATTCTTACTGGCGAAAGACCATCAATAGATAGCATTATGGCCCGAACAAACCGAAACATTAAAACCAATTACAGACCAAACAACGTGTCCAACAAAATTTTTCATAGGAGTACAGCTTATATGGACTTTGATGAGTTAAATTTTGATATAGACAAAGCTTCTGGAATGCGAAAATCGAAATTAGAAAGCGCCAACAAGAGTTTAGATTCGCTTACAAATGTGGTGATTAATGCCAACATTGCACATTACACAGATTTTGCGGGGACATTTTTTGTGTTGGATGCTAAAAACAAAAAACTAAATGTTGACAAAGCCACTTTGCTTTTAGATAAGAAAAGAGATTTCTCTATGGAAACTATTGAAAAAAAAGGCAAAGAAATTATTCTGAAATATCTAGATCCTAACGCAACATACAAAGTAAAAACAGGTTTATTTAAGGTTGAAGATTCTTTGTCCTTGAAAGAAGAAATAAAGAAAGAGCAAGAAGAAAACGAAAAGAAAGAGCTAGGTGTAGAAAGCCTCAAAGAGACAGCTTCTAGTCAGTTGAATAAAGGCTTTTTTGATCAGGATACTTTTATGCAACAACTTATAGATACAGATTTGTACAGATTTATATTGCAAGATGTTACTTTCTATATGAACGAGATGGTTTATGTTGTGAATTTTAAGCCAAGAAGGTCTTCCTCAAAATATTCTGGAACACATTATATCTCGAGTGCAGATTATGGTATTTTAAGAACCGATTTTAGTTTTGCCAAAGGAAAACGTGGTGAAAAATTTAATTTAAGACTACTTATTGGTGTAAAATATGTTGAAAATATAAGCAATGGTACTGTTTTATATGATAAGAACATAGAAGGTTACTACCAGCTAAAATATGCTTACAGAGAAATTGGCAGATATATTTATGTACACAGACCATTTAAGTTTATCGAAAACTCTAGCTCAAGAGACAAGGTGTCTTTCGATTTTCTTTTAGAAGGAAGTATTAAAGAAAAACATGAATTATTACTTCTAGAGACCAATCCTTTAAGTCAAGCTGAATACAATCAGTTTACGCAACCAGAACATATTATCTATCAAGAATTAGATCGTTATGATGCTAATATCTGGAAAGACTATAACGTGATCGAACCTTTGGAAGAAATGAAGCAGTTTAAAAGTTCTGAATGATTCATTAATTTTTTAGAATTACTCTTTTCGGTCTCTGCTATGATCAGTTGCGTTTTTGAGCAACTAATTTAGCAAATACAAACCGAATAGAAAATTCAATAGAATTTTCGTAAGCAGCCTAAAATCAAGCAATTAATTATACACTCGATGTAGGCAAAAGTTAAGATATTAACATAACTGTTTTAACTCCTTTTAATCTAAAATCAAAATATTATTTGACACAGAATTACCTTCGAATATTAATTTAGAAATATAAACTCCAGCCTTTATTTTTTTCCCATGAGAATTAAATTCATTCCAATCTATTTTATGTTTTCCAGTCATTTGGTTCGGTAACTCAAAACTTTTTACCTGTTGACCATTTAAATTATAAATATTTAAAAGAACGTCACCTCTTGACGGTATTTCATAATATAACGTCGTAGTATTACTATCAATACTAGGTAATTTTTGATTAAGTCTCAATCGTCCTCGATTATTTCCACCCTCATATGAAAATATCCATACGTCATTATCAACGTTTAAATAATTGAAAGGATCAAAGAAATTAAATGTTTCTCTATCTCCACCAAAACTAAAAATCATATCTGAATTATTTCCTTTTCCCTCAACGACAACTGCATCAAAGTCATATTTTATTTCTGAAGGATCGTTAGCATTCCAAGGTGAATCACTAACCTTCTTCCAATTACTACCATTATTACTAATCCATATGTCCATTGGATTTGCAGGGTTGATACCATTATCTAGTCCAAGTCCAAAACCACCAAATAGAACAAGTCTGTTTTGTGCAACTACAACCTGATGACCAGGTCTCGCAACCCATGGAGCATCATCAGTAACTAATTCCCAGTCTACACCATTTTGTGTCCGCCATACGTCATTAAAGTATGGAGGATTAAGACATGGTGGTTGCTGTGTCGGAGGATAACTTGGATCGAAAGGACAGATAAATCCTTCTTCGCCACCTATCATGTACATATAGTTGTCCTTAACCACTGCAATACCTCCAGCTCGTTCGGCCCAAGGAGCATGTTCTGTAACTAGTTCCCATTCTATTCCATCTGTAGATTTCCAGACATCATTGTAATAGATTCTTGCAGGACCTTGAGGAGTAATGGAAGAGTCATCATTAACAGATCCACCCATGACATAAATTTCGTTATTAAAGACAACGGCACTTAAACCAGCTCGCTCACTCCATTCCGCAGCTTCAGTCATATTTTCCCAAATAATGCCGTCAGTACTTCGCCAGACATCATTAAAAAAATCAGATTGTGCGAAAAAAGGAGGTAAATCTGGTATCCCAGGATTTTCTACAATATTAAAATTTTGACCACCAATTATATACATGTATTCACCTTTGCTCACGGCCTGGAAATATGCTCGTGCTGGCCAATGTGAATCGTCGTCCGTTTGTAAAAGATTGTTCCAAGAATTACCATGGTCCTCACTTGTCCAAACATCTCCCCAAATTATACTTAATCCTGGGACTGGAAAAGGCAAGGATGCTGGATCTAATGGAGTTCTTCCTCCAAATAAAAAAAATTGATCTTGATGATTTAAAACTTGAAGTCCAGCTCTTGGACTCCAATTTGCATTATTGTTAACTTCTTCCCAAGACCATTGTTTAAAATTATTCCTATTATTACCATTATTGTTTCCTCTTTGTGCCTGCAAAGAAATACTGAATACAAATAATAAACATAAAATAATTGATTCTGAACAAAGTACACTTCTTCTAAAAATAGAGCTTTTCATAAATAAGATTTTAAAAAAGTAGATAAGCTAGAAAGAAATGAAGGAAGATTAAATTACATAAAATTATCTTTTTTTAAAATTTAAATAGTTAAAGGGTGAATTAATTTGGTTAAATGTGCTAATAAATAACTTATGTAATTATTGCCAACGATATGATATTTATCGTTTTAAAGATTTATATCAAACGATAAGCGGAGTTAGGTTTTTAAAATTATAAAATCAATAGTAGTAAAATTTACTTATACAAATACTATTAAACAAAAAATCCCAAACTCAAGGTCTGGGAAATATTATTATTCATGAATAATTAATTACAATTATTCTTTATGCATAAATGCTTGTTTACCAAGTAATGTTTCTTCGTCCTCTACATGGTCTTCATCAGGTACGCAACAATCTACTGGACAAACAGCTGCGCACTGAGGCTCTTCATGAAAACCTTTGCATTCTGTACATTTATCTGGAACTATGTAGTATAGCTCGTCACTAATAGGTTCTTGCGCCTCTTCAGCATTTACAGCTTTTCCGTTAGGCAGAACGATATCGCCTTCCAAACTTGTTCCGTCATTATATCTCCAATCGTCTGCGCCTTCATAAATGGCAGTATTTGGACATTCTGGTTCACAAGCTCCACAGTTAATACATTCGTCTGTTATTATAATTGCCATAGCATTTTCTTTTTCTAACTTTGCAGGCAAAAATAAAGCCAAATGTTATCATAACCAAACAGAGTATGCAATTACAACAAAGAATTAACGCATTCGCAAAATTAGGCGGTTTTTTAGGTCAATTCTCTAATAAAGATATTCATAAAAAAAATGATATTGCATTTAACGATTTGTTTTATGATGGATTTAAACATCAAATAAAACTGGCAGAAGAATACAATGGCTGGTTTAGCGAAGAGAATATATTATTTGCATTAAATACTTGGTCTAACTTATTGAATATAAGCAATATTAATGCATGGATTAAAAACTATAACTTTAATAACGTTAAATCAAAAAAAGTTGCCATAATTATGGCAGGAAATATTCCATTAGTTGGTTTTCATGACTTTATTTCTGTGTTGATTTCTGGTCATGACGTTATTGTAAAACAATCATCAAACGACAAACGCCTTCTACCCTTTTTGACTAAATATTTGGAACATGTAGAACCAGAATTCAAAAACAAAATACAGTTTACTGAAGATAAGTTAGATTCCTTTGATGCCGTTATTGCAACTGGAAGCAACAACACAGCCAGATACTTTGAATACTATTTTAGAGGCAAACCATCCATTATCAGAAAAAATAGAAACTCCGTTGCCGTGCTTACTGGAAATGAATCTAAAGTACAATTAAAATTATTATCTAATGATATTTTTAGATACTACGGTTTAGGCTGCAGAAATGTATCTAAACTATTTGTACCCGAAGGTTACAATTTTGATTCATTCTTTGAAGCTGTTTACCATTGGCATCCAATTGTAGAGAAAGCCAAGTATGCTAACAATTATGACTATAATAAGGCTGTATACCTTATGAGCGAGTTTGATATGTTGGATAATGGTTTCCTAATCTTAAAAGAAGATAGTAGTTATTCATCACCAATTGCTACGATTTTTTATGAAAATTACAACTTTTTGGAGGAACTGAACAAAAAATTAGATGCAGACAAAGATCATATACAGTGTGTCGTTTCAGAAAATGTCAGAGAAAAAGAAATTGGCTTCGGCGAAACACAAAAACCTCAACTTTGGGATTATGCAGATGAAATAGATATTATTGAATTTTTGCTAACGATTTAGCCTAAAAATTATCATTTTAATAACACAAAATAACGAATTAATTAGGAACTTTGCATCTGTCAAATTTTTAACCCAAAAATGAAATGAATCATAACAAATCTTGATGTTGTTTCGACAGGTTTTGATGAATTATATCCGACAGATAAAAAAACAATAAATATAAACAGATGAAAATACATAATTTCAGTGCTGGTCCGTCAATCTTACCACCACAAGTCTTATTACAAGCTTCTGAAGCCGTATTAAATTTTAATAACGACAACCTTTCTATATTAGAAATCTCTCATCGTAGTAAGCCATTTGTTGATGTTATGGAAAAAGCTCGAGCGCTTGCTTTAGAATTGCTTGGACTTGAAGGCAAAGGTTACAAAGCCTTGTTCTTGCAAGGTGGAGCAAGTACTCAATTTTTGATGGTTGCTTTAAACTTATTGGAAAAGAGAGCTGGTTATTTAAACACTGGTTCTTGGAGTGATAAAGCTATAAAAGAGGCGAAAATCTTTGACGATATCTATGAAGTAGGTTCGTCAAAAAGTGCTAATTATAACTACATCCCTAAAGGATATGACATTCCTACAGATTATGATTATTTTCATTGTACCTCAAACAACACCATTTTTGGTACTCAAATAAAAGAATTTCCAGACTGCCCTATCCCTATGGTTTGTGACATGAGTAGTGATATTTTTTCCCGTCAGTTAGATTTTTCGAAATTTGATTTGATTTATGCAGGAGCACAAAAAAATATGGGTCCAGCTGGAACAACACTAGTTGTTGTGAAAGAAGATATTCTGGGTAAGGTTTCAAGAAAGATACCTTCAATGATGGATTATAAAGTTCATATTAGTAAAAGCAGTATGTTCAATACGCCTCCAGTTTTTGCTGTATATACGTCTATGCTCACGCTAGAATGGTTAAAAGATTTAGGAGGTATTAAAGCCATTGAAAAAGAGAATGAGAAAAAAGCTCGATTGATGTATTCTGAAATTGATTTAAATCCTCTTTTTAAAGGGTTTTCTGTAAAGGAAGATAGATCTTATATGAATGCCACTTTTAATTTAGTTGATGACACTTTAAAAGAGACATTCGACACGATGCTAAAAGAAGCTGGAATCAGTGGTATTAATGGACATAGAAGTGTTGGTGGCTATAGAGCATCAATGTACAATGCTTTATCTTTAGATAGTGTAAAGGCATTGGTAGAAGTTATGAGTGAATTAGAAAGCAAAGCATAAAAAATATAAAATGAAAGTATTAGCTAATGATGGAATTTCACAAAGTGGAATTAATGACCTTAAAAAAGCAGGAATAGAAATATATACAACTACAGTTGCGCAAGAACAATTGGTTAACTATCTAAATGAAAACAATATTGACGTATTACTTGTTAGAAGTGCTACTCAAGTAAGAAAGGATATTATAGATAACTGCCCAAGTCTAAAAATTATTGGTCGTGGAGGTGTTGGTATGGATAATATAGACGTTGAATATGCTCGTGAAAAGGGCATTCATGTTATCAACACGCCAGCTGCATCATCACATTCTGTAGCGGAATTAGTTTTTGGTCATTTATATGGATTGGCCCGATATTTACATAACTCGAATAGAGATATGCCTTTGGATGGAGATACCAAGTTTAAAGATCTCAAGAAAGCATATGCTAAAGGTATAGAACTTAAAGGAAAAACATTAGGCGTTCTAGGTTTTGGTCGTATTGGTCAAGCTACTGCAAAAGTAGCGATTGGAGCTGGTATGAAAGTTATTGCTTTTGATCCTTTTATAGACAAGGCCAGTTTAAAACTTGATTTCTTTGATGGTAGAACTCTCGACTTTGATATCGAAACCATTTCTAAAGAAGAAGTTTTAAAGCAATCAGACTTTATAACTCTTCACGTTCCAGCACAAAAAGATTATGTTATTGGGAAGCCTGAATTTGACAAGATGAAAAATGGAGTCATCTTGGTTAATGCTGCTCGTGGCGGTGTTATCGATGAAGTTGCATTGGTACAAGCTATTGAAAGCGGGAAAGTAGCTAGAGCTGCTTTAGATGTTTTTGAAAAAGAACCAAAGCCAGAAATTCAATTGCTTATGAATCCTGCATTATCTTTAACACCACATACTGGAGCTGCTACTAATGAAGCACAGGATAGAATCGGTTCAGAGTTAGCATCACAAATTATTGGCATTTTGAAATCCTAATCAGGTTTCATGTTTGTTAAACTCTCTTAAAATCAAAAACTTTAAGCAAAATATTTCGTATTTTTAGTGTAAAACAAGACTATGAAAACTTTTGTATTCATTCTTTTTGTTGGTGTCTTTTTTATTGGCTGCAATTCGACAAAAGACATTAACAATAGAAACCAAGAGATTGTAAGCTATACCGATAATGATACTATTAGTATCTCTAATGAAGAATTAGAATACGAAATCATTATTATTGAACCGGGTTTTAATGCTTGGTTAGTAAGTACTGCAAAACCAGAAGGATTCTACTCCCAACAGTATTTAGAAAATAAAAATATTTTCTATGTCACAGAATGGAATATTAGAGCGTCCCAACCACTTAATTACAATCCGAACCTTTATGAAATGCAAATAGACTACAGAAGCGGCATTGATTATGGCTATGAGGTCAATTATAAGCTTTACAATTATTTTGTCTATTTTCAAATCAAATACAATCAAGAATTAGGCGTTGGTAGACCTAGAATCTAACGAAGTTTTGTTACTTTTGCATCAGTAAAATTTTTTAGGTGAATAAATTAAAAAAACGCTGGAACATTACTTCAAATTGGCAAATTGCAATCATTCTGATTGTATTTTCAATTACAGGATCTACAGCTGCCTACATTGGAAAACCTATTTTAGGATTTTTTAATATTACTCCAGAAAATATTAACTTGGTTTTGTATTGGTTTATCAGAGTTTCGTTGCTGTTTATTGTCTATCAGATCATGTTGGTGTTTTTCGGTTGGTTGTTTGGACAGTTTCAGTTTTTTTGGAATTTTGAAAAAAAGATGCTTTGCAGAATTGGGTTTAAGCGATTTTTTAATTAATGCAAGAATTAAAGCAACATATAGTCTTTAAAATACTATCAATAGCCTTATTGATAACAATACTTATACCTTCGGCTGTAAAACTCGCTCATGTGTTTCAGAATCATAAACACGAAGTTTGTCTTGAACAGCACAAAACTCATTTACATACTTTAGATCTGGAATGTAAATTCTATAAATTCAAAGTAAACAATACGTTTACTATTCCAGTATTTAATATTGAGATAGCCGTATTAAAAAAGGAGCATAAACCAATTCTATCCCATTATAGTTTTATAAGTCATTTTCAATCTCTTCACTTTTCGCTTCGTGCACCACCACAGTTAGTTTAGTACTTTTTAAAGCTGAATTTTTGGCTATTACTAATTATTAAATTAACAATACATGAAAATATTAATTCATATTGTACTATTCTTTACAGTACTAAATCTATATTCACAACATAGTATTACAGGAAGTATCAAGGAAGCAAATACAAACAATAATATTCCGTTTGTAAATATTTACATTCCTCAATTGGAAAAAGGAACCATATCTGACGAAAACGGGACATTTACATTAAACAATATTCCCCCAGGAAATTATAAAGTCATTTTTTCCATTATTGGTTATGAAACGCTTTCAAAAAATATTGAAGTTCCTCAAATCGAAGATTTACAAATTGTATTAAATCCTTCTGCAATTGAAATGGAGGAAATCATAGTTTCAACGCCTTTTCACAAACTGCAGAGTGAAAATGTTATGAAAGTTGAAAAAGAAAATATAAACGATCTAAAAGCCAATGGTGCAGTGACATTAGCAGATGGTATTACAGACATAGCAGGAGTAGAAAGCATATCAACAGGTTTGAGCATTAGCAAACCCGTAATAAGAGGTTTAAGCTCCAATAGAGTTTTAGTTTATACGCAAGGTGTGAGATTAGAGAATCAACAATTTGGTGATGAGCATGGTTTGGGTATTAACGATGCCGGAATTGAAAGTGTAGAAGTCATTAAAGGTCCTGCTTCGTTGCTTTATGGAAGCGATGCTCTTGGTGGTGTTCTCTATCTTAATCCAGAACGGTTTGCAGAAGCCAACACAAACTCTGGGGATGTGACTTTCAACTATTTTACAAATACAAATGGCTATACTACAAATGCAGGTTATAAGTCTTCTGGAGATACATTTAAGTTTATTTTTAGAGGAAGTCTTGCAGAACATTCAGATTATAAGACCAAAGATTACAGAGTATCTAATACACGTTTTGGAGAGAAAGATTTTAAAACAGCTTTAGGCTTTCAATCAACAACTTTTAAAACTGAATTAAGATATAATGCTAATATAATCAAACCAGGAATTCCTGAAGACATTGGTATACAATCTACCAACAAAACACCGCTTCCACCTTATCAGGAAGTCACTAATCATGTATTGAGTTCAAAGTCTACAATATTCTTTAAAAATTCGAGTTTAAACGTCAATTTTGGTTTGCTTTATAATGATAGAAAAGAGTTTGAAGATGAGCATGAAGATGACCACGAAGATCATGATGAGGAAGTAGGACAAGAAGACGAAAAGCATGAAGATGAACATCATGACGACTTACAACCTGCTTTACAAATGAAACTTAAAACTTTCAATTACGATATTAAATATAATCTTCCAATGTTTGGAAAGTTTGAAACTATTGTTGGTTTACAAGGTATGCTTCAGGAAAATAGTAATTATGGAGAAGAGCAGCTCATACCAGATGCAACAACTAACGATATTGGCTTTCTGGTAGTAACACATATTCACTTAAATACATCCGAACTTGAGTTCGGTGCTCGTTATGATCACAGAAGTATTGATGTTCTAAATAACATCAATCCAAATTACAAAAGTTTTAATGGTGCAGCTGGAATAAAAACAAACCTTAAAGAAAATATTACATTAAGGCTTAATCTTGCAACAGGTTTTAGAGCACCAAATCTGGCAGAATTAACTTCAGATGGTGTACATCATGGTTCAAATAGGTATGAGGTTGGAAATGTAGACCTGACTTACGAGCAAAACTTTCAAACAGATTTAGCCCTAGAATTTAAGAACGAACATGTAGAGGTTTTTGCCAATGCATTTTACAATATGGTTAACAATTATATCTACCTGTCTCCAAATGGAAGTTTTATAGATAATACTCCTGTATATAATTATTTACAAAACGATGCTAAATTGTATGGAGGTGAATTTGGTTTACATTTTCATCCACATCCATTGGATTGGCTTCACTTTGAAAGCAGTTTTGAAACAGTCACTGGAAAGCAAAATAATGATGATTATTTACCTTTAATCCCAGCCAATACATTTAGCAACACCATACGTATAGAATTTAATAACCAATGGTTAAACAAAGGTTATGCTTTTACAAAATTACGCACTACGCTCAAACAAGACAAGGTCAGTATGTTTGAAACCCAAACTAATGGCTACACGTTATTAAGTGCTGGTTTTGGTGGTACAGTTAAGTTGTTTAAAAAAGATTTACAACTTACAATTTCTGGAAATAACCTCACCAACAAAAGGTATATTAACCATTTATCCAGATTAAAACCAGAAGGTATATACAATATTGGAAGAAACTTAAGTTTTGGTATACAATATAATTTATAAAACCAAACCAAAAGTTCTCTTGTGCCAAAAATTAAGTCGATAAATCCATATATTTGATGGCATATAACCAATTTGACGATTAACAGTTTATGAACATAGATTTTAGTAAAATTTTTAATGATTTTTACTTGGACATTAGTTCAATGTTGCCAAAAATAATAACTGCTATAATTGCAATATTATTCTTCATAATTCTTGGAAAGTTATTTTATCGATTTATTGGTAAAAGAATCCAATTAAAATGGAAAGACAGTATTATTTCGAACTTCACGGCAGAAGCTACTAAATGGTTTTTTTACATTTTTGGTTTAATTGTAGCATTGAATATTGTTGGTTTTGGCGGTATTGCAAGTAGTCTAATTGCTGGAGCAGGTATTAGTGCTATTATCTTTGGATTTGCATTTAAGGATATAGGAGAAAATTTTTTAGCTGGAATTATTTTAGCATTAAAACGACCATTTGAAATAGGAGATATAATAGAAGTAGATGGTTATAAAGGGAATGTGAAAGACCTTGATTTGAGAATAACTCATTTAAGAAATGTTGAAGGAAAAGATATTTATATTCCCAATTCGTCAATAATAAAAAACACCCTAATAAATTACACAAAAGATGGTAATTTAAGAATGAGCTTTATGATAGGTATTGCACCTGAAAATGATATAACTCAAACTCGAAGCTTAATTATTGAATATTTAAAACAGAATAAACAAATATTAAAAACACCTATGCCAAACATAGTTGTTCAAGAATTAGGTGAATTTACCACTGATTTACAAGTCCTGTTTTGGGTAGATATCTTATCAAATAAAAAACTACCAGATAGCTACCTTGGACATAACATTCGTAGCAAAGTTATTTCAGATATTAAAGAAATACTCGACAAAAACAATATTGAAATGCCTTCTCAAGTTATTGAGCACAAAATGTATAGAGATTATAAATTTCAAGTAAAAAAGGATGAATAAAAACTACAATACTGTGTATAATAAATTGCTCGATTACTGAATACATACGAAAATCCTCGAGGATTTTCTATTGAGTTTGTATTTGCTAATTTAGTTGCTGAAACAAGCAACGGAATTATACACAAAACAGTTGTACCACATTAATCATGAAACTAAAGATAATCACATCAAACCTTATCGTTTTCATTTTGTTTATCAACAGTTTTAATATTTATGCACAAGTACTTCATGAAAGAATTAGGGCAAACCACAAAATTTATATTCCAGAAGGTAAAGGAAATTTCCCTGTTGTTATTGTCTTTCCAGGCTGTAGTGGGGTTTCATTGAATGGGCCAGAAACTGATACTGGAAGACCTGGTGATGAGGCTGATAGACTTTTCCGTAGGCACTATTCACGAATGGCTGTAAGGTTACAAGAAGCTGGTTTCTTGGTCTTATTGGTTGACTATCTAACTGCAGAAGGTGTTTCAAATACATGTGGTTGGGAAATCCATCCAAAACGAATTGGCGAATACATATACGAGGCCGTCTCATTTGCCAAATCGATACCAAATGGTAATTTAACCAGAATTCATGTAATTGGTTGGTCACACGGAGGTGAAGGTGTGCTAGCATGGCTAAACAAATTAGACATAGAGCCAAGGGATGTTAAGTCTGCAATTGCGGTCTATCCAGGATGCAGTTCGAATAAACCTTGGAAAACCTTACTACCTGTGCTTATGATTCTTGGTGAGGCTGATGACATTGCACTCCCTAATATTTGTAATTCATTAGTACAATCGCTACAAAACAAAACTAATGTATCTGTGATAAGTTATCCAAACGCTCGTCATGGATTTGACTTGACTGAAGGTCCAAAAATGCTATCTGTTGGTAATAATCTAACTATCGGTAGAAATCAAAAGGCAGGTGATGATGCTTGGAATAAAATTTTCAAATTTCTTAAAAAAAATTAAAATAACGCAGTACAAAGTCGTGTATTGCTTTGCTTGCTAATAGCTAAACCAAAAAAAATTACATTTAACTTGGGTTAATTCTTACTCCAAAAATACTACTGATTTTCTATTCCGTTTGTATTTGTTAAATTAGGTGCTTAAACAAATAACTAAACCCATATTCTATATGAAAAATAAAAAATTAGTAAAAGGAGTCGCTTTAGGCATTGTAATTGGAACTGTGGTAGGTGTTATTACAGATAATATTGGATTATGGCTTGCCGTTGGAATTGCGATTGGAGCTGCAGTTGGAAACACGTTATCTAATAAAAAGACTAAATGATATTATGATGAAATATTTTAATTTTTATATTATTTTATTAATCTTGTTTTCATCATGTCATGAAAAAAAGGAAAAAAAAAGTGAATTGGATTTCTGTAATAATATTCATAGAAACGATAGCATAACCCTATCATCAGAGCTTAATAGTGTCTCTCAACTTATGGAGAAAAAAACTGGGGTATATGTTCTTGAAGATGGTAGTGGCTCCATGGTTGCAAGGGCCTGGTTAACTGAATATTCAGAGAAAACTATAGACATACAATATTTTATTTTTTCAACAGATAATGTAGGACTAATTGCTTGTGATTATCTAATTAGAGCGGCAGATAGAGGCGTTAAAGTAAGGATTATTGTTGATGATATTATGGTTGATGCTGATGTTGAAGATATAATAATGTTTAATTCACATGAAAATATTTCTGTAAAAATTTACAATCCAGGAGTTAATTTAGGTAAGAATCTATTTCAGAAGATCGAAAAATTTGCAACTGATTTTAAATCTGCCAATCAAAGAATGCATAATAAAACATTTATTGTTGATGGGAAAGTTGTTATTACAGGTGGTCGAAATATTGCTGATGAATATTTTGACTATGACCATGAGTATAATTTTAGAGATAGAGATATTTTAATGCTAGGAAAAGAATCGAAAAATGTAACTAAATCATTTAATGAGTTTTGGAATAGTCCATTGAGTAAAACCGTTGAAAGTGTAATTAAAACAGAATCTGATATTGTTTATCCTGATAATCGATTTGATAACCTTCATGCTTATGCATGCAATCCAGAAAATTTTTGGCCACAAGTAAGGCAAAGAATTGAGGATTTACCAATTGCATTTAAATCAATTTTAAATTCTGGAGAGTTAGTTTGGCTAGAAGATATTAAGTTTATTTCTGATAAACCAGGCAAAAATAATGAAGAAAAAGGATTAGGTGGTGGAGGAATTACTACAACTGCATTAATTAATTTACTAAAGGGAGCTAAAACATCTATTGATATTCAGACCCCATATTTAATAACAACAGAATTAAGTCAGAATTTATTTAAAGAAGCAGTTGATCGCGGTGTAAAAATTAGAATTCTTACTAACAGTCTTGCATCTACAGATAATGTAGAAGCATTTAGCAGTTATCAAACGGATCGAGAAAAACTACTAAAAACTGGTGTTAGAATATTCGAATTTCGTCCAGATGCTGCTGAAAGAAAAAGAATAATGACTGGCGAATTACAACTAGAATTAGATCATAAACCAATATTTGGATTACACGCAAAGTCAATGGTTATTGATAATAAAACAACAGTTATCGGTACTTTTAATCTTGACCCAAGGAGTGCGAATTTAAATACAGAATGTGTTGTTATTCTAAATTCTGATAAGGTCTCAAGTAGTGTTTTGAAAGGTATGGAAGAAGAATTTAAACCAGAAAATTCTTGGGAAACAACTCTAGATTACAACCCAGATTCAGAGGTAAACAACTATAAGCGCTTAAAAACTTGGACAAGAAAAATCATACCAAAGGAGATTTTATAAAAAATAAAACAATAATTATGACAAACATTTCTCAATATGATTGTTTTTTTCTCACAAGTATCTATTGGTTATCGTTAAAATAAATCTCAATAATTGGTACTGTTACGATTTAAGATTCTTTGCTTTCACTAGTTGATTCAAAATTAGTAGGTGCAACAACTACCTTAAAGGGAACTGCAGCATGAAGTATTACAGATTTTGATGATAATTATACTATTAAAGTGCCTAATAAAAGTGCGATTTTGATATTCGAATAAATTGGTTATTTGAGTTAGGAAGTTTTTGTAGAAACTCTGACAATAATAAATATTTCGTTATATCCTTCTGATGAAATACTTGAAGATATTGTTGTGTCTGTTTAGGACATTCATATTTGGTGAATCTTGGCGGATAATCAAAGATATCTATGATATTATTCACAATGGTCAAAGAGCTAAAGATACTACCTTTTTTAAACCAATAAGCTTCAATGGTGAGCTTTACTAGGAATAAAAAGATTGAACCCTAGTAATTTAAATATTATTATTTAATATACTCCAAACAATTATCTAAAACAGATTCAAAATTTGAAGGCGTTGTATGCCCTGTGTTTTTATTTTCTATAAACTTAAAATTAAAGTCTACAGCTTCTAATAATGCTATAAGAGCTAATGATTGTTGTTTATATTTATAATCTATTTCACCTACCATAACAACTCCTTTAACATGTCTCTCTTTGGCACTTTTTACATTTTCTTCTGTACAAGCTTCAGATAAACCTCCTCCAATATTTAACAGAATAAACCCTTTTGTAGGAATTATGTTATTCAACACCAAATCTATACTTGTTCTTGCACCTAAAGAAAATCCACCAATATAAACTTCTTTAAGATCAATATTATACTCATTTATAAGGCTGTCATAATAACCTTTAATATTTTTACGTTCAAGTTCAATATTTCTCCAGCCATATCGGTTAGGTGGTCTATCCAGAGTTGAAGCTTCCATATAAACTACAATAAAGTCCTTATACAATTTTGGACTTTTCCAATAGGTTTGCATGTCTTTCATATTGCCATGACCTCCATGCAATGCTATAAATAAAGGATAGTTTTTTTCATTATTAAAATTCTCTGGTAAGACAACAGAATATTTCTTCTGCCCGTATGAAACTAAAACGACAAGAAAAACAATTAATGAAAAGAATTTTTTTAGTTGCATTAATCCAAATCTGGTAGTTTAAAACCATCCAGAACGCTGGTTTCTTTCATAAGTTCTTCGATCTCTTCAGATTTACGCGGTGCTTCACCAGAAAGTAAAACTGGACCTTTCTCTGTGATTAGAATATCGTCTTCAATCCTTACAGCTATTCCCCACCATTTTTCATCACAATCACTACCTTTAGGAATATAGATACCAGGCTCAACAGTAATAACCATATTAGCCTCAAAATCACCTCTCAAATTTGCATCATGCACATCCAAACCAATGTGATGCGAAGTACCATGAGGGAAATATTTATGTGCATCAGCCTCGTCTTTAGCAATACCCAAATCAATGAGTCCTTGATTTATAATTTTTCTACCTGCTGCATCTGGAGAATGTAAATTATTACCTATTACAGAGGCAGCAATACCAGCTTCTTGTGCTTCATATACCAAATCGTAAATGATTTTTTGTTCTGGAGAAAATTTACCGTTTGCAGGAATGGTTCTAGTGACATCAGCCGTATAACCATGATATTCTGCACCAAGATCCATCAACACCAAATCATTATCAACTTTCATTTTGGTATTTTCTATATAGTGTAGTACACAACCATTATTGCCAGCACCTACAATACTAGGATAGCCTTCATACTCACTGCCGTACTTTTTATAAATGTATTCATGAATACCTTGTATTTCGGCTTCAGACATACCAACATGCATGGCTTTCATAATCTCGCGCTGGCCCATTGCAGAAATTCTAATTGCTTTTATAAGCAATTTCATTTCTTCTGCCGTCTTAATTTGACGTAAAGCAGCCATGAGTGTAGTAAGCGTATTAGTATCTGTTATTACTTTTCGTTCTTTAAGATTTGCCTCATTATTAATATCTGGATTTGAATTGGAATTTGAAATAACGGTTTCAGTTTGTTGTATCTGACTTTTAAAAGCTTCAATCAAATCAAATAAATCAGCGTCGTTTTTTTCAGAATCACGATAATCGTTCTTAAACTCATCAAAAAGAACTGCGTCAAATTTTGTATAATCTATACCAGAATCTAAAAATTCTATTCCGTTAAAGGCCATATCGAAACCAAGCTTTTCTTTGACACCTTCTACACCTAAACGAATACCATCCCATTGTTCTCTCACTGCATCTCGCTTTTGAACATATATTAATTCATTATACGTTTCTCCCATTTCATTTGTTTGGTCTTCAGAAAAAATAACCAAAACAGAATTGGGTTCTTTATATCCTGTTAAATAATAAAAATCTGGATCCTGATGATACACATAATCTACATCGTTTGCTCTATTTCTTATAGCATTTGCAAAAAAAACTGCAACGCTATTCTCTGGCATACTTTGGCGTAAAGCTTCTCTTCTCCCTTTATGAAATTCTGAGCTTAAATAATCATCAGGAATTCCATCTTGAGCAAAAATTAATAATGAAAATAAAATAGAAAAAATAGTTAATAGTGTAGTTTTCATAGAAAGAATATAAGTATACGTAAAATTAAACCTAATATTTAATGGTAAGAAATAATTATACGAATTTAACAAAGTTTTAATCTAAAACTTAACCATTTAATACGAATAATTTTCAATACTTTTGCCTCATTATTTATCATAAAAATAAAGAATGAAAGACACTGCCTTATCAGAAACTCATATAGCTTTAGGTGCAAAAATGGTGCCTTTTGCAGGATATAATATGCCTGTGCAATATGAAGGTGTAAATATAGAGCATGAAACCGTAAGACATGCAGTTGGTGTTTTTGATGTTTCACACATGGGCGAATTTTTAATAGAAGGTGAACATGCTTTAGAACTCATCCAGAAGGTGTCAAGCAATGATGCTTCAAAATTGACCATAGGCAAAGCACAATATAGTTGTTTACCAAATGATGATGGAGGAATTGTTGATGATTTAATTATTTACAGAGTTAAAGAGAAAACCTATCTCCTAGTTGTAAATGCTAGTAATATTGAAAAAGATTGGAACTGGATTCATTCTAAAAATGATGTTGGTGCAATTATGCGAGATTTAAGTAACGATTATTCCTTACTTGCCATTCAAGGTCCAAAGGCTATCGAAGCTATGCAAAGTCTTACCAGTCACGATTTATCTGAAATAAAGTTCTACAATTTTATAGTTGGTGATTTTGCAGGTATTGATTACGTTATTATTTCTGCAACTGGTTACACTGGTAGTGGTGGATTTGAAATCTATTGCAAGAACAGTGAAGTAAAACAAGTTTGGGATAAGGTACTCGAAGCAGGTAAAGATTATGGCATTAAACCAATTGGTCTGGCTGCGCGAGATACACTTCGTCTAGAAATGGGGTATTGTCTCTACGGAAACGATATTGATGATACAACGTCTCCTATTGAAGCTGGTTTAGGTTGGATTACCAAATTCACAAAAGAATTTACAAATTCCCTTGCTTTAGAAGACGAAAAACGTCGTGGTCCAGAACGCAAACTTATAGCTTTTGAACTCGACGAACGTGGTATTCCTCGTCATGGTTATGACATTGTAGATGGCCATGGTATAAAAATTGGTGAAGTAACTTCCGGAACGATGTCACCATCACTTGCCAAGGGTATTGGTTTAGGGTATGTGCCAACTATATTTTCGGAAATTGGCAGTAAAATCCAAATCCAAATACGTAAAAATGCGGTTCCTGCAACTGTTGTGAAACTACCCTTTTATAAAGGTTAAAAATGCTTCTTAACTTAAGTGATATTAATGAAGGAGAAAGAAAGCAAACATCGTATCTTAATTTTAGGCGCAAGCGGTTTTATAGGCAATGCCATCTACAAAGAACTCTGCTCCTATTTTAAAACATTTGGTACTTACCAAACACCTAAACGAGAATTTGAAAAAAACAAACACTTCTTTCAATATCAAGTTGAAGAGGACGACGTGGTTGGAATTCTTAAAGCTGTTAGGCCAACCATCATAATTTCGGCATTAAGAGGTGATTTTTCTGCGCAAGTCATTGCACATACCCATATTTTAGAATACTTAAAAACCAGTAGAAGTAAAATTATTTTTTTGTCATCAGCCAATGTATTTGATGCCTATAGCCAATATCCTAGTTATGAAACAGACAAAACATTAAGTAACAGTATTTATGGGCATTTTAAGATCAAAATTGAAAACATGCTTTTGCGTTTGCCAAAAAGACAGGTAGCCATCATTAGACTGCCCATGGTTTTTGGTTCGCAATCTCCTAGGATACAGGAACTCAAAATGTTTCTAAAAACCAATGAACCTATTGAAGTCTTTCCTAATCTAATAATGAATGTTACAACAGATAATAAAGTTACTCAACAAATTCATTATATTATAAATAGAAACAAAAGTGGTATTTTTCATTTAGGAAGTAGAGATTTAGTGCATCACGACGAATTTATTAAGGATATAATTCATACATTAAATTATCCAATTCCTGTTTTCAAGCAAGTTTTTACCACTAATAATGACAGATACTTGGCTGTTCTACCAAAAAACAATAAGCTACCTAAACACCTGCAAATTGATAGTCAGGAAATCCTTACTGAACTTTCTATAACCTAAAAAAATGATTACATTTAGTAATCTTAAAAAATAAGAAAAATGGAAAAACTTTCAGAACAAGACATAGAAAAAAGATTATTGCATTTTCCGGATTGGGATTATTTTGATAATGCGATACATGCAGAATTTGAATTCGAAAATTTTAAAGATTGCTTTAGCGCCATGAGCCGTATTGCTTTTGAGTGTGAAGCTTTGAACCATCATCCAGACTGGTCTAACGTATATAATATTCTTTCTATTTCACTTTCTACTCACGATGCTAATGGTGTTACCTTAAAAGATTTTCAATTGGCAGAAGCAATTGAAGCCATTGTTGAAGTTGAAGAATAACTTTTAATGTAAAAATCCATTTTATTAAATTTGACAACTCAAATTAAGACAAACCTTTAAACAAAATTTATGGGAAGAGCTTTTGAATTTCGTAAAGCACGAAAAATGAAACGTTGGGCTGCCATGAGCAAAGCCTTTACTCGTATTGGCAAAGATATAGTCATGGCTGTGAAAGAAGGTGGCCCAGATCCTGATAGCAATGCAAGGTTAAGAGCGGTGATACAGAATGCCAAGTCTGTAAACATGCCAAAAGATAATATAGAACGTGCTATTAAAAGAGCAAACGATAAAAATCAAGGCGATTACAAAGAAGTTTTGTTTGAAGGTTATGCTCCACATGGTATTGCTATATTGGTTGAAACTGCAACAGATAATAATACACGAACTGTTGCTAATATTAGAAGTTATTTTAATAAATGTGATGGCAGTTTAGGAACATCAGGTTCAGTGGTTTTTATGTTTGACCATACTTGTAATTTTAGAATTCCAAGTGAAGGATTAGATCCTGAAGAAATTGAACTTGAATTTATAGATTATGGAGCCGAAGAAGTTTTTGTTGATGACGATGGTATTCTAATTTATGCACCTTTTGAAAGTTTCGGAGCTATTCAATCAGCTTTAGAAGAGCGAAATATTGACATATTATCTTCAGGATTTGAACGTATTCCGCAAGTCACAAAAAAATTAACTGAAGAACAAGCTGCTGACGTTGAAAAACTTCTCGAAAAGATAGAAGAAGATGATGACGTGCAAAACGTATATCATACTATGGAGGAAGCTTCCGAATAAGTAATATAATATTAAGCTTATGGCCAAAACAAAATTGATTTTACCAATTATTGTAATATCTCAATTTTGTTGTACATCACTCTGGTTTGCAGGAAATGGCGTCATGAGTGATTTGATCGAGGCTTTTAATTTAAACAGTGCAGCTCTTGGCCATTTAACTTCTGCAGTTCAATTTGGATTTATTGTTGGCACACTAATCTTTGCACTTCTTACTATTGCAGATCGCTTTTCTCCTTCAAAAGTATTTCTTATCAGTGCGTTATGTGGTGCACTATTTAATCTTGGAACGATTATAGAAACTAACAGTTTTACATCATTAATTTTTTTAAGGTTTATGGTTGGTTTCTTTTTAGCAGGAATTTATCCTGTGGGCATGAAGATAGCAGCCGATTATTATGATAAAGGTTTAGGAAAATCATTAAGCTTTTTGGTTGGCGCCTTGGTTATAGGTACAGCTTTCCCACATCTGATAAAAGAATTCTCAACAGAGTTATCCTGGAAATCAGTACTGATATTTACCTCTTCAATAGCATCTCTTGGTGGTTTGCTATTGGTTTTGTTAGTTCCAAATGGACCTTACAGAAAGAGAAGTCAAAAGTTAGATTTCACAGCTTTGTTCAAAGTATTTAAAAATAATAACTTTCGCTCAGCAGCTTTTGGTTATTTTGGGCATATGTGGGAATTGTATACATTCTGGGCTTTCGTTCCAGTTATACTGACCTCTTATTCCAAAATTCATCCTGAAACACAATTTAATGTTCCTTTTCTTTCGTTTTTAATTATTGGTTTAGGAGGTGTTTCATGTGTTTTTGGAGGCTATATTTCACAAATTAAAGGCATTAAGAATACTGCTTTTACTGCGTTGCTACTTTCAGGTATATGTTGCGTTATATCTCCAATTATTTTTTATATCAATTCTTCCCATGTGATAGTGGTTTTTCTTATGTTCTGGGGTTTGGTTGTTATTGCCGATTCACCATTGTTTTCAACCATGGTTGCACAAAATGCAGAAGCTGAAATAAAAGGAACTGCATTAACTATAGTCAATTGTATTGGATTTTCAATTACCATATTCAGCATTCAATTAATCAATTTACTTATCGGGCATTGGACTCCCAAATATGTGTTCACAATATTGACTATTGGTCCATTATTTGGACTTATTGCTCTGTATAAGAATAGAAAATTGAGTTGATTTTTTTATTTATTTCTTACGTAAATAAGTTTAAATCGAGTATTGCTTTGGTCTCGTTGTTCTATTTCAAACTGATCTAAAGATTTGAATAATGGTGTTAATTTCTCAAAACCAAAATTACGAGAATCAAAGTTCGGTTGCTTTTTAATTATTAAGGAGCCAACATCACCAAGAAAAGCCCATCCATCTTCATCGGCTGCATCTGAAACAGAATTTTTAAGAAGTCTTATCACTTTTGGTGTAATATTATACAGGTTTTCCTTTTTAGATTTTCCTTGAGCGTCTGGTTTTTCTGTATCTTTCTTTAAAATTTCGAGATAAATAAATTTATCACAAGCAACAATAAAAGGATCTGGAGTCTTCTTTTCGCCTATACCGAAAACCTGTAAACCAGCCTCTCGCAATCTTGTAGCAAGTTTTGTAAAATCGCTATCTGAAGACACTAAACAAAAACCATTAACTTTTCCAGAATATAAAATGTCCATAGCGTCTATAATCATGGCAGAATCTGTCGCATTCTTTCCCGTGGTATAACCATATTGTTGTATTGGTGTAATCGCATTTTCGAGTAGAATATTTTTCCATTTAGACAAATGTGGTTTTGTCCAATCTCCGTAAATACGCTTTATGGTTGGTGTACCATACTTGGTAATCTCTTCCATCATTTCCTTAATGTACTTTGATGGTATATTGTCGCCATCTATTAAGACAGCCAGTTTTATGTCTTTTATCATTTTTTAAAGATACTGAAATAATAGTGAAACCTTATAAGTTATTATACCTAATTAAGCTAAATAGTATTTTTAAAAACGAGCGAAAAAGAAGTGTACTTTCCAACCTCTGAACTTACTAGCAAGTTGCCTCCATGCTTTTTTAGAATATTTTTTGAAAGACTCAAACCTATGCCTGAACCATTCTTTTTTGTTGTGTAAAATGGAATAAATATCTGATTCATAATTTCTTCTTCAATACCTTTTCCATTATCAGTAACAATAATGGAGGTCTTGTCTGGTTCAATTATACAATGGAGTTTAATGGTTGGATTTTCTCTACCATTTAATGCATGAATGCTATTGTTTATTAAATTTATTAAAACTTGTTCTATCAAATTACTGTCTGCGACTATCATAGCATTTGCAGGTATATTATCAACTGTTAAATTAATCTTATTATCATCAGCCAAATGTTGCATAAGTAACTTTACATTCAACAACAGCTTTTTAATATTCAACTTTTTTAATTGGGGTACTGGAACATTAGAAATCGTTCTGTAATCCTTTACAAACGTTAATAAACCATCAGATCTTTTTTTTATGGTAGTTGCTGCCGCATTGATATCATTAATATCATCCTTATCTATTTTTGCATCTTTAAGAGGCTCTCCTTTTTCATTTTCGGTTAGCGATTTAATAGTGGATGCTAAAGATGCAACTGGCGTGAAAGAATTTAGCATTTCATGCGCTAAAATTCTAATTACATTATGCCATGCTTCAATTTCTTTTTGTTCAATTTCGGATCTAATATCCTGAAATGTTATAATGAGATAGTCTTCATTTAGTAATTGTATATTTATTACTTCCAACGAAAGTTGTTTTCTTTCTAAATCAACGTCATAATCAACTAACGTCCTGCCTCCATCAGCTATTCTTTTTATTTCTTTTACCAGCCATGGAACTTGATTAGATAAGCGATGCCAGTATTTATGTTCAGGTTGATGAAGAATTTTACATGCAGCTTTGTTTAAAAATAATATTTCGTTTTCAGAATGTGCGCTAAACAAATCGGATTTTAGAATAGAAATAATACCTAGATTGACGTGCTCAATAATGTATTTGAAGTATTTGTATTGTGCCTCTTTTTCAATCTTGTTTCGCTTAAAAATCTTAATTATTAAATTAAAATCATCATATACTTTTGAAAAAGAATCTCCCTTTTTTGTTGGTGAAAAATACACAGAATAGTCCTCATTCTTTAATGCATCTAAAAATTTAACCAAAGAATAGTTTGTGTTATTAACATACTTGATTAAAAAAATAACTTGCAAAATAATTAGGATCCCGATTCCAGATGTACTAAACCAATACTCCTTTTGTAGTACATAAGAAAGAAGTAAACAAAAAATTACAATGATTAAAATGCGGGAGACAACTTGTATGGTAAACTTTTTTATCAAACCTTAAAATTTACAGATCGTATTTTTCCATTCTTCTGTATAATGCTGCTCTTGTTAATCCTAACTCTTTAGCAGCCTTTGAAATGTTTCCGTCATGCTTTTCTATCGCTTTTTCAACTAACAATTTTTCTACTTCCTGAATATTAAAGTTATCAAATTCTAAACTCCTACCCTTTGCTGATTTTGGTATAATGGTTAGATTAAAATCTGACGGCATAATTTGTCCGCTATCAGACATTATTACACTACGTTCTATGGTATGTTGTATCTCTCTAACGTTCCCAGGCCAATTATGAGATTTTAGTGCCTGAATAGCTTCTTTAGAAATCTTCAAATTGGGTTTATTGTATTTAGTTTTATAAACATTTAAAAAATGATTGATAAAATCTAAAATATCTTCTGGACGATCTCTTAAAGGTGGAATCTCTATCTCAACAGTATTAATTCTAAAGAGTAAGTCTTGCCTAAATATACCTTCTGCAACCCATTGCTTTAATGGTGCATTTGTAGCAAAAAGAATTCTTGCATTAAATGGTCTTTCTATGCTTTCACCTATTCTCGTGGTTTTTCGTTCTTGCAGAACAGCTAAAAGCTTTGATTGAAGATTTATTGGAAGGTTACCAATCTCATCTAAAAATATTGTTCCATTTTCCGCAATTTCAAATCTACCTGGTTTGTCTTCATAGGCATCAGTAAAAGAACCTTTTTTATGACCAAATAATTCACTTTCAAAAAGATTTTCACTTAACGAGCCCAAATCAACATGAATAAAAGGTCCCTTTGATTGTTTTGATCTTTTGTGAATCTCTCTGGCCAAATGCTGTTTTCCAGTTCCATTTTCTCCAAGAATTAAAACATTGGCATCTGTTACACTTACTCTCTCAACAACATCCATCACTACATTCATTGCTTTTGACTTGCCTATTAAAGGTCCAAACTTTTTATCATTCTCAATTAATAATGTTTCATTGGTTTGCTTTAAAATGTCTATTTTTTCATTGGTTCTTTTAAGCTCCAATCCTGCTCTGATTGTTGATAAAAATTTTTCGTTAGACCATGGTTTAAGAATAAAGTCAAATGCCCCATTCTTTATGGCATTTACTGCTAACCTAACTTCACCATACGCAGTCATTAAAATTACAATCATTCTAGAATCAATATTTAATATATGATTCAACCAATACATTCCTTCTTTACCATCATTATATCCAATACGATAGTTCATATCTAAAACAATAATATCGATTTTCTGTTTAGAGATTATTTGATTTATTTCTCTCGGATTATTTTGAGTTATCACATTTAAATAATGCTTTTTCAGTAATAATTTAGCCGATAATAATACATCTTCATCATCATCTATTATTAAAATAGTAGCATTTATTTTAGACATTTTAATTGAATTGATTCCTAATTGCTAAAGTACGAAATGTTCGATAACGAACAATATTATGTTCGAAAATGAACACTATTATTATTTAGTTATAAATTTAAATAATTGTTTATCAGTTAGTTAAAGTGTTATAATGTTTTGGCATAAGGATTGGTAATATAAGAGCAATCATCAATCAAAAAAATCGAACCTTATGAAATTACTTACATCGATAGCGCTTATACAAGCACAATGCAAAATATCAATTTTAGCATTCATCAAAATTCTTTATTTAAAATTTATAATTTAAAAAGTCATGTTATCTATACTTATTGAATTAATCATATTTATTATAGACTATGTTGGAATGAGTTTACTATAAAATATAATTGTAAAATAATTTAGTCATGAGACAAATGGGAATGGACAAAAAGATAGAAAAGAAAAATTGGAGCAAAACAAAAACGCTTTATCTAATAGGGTTTGTAGTCTTTTTTGTTTTAGCTTTTTTTGGCTTTTACGCCATGAATAAAAAAACATATAAGGTTAACGCCTCAAAAATATCGGTAAAGAAGGTTATAGAAGGAGATTTTCAAGATGTTATTTTAATAGACGGAACAGTAGAATCTATTAATCTAGTATTAGTAAATACACTTGAAGGTGGGACTGTTGATGAAGTATTTATTGAAGATGGTGTTATGGTTGAAAAGAACACACCACTAGTAAAATTAAGTAATCCAGCTGTAGAGTTAAGCTATATGAATCAGGAAACAGCTATTGTAGAGCAAATAAATAATTTGAGAAATCTAAAGCTGTCGTTAGAAAAAGACCAAAGAGATTTAACAGAGTCGTTAATAGACAGTGAAAACAGTTTAGCAGATATTGAACGCGATTATAAAGTAGATTCTGTTCTTTACACCAAAGATGTTATAGCTAAAAACGATTATATAGATAGGCGCGAAGCTTACAAATATCTTCAAAACAAGCGTGACTTCATGAACACTAACGTTAAAAAAAGCCGCGCTGATAATGAAATTCAAATTCGACAAATAGATAACTCCATTGCTTTAATGCAACGAAATCTGAATTTGATTCATGAAAATTTAGAAAAAATGCTAGTTAGAGCTCCTGTTACAGGCATGTTGTCATCTTTTAGTCCAGTGATAGGAGAATCTTACAGAAGTAATCAAACCGTCGCAAAAATAGATGTCCAATCTGGTTTTAAAATTATAGGCCAAGTAGATGAATACTATTTAAGCATGGTAAAACCAGGACAATTAGCACAATTTTCGTTTGATGGAGAGCTAATTGATTTAAAAGTGAAAAAAGTATTACCAGAAGTTATAAATAGACGGTTTGAAATAGAACTAGTATTTGTAAACGATCCGCCAAAAGCAATAACTATAGGACAATCATTGCAAGTTAGATTAGAACTATCAAAAGCTCAGCGCTCATTATTGATTCCAAGAGGAAATTATTTCCAATCCTCTGGTGGTCAATATGTTTTTGTGATTAATAATGAAGGCGAAGCAACCAAACGTTATATAAAATTAGGAAGTCAAAACCCGAGCTATTATCAAGTATTAGAAGGCTTAAATGAAGGTGAAGAATTTATTTCCTCATCATACGAAGACTTTAAAAATTACGAATCAATCAAAATAAATTAAAACTAAAAAATCATGATTAAATTAAACAAATTAACAAAGGTCTACAGAACGGATGAAATAGAATCAACCGCTTTGAATGAAGTGTCATTTGAAATAAAAGAAGGAGAATTTGTTTCAGTAATGGGACCATCTGGCTGTGGGAAATCTACGCTATTAAACATTTTAGGAATGTTGGATAAACCTGAAAGTGGCAGCTATGAATTTCTTGGAAATGAAGTAAGTAAATTAAATGAAAAAGGACGTTCGGAAGTAAGAAAAAAGAATATCGGTTTTATATTTCAAAATTTCAACCTTATAGATGAACTCACCGTCTTTGAAAATATTGAATTACCACTAATTTATAATAATGTAAGCGCCTCCGAGCGAAAGAAACGTGTCAATGAGCTCATTGATAAAATTGGAATCTCACACAGAGCCTCACATTTTCCACAACAATTATCTGGAGGTCAACAACAACGTGTTGCTGTTGCTAGAGCTTTAATTACAAGACCGCCACTAATTTTGGCAGATGAACCTACAGGTAATCTTGACAGCTCTAATGGTAATGAAGTCATGGAGTTACTTTGTGAGTTAAATGAAGAAGGAACGACCATTGTGATGGTTACGCACTCTTCTCATGATGCAAGCTATTCACAGCGCACTATCAATTTATTGGATGGACAAATAGTGTCTGAAAAGAAAAGTAAATTAGCTCAAGCTGCTGTATAATTTAAACTTTAAAATCATGTTTAAAAATTATTTAAAAGTAGCTTTAAGAAGCTTAAATAAAAATAGAGCCTATGCAATCATCAACATATTAGGTTTAGCATTAGGTCTTACCGTAACCATACTTGTATTTCTATTTATAAAAGATGAGACAAGTTATGATAAGCACTGGAGCGATTCTGATCGAATTTATAGAGTTGGTATCAATGCAAATATGATGGGACAAACTTTATCAGGTCCCATTTCTCCAGAACCTATGGCTGGTGCATTAAGAACTGAATTTACAGATATTGAAACGGCCACCAGATTCCAAAGTATAAGACAAGAAATATTGATGCGACATGAGCAAACAAAAGTATATATTCAAAATGCAGCTCGTGCAGACAGTGTATTTTTTAAAGTCTTTGATTACAAATTTGTTCATGGTGATCCTGAAACCGCATTAAAGGAGGATAATGCTATCGTATTAAGCCAAGAAGCTGCTCGTAAACTATTTGGCGATAAAAATGCTATGGGCGGCATTGTAAATTATGATAATAGAAATGATTATATCGTTAAAGGAATCGTTGAAAAGCCAATAGGTAATTCACATTTTGAGTTTGATATGTTTCTTTCTCAGAATGGTAATAATAAAATTTGGATGAGCAATAATCATCATACATATTTCAAATTAAAAGAAGGTGCAAATATTATTACTTTCAAGGAAGAAATGGATCGAAATTTTATGAAAAAAATAGCGCCACAAGTAGAGCGTTTTGCACAAATGCCTTTAGAAGAATTTATGGCGTTAGGTAACGCCTTTGAATATCATGTAATGCCATTACAAGACATTCATTTAAACTCAAATGGTGATTATGAAATAAGACCAAATGGAAATATCATGTACATCTATGTTTTTATTGGTATTGCATTGTTAGTGATATTAATTGCAGGAATTAATTTTATGAATTTATCAACTGCTCGTTCTGGTAAAAGAGCGAAAGAAGTAGGTGTTAGAAAAGTAACAGGAGCTTCTAGAAAAATGCTGATTTTTCAATTCTTAACAGAGTCTATCATTCAAAGTTTTATAGCCTTATTTTTAGCTTTTATACTTGTTGAGTTATTCTTACCAGGTTTTAACAATATTTTAGAAACAAATATTAGTCTGTTTAACGAGAATTTAGGTCAAACTATTATTTTTTCACTTCTTATAACTTTTATTTACGGATTATTTTCTGGTAGTTATCCAGCATTCTTTTTATCTGCCTTTAAACCAATTGCTGTCCTTAAAGGTGATTTTACAAAAACAAAAGGTGGAGGCATGTTACGAAAAGCTCTCGTGGTTACACAATTTACAGCATCAACTGTATTAATTATTGGTATGATAATTATTTTTCAACAAATTTCTTTTCTACATAATAAGGACATTGGATTTAAAGGTGATCAAGTTATAGTAGTTCCAGTGCAAACAGATCAAATGACTGCTAATTTTAGAAACTATAAAGATATTTTTCTTAAAAACAGTAACGTTTTAAATGTTACTAGAGCAGCATTTTATCCTGGAGATAATCCAAATCAAAACATGTTTAAGTTTGAAGGAAGTTCTGAATATTTGCCTTTTTGGAATATGGATGTAGATTATGATTTTTTCGAAACCCTTGATATTCAAATGGCTGAAGGACGAAAGTTTAATAGAGAAATGGATAATGATTCTATTCCGTCATATATTTTAAATGAAACGGCTGTTAAGAATTTGAATATTGAAAATCCAATTGGAAAACGTTTAGGAACATCTTTTGGACCGAACCCTGAAAATATTATATATGGTAAAGTTATAGGTATTGTTAAAGATTTTCATATTGAAGGTTTTAACCAAGAAATTAGACCTATGCTTTTATCTAATAGCAATAATGTATGGTTCGCAGCATTCAAAATTGCCCCAAATAATATGAATGCAACTATTGATTACATTGAATCAGAATGGAATAAATTAGAACCATCACATCCGTTTAGATATACATTTTTGGATCAAAAATTTGGTGCATTGTTAAGACAACAAGAAAATTTTGCAACGATGTTTTTATTCTTAACCATCCTTGCTATTATTATTTCTGCAATGGGACTATATGGTTTATCATCATATACTGCTGAACAGCGTACAAAAGAAATAGGAATAAGAAAGGTGCTTGGAGCTTCTGTTTCTCAAATCATGAAAATGCTAACCACAGATTTTATGAAACTTGTTTTAATTGCAAATCTTTTTGCTTGGCCAATTACTTATCTACTGGCAAAAGACTGGCTATCTAATTTTTCATATCAAATTGATATGCCCGTTTTACCTTATGTTTTTGCAACTGTATTAGCCTTAATCATTGCATTAATAACTGTAAGTTCTCAGGCCTATTTAGCAGCAAATTCAGATCCTATAAACGCTCTAAAGTACGAATAACAACATTAAATAATTTAGTTAGTTATGTTTAAAAATTATTTAAAAGTTGCCTTCAGAAGTCTTAATAAGAACAGAATATATGCTGTAATCAATATTCTAGGTCTTGCCTTGGGTTTAACAGTTTCAATATTAGTGTATCTATTTGTACAATATGAAACTAGCTATGACAAACATTGGGCTGAATATGATCGTATATACAGAACAGGTTTAAATGCTGCTTTGATGGGGCAAAAAATAAATGCACCTATTTCTGCACATCCAATGGCTCAAACATTAAGAACAGAGTTTCCTAATGTAGAAACTGCGACGAGAGTTAATGTGGGTAGACAAGAAGTTTTAATGCGTCATGAACAAACTAAACTTTATATTCAGAATTTTGCAAGTGTTGACAGTACTTTCTTCAAAATATTTGATTATGAATTTGTACATGGAGATCCTATTACAGCTTTAAAAGAGAATAATGCCATTGTTCTAACTCAAGAAACTGCTAATAAATTTTTTGGCGATAACAATGCCATGGGACAAATTGTAAATCTCGATGAAAGAGAGGACTATATTGTAAAAGGGATAGTTAAAGAGTCTAAAGGTCCTGCACATTTTAAATTTGAAATGTTTCTATCTGATAATGAAGTTCGAAACAATTGGGTTGGATATAACTGGTATACTTATCTTAAATTAAATGAAGGTGTAAATGTCACTACTTTTAAAAAAGAAATGGATATAAATATCCTAAAAAAAATTGAACCTGAAATTGAAAGGATTTTACAGACTACATGGAGTGACTTTATTGAGAATGAAAATAATGCCTTTGAATTACAACTGCAGCCTCTAAAAGACATACACTTGCATTCACATCTAGACCAGGAAATTCGAGAAAACGGAAATATAACTTACATATATGTCTTTATAGGAATAGCTCTATTAGTGATACTTATAGCTGGTATTAATTTTATGAATTTGTCAACTGCTCGTTCTGGGAATAGAGCAAAAGAAGTTGGGGTACGTAAAGTTTCTGGAGCATCTCGTAAAATGTTGATATTTCAATTTTTAACAGAATCAATAATACAAAGCCTTATAGCCTTGTTTTTAGCCTTCATATTAGTGGAGTTATTTCTGCCAGGTTTTAATAACATTATGCAATCAGAGCTAACTCTTTTTGATAGCAATATTAACAAGACTATTTTGTTAGCTTTAATTGTTACTTTATTGTATGGTATCTTTGCGGGTAGTTATCCTGCTTTTTACCTTTCTAATTTTAGACCAATAGCAGTATTAAAAGGAGATTTTACAAAGACTAAGAGTGGAGCTCTGTTAAGAAAAGGGCTTGTAGTAATTCAATTTACTGCTTCAACTATTCTAATAATTGGTATGATTATTATCTTCAAACAGTTGTCTTATCTTCAAAATAAAGATATTGGGTTTAAAGGTGATCAAGTTATGATAGTCCCTATTCAGACTAGCACTATGCTTGAAAATTTTAGAAATTACAAGGATATTTTTTATAAGAATAAAAACATCCAAAGTATTTCTCGTGCAGACCACTATCCCGGAGGAGGATCAGATGTTGAATCTTATATACTTGAAGGTAGTGATGAACAATTTCTAATTCGGGAAATTCATGTTGATTATGACTTTTTTAAAACATTAGGTATCCAACTTTTAGAAGGAAGAGTATTTGATCAAAAAAAAGATTCAGATTCTTTGAATTATTATATCCTAAATGAATCCGCTGTAAAAGAATTGAATATAGAAAACCCTATTGGCAAGAGAATAGCTGAAAGCTATGATGCAAGCGAAGGAGCAAATTACGGAACCGTAATTGGTGTTGTCAAAGATTTTCATATACAAGGTTTTAATCAACCTATTCGCCCAATGGTTATAGGAATTAGCAACTACACACATTTGGTATCTTTTAAAATTACGCCAAACGATATGAATGCTACCATAGATTTTATTGAAAAAGAATGGGGCAAATTAGAACCGTCACATCCTTTTAGATATTCATTTTTAGATCAGAATTTTGGAGCATTATTGAGACAACAAGAAAATTTTGGAACTATGTTTCTTTTCTTAACTATTCTGGCCATTATCATTTCTGCAATGGGATTATACGGGCTTTCGTCCTATACGGCTGAACAACGTACCAAAGAAATTGGGATAAGAAAAGTGCTAGGCGCTACTGTATCTAGTATAATGGCAATGCTCACCAAAGATTTTATAAAATTGGTGCTTATTGCTAATATTTTTGCGTGGCCAATTACATATTTATTGGCCAAAGATTGGCTGTCCAATTTCTCATATCAAATAGACATGCCTATTTTACCTTATCTGCTTGCTACATTTTTAGCGCTAATAATTGCTTTGATTACTGTAAGCTCACAAGCTTATATCGCCGCAAATTCGGATCCTGTTAATTCATTGAAATACGAATAACATAATGTTGTTTTAACAAATAAAAGCTCTTGAATATCAAGAGCTTTTTTTACTGATTAATAGCATGTAAGTCAATGTTTCTTTTTAGTGACAAAACGTTTACTTTATGTTTCATTAACTCACAATTATATAATTTCAAAATGTATGCCATATTGCAAATTTCCAATAATATTAGTTTGAATTTATTCTTATTTTTAACAAAATACTAATCAGACAATAATGAGCTGGATTAAAATCATTCCATTTGAAGATGCCACAGGCAAAATTAAAAACCATTTATAACCGAATAAAAGGTCCTAATAATCAAATTGATAACGTATTAAGCATTCATGGTTTGCGTCCACATACTCTAACTGGGCACATGGCACTTTACAAAAATACATTACATCACAGCAATAATACATTCCCTAATTGGTTTCTGGAATTATTAGGAACCTCTACAAGTTATATTAATGACTGCCAATATTGCTACGTTCACCACTTTACTGGAATGAAACGTTTTTTAAATGATGATAAAAAAGCAAATCTAATTAAGTATCATATTGAACATAATACCTTGTCTGAAATACTAAAGGAAAAGGAATTGGCTTTAATTGATTATGCCAACAAACTAACGTTGAAGGCTAGTGCATTAGTTGAAGAAGATATTATCAAACTTAAATCGTTTGGGTATAGCGATGGCGAAATATTAGAAGTAAATCAAGTGGTAGCATACTTTAATTATGCCAACAGAACCGTTTTAGGTCTTGGTGTAACTACTAAAAACGAAATTTTAGGATTATCTCCAAAAAATATGGATGATGAACATTCTTGGGATCACTATTAATCTTTCGGTTTTTTTGGCAACACCTCTTCAGGAAATGGGAAAAGAATTGTTGAATTCTTTTCGGCCGCGATATTTGACAAGGTCTGATAAAGCCGTAGTTTTATTGCAGATGGTGATTGGTCTATAAGTTTTCCTGCATCCAAAAGTTTTCCTGCAGCTTGTTCTTCGGCAAGTGCCAGAATAATTCTTGCCCTTCTGGATCGCTCTGCTTCAGCTTGACCTGCCATCATACGTTTCATATTTTCAGGTAATTGAATGTCTTTAATTTTAACATCCAGAATTTTAATACCCCATTCTTTAGTTTCTAATTCCACAATCCCTTTAATATTCTTTCCCATTTCTTCCCGTTTAGAAAGAATTGTGTCCAATTCTACCTTACCACAAACATCCCTTAAAGCAGCTTGAGATAATTGTGTAATGGCAAATTGATATTCTTCTACTTCCAATACGGCTTTTTCAGGATCATTGATTTTAAAAAAAACAACGCCATCAATACTACAAGGCACATTGTCTTCGGTCATAACCTCTTGTGATACTATATTAATGGTAATAACACGAATATCAACCACTTGTACAGTTTCTATAATTGGAATAATCCATCTAAAACCAGGTTTTAAAGTATTAACATATTTTCCAAACCTAAATTTTAAAGCTCTTTTATATTCAAAAATAATGCGAATACCACTAAATATGAATATGACTAAAATGATACTAAAAATTAATGTTGGGTTCATCCTATATTGAATTTAATGGGTTTATCTTGTAAACAATGTTGGTAGTCCGTTATGTGCTCCAACAGAATAGCTCAATTCTCCTAAAACATATTTAGAAGAAACAATAATAGAAGGCTAATTTAAAGTTGATCGATTGTTTTAAAGATACAAAATAATACAAAAATAAACTAGGAATACATTGGGATTTTACCTACTACACCTTTATAAAATTTATACATAAATTTAAAATCGGCATCTTTATCTTGGGTAGGGTAAAATGGTTCAGAAATTTTATTTTGCTTATTCTTAAAATCAAGGGTAATCATTATAATTGGAACATTTGCTTTTTTAGCAATGTAGTAGAATCCTGTTCTCCATTTTTCAACCTTTTTTCTAGTTCCTTCCGGTGCTAAAGTCATTCTAAACTCATCGTTATTATTAAATAAACCAGCTATTTTATCAACTTTATTTTCTTTAGTATGTCTGTCAATTGGCGCACCACCAATAGCACGCAGATACCAACCCAATGGGCCAACAAACAATTCTTTTTTGCCAATAAAATTTGTTTTAATATTTAAAACTTTTCGAAGTAAAACACCTATGTAAAAGTCATGCCAACTTGTATGTGGTGCTGCAATTATTACAGCTTTTTTAATCGAATTTTTTGAAAGATTTATATTACCTACAACTTTCCAGCCTAAAATTTTAAAGTATATGAATTTAGCCAGCCAGCGCATATTACATTTTTTGGTATAATTCCTTTAACTTTTCTCGGGTTATTGTTTTTTTCCAACTTTTACCCACAGCATTTTCCCAAAGCGGTTCCAATTCTAAAGCAATATTGATCATAATATCGAAATCTTCATCAGATAAATTGGCACAAATACCTTGAGGTAATTTAATATTATGTTTTTGCTTCATCGTTTTAAAAAGCGCAACATCTTCTGGGTAATATTCTTCTAATTGATCAAAAACGATACAGTTACCAATACCATGTTTTGTACCAAGTAAATATGATAATCCATAACTTAATGCATGCGCAACACCGACTTGAGAATAAACAATACTCATACCGCCGTGCCAGGAAGCCATCATGAGTTTTTCCTGTGCTTCTTCGTCGGTAATAATATTTTCTAAAAATAATTGGTTGCACAGTTCATAGGCTTTTTCACCATAACTTTGACTAAAAGCATTCAAATACGTCCCTTTTAATGATTCTACACAATGAATAAAGCAATCCATTCCAGTATAAAACCATTGATCTTTGGGAACATCTTTGGTGAGTTCTGAATCTAAGATAACCTGATCAAAAGGTGTAAAATCTGAATTGATACCCAATTTTTTATCTGGTCCAGTTAATACAGTTGTTCTTGAAACTTCTGCACCTGTTCCAGATATTGTTGGAATACCAACATGATAAATCGCTGGATTTTTAACAAGATCCCAACCTTGATAATCGCTTGCACTTCCATTATTTGTAAGCATTATAGATACAGCTTTGGCCAAATCTAAAATTGTTCCACCACCAATTCCAATAATTCCAGAAGGCCTTTCTTTAGATTTAAGAATGATATCTTCAACCAATTCGTCAACTTGAGAGGTTTTAGGTTCTTCTTTAGCAGAAACATAAATAAGTCTGTCTTGGTAAGCCAAAGGTATTCTTGACGTTAACCAAGAATCGCCTCTAAATACATCATCAACCAAAAAAATAAAAGGTGCGTTTACATTAAGTCGTTTTGGAGAAATAATTTCGTTTAATTGATTAAAACTACCTCTACCAAAAACAACTCTTGGTACCATTGGGATGTTTTTATAATTCATTCAATTTATTCTTTTTGCAAAAGGTAAAAATACCACATTTTAAATTTTACTGGTTTAAAAAATCTTGAAATTTTTCGACAAACAAACTTATATGATAACCATCAACCAGAGCATGGTTAACATTTATAGAAACATTCATCTTTAATCTTTCATCTTGTTTTTCTGCCTTACTAAAAGACAATTTTGGAACTGAAATACCGTGTTTTGAAAACGGCTCTTTGTGTCCTGTGAACCGAAACCATGGCATTGCAGAACAATAAATACAATTAAGCCCTTCTTGTTCAGGAAACAGCTCTTCAGAATTTTGAATTCTGTACTTTTCAGCTTGCAAATTATTTAAAAAAACTTCCAAATTTTCATCAAATTCAATAAATGAAAATCCAAACGTTTTGTCATCTCTCATGATTGTCGGCGATGCATGAATAACATCATATTCTACAACTTTGTTATCAATAATCCTGTATTTTAAATTATCCACTGAATTAATAGCTTTCATGCAATCGTGTAAATATTTTCCAAAAAAAGAGATGTTGTTTTTTTTTGAAAATTTATACGCTTTGGTTACGTCTAACGGAACAGTTATAGCAAAACTAGGGTCTTCCAAATTATTGAAATGTTGAAAGTGTTGCTTTCTATTCCATGTGTTTAAATCTAATATCTTCAATTAATTCAATATTGTTAAAAGCTCTCTTAAACTTTTTATTGTTCTATAATCTTTTCCATTGGTTTCTTTTTCATTAACCTGTTCATGAACCCAAGTGGTATGAAAAGGCACATGAATAGCATTTGCTTTAAGATTAACAAGTGGTAAAATGTCTGACTTTAAAGAATTTCCAATCATTAAAAATTCTGAAGGTTTAATATCTAAATGATTTAAAAGTTTTGAATAATTCTCTTCTTTTTTATCGCTTAAAACCTCAATATGATGAAAATATTGATTAAGACCAGATTTCTCCAATTTTCGTTCCTGGTCCAATAAATCACCTTTAGTAGCCAAAATTAACCTGTATTTCTGTGACAAAGTTTTCAAAACTTCTTCAACGCCATCAAGTAATACAACTGGTTTATTAATCATGTCTTTACCAATTTTTAATATCTTATCTAAAACTTGAATTGAAACATCATTGTTTGAAATATCTAAAGCAGCTTCGACCATAGATAGTATAAATGACTTGACACCATAACCATATAAATCGAGATTTTTAATTTCAATTTTAAAAAGTTCTTGATCTATTTTATTTGGTGTTTCATAATCAGAAAGTAATTGTGCAAAAGCCTCTTCAGCTTCTCGAAAATAGGTTTCGTTAACCCATAGCGTGTCATCTGCATCAAAACCTATAACTTTTATATGACTATAGTCTATTTCCATTCTTTTTTGGCACGTTCTAAATCTTCTGGTGTATCAATTTCAATGCCTTGCACATTCGTTTCTACCATCTTTATGCGTTTACCATATTCCAAATACCTTAATTGTTCTAATTTTTCTGAAGCCTCAAGAATTGTCATCGGTAATCTATAAAAATCTAAAAGTGCTTCTTTTCTAAACGCATAGACACCTTTATGCTTATAATATTTGGCATCTGTATTTTTATCTCTTGGATAAGGAATTAGGCTACGAGAAAAGTATAACGCAAAATTTGACTGATCAACAACCACTTTTACTGTATTAGGATTATTAATCTCATTTTCGTCGGTAATATGAACCATTAAAGATGCTAGATCAATTTGTTTCTCATCATCAGACTTAAATACCTCAATTAGTTTAGTGAGTGATTCCTTATCTGTAAAAGGTTCGTCACCCTGAACATTAATTACAATATCAACATCCATATTTTCAACAGCTTCGGCAATTCTATCACTTCCGCATTCATGCTCTTTCTTACTCATGATGGCTTTACCACCGTTACTTATAATTTCGTTAAAAATAATTTCGCTATCAGTTACAACAAAAACATCATCAAATAAATTGGTTGCCACCGTTGCATTATACGTACGAAGAATTACCGATTTACCGCCAAGATCTTGCATTAATTTCCCTGGGAATCGGGATGCTGCATAACGTGCAGGTATCATAGAAATTATCTTCATTAATAATAATTTGTTAGCATCAAAAATATAATAAATAATAAAGATTTAAGGTCTTATGAAGTTTAAACTTTTTAGAAAACCTAATTTTCAAAAAATTCATCTTTAAAGCCAATAAGATACAATTTTTCCTGAGCTCTTGTTACAGCAGTGTACAACCAACGTAAATACTCTTTATCTATTCCGTTTGGTAAATAAGGCTGTTCTACAAATACAGTATTCCATTGACCTCCTTGCGATTTGTGACAAGTAATGGCATAAGAAAACTTGACTTGTAATGCGTTAAAATGTTTATTGTTCTTAACCTTTAAAAATTTTCTGTATTTACTAGATTCATTTTCATAATCTTTCATAACTTCTTGATATAGCTTATTTGAATCTTCATAGGATAAAGAAGGTGTCTCTGCCGAAATAGTATTTAACAACAACATGGTTTCAAAAGGCCGCATTCTTGGATAATCTACCATGCGGACTTTAACCTCGGCAAAAGTAAAACCATACAGTTCTTCAATTTTAAATATTTCAAGTACTTCTAAAATGTCTCCATTAGCAATAAAGCCTGCCTCTGATGTTGGTTTTACCCAAAAATAATTATTCTTCACGACCATTAAATAATCTCCAGCAGTCAATTCATTTTCGTTAAACAAAATTCTGCTTCTTATCTGTTGATTATAAAGGTTTGCACGTTTGTTACTTCTTACAATAATGGCAGTTTCTTCATTACCTAAATTGCTATAAGCATCATTTATAGCATCCATAATTTCATGTCCATCAACAAGTCTAATTATATCCTTAAAACCTTCTAAATTGAACTTAAAACTGTCAAAAAACGAATTATCAATAGATTCTCTTACTTGAGTAGCGTTTATTAAAATACCTGAATCTTGCTCTTGCCTAACAACCTCATCAAGCTCAATAGTAGTAACTTCCTTATTATAGTTTAAGTTCAAGGTTTTTTCATTTAGTGCTGGGCTCAAATCCAATTTAACAGGTGGTAATTGTGCCGTATCACCAATTAATAAGAGTTTACATTGATTTCCGGAATAAACAAATTGTATTAAATCATCAAGCAAGGAACCATTTTCTAAAAGTTTAGATTCGCTTGGAATATCTGGAATCATAGAAGCTTCATCAACAATAAAAAGCGTGTTTTTATGCTTATTGGGCTGCAAAACAAACTTTACACCTCCTCCTTTATCTTTTTTAGGGAAATAAATTTTTTTGTGAATTGTAAATGCCTCTTTTTTAGAATAGTTAGAAATTACTTTGGCCGCTCTTCCGGTTGGAGCCATAAGTACTGCACTTTTTTTAACCTTCCATAGATTGGTAACTATTAAACTGATAATGGTAGTTTTTCCTGTACCTGCAAATCCTTTTAATAGAAAAACCTGGTCTTTAGAAGAATTAAAAATGAATTCTGATAACTGTTGAAGCGCAATATCCTGCTTTAAAGTTGGTGTAAATGGAAACTGCTGATTTAAAAGAGAATAAAATTCGGACGAATTCATTAAAAAGGTTAATAAATTTATATATCTTCAAAGATAGAAATGATTTTTATGTACATTGGTTTTTACGAATAAAAAAAAATTGTAGATTTGTGAAAGTCCTTTTATTAAAAATAAAAATAAAAATATCCTATGTTGACAATAATCTTAATTGTAGTAGCTGTTATATTACTAACCATTGGTTTAGTCTGGTTGGTAGACAAATTTATTCCATCTAAATTTAAACCCGTTCTAAATATAGTGCTTTGGTTACTCATTGCTTTTCTAGGATATAGCACTTATATGTCTGTTTACGAACCAATTCAATTCAATAAAGTAAAAGAAAAGAGATATGCAGAAGTTATTGAAAAATTAATAGATATTAGAGACGCTCAACTTGCTCATAGACAAGTTACTGGTAAGTTTTCAGGTAACTTTGATGAACTGGTCAAGTTTATTGATACTGCACAATTTACAATCACCCAAAGAAGAGACACTACGGTTCTAGACGAAGAAATGACAAGACGTTTTACTATAGACATGTTTAAGGATTTAGTAATCATTGATACATTAGGTTTTGTGCCTGTTAAAGATTCTTTGTTTAAAAATTCTGACCGATATAAAACAATGATGAACGTACCTCATAGTGAAAACGATAAGTTTGAATTAAAAGCTGGGATTTTAGAACAAAATGGATTAAAAATTCCTGTATTTGAAGCCAAAGTAAAAAAAGAGGTCATCTTACAAGACCAAGACCCAGATTTAATTGCTCAAGAAAACGAAGTCGTTTCTGTAGATGGTGTTAACGGAGATGCTCTTATTGTAGGATCTATGGATGAAGTAAAAACTAACGGAAACTGGCCAAAGGTTTATGGTTCAGACGAATAATAATTTAGATATATTAACAAAGTTGAGATTGTCCATTCAAGTAAGTTTGAATGGACTTTCTTTTTGTGTTCTAGAAGAAAGCTCCAAAACCATCACACATATAAAACATTTTGGTTTTAATAAAAAACTCACCCCTTTTGAACTCCTAGACCATGTTAAAGATATTTTTGCTAAAGAGGAAATTTTAAAAAACTCCTTCAACACAGTTAATGTTATTTACGTTAATGAGCTTTCTACTTTAGTTCCGAAACCTTTATTTGATGAAGATTCATTAGCTGATTATTTGAAGTTTAATTCCAAAATACTTAAATCAGATTTTATAGCTTTTGATGAAATTGCAGCTAATGATAGTGTAAATGTTTATGTGCCTTATGTGAATATTAATAATTTTATTTATGAAAAGTATGGAACATTCTCTTACAAACATTTTTCAACAATTCTTATAGATCATATTTTAAAAATCGAAAAAAACTCTGCTAAATCTAAAATGTACATCAATATATCTCAAGTACATTTTGAAATTATAGTTGTTCAAAAAGGCAAATTACTTTTTTATAATATGTTCGATTTCTTGACCAAAGAAGATTTCATCTACTATACGCTCTTTACAATAGAGCAATTAAAGCTAAATCCTGAAACTTTAGAGGTCTTACTATTAGGCGATATTGACAAAGAACACGCACTTTTTAAAATTGCTTACAAGTATATTAGGTTTGTTGATTTAGGAAATTCACATCATAATAATTTATCAATTTCAGAAGATTTAAGTCAGGATCATTCCAACTTCGTTTTATTAAATAGTTTTTAAGTTTTGAGAATTATTTCGGGTAAATATAAAGGCAGACGTATAAATGCACCAAAAAATCTACCTGTTAGACCTACCACAGATATGGCTAAAGAAGCTCTTTTTAATATTTTAAACAATCACTATTATTTTAATGAAATTTCTGTAATCGATTTATTTTCTGGAATAGGCAGTATAAGTTATGAATTTGCCTCAAGAGGAACAGAAAACATTGTTTCGGTAGATCAGGATTTGGGATGTATTAAATTCATTAATAAAACCTCAAGTGAGTTTGAAATGACAATACAAACCATTAAAAGTGATGTTTTTAAGTTTTTAGAACATACACAACTTAAAGCCACAATAATCTTTGCAGATCCTCCTTATGCTTTCACTTTAGAACAGTTTTCTAGAATTCCATATTTAGTATTTCTAAATAACTTAATAAAGGATGGCGGTATTCTAATTGTTGAACATTCTAAACATACAAACCTTTCAGAGTTTCCCAATTTTAAATACTCCAAAAATTATGGAGGAAGCGTGTTCAGTTTCTTTAGCTCATAAAATTTTAATCTTTTTATTCTAATATACGTAAGATATTTCTGTATCTCATTTATTTTTAGTAAATTGTAAATTAGAAATCTAAATTATTTGACCCTTTTCTTCATAAACTTATTTTATTATTAACTTATTTTATGGTTAATCTTTAATTAACTAAACAACTACTCATGAAAAAACTATTATTACTTGGTCTTGCTGTCATTTTATTTACATCATGCCAAAATGAACAACGCTATTTTACCGAATCTCCTGAAATCACTTCGTTTAAAACCAGTCTAGAACAATACAAAAATGGTGACTGGGATGCTTGGAGTGCACATTTTGCTGATACTGCAAAATTTTTCGTCAATTCCAATAAGTCAGTTAATATTGACGATTTTAAAAAAGGGCAACTCAATTTACTATCAAACTTTTCATCCTATGGATTTATAGACCAAGGATCCTTTATGGAAATGGTATTGGATAGCGATGATGAAACTTGGGTGAATTATTGGGCGACATGGAGAGGAAAACTAAAAGCCAATGACAAAGAGATAGATATCCCAGTTCATATCACATCCGAATATGTCGATGGCAAAGTAGTACAATTGTATAACTATTGGGACTCTGCTCCAATTACTCAAGCATTAAGCGAAATTGAAAAAGCCAATAATATGCCTGTTGAAGATAAGGCCATAATCGCAAAGGTAGATACATTTGTCAATGAATTTCTGAATAAACAAAATACAGAAGTCCTAAAAGACGGTTTAGCAGATAATTATGTGAGATATATGAACGATGTAAAAGTGGCATCAAATCCACAGGAATTAGTTGAAAGTATGAGTGTCTTCTTTACTGGATTTCCAGATTTTAAAATAACCAATCCGCATCGTTCACCTATATTTAACAATACTATCTTTGTTCATTGGGAAATGACTGGAACTAATACTGGAGAGTTTGCCGGGTCACCTCCAACAGGCAAAAAAGTTAAGATTTCAGGCCTATCAAGACTTCATTTTAATGGAGACGGAAAATTGGATGAGGAAAATGTATTCTATGACCAATTAAACCTAATGCAACAATTAGGTAAAACTTTAAATTAAAATAACTTAATACTAAATCAATAAACACTAAAAAAATGAAAAAACTATTTTTACTCGGACTTACTTTAGTCCTATTTATCGCTTGCCAAGAACAAAAACCACAACGCTATTTTGCCGATTCCCCTGAAATTGAAACTTTAAAATCAGGTATTAAGGCCTATGAGTCTGGCGATTGGGACGCATGGAAAAGCCATTTTGTTGATACAGCAAAAATATTTGTTAATTCTATCAAACCTATGAGTCTTGAAGAAAGAGCCGATGGTTTACAATCTATGGCTAGTGCCATGTCTTCTTATGGGTTCAACCATGATCGAGAATTTATTGAAATGGTACTTGACAAAGAAGATGAAACCTGGGTTTATTATTGGGCTGCTCACAAAGGAACATTTGCAGCAAACGGTAAAGAATTAGTAATTCCTGTTCATTTAGCTGTGCAATTTGTTGATGGTAAAATAGTGGAAGAACACGTTTACTATGATGGCACTGGCATGAATGCAGAATTTGCTGCAATGGAAGCCGCTAAAGCCAGTGAAGAAGCAGAATCAACTGAAGAATAATATTATTAGCAACTAATAAATAACAATTATGCAACTATTAAAAACAACTTTAATGGCAGGATTAGTTTTATTCTTGTCAATTAACTTTATTAATGCACAAAAAATGTATCAAGTACATGTAGATTATGTAAATCCTTCTCATGTGGGCGAATATAATAAGATTGCTAAAGAATTTACTGATGCCTGTAAAGAACATAATCCTCAAACCAAATGGATTACAGTTTCTTTAAATGATAACAGGTACATGTATGTAAGCCCAATTGAAAATTTTGCAGAACTTGATGCAAATCCTTTTGCAGATATGGCTGAAAAAATGGGTGACGACTTTGGTAATATTTTCCAACGTTTTAATAAGTGTTATGATAGACATGGAGACTATATTCTTGTATTGAATGATGAATTAAGCTATATGCCAGATGGCATGACTATGACTCAAGAAGGACAAAACTACAGAAAGTTTTATTTCTTATATCACACTCCAGAAAATCATGGTAAAATTAGGGAGGCTATAAAAGGGGTTAAAGACATGTTTGCAAGTAAGGGTTCTAAAGAACATTTCAGAATATATCATGCTGGTTTTGGTACAGATGGAGATTATTATATGGTTGCTGTTTCTGCCAAAGATGCCATTGACTCTGCAACAAAAGGTAAGGCCAATGATGAGCTTTTAGGAGAAGACGCAAAACCGGTTTTTCAGAAGCTTATGCAAGCTACGTCAAAATTTGAAGAATATACAGGTTGGATAAGAACAGATTTAGGTTATTCTCCTTCTGAATAGATAACAGTTATAAAATTATTATTTTAACAATTAAAAAGGCTGTGCATTACATCATGGCCTTTTTTTATTAATACAGACAACTACATTGAATACACAAAAATTATTTGATCTTTCTGGAAATGTTGCCCTTGTCACAGGAGGTAATGGTGGAATTGGAAGAGCTATTGCCATTGGTTTAGCAGAATCAGGAGCATCCGTTGCAATACTGGGTAGAAACAAAGAAAAAAATCAAAGTGTGCTTGCGGAGCTCAAAACTATAGGAAATCCTGCTATTGCTATTACGATTGATTTGACAAATCGAGAGGATCTTAAGCCAACTATCAAAACAATTGAAGAAACATTAGGGCCAATTAGCATTCTCGTAAATAACGCTGGGAATGTATCATTAAGTGGTGGTATCTTAAATGAAACACCTGATGATTGGGATAATGTAATTGAAACACAATTGAACTCTGTTTTTTTACTTTCAAAACATGTAGGGGAATCAATGATAAAACAAAAAAGAGGAAAAATCATTAATATTGGAAGCATGTACTCCTTTTTTGGTTCTGGGTTAATTCCATCTTATGCTGCTGCCAAAGGAGCAATCATTCAATTAACAAAATCTACGGCTATAGAATTTGCACCAAATAATATTCAAGTTAATGCGATTGCACCAGGTTGGTTTGAAACTGATATGACAGCACCTGTTAAAACAATGCCATTAAATGACGAGATAATAGCTAGAACGCCAGCAGGTAGATGGGGTCAAACAGAAGAATTAGCCGGAACGGCTGTCTTTTTAGCTTCTAAAGCTTCTGATTTTATTACAGGAGAAACTATTCGTGTTGATGGTGGTTATTCGATATTTTAAAATAGTTACGATAATGTATTATAAAACAGAAATGCGACCAAATAGTCGCACTTCTGTTTAAATAAGTAAATCTATAAGCCGAATTCTGTACTCTTTCGAGCCCTTATCATTTATCTACGTTTACTGTTACCAGCAAACTTTAGCTGCCTACCCTCCAACAATCGAGCGTGCAGCCCTCTAACGTTGGTTTACATGACATTGCACCACATAGAGTTTACCTGATTTCACTACAGCATGACCTGTACATCCTTTCTGTTGCACTTTTCCTAACCTCACGGTTGGTGGCTATTAACCACTATGTTGCACTATGGTGTTCGGACTTTCCTCCATTTGTAAAAACAAACAGCGATAAGGCCATCTACTTGAGTGCAAAAGTACATAAATTGTTAATAACTCCTTTTAAATTGCAAGACGATAATTCTTAATTTTAAGTTGAATTTTTAACTTTGTTATTCTAATTTTCTTCAATGGAACACTTTGTAGTATCAGCGCGAAAATACAGACCACAAACGTTTAAGGATGTTGTTGGTCAAACTGCTATTACAAATACGCTTTTAAATGCTATTGAAAACAATCATTTGGCTCAAGCTCTATTATTTACAGGTCCTCGAGGTGTAGGTAAAACGACCTGTGCACGAATTCTGGCCAAAATGATTAATAGCGATGGCACCGAAAAAGAGGATGAGGATTTTGCTTTCAATATTTTTGAATTGGATGCAGCTTCAAACAATTCTGTAGATGACATTAGAAATTTAACTGATCAGGTTCGTATTCCACCTCAAGTAGGTAAATACAAAGTGTATATTATAGATGAAGTTCACATGTTGTCTCAATCGGCATTCAATGCTTTTTTAAAAACACTAGAGGAACCACCAAAGCATTGTATCTTCATTTTGGCAACCACAGAAAAACACAAGATAATACCAACAATACTTTCTCGTTGTCAAATATTCGATTTTAAACGAATAACGGTTAAAGACGCAAAAGAATATTTAAAATATATAGCCAAAGAGCAAGATGTAACTGCCGAAGACGATGCTCTTCATATTATTGCTCAAAAAGCAGATGGTGCGATGCGTGATGCACTTTCAATTTTTGATCGTGTAGTTAGTTTTTCGGGCAAAAATTTGACAAGACAAGCCGTTACTGAAAATCTAAATGTTTTAGACTATGAAACTTATTTTAAAGTCACTGATCTTATTCTAGAAAACAATATTCCAGAATTATTAATAAGCTTCAATACAACACTCTCCAAAGGTTTTGATGGCCATCATTTTATTTCTGGATTGGCCAGTCATTTTAGAGATTTGTTAGTTTGTCAAAATCCACAAACTATTGAATTGCTTGAGGTTGGAGAAGAGATTTCGTCTAAATACAATGAGCAATCTAAAAAAACATCACAAGAGTTTTTGATAAAAGGTATCCAACTGGCTAATGAATGTGACCTTAAATACAAAACCAGTAAGAATCAGCGATTGCTGGTAGAGTTATGCCTTATGCAACTTGCCTCTATCACATTTGATGGAGAAAAAAAAAATAACAGTCTAAAAATCATTCCTCCTTCTTACTTTAAATCAAAAGGTATACAACCTATTGCTATTACTATTCCTAAAACATCTGATGTTATTAATTCAGCTGAAGAAGAAGTCATTGAGAAAGAGCCTATTAAAGAATACGAGATAGAAAAATCTGAAATAGAAATAGAGGAAGAAGAATTGCTTTCATCTTCGGAAACTTTAGTAAAAGAACCGCCAAAGATTATTTTAAAGAAAGATAACAAACGTGTTTCAGGTTTATCTTTGAGCAGTATAAAAACAAAAAAGGAATATGAATTAAGACAGCTGGAAGTTATTATTGATGAAGAGGATCTACCCAAGGAAGATTTTACTGAAGATGCAATGCAAAAAGTTTGGACAAAATATGTTAGCTCCATAGAAAAAAAAGGTCAATTTAATTTGGCATCAATTCTTTCTATAGATAAACCTACGCTTAAAGGGACAACAATTCATTTAACTTTTCCTAACCAGACAAACAAAGTAGAAATAGAAAGACATCAGGGCAAATTATTAAGTTTCTTAAGAAAGAAATTAAATAACTTTAGCATAGATTTAAGCATAAATGTAAACGAGGAATTGGAAAAACAATATGCATATACTCCTAGAGAGAAATACGAAAAACTTAAAGAAAAAAATAAGCTTATTGACTCTTTAAGAAAAACTTTCGATCTGGATATATAACTAATTAAATATGAATAGGTTAATATTATTTATAATAGCTTTAATAATTACTTGCGTTTGCTGCGATGGTCGAGATAGAGTCCATAAATCTAATCAAGAAATGATACAGCAAAATAAGTTGATAGATTCATTTTCAGAACACATAACATATATTCCAGAAACTTATACCGAAATCACTACAGATACTATTTTAAGTGATGGAACCAGGATTGCAATAAAGTTATATTCCGATATGAATACATCTGTTTTAAAATCCTTTAAAAAAGATGCAATTCAATACAAAGAACACCATCGAGAATTTAATGCTCATATAGTTGTTTACAAACAAAATTCAGAAATTTTTAACAACATAATAAATAAAGAATTTTTAAGTAGCTCTTTAGTGTCTTCTGCAAATTTGGAAGATACTACATTAAAAAATGTTGAGATTGATGAAATGACTAGTTATTTGGATAATTTGTTAGTTGTAGATTTAACATTTGCAAAAATTGATAATGTAGTAAGTTCAGTTTACAAAATTTACATTGAAGATACTGGTAAGTTTATATTAAGGAAACAACTTAAAAAAGAATATATCTAAATGCTAGGTTTAAAACTACCAACAGATCCTCGCTGGGTTAATATTGTCGAAAAAAATATTGAAGAAATACTTACCGACCATGCATTTTGTGAACAAAAAGCGACAAGTACAGCTATATCCTTAATTGTTAGCTTTCCGGAATATACAGATTTAGTCAAAGAAATGGTTGCTTTGGTTAAAGAAGAAATCAGTCATTTTAAGATGGTTCATGATAAAATTCTTGAGCGTGGCTGGACTTTAGGCAGAGATAGAAAAGATGATTATGTAGTGCAACTTGTAAAATTCTTTCCAAAAGGAGGAAGCAGAACAACACAACTCGTTCACAGACTGTTATACGCTGCACTTATTGAGGCTAGAAGTTGTGAACGGTTCAGGTTGCTTTCTGAAGAATTACAGGATCCTGAATTAGCAGAATTTTATAAATACCTCATGGTAAGTGAAGCTAATCACTATACCATGTTTTTAGGATTTGCCAGACAATATGGCAATAGAAAAGAAGTTGATACCAAATGGCAACAACTTCTTGAATATGAGTCTGAAATAATGAAAAATCTAGGAAAAAAAGAGACTATTCACGGTTAAAACTTAAAACCAAGTCCTAATTGAATATTAGTATTAATGGCTTCAGCCGGTATATAATCTTCAAATATATTTGAGAATCCATAAGTATATCTTGCATCAGCAAAAAATTGATGAGAAATCTTAAATTCTACTCCTGCCACACCAGAATATGCAAAGTTTTTTATACCATCATCTGTTTTATGAACTTTTACACCAGCTTGTGGTCCAGCTGCAAGTGCAAACTTTTCACTTATTCTAAATTTGAATAATAATGGAAGTTGAATATAATCTAACTTAAAAGCTTCTCGTTTGGCTCCTTCGGCTGAAAATTGTAGTTCTGGAGCTAAAGAGATTGTCTTTGATAGACTATATTCTCCAAAAAATCCGATCATGAATCCATTTCGGTGTTTGTTTTCATTAATTGGTGTTCCGTCAAAGTCAAGATTGGATATATTATATCCTGCTCTTACTCCATATTTGGCGTCTTGTGAAAATCCATAAAAAGAAACGCAAAGTAGTACGGTTAAAAAAATAATTTTTTTCATAGTTATAGGTTTGGGCTAAATCATTAGCATCGATTTATGCGTCGAATATAAATTAATTTCTTAAAAAGTTGATATTTTTAAGTTTAAATGCAAACTTTTACTGTGTATTGCTAGAAATGGTTTTATAATACATACTTTTTATGATGCCATCTGCCAATCCTATTTTAGGAACATAGATATGTTTTGCTCTACTCCATTTCATTGCTGAAAGATATATTCTAATTGCTGGTATAATAACGTCTGCTCTGTCCTGATTTAGATCAAGTTGTGTTATTCTTTCCTCATAAGAATAGCCTTGAAGTGTATTATAATAGGAAGTCAAATAAAAATAAGTTAGTGGTTTTCCTAAAGCCTTACCTGAAATTTTAAATATTTTATTAATATTTCCGCCAGAGCCTATAACTTCTACTTTCTCATACATATTTGTTTGTTCTTTTATCCAGCGTTCTAATTCAAACCAAGATTCATTTTTAACAATATCATTAAGCAATCTAACCGTCCCAATTTTAAATGATTTTGAAGCTACTGAATTTCCGTTATGAATGACTGTGAACTCTGTACTACCTCCACCAACATCTACATATAAATACGTTTTTGAATCATCGAGGTAAGCATGCAAATCTGTTGCAGCAATAATTGCGGCTTCTTCTTCTCCACCAATAATATCAATTTTTATTTGTGATTGATTTAATATTAATTCTGCCACTTTTTGTCCATTAGTAGCCTCACGCATAGCCGAAGTAGCACAAGCTTTATATTTGACTACCTTATGTGTATTCATTAACAACCTAAAGGCTGTCATTGTCTCTACCATTCTATTAATGTTCTCTTTTGAAATTTTATCTTTAAGAAAAACATCGGAACCTAAACGTACAGGTACCCTAACCAATGAACTTTTTCTAAACAGAGTTGGTTTTCCTTTTTCTTCAATAATATTTGAGATTAATAATCTTACCGCATTAGAGCCAATATCGATTGCTGCATATTTTTTTATTGAGAGCATACTAACTTTGTAATCTTTTTAAGTAATAATCATAAGTAGCATATTGAGATCTTACTTTTGGAAGATCATCAACTTTGTATTCATTTTTCTTTGAGCTGTTAATCTTTCTTGCTTTTACATTATCACTCCAACAAATATTAAAGGTGTCTATTAATTCTTGCTTTATATCTTCGTCATAAATTGGACATGTTACTTCTACTCTATTTTCTATGTTCCTGGTCATCAAGTCTGCTGAAGATATATAAACTTTCGAATTTCCAGAATTTTCGAATATATATAGTCTTGTATGCTCCAAATATTTATCAACTATGCTTATTACTTCGATATTTTCACTCATACCTTCTATACCCGGAATCAAACAGCAAATTCCTCTAACTATCATCTGAACTTTAACTCCAGCTCTGCTTGCTTCATAAAGTTTATCAACCATAGTATAACTTGAAATACTATTTAGCTTTAGTCTTATACTGGCAAACTGACCCAATTTTGCATTTTTTATTTCGGTATCAATAAGCTTAAATATAGAAGATTGAGTATAATGTGGTGACGTAATGATATGTTTATATCTATACATCTTATAATTGAATTCAAAAAAGTTAAATACTTTATTTATATCTTTTAGTACACTTTGATTTGATGTAAATAGCGTATAATCTGTATATAGTTTGGCTGTTGATTCGTTAAAATTTCCAGTACTAACAAATCCATATCTTTTTATCTTCTTTGATTCCTCACGTTCAATTACACACATTTTGCTATGTACTTTTAATCCCTGAACCCCAAAAAATAGGGTAATCCCTTCATTTTCCATTTGTTCTGCATAATCTATATTAGCTTGTTCATCAAAACGTGCCCTTATCTCAATAGAAACCATTACTTTTTTTCCATTTTTAGCCGCATTAATAAGAGAACTTGCAACATGTGAAATTTGCGCCAATCGGTAAATTGTAATTTTAATTGTTTTTACTGTTGGATCGAGAGCTGCCTCACGAAGGAATTTAACAATATAAGAGAATGTATGATAAGGTGTATAGATTAGGTAATCTTTTTTAGCAATGGCTTGAAATATACTGCCTTCAAGGCTTAATCCTTTTACCGCCAGTCCATTATATTTTTTATACAATAAATCATTTCTGCCTAAACTTGGAAAATCCATATAATCCCTACGGTTATGATAGCGTCCACCTGGAATAATACTATCTGTAGAATCTATATTCATCTTATTCATAAGATATTGCAATGTGCTTTCTGCAATGGTCTTATCATAAACAAATCTCACAGGATCTCCTGTTTGACGATCTTTTACACTATCTGATATTTTCTCTATAAAACTTTTACTAAAATCACTTTCAAAATCCAGTTCTCCGTCTCTTGTTATTTTTATCATATGGGCAGAGATACTTTTATAGTCAAAGATGTTAAAGATGTCATTTAAACAATATCTTAATAAATCATCAAGGATTATAATATAATTTTTATCGTCTATACTAGGTAAAACAACAAAACGATCCATGGATTTTGAAATTTCAATCAATGCATAATGAACTTTATTGCTATTCATTTGCATTCTTACTGCTAAATATGCGGCATCATCCTTAAGGTTAGGTAGGTTTACAGCTTCGCTTAAAATTATGGTAACAAGTGCTGGGCTAACTTTTTGAATGAAGTAGTCTTTTACAAACTCATGATGAACGTTAGTAATTTGAGTTTCATCAATGATAAATATTTTTTCATCCTGCAACTTATTTTGAATGTCATCCAAAATCTTTAAACTTTCACTTTGAAGCTCTATTACCCTATTAGTAATAATTTCCAAGAGATCTTTTGCTCTTATACCACCTAACTCGCTTTTACCTCCTTTGCCAGCTTCATCAATTCTCTTTACTGTTGCGTAACGTATTTTAAAAAATTCGTCCAAATTATTAGAAAAAATACCTAAAAACCTTAATCGCTCTATTAAAGGGACATTTTCATCTTCGGCCTCCTGTAAAACTCTGGCATTAAAATCGAGCCAACTTATTTCTCTATTAATATATATGTTATTTTTTATCTGGGTTTTAATCATTCTCTTGTTTTAATCTGTACAAAGATATTTTATTTTTAATGAGTATTAATGACTTTATATTTTATATTGATATCAAATTACAATGCACATTTTTATATATAAATGCACAACATCAATTATTCACTGATAAGATTAAAATTACTTTTTGGAAGGCGTAAATACCAAAACCTATTCTTCTAGGTTCTTAAGTCTTTAGGAATTAATACTAAAACCGTTTGTCCTTTTGACAAATTTTTCCAATGATCTATATTGAAATCAATCATTACCAGACCACTAGTTGGTACATTATCAATATATTTATCTCCATAAGTATTAACGATTGAAGTTAAAGCATAATTATGCCCAAAAATGGCTACAGTTTGAAGTGAATCATCTAAAGATTTGATAAAACTCACCACGTTGTCACCACTAAAATCATATAATTTGTCTGAAATTTGGACAATTTTTGTTGAAATTCCAAGGTTTTCAACAAAAATATCACAAGTATCAGCGGCTCTTTTAGCATGGCTTGAGTACACAGCATCAATATGTATATTACTCATTTTAAATTTGTTAGAAATATTAAAAATATCAGTAACACCGCGACTTTTCAAAGGTCTTTCAGAATCTGGCACATCATACTCCCATGATGATTTTGCATGCCTTACAAAAATTATTTTCTTCATTTTTATCGTTTAAATGCATTTTTTATCGGTAAAATGTTGTTTTTTTCCGATTAATGAACTACTTTGGCACCATAATTTAACTTAAAATGAGTTATTGAAATAAATCATGATACGAGTTATATATAAATAATCAATCGTTTTAAAGATAATTTATATAAAACTAATAAAAACACTAATGGTGAAATTATTTTTTTAACGATAAAAAGTTTATGATTTTCATTTTATCGATTATTTAAGTGATTTAACATTTATTTTTGATTTAATAGAAGCTTATAAGTTGTTTTGTATAATAAGAAGAATAGAATTATGACCCCAAATCTAATTACATCTTTAGCAACCTTATCCACTGCTATTCCCTCATTAAGTTTTAAAATCAAATTTTTGTTTGCAATACTATTATGTATTTCAAGCACTATACTTATAACAAAATAACTTAAGTTATCTCAAATCTTGGGCCTATGGAAACCAATACCTTTAAATTTAATATGAAAAGACATGCAGTATTACTACTGTTAGTTCTTTTTGGAATAACTAACCTTTCTGCACAAATCGACTTAAGGACATGCGGTTACAATTGTACTGCTAATAGCTTTTCGATTGAAAGTGTTTACTTGAGTGCAACTAATGTTCCTGGTACACCTTTAACAAATACCAGTTGTGAACCTGGTACACTTATAAATGTCTATATGATAGCCGGTGTTTCTAGTAATAGGAATGCTCCTGTTTATGGCGCAAGGGTTTTTGCCGATTTAATGGTTGGAGATACTCCTGTCCCAATTAATGAATATTTAGGCACTTTACCTAGCTCAAATCAAGGAATCACAGAGTATTTAGTTTATGGTCCTTTTGATTGGACTTGTGGAGAACTTTTAACTTTAGAGAATCTTTTAGTTGTTTGGAAGACATCATTACCTGGATCACCTGGTCCAAATTCTCCCTATAATTGTAGTACTTACAGTTCTTCTCAATGTCAATTCCCTTCAGATTTAATTGTATCAACACCATTGGCTGTACAATATGAATACACTGCTTGTACAACAGGATCAACATCTACTGTAACATTTCAATCAACAACTATTGGAGGAACACCTCCTTATACATATGTCTGGAATTATGATGGAGGTACTTATTTAGGAGGTACTGCATCTAGTCCTATTGTTTTATACGATCAATCTAGTCCACCATATGATCCAACTTTAAAAGTTACAGATGTAAATGGTAATACCAATTTAGAGCCTTATTCTGAAACATTGATTTTCCCTTTGGAATTAACAAATACACCTTCAAGTACAGACCCTAGTTGTACAACAAGTGATGGTTCTGGTAGTTTTACCGCTAGTGGCGGAACACCTCCATATTCATTTAATGTAGATTCTAATAATACAGGAGCATCAACTTTTATGAATGGCCCTCCACCAACGCAATTAACTTTTACAGGTGCTGGTCCAGGAACCATAACAGTTACAATAACAGATTCTGCCGGATGTACTGATCAAGAAAGTATTACAATATCACCTGGTGATTCTGAAGCACCTACTGGAACAGCTCCAGCAGGTACTACTGGAATTAATGCCTGTGCAGCAGACGCTTTACCAGCTATACCAGCTTTTGATCCAATTGCTGCTGCAGATGGATATACAGATAATACAAGTGTTGTAACAGCTACATTAACAAATACCTCTGCTGTAAGTGGAGATAATTGTAGTTGGTCTGTTACCTATACATTTAGTGTTTCTGATGACTGTGGAAACACACTACCAGGACAAACCATCACGCACTCTGGCTCTGATCAGGATGCTGCTACGGGTACAACACCTACTGGTACGTCTGGTATCAATGCGTGTGCCGATGAAACTGAAATCGATGGTATCGTAACTACGGCTACAGATGTCGCTGCTATTGAAGCTGCTTACTCTGACGACTGTGGTACCGTTACTGCTTCGTTTGTAAGCCAAACACTTTCTGGTGACCAATGTTCTTGGTCTTTAGAGAGAAC
>NZ_JBEEEN010000008.1:0-184907 GCF_040117515.1 Gilvirhabdus luticola
AGTGACGGCACACCAGATTGTATTGATAACTGTCCATCAGACCCTAACAAGACAGAACCAGGAGCTTGTGGTTGTGGTATATCAGATACAGATTCAGATGGTGATGGTACACCTGATTGTAATGACAATTGTCCGAGCGATCCGAATAAGACGGAACCCGGTATTTGCGGTTGCGGAACACCTGATACAGATTCTGATGGTGATGGTACACCTGATTGTAATGACAACTGTCCAAGTGATCCAAATAAAACAGAACTAGGCGATTGTGGTTGTGGCATAGCAGATACAGATGCAGATAGCGACGGTACACCAGATTGTAATGACAATTGTCCGAGCGATCCGAATAAGACGGAACCCGGTATTTGCGGTTGCGGAACACCTGATACAGATTCAGATGGTGATGGTACACCAGATTGTAATGATAATTGTCCAAGTGATCCAAACAAGACCGAACTAGGAGACTGTGGTTGTGGCGTAGCAGATACAGATTCAGATGGAGATGGCACTCCTGATTGTAATGATAATTGTCCATCAGATCCAAACAAGACCGAACTAGGAGACTGCGGTTGTGGCGTAGCAGATACAGATTCAGATGGTGATGGTACACCTGATTGTAATGACAACTGTCCATCAGACCCAAACAAGATCGAACCAGGCGATTGTGGTTGTGGCATAGCAGATACAGATGCAGATAGCGACGGTACACCAGATTGTAATGACAATTGTCCATCAGATCCAAATAAAACAGAACCAGGAGCTTGTGGTTGTGGCGTAGCAGATACAGATACAGATAGTGATGGCACACCAGACTGTAATGATAATTGTCCAAGTGATCCAAACAAGACCGAACTAGGAGACTGCGGTTGTGGCGTAGCAGATACAGATTCAGATGGTGATGGTACACCTGATTGTAATGATAACTGTCCATCAGACCCAAACAAGACAGAACTAGGAGACTGTGGTTGTGGCGTAGCAGATACAGATTCAGATGGAGATGGTACACCAGATTGTAATGACAACTGTCCATCAGACCCAAACAAGACAGGACTAGGAGACTGTGGTTGTGGCGTAGCAGATACAGATTCAGATGGTGATGGTACACCAGATTGTAATGATATCTGTCCAGGATTTGACGATTCAGTTGACACAGATTTAGATGGTGTTCCTGATGAATGTGATAATTGTTTTGATATTGTAAATCCTGATCAGAGTGATGAAGATAATGACGGTATCGGTGATTTATGTGAAAGTTTTGGATTAGAAGACATTGATATAAAAAGTATTAGAGTATTTCCAAATCCGTTTGACAACTCAATTACATTGCAGTTGTCAAATAATGTAGTTTTTGAGAGTTTAGAGATATCTATATATAATTTATTGGGGCAACGCATTTTTTCAAATAGATTTGAAAATGTTGATAGGATTATTGTAATAAAAGATCTAAATTCAGTTCTTTCTCAACAAGGAACATATATATTAAAAATTAAAAATTTAACTAATGATCAAACTGTAATAAAACAGTTAATTAAAAAGTAAATTCTTATTTATTTCAAACAAAGAAACCGCATTATACAAATGCGGTTTTTCTTTTTAATAAAATATAAATTTATGATTCAGCAGGTTTTTCTGCCTTTTCAATTTTTATCTTAAGCTTGCTTTCTTTTTTATCTAAATCCATAATAATTTTATCACCTTCATGAACTTTCGAAGTTATTATTTCTTCGGCCAAAGCATCTTCGATATACTTTTGTATGGCGCGTTTTAAAGGTCTAGCTCCATATTGTTTATCAAAACCTTTTTCAGCAATAAAATCTTTTGCACTTTTACTTAATTTAAGAATGTACCCTAGATCGTTTATTCTGGATAATAGTTTTTCTAACTCAATATCAATAATTTTATTGATATGCTCTTTTTCTAGTACATTAAACACCACTACATCATCAATTCTGTTTAAAAACTCTGGAGCAAAAGATTTTTTAAGTGCATTTTCAATAACACTTCTGGCATTCGCATCTTCTTGTGCCTTTTGTGACGCAGTACCAAAACCAACACCAGTTCCAAAATCTTGAAGTTTTCTTGATCCAATATTCGAAGTCATGATAATGATAGTATTCCTGAAATCTATTTTTCTTCCTAAACTATCAGTTAAATAGCCATCATCTAGAACTTGAAGTAGCATATTAAACACATCAGGATGCGCTTTTTCTATCTCATCCAAAAGAATCACTGCGTAAGGTTTACGTCTTACTTTTTCAGTAAGCTGACCGCCTTCTTCATAACCTACATATCCAGGAGGAGCACCTATTAATCTTGATATAGCAAACTTCTCCATGTACTCACTCATATCAACGCGTACCAATGCATCTTCACTATCAAATAATTCACGAGCTAAAACTTTGGCTAACTGCGTTTTACCAACTCCTGTTTGGCCTAAAAATATAAATGAACCAATAGGTTTATTTGGGTCTTTAAGACCAGCTCGATTACGTTGAATAGCTTTAACAACTTTTGCAACAGCCTCATCCTGACCTATAACTTTTCCTTTTATTAATTCCGGTAACTTTGCTAAACGATTGCTTTCAGTTTGAGCAATTTTATTCACAGGTATTCCAGTCATCATTGAAACGACATCTGCAACATTATCTTCAGTAACGATTTCTCTGTGTTGTTTTGTTTCCTCTTCCCACTTTTCTTGAGCGATTGATAGTTCTTTTTCAAGGCGTTTCTCATCATCACGAAGCTTGGCAGCTTCTTCATACTTTTGTTTTCTTACAACCGAATTCTTTGTTTCCTTAACGCCTTCAAGTTGTTTTTCTAATTCCAATATTTGTTTAGGAACAGCGATGTTGGTAATATGTACACGAGAACCTGCTTCGTCCAGAGCATCTATAGCTTTATCTGGAAGGAAACGTTCTGTCATGTACCTATTTGTTAATTTAACACAGGCTTGAATAGCTTCATTTGTGTAATCCACATTGTGGTGATCTTCGTACTTACCTTTTATATTGTTGAGTATTTCAATAGTTTCTTCAACACTTGTTGGCTCAACAATTACTTTTTGGAAACGTCTTTCTAAAGCTCCATCTTTTTCAATATATTGCCTATATTCATCCAACGTTGTAGCACCTATACATTGAATTTCTCCTCTAGCTAAAGCAGGTTTGAACATATTTGATGCATCCAAACTTCCTGTAGCGCCTCCAGCACCTACAATGGTGTGTATTTCATCTATAAACAGAATAACATCATCATTCTTTTCAAGTTCGTTCATAACAGCTTTCATCCGCTCTTCGAATTGTCCCCGATATTTTGTTCCAGCAACAAGGCTTGCCAAATCTAGTGTAACAACACGTTTGTTGAATAAAATTCGTGAAACCTTTCTTTTAATGATGCGCTCTGCCAAACCTTCTGCAATTGCAGATTTACCAACACCTGGTTCACCAATAAGTAGTGGATTATTCTTTTTTCTTCTACTTAATATTTGTGAAACTCTTTGAATTTCTTTTTCTCGTCCTACAACAGGATCAAGTTTGCCTTCTTCAGCTAGAGCTGTAAGATCTCGTCCAAAATTATCTAAAACAGGAGTTTTTGATTTCTTGTTACTTTTAGTTGTAGATTGACTAAAAGGGTTGTCTTTTGATGTTTCTTCAGAAGTATCGTCTTCATCAGAAAATGATTCAGCTTTTGGCGAATCAAGATAATTATCGTCGCTAGTAATCATAAGTTTAAATTGTTCTTTTACGTTATCGTAATCAACTTTTAATTTATTTAAAAGTTTTGTAGTTGGGTCGTTTTCATTTCTTAAAATGCACAAAAGCAAGTGTGCTGTATTTATAGAAGTGCTTTGAAATAATTTCGCTTCTAAAAAAGTTGTTTTTAAAGCTCGTTCTGCTTGTCTAGTCAGGTGTAGATTTTTCTTTTCGTTTGACAGTTCAGAAACATTTGGATTGGCAGGGCTTAAAATTTCTACTTTTCTTCTTAAATGATTTAAATCAATTTCTAAAGCATTTAATATATTAATAGCTTTTCCACTTCCATCACGTAAAAGACCAAGCATTAAGTGTTCAGTGCCAATAAAATCATGGCCTAAACGCAATGCCTCCTCTTTGCTATAAGCAATCACATCTTTTACTCTTGGTGAAAAATTATCGTCCATAAACTTTCCTCTTTCTGCATTAAAAATACTAAAACATATTTATTAATGGCAAAAACTATACCTTAAATTAATATTAACTGGACTAATTGACAAAAAAAGGCGACTAAATCAAAATATTTTCGTTCATATTTATTAACCAATAAACCGCTTTAAATTGTTAATAAAAAACAGAAAAAACAAGCTATTATGCCTTACTATAACTTATGAAATAATTATATTAGCACGATTTAAAAAATTGTAAAAAAACTAATAAATAATTATGGCAGAAGGAGAAAAACTGATACCAATTAATATAGAAGATGAGATGAAATCGGCTTACATTGATTATTCAATGTCGGTCATAGTGTCACGTGCTTTGCCAGATGTAAGAGATGGTTTAAAACCAGTGCATAGAAGAGTTCTTTATGGAATGCATGAGTTAGGTGTAAGGTCTAATACTGCACATAAAAAATCTGCAAGAATTGTTGGAGAAGTTTTAGGTAAATATCATCCTCATGGTGATACGTCGGTATACGATACTATGGTGCGTATGGCTCAAGAATGGAGTTTGCGATATATGCTTGTTGATGGCCAAGGTAACTTTGGATCAATTGATGGAGATAGTCCTGCTGCAATGCGTTATACCGAAGCGCGTATGCGCAAGATTTCAGAAGACATGTTGGCAGATATAGATAAAGAAACGGTTGATCATAAATTAAATTTTGATGACACGCTTCAAGAGCCTACAGTTCTGCCAACAAGAATACCCGGTTTACTAGTTAATGGAGCATCTGGTATTGCAGTTGGTATGGCAACAAACATGCCTCCACATAATTTGAGTGAAGTTGTTGATGGTACTGTTGCGTATATCGATAACCCAAATATTGAGATTGATGAATTAATAACACATATAAAAGCACCAGATTTTCCTACAGGAGGAACCATCTACGGTTATGATGGTGTTAGAGAAGCTTTCCATACCGGTAGAGGACGTATTGTTATTAGAGCAAAAGCTATTATTGAAGAAGTTGATGGAAGAGAGTCCATTATTGTAACCGAAATACCTTATCAAGTAAATAAGGCAGACATGATTAAGAAAACTGCCGATTTGGTTAATGATAAAAAATTAGATGGCATTTCTACTATTCGTGATGAATCAGATAGAAATGGTATGCGTGTTGTTTATGTGTTGAAGCGTGATGCCATTCCTAATATAGTTTTAAACAAGTTGTATAAATATACAGCATTACAATCGTCTTTTAGTGTAAATAATATTGCATTAGTAAAAGGCAGACCTCAATTATTAAATTTAAAAGAGCTAATACATCATTTTGTAGAGCATAGACATGATGTTGTTGTAAGACGTACTGCGTATGAATTACGCAAAGCCGAAGAAAGAGCGCATATTTTAGAAGGTTTGATTATTGCTTCAGATAATATTGATGAAGTAATTGCATTAATAAGAGCATCTTCAAATGCGGACGAGGCAAGAATGAAGTTAGTCGAACGTTTTGAGCTGTCTGAAATACAAGCTAAAGCCATTGTAGAAATGCGTTTAAGACAGCTTACAGGTTTAGAACAAGACAAGTTACGTTCTGAATATGATGATTTAATGAAAACCATTGAAGATTTAAAAGATATTCTTGATAAAAAAGACCGTAGGATGAGTATTATCAAAGAAGAGCTTTTAGTGGTTAAAGAAAAATATGGAGATGAACGTCGCTCAATTATTGAATATGCAGGTGGAGATTTAAGTATAGAAGATATGATCCCTAACGAAAAGGTTGTTATTACCATTTCGCATGCAGGATATATCAAACGAACCTCTCTTACAGAATATAAAACACAGAATAGAGGTGGAGTAGGACAAAAAGCTTCAACGACCAGAAATGAAGATTTTCTTGAGCATTTATTTGTTGGCACAAACCATCAATATATGCTCTTCTTTACTCAAAAAGGAAAATGTTTCTGGATGCGTGTTTATGAAATCCCAGAAGGAAGTAAAACATCTAAAGGACGTGCGATTCAAAATTTAATAAATATTGAGCAAGATGATAAGGTAATGGCCTTTATTTGTACTCAAGATTTAAAAGATGAAGATTATATTAATAGTCATTATGTGATAATGGCAACGAAAAATGGTCAAGTTAAAAAAACGTCATTGGAGCAATATTCTCGCCCTAGAACAAACGGTATTAATGCAATTACCATTAAAGAAGATGATGTACTTTTAGAAGCTAAATTAACAACAGGAACAAGTCAAGTAATGCTAGCATTAAAGTCTGGCAAAGCCATTCGTTTTGAGGAAGCGAAAACAAGACCTATGGGCAGAGGCGCTTCCGGTGTTAGAGGAATTAAATTAGCCAATGCTAAAGATGAGGTAATAGGTATGGTTACAATAGAAAATCCACAAGAAGAAACAGTATTAGTGGTTTCTGAAAACGGATATGGCAAACGTACTTATATTGATGATCCTGAAGATGGTGAAGCCGTTTATAGAATTACAAATCGTGGTGGAAAAGGAGTAAAAACTATTTCTATTACAGAAAAAACTGGTAATTTAGTAGCCATTAAAACTGTAACTGATAGCGATGATTTGATGATTATTAATAAATCTGGTATAGCAATTAGAATGGCTGTTAAAGATTTAAGGGTCATGGGTAGAGCCACGCAAGGCGTAAAACTCATCAATTTAAAAAATTCAGATTCTATAGCTGCTGTTGCTAAAGTAATGCACGAAGACGATGAAGTTGATGACATAGAAGATGTCGATAATATCACTTCAGAAAAAGAAGATGGCACAACTCTTGATATGAGTCAAGAAGAAAACAATAACAACGAATAAATTAAAGATTAAACAGAATGAAAAAACAATTTTTAGTAGCATTTGCTATATTGATATCTACAATTTCTTTTGCCCAAAAGAAAGAATTGAAAGCAGCAGAAAAAGCTATAAAGGGAAATAACTTTGCCGAGGCTAAAGCAGCATTAAGTTCGGTTTCACCAATGTTATCGTCTCTAGACGCTAAAACCAAAGACAATTATTATTTTCTTAATGCTAAAGCATTGTTTGCTAATGGAGCAGGTAGTAATGATGATATAAACCTGGCTTTAGAAAGTTTGGGTAATATTGGTAATCAAAATTCACCTGAAGTTGGAGAATTGAAACAAGAAATGGTAAATTCATTTTTAACCAAAGGGAATGAGTATTATGAAAAGAATGATTATTCATCCGCCTCGCACAGTTTTGAGCAAGCCTATAGAGCCTCAACTAGAGACACACTTTATCTTTATTATGCAGCATCAACCGCAGTAAGTGTACAGGATTATGATCGTTCTCTAAAATTATATAATGAGCTTAAAGATTTAGGTTTTACAGGAATTGAAACAGAATATGTGGCTACCAACAAAGAAAATGGCGAAGAAGAAGCTTTTCAAAGTGCGAGTTTAAGAGATCTTTCTGTAAAGGCAGGTACTCATATTAATCCTAAAGCAAATAAGACAGAATCTAAACGTGCTGAAATTGTGAAAAACATTGCATTAATTCATGTAAGCAATGGTGAAAATGAAATGGCTTTAGAAGCTATGGATGATGCAAGAAAAGAAAACCCAGATGATATCAATTTATTGTTGTCCGAAGCAAATATCCATTATAGAATGGGTAATAATGAAGAATTTAGAAATCTTTTACAATTAGCTACTCAAAAAGACCCAAACAACCCAGAATTACAATATAATTTAGGAGTTATCGCTGCAGAATCTGGAGATAAAGAAAGTGCTAAAAAATATTATAAAAAATCTATTGAATTAGACCCTAATTATATTAATGCACAAATTAACATGGCTGCTTTAATCTTATCTGAAGAAGAAGCTTTAATTGAAGAAATGAATGGTTTAGGTAGTTCAGCTGCTGATGATAGAAGATATGATGAGTTAAGAGAAGAAAGAAAAGTTTTATACCAGAATGCAATACCTTATCTTGAATCTGCTTTAGAGATTGAATCTGATAATATACAAGCCGCTAAAACACTTATGAACATTTATAGTGTAACAGGTGATGATGCTAAATTTAAGGCACTTAAGGCTAAAGTTGAAGTTCTTGAAAGTGGAAACTAATTAAAATTATTTAATCATAAAAAAAGACCTCTAATTTAGTGGTCTTTTTTTATATAATCTTTTTTATAACTCTTAATTTATGAGTATGAATGTTCTTTTCTACATTATAAATACCAGAATGGTCCAACCTATCAATTCTAACTTTACCATGGGCGTGAATAATATAATTGTCTTTTAGAATAATGCCAACATGAATTATATTACCTTCGTCATTATCAAAAAAAGCTAAATCACCAGGTTCACTTTCTTCTATAAAACTTAATGCCTCACCTTGTGCAGCTTGTTGTGAAGCATCTCGAAGTAATTTATAACCATTTATTTTGTAAACCATTTGAGTAAATCCGGAACAATCAATCCCAAGTGGTGATTTTCCACCCCAAAGATATGGAGCATTCAAAAATAAAAAAGCAGTGTTTATAAGATTCAATTTATCCTGAATACCATGTAATGAATTACCGTCATAACTATGTTCAAAAATTTGTAATCCATTTAATGAAGCACCAAGTGTAATCAAAATCAATTCTTGATTCTTACTTTGAACATATTCAATCAAATCATAGGAATAACTAGAGTTTGTTTCATCCAGATAATTATATTGGTCTTTCGAAATTTCAATGAATTGTTTTTTGTCTACCCAACCTTCGTAGCCATCAAAAGCTACTCTAATTTTACACCAAAGTTTTCGCTTTTCAATAATTTTAAAATGCTCGCCATAAAGTAATTGTGAAACAAGTTCACTTTTGTCAGACGGTTCAAAACGAATTGGAACAATACTTAAATTACAGATTCCGTATTGCATTAAAATTTTAGTTACGTTCAATTATTATTGCCGAAGCACCACCACCACCATTACAAATAGCAGCAGCTCCAATTTTAGCATTGTTTTGTTCAAGAACATTTAATAGTGTAATAATTATTCTAACACCTGAACATCCCAATGGATGACCAAGAGAAACAGCTCCTCCATTCACATTCACATTAGCATCACTTAATCCTAAAAGTTTCATATTTGCTAATCCAACAACCGAAAAAGCTTCATTAAACTCAAAAAAATCAACATCTTTAATAGAAATCCCAGCTTTGTTTAAAGCTTTTGGTAAAGCTTTGGCAGGAGCAGTAGTGAACCATTTTGGTTCTTGAGCAGCATCTGCATAACTTTTTATTGTTGCTAGTGGTTTTAATCCTAATTCATTAGCTTTTTCTCTGCTCATCAAAACTATTGCTCCAGCACCATCATTTATTGTTGAGGCATTGGCTGCAGTTACTGTTCCATCTGATGTGAATGCTGGTCGAAGTGTTGGGATTTTTTCAAGCACTACATTGGTAAACTCTTCATCTCTATTAACTATAATGGGTTCACCACGTCTTTGCGGAACTTCAACTGGAACTACTTCATTGTCAAATTTCCCTGAACTCCAAGCATCAGAAGAACGTTTGTACGATTGAATTGCAAAAGTATCTTGGTCTTCTCTTGAAAAATTATGTTCTATGGCACAAGCATCTGCACAGACTCCCATGGCATTCTGGTCATAAACATCTACCAAACCATCTTTTTGCATTCCATCAATAAGGGTAGCTGGGCCAAATTTTGTAGCTGAACGAGCATGATAATAATGTGGAATCAAACTCATATTTTCCATACCTCCAGCAACTGCAATATCTATATCTCCTAATGCAATGGCTTGGGCAGCTTGCATTACAGCTTTCATACCAGAAGCACAAACCTTATTTATTGTTGTACAAGGTACTGTGTTTGGAATCCCAGCAAATATTGCTGCTTGCCTGCCAGGCGCCTGGCCTGTACCAGCTTGAACAACATTTCCCATTAAGACTTCTTGTACCAATTCTGGTTTCAAGTTAATTCTTTCCAAAGCGGCTTCTATGGCAATTGCCCCTAATTTAGGTGCAGGTATTGTTGAGAGAGAGCCTAAAAAACTACCTATTGGTGTTCGAGCTGCGGAAACTATAACAACATCATTATTCATTTTAAAATATGTTTATTGTGCTTTGGCGAAATTAATGATTTTTGAGAAGAATTTAGAACGATTAGAGTATTTAAATATTCTAATAAAAGGATATTTATTACATTTGATAACCTTAATACTTTAAATGAAAGACCTAACAAATAAGTTATATAGAAATCACTCTTTAGCATATAAAATTTTATTGTTTGTAAGTGCTACGTTTCTAATTGTTTATTTGTTTCCAAAAAGTGGAAAGTTTAAATACAGTTTTGAAAAAGGCAAACCTTGGCAATCTGAAAATTTATATGCTCCATTTAATTTTGCTATCAAAAAAAATCAAAGCGAAATTGATTCTGAAAAGGAAGCTGTTAATAATAATGCTTTTCTATATTTCAATCTTGATTCTGAAGTAAAGCCAAGAATAGTATCGAAATATCTGGAAGCATTGAAAGAGGTTATAGTAGATTCTATTCCTACAAGTGATTTTGAAACTATTACCGCCACTGGAATGCGAATCATTGAGGAATTGTATGAGTATGGCTTTTTAAGCGAAAAATACAATTTTAAAGATGCAAGAAATGTAATTATATTGGAGGATCGCGTAGAAAAATTTCGAACAACATATTCTAATCTCGTTAACCAAGAAAATTTAACAACAATACTTAATAATGCATTACGTGAAGATAATCTGGTAAAGTATAAAAACCTGTTTGCATCACTGTTTTTTGATATTGTTGAACCTAATTTAACATATAATAAAAGTTTTACAGAAAGTGAATTAAATGCTGAATTAGGCAAAATATCTTACACTAGAGGTAGTATAGCAAAAGAAACATTAATTATCTCAAAAGGAGAAGTTGTTGAAGGAGACAAATTTCAAATATTAAAATCATTAGAATCAGAATATGAATCTCAAGTTTGGAATGAATCTAACTATTATTGGATAGTATTTGCATATACATTATTGGTTGCATTAGCTTTATTAATGCTGTTGCTTTTCCTTCGAAAATATAGGTTATCAGTTTTTGAGGATAATACCAAAGTTACCTTTATCTTTTTCAATATATTATTGATGGTATTGCTTACCACACTTGTCGTAAACTACAATTCACAATATATTTATATCGTTCCAATATGTATTTTACCATTGGTGTTGAAAGCTTTTTTTGACGCAAGACTTGGTATGTTTACACATGTATTAACTGTTTTACTATTAGGACTTATTGTGCCAAATAATTTTGAGTATATGTTTTTGCAAATTATTGCAGGAATAGTTACCATATTAACAGTTTCAGAACTTTATAAACGAGCCAATTTATTTATTTCCGTAGGTCAGATTACACTTATTTATATTGTTGCCTATTTTGCATTTTTCATAATTCATGAAGGCAGTATAGAAGCTATGCATTGGGAAACTTTTGGGATGTTTATTTTGTGCGGTTTAGCAACTTTATTTGTACAACCTCTTATTTATGCTTACGAAAAACTATTTGGCCTTGTATCTGATGTTTCTCTTTTAGAACTTTCAGATACCAATACTAAATTGCTTAAAGAATTGTCTAATGTAGCTCCCGGGACATTTCACCACTCACTTAACGTGGCAAATTTGGCTGAAGCTTCTGCAAATGAAATTGGAGCCAATGCCATGCTTGTAAGGGTTGGTGCGTTATACCATGATATTGGAAAGATGAAGAACCCCACTTACTTTACAGAAAATCAATCTACAGGAATTAATCCTCATGACGAATTATCTTCAACAGAAAGTGCAAAAATTATTATAGACCATGTTATTAATGGTATAGAGATAGCCAGAAAACACAATTTACCAGATAGGGTTATAGATTTTATAAGAACACATCATGGTACTAGTATGGTTTATTATTTCTATATGAAGGAAAAGGAAGTAAACGATACTATTGTACATAGTGATTTTAGTTATCCTGGACCAACACCTTTCAGTAAAGAAACTGCAATTTTAATGATGTGCGATAGCGTTGAAGCAGCCTCGAAAAGTTTAAAAAATCCAACATCCTCTAAAATTGATACTTTCGTAGAAAATATTATTAATAAGCAAATGGTGACTGAACAATTTTTAAATGCAAACATTACATTCAAAGAAATTCAATCTATCAAAAAAGTTTTAAAGCACAAACTTGCAAATATTTATCATTTAAGAATAGAATATCCAGAATAAATGATCAAAAAAATAAATAAAATAGTTGCGTTCTTAAAGATGAAAAGTTACATTTGCATCCGCAATTTTATTGCATAAGTTCTTATTAGAATTGGAGAGGTGCCAGAGTGGTAATGGAGCAGATTGCTAATCTGTCAACGCGTAAGTGTTGCCTGGGTTCGAATCCCAGTCTCTCCGCATATTTGATAATCTTTTCGGGGTGTAGCGTAGCCCGGTTATCGCGCCTGCTTTGGGAGCAGGAGGTCGCAGGTTCGAATCCTGCCACCCCGACAAAAATTAACACTAATAGAAACTAAAACCTTGTAAATTGTATGATTTACAAGGTTTTTTATTGATTTCCTATAAAGTTTTTATACTACAAATTAAGGTCAAGCATAATATTATATTTGCTCTTTTTATTAAAAATTTAACTAATTAGTAAAATTCTTATTAGTTTTATTTAAAATAGAGTAGATGAAATTACATCTTACAGATAGGAGTAGTAAGTTAAATAGCTCATTTACGGCTAGGTTAAATCGTTTTCCTCATTTCTTAAAACTTTGGCATTACCATTCTGAATTAGAATTAATACTTATTGTAAAAAGTAAAGGCACAAAATTTATTGGTGATTCAGTCTTAAAATTTGATGAAGGAGAAGTATTGCTACTTGGAGAAAATTTGCCTCATATGTTTTTTAATGAAGAAGAATATTTTTCTCAAAATTCAAATCTTATTGCTGAAGCAATTGTAATACATTTTAAAAAAGAATTTTTAAAATGTATTCCAGAGATGAATCATATTTCAAAATTGTTTGAAAGAGCCAATCATGGAATTCACTTTATTAAGCCAAGAGATGAAATAATCGCAGCATTCAAAAAAATTTTAGATTTGAACAATGATTTTGAAAAAACCTTATTATTCATACAATTACTTAATAGTTTAGCTGGTCAAAAAGATTATAAATTATTAGTAAGCATAGGGTTTTCTAATACTTTTGTTAAGGATGAAGTCGGTAAATTAGATAAGGTATATCAATATATATTTAATAATTTTAATAAACCAATTTCATTAAAAAATGTTGCAGATATTGCCAACATGAATGAATCTGCATTTAGCAGGCTTTTTAAAAAAATAAATAAGAAACCGTTTTCAAAATACTTAAACGAAATAAGAATAGGATATGCTTGTAAGCTTCTTATAGAAAACAAGTACAATATTGCATCCATCTGTTTTGAATCAGGTTATAACAATCTTTCAAATTTTAATAGACAGTTCAAATCTATTACATCGTTTTCTCCATCAGAATATCTTAAGAAACACATTAATATTTGATTTTATTTAAAAGCTTAATTCATTGAAAGCAAAAAAAGTATTAGTGTTAATCAAAATATTGGTGGATAATAGCTTGAAGAAATTATAGATTTGTTATAAAAACGTTAATGACTACCGATCTTATAATTACAGAGATAGAAACTAAAGACATTCGGTTTCCAACAAGCAAAACATTAGATGGATCGGATGCAATGAATCCTGATCCAGATTATTCTGCTGCGTATGTGATATTAAAGACAAATCATCCTAACAATATTGAAGGTCATGGTTTAACTTTTACTATTGGAAGAGGTAATGAGTTGTGTGTAGCCGCAATTAAATCTATTTCCCACTTAATTCTAGGCAAAAGTTTAAATTCTTTTACCAGTAATATGGGTGCTTTTTGGAAAATGATTACCGGAGATAGTCAGTTGCGTTGGTTAGGACCAGAGAAAGGCATTATACATTTAGCTACTGGAGCAGTGGTTAATGCAGTTTGGGATTTATATGCAAAAGTTGAAGAAAAACCACTTTGGAAATTGTTAGCAGATATGTCTTCAGAAGAATTGGTAAGATGTATTGATTTTACCTATATAACGGACGTAATGACGCCTATCGAGGCATTAGAATTAATAAAAAAAAATGAAAACACTAAACAAACACGAATCAATTATTTATTAAAAAATGGCTACACTGCATATACCACATCTGCAGGATGGCTAGGATATTCTGATGAAAAAATGCGTCGTCTATGTAGAGAAGCCAAAGCAGATGGGTTTAAGCACATGAAAATAAAAGTTGGTTCTGATTTAAAGGATGACATTAGGAGAGCTACCATCATTAGAGAAGAAATAGGTGATGATTTAAAACTTATGATGGATGCTAACCAAAAATGGGATGTTGAAGAGGCCATTGAAAACATGACCCAATTAAAGAAGTTCAATCCTTGGTGGATAGAAGAACCTACAAGCCCAGATGATATTTTAGGACATGCAAAAATAGCGAAGCATGTAGCTCCAATATTAGTAGCAACAGGCGAACATTGCCAAAATCGTATAATGTTTAAACAATTATTTCAGGCTAATGCTATTGGAATTTGTCAAATTGATAGTTGTAGAGTTGGTGGAGTAAACGAAATATTAGCTATCTTGTTAATGGCAGCAAAATTCAAAATTCCAGTTTGCCCTCATGCTGGTGGTGTTGGATTATGTGAGTATGTGCAGCATTTGTCAATGATAGATTTTATTACAATAAGCTGTAGTATGGAAAATAGTATAATAGAATATGTAGATCATTTACATGAGCATTTTTGCGAACCTGTAGTGATTAAAAATGGGGCATATATGCCACCACAATTACCTGGTTATAGTATTACAATGAAAGAACAGTCTTTAAAAGATTATAGTTTTCCTGATGGGAAAATGTGGAACTCGAAATAAATTTTAAAAAATGATAAAGAAAAACATATTTATTTTATTTGGTTTATTCATTATTAATCAAAGTGTCATTTCTCAAGAATCATATGTACCTTCTGAAGAAAATATGCAAGCTAGAACATGGTTTCAAGATGCAAAGTTTGGAATGTTTATTCATTGGGGAGTTTATAGTACTCTAGGAGATGCTGAATGGGTGATGCAAAACCAAAACATACCAATAGACAGGTATGAATTATTACCGACATTCTTTAATCCAATTGAATTTGATGCGAAACAAGTGGTAAGCCTTGCTAAATCCTCTGGAATGAAATATATTACAATTACTACTAAACACCATGACGGATTTGCTATGTATAATTCTAAAGTGTCCGACTATAATATTGTTAAGGCAACACCTTTTGGTAGAGATATTTTTAGAGAACTGGAACAAGAGTGTAAAAGACAAAACATTAAATTGTTCGCTTATTATTCACAATTAGATTGGCATCATCCTGATTATTTTCCAAGAGGTTGGACCGGTAGAAAAACTGGAAGACCAGAATCTGGAAATTGGGATAATTATTTAAAGTATCAAGATGCTCAAATAAAAGAACTTGCTGAAAATTATGATATTGCTGGATTTTGGTTTGATGGATGGTGGGACCAAGCACCACACAAAGAAGATTGGCACAAGGCTGTTCCATACCGAATTGATGGAATTAATTGGAACCTAGAAAGAACCTATAAGATGATTCATGATATCAATTCAGCGCTACTTATTGGAAACAATCACCATGAACTTCCAATACCGGGTGAGGATTTCCAAATGTTTGAGAAAGATCTCCCCGGAAAAAACACTACTGGGTTTGGAACTACCGAAATTGGCGAATTACCTTTGGAAACATGTGAAACTATTAATCATTCTTGGGGATTTAACTTACAAGATGGTAACCATAAATCAGTTAGGCAACTTATTCAATATCTAGTAAACGCTGCTGGACGAAATAGTAACTTTTTACTAAATGTTGGACCTATGCCAAATGGTAAAATTCAAGATGAACACGTCAAGCGATTGCTTGAGGTTGGTGATTGGCTAAAACAATTTGGTGAAACCATTTATGGGACTAAAAGTGGAATTATTGAACCCACTGATAAGTTTGTCTCCACACAAAAAGATAATACATTATATCTACATATAATTGATTCTGATTTAAATGAAATTGTCATTCCAAATTTTAAAAATAAAATCAAAAGTATAGCCTTTTTTAAGGATAAAACACCAATAATATTTACTTTAAAAAAAGGGGTATTAAAATTTGTCATTGAAGAGCACCAAATGGACAAAATCGACACGATTGTAGAAATAATATTAAAGTAGAAAGACATGGAGCACTTTAGTCTAAAAGGTAAAAACGTGCTGATTACTGGAGGAGGTAGTGGGATTGGTAAGGCAATCTCTTTAACTTTTGCCAAACAGGGAGCAAAAGTTTATATAATGGATTATAATCTTGAAACTGCTAAAGAAACAGCTGCAGAGATTATCTCAAGCGGTGCATTAGCCGAAGCTTATAAATGTGATGTTGCAAACCAAAATAGTGTTGCAAAGAGCATCACTCGAGTTACCGAAGATGAACCTGTTCATATTTTAATTAATAATGCTGGTATAGCCCATGTGGGTAATATTGAAGATGTTGAAGAGGAAGATTTAGACAGACTATACAATGTAAACATTAAAGGTATTTATAATTGTACAAAGGCTTGCATACCAGTTATGAAGAAAAACAAACAAGGTGTTATTTTAAATTTGGCCTCCATTGCATCATCAGTTGGCGTTTCAGATCGCTTTGCTTATTCAATGACTAAAGGTGCAGTTCTTGCCATGACTTATTCTATAGCCAAAGATTATATAAGTTATGGTATTCGTTGCAATTGTATTTCACCTGCTAGAATTCACACTCCTTTTGTAGACGGATTTATAAAAAAGAACTATCCTGGCAAGGAAGAAGAAATGTTTGACAAACTTTCTAAAACCCAACCAATTGGAAGAATGGGAACACCAGAAGAAGTTGCCAGTTTAGCATTGTATTTGTGTTCTGAAGAAGCCTCTTTTATTACAGGAACTGATTTTCCAATTGACGGTGGTTTTATTAAATTGAATGGAAAATAGATGCGAATAGTCACAATAAAATTTGTAATAGCTTTTAAAAATGCAAAAATAGTTATAAGTTTTATTGCTCTATTCTGTAATTTATACTGTTTTGGACAACCTCAAAAAACAGATGTGAGTTTAGGACAATATCCGAACATTATCTACATTTTAGCAGATGATTTAGGTTATGGAGATATACACGCTTACAATCCAGATGGGAAAATAAGAACTCCTAATTTAGATAAGTTAGCATCAGATGGAATCATGTTTACAGATGCACATACCTCATCAGCAGTCTGTACTCCAACAAGATATGGCATTCTTACTGGAAGATATAATTGGAGAAGCCCACTTAAAAGCGGTGTCCTTACAGGTAAGTCAAAAGCACTAATACCAAAAGAGAGAACGACAATAGCTTCTTTCTTAAAAAAAGAAGGTTATACTACAGCATTTATTGGCAAATGGCATTTAGGTTGGGATTGGGCTATAAAAAGCGGTATAGATAATACAGGTGAAGGTTGGAGCGCTCAAGACTTTAAAGCAATAGATTTTACAAAAGAAATAGCGAATGGTCCTAACGATTTAGGTTTCGATTATGCTTATGGACATAGTGGTTCTTTGGATATGGCACCTTATGTGTATGTTGAAAATGCTAGAATCACACAAGTTCCGGATAAATTAACGAGTAATAATTTAAAATATGGATGGTGGAGAGAAGGTCCAACATCCAATAATTTCATTCATGAAGATGTAACACCACATTTCTTCGAAAAAGCGATTCAGTATATACAAGATATATCCAAAGTTGATAAACCTTTTATGCTGTATCTGGCGTTGCCATCACCACATACTCCTATTTTGCCTTCAGAGAATTGGCAAGGCAAAAGTAAAATAAATCCCTATGGAGATTTTGTGATGATGATAGATGATTATGTAGGGAAGTTATTAAAGGTTATTGAAAATACGGGCATAGAAAATAATACTTTAGTTGTCTTTACGAGTGACAACGGATGTTCACCAGCGGCAGATTTTAATGAGATGATTGCTAAAGGCCATTACCCAAGTTCAATTTATCGAGGGCATAAAGCTGATATTTTTGAAGGAGGACATCGCGTACCATTTATTGTTAAATGGCCAGATAAGATTAAAAAGGGAAACACTTCCGATAAAACAATATGCACGACAGATTTTTTAGCAACCTGTGCAGATATTGTAAACATTCCATTGAAGGATAACGAAGGGGAAGACAGTTATTCTATTTTACCCATATTGTTAAAACCTAATTCCAACAATTATCAAAGAGAAGTTATAATACATCACTCGATAAATGGAAGTTTTGCTATTCGAAAAGGAGCTTGGAAAATGATATTTTGCCCTGATTCAGGAGGATGGAGTCATCCTGAACCCAATTCTGAAGATATCGAAAACTTACCTCCATTTCAATTATATAATTTGGTTGATGACCCTGGAGAAAAGCATAATCTTTTTGGTAAGCATCTTAAAATCAGTAACAAATTATTACAGTTAATGATTACCTATATAGAAAATGGTAGAAGTACTCCTGGAAAAATCCAGAAGAATGACCCAGAAGGTTATGGTTCAAAAACATGGAGTCAATTAAAGGTGTTTTACTAAAAGAAAGGATGAAACAACCAATTGCGAATTTTAAAGCCAACAAAACCCATTGTTTGGGTATAGGAATAAAACAATAAAGTAAATTAAAACAGATGAAAATAATAAGATTTGGAGCACTAGGTAAGGAAAAACCAGGTGTTTTATTAGATAATGGAGAGAAAATAGATGTTTCAGCTTTTGTAACAGACTACGATGAAGATTTTTTTGGAAATGAAGGCATAGAAAAATTGGGCAACTGGTTGAAAAAGAATAAGTCCAATTGCCCTGAAATTTCTAAAAAAGAAAGATTGGGTTCACCTTTGGCTCGTCCTTCAAAATTGGTTTGTGTTGGACTAAATTATGCAAAACATGCCAAAGAAGCTGGAATGCAAATTCCCAATGAACCCGTATTATTCTTTAAATCCACTACTGCCATATGTGGACCTTATGATGATGTTATTATGCCTAAAAATTCAGAGAAAACAGATTGGGAAGTAGAATTAGCAATTGTTATTGGCAAAAAAGCTTCTTATGTAGATTTAGAAAATGCCGAAGATTATATAGCTGGTTATGTATTACATAACGATATTTCTGAACGAGCTTTTCAAATAGAAAAAGAAGGCCAATGGTGCAAAGGTAAGGGCTGTGATACATTTGCTCCTTTAGGTCCATTCATTGCTACAAAAGATGAAATAAAAAACCCTAATAATTTAGAATTATGGTTAGAAGTTAATGGTGAACGTTTACAACACTCATCAACTTCCGATTTTATATTTAATGTGCAAGAAGTTGTTTCATATATAAGTCAATTTATGACTTTGCTACCGGGAGATGTTATTTCAACAGGAACCCCATTTGGAGTTGGTTTAGGCTTTAATCCACCCAAATATCTGAAACCAAATGATGTTATGGAACTGAGTATTGAAGGATTAGGAATTTCTAGACAATATGTAAGAGCATATAAATAATTAAACAAAAATGATAATAGACAGTCATCAGCATTTTTGGATATATGATCCTGTTAGAGATGGTTGGATTGATGAATCTAAAAAGGTTATTAGGAAAGATTTTTTACCTTCAGATTTTGAACTAATTTTAAAGTCTAATAACGTTGATGGTTGTATTGCAGTTCAGGCAGACCAATCTGAAAAAGAAACTAATTTTTTACTTGAATTAGCCGATGAGAATTCTATAATAAAAGGTGTTGTTGGTTGGGTAAATTTACTAGACAGCAATGTAGAAGATAAATTGGCTTATTATTCAAAATGTAAATTCTTTAAAGGCGTGAGACATATTGTTCAAGCGGAATCTGAAGATTTTATGTTAAGAGATGATTTTCAAAAAGGTATTTGTAAATTAGCTCAATTTGGATTAACTTTTGATATTTTGGTCTTTCCTGATCAACTAAAAAATGCTATTGAGTTGGTGCGTAAGTTTCCAAATCAAAAATTCATTCTAGATCATTTGGGTAAGCCATTTATTAAAGATAAAAAAATAAAAAATTGGGAAAGTGATATTCGTAATTTGGCTCAATTTCCAAATGTTGCATGTAAAGTTTCTGGTATGGTCACTGAAGCCAATTGGGAAGATTGGAAAACAAGTGATTTTGATAAATATTTAGATGTGATTTTTGAATCTTTTGGAGTAAAAAGAGTCATGTATGGTTCCGATTGGCCTGTGTGTCTTTTAGCCGCTAGCTACAAACAGCAACTAAATATACTCCAAAATTACTTAAATTCTTTTACTGAAAGAGATAAAAATAAAGTAATGGGAGCTAACGCCATTCAAATTTATAAATTATAGAGATTAAATCAATGAAAACATTCAATCCTTTGAATTTATTATTTCTATTTTTAATTGGTTTTAATTTCTCCTGTTTACAGACCAATAAATCAGAAAATCAGAAACCTCTTGCAAAACATGTTATATTAATAGGTTCGGATGGCTTTGGTGCTTATGCTTTTAATAAAGCTAAAGTCCCAAACTTGAGAAAACTAATGCAAGAAGGCTCTTACTCTTTGGAAGCAAGATGTGTATTACCATCTTCTAGCGCAGTTAATTGGGCATCTATGATTATGGGATCGGGGCCAGAATTACATGGTTATACAGAATGGGGAAGTAAAACTCCAGAATTGCCGTCAAGAATAATTGGGAAAGGGAATATATACCCTACAATATTTAGTTTAATAGAAGAACAACTTCCTGAAGCTAAAAAAGGAGTAGTTTACACATGGGGAGGAATTGGTTATCTATTTGAAAAGAGCATGGTAGATATAGATTATAATGGAAAAACAGATGTTGATACTGCTAAAAAAGCATTAAAGTTTATTGTGGACGAAAAACCAGCCTTAACGTTTATACATTTTGATGAGCCAGATGGAGCAGGACATAACATTGGACATGATACTCCTGAATATTATGAGGCTGTGGAGAAAATAGATAGTTTGGTGGGTATTATAATTACAACTTTAGAGAAAAATAATTTAATGGATGATACCGCAATCATTTTTTCATCAGATCATGGAGGCATTGGTAAAGGTCACGGTGGAAAAACTTTAGAAGAAGTTGAAATACCATGGATTCTTTGTTGCAAAAATATACCTAAAAAAGGAAAGCTTAACTCAAGTATTGTTACATACGATACAGCTGCAACAATAGCACAAATTTTGGGGATTGAACAACCACAATACTGGACTGGACGATCTGTTTTATCTGAAATTAAATAAATCATCAAATGGCTAGGTATATGAATAATATTTTAGGATTAATGGTAGTTTGGTTATTGTGTTCTTGCAACAACATCCAGCCTCCAAAGCCCTTTGGCCCATTACCTTCCAAAAATCAATTAGAATGGCACAAAATGGAACATTATGCGTTCATCCATTTTAATATGAATACTTTCACCAATATGGAATGGGGTTTTGGCAATGAAAGTCCAAGACAATTCAACCCTACTAACTTGGATGCTAGTCAATGGGCAAAAACTATTAAAGATGCTGGCATGAAAGGTGTTATTATTACAGCAAAACACCATGATGGCTTTTGTTTATGGCCTTCAAAATATACCGAGCATTCCGTTAAAAACTCACCTTGGAAAAATGGAAAAGGTGATGTTCTCAAAGATCTTTCTGAAGCGTGCAAGGAATATGGATTAAAAATGGGAGTGTATTTATCACCATGGGATAGAAATCATGCAGATTATGGAAAACCAGAATATATTGAATATTTTCAGAATCAATTACGCGAACTATTAACCAATTATGGTGACATTTTTGAAGTTTGGTTTGATGGAGCCAATGGTGGTACTGGATATTATGGTGGAACCAATGAAACTCGAAAAATTGATAATAAAACATACTATCAATGGGATAAAGTTGCAGAAATTGTAGAAGAATTACAACCTAATGCTGTTATTTTTGGTGATGGTGGTCCTGGTGTTCGATGGGTTGGTAATGAAGAGGGTTGGGCAAATGAGACCAATTGGAGTTTAATTAGAAAAGATGAAGTTTTTCCAGGTTATGATAAATATACTGAACTTCGTTCGGGTCATGAAAATGGTACACATTGGGTACCTGCCGAATGCGATGTGTCTATTAGACCAGGTTGGTATTATCATCCAGCAGAAGATAATAAAGTCAAATCTTTATCTCATTTGGTGAAAATTTATTATGAATCTGTCGGTAGAAATGCTTCATTGTTGCTAAACTTGCCTGTTGACCATAGAGGATTAATACATGAAAAAGATATTGAACAAGTAATGGCTTTAAAACAGCAATTGGATAAGGATTTTGCAAACAATCTTACCAAGAATGTCTCAATAGTAGCAAGCCAAGTAAGAGGAAACAGCACAATTTATGACGCTTCTAACCTTGTTGATGAAGATGAAAATACCTATTGGGCGACTAATGACAATGTTACAGATGCAAATGTTACAATAGAGTTTCCAGAACCAAGAGAATTTAACCGCTTTTTGGTTCAAGAGTATATTCCTTTAGGCCAACGAATTAAAAAATTTTCTATTGAGGTCGAGATAAATGGTCAATGGAAAACAATCGACACCCAAAGTACTATTGGCTATAAGAGAATATTAAAATTTAAACCTATTGTTGCTTCTAAATTAAGGTTTCATGTTTTAGAATCGAAGGCGTGCATTGCAATATCGAATATAGAAATTTACAATGCACCAATAATTGTAGAACCACCTGTTATTGTAAGAAATAAAGAAGGTTTAGTAAGTATCAGTAATACTGAAGAAGAATCCACTATATTTTATTCAACAAACGGGATTGATCCAAATATAGAATCTTCAGTATTCAAGGAAAACTTTTTTGTAAAGACGCCTACCACCATTAAAGCTATTACATACGATTATAAAACGAATCGCTTAAGCGAAATAATAGAAAAGAGATTTGATATTAGCAAAGGACTTTGGACTGTTCTTAATGACCAAAATATGAAAGAATCCATAAAAGCAATCGATAATGACTCTAATACGAATTGTAATATTATGAGTACAACAGGAAGTCCAGAATTGATCGTCGATTTAGGAAAACAAGAATTGATAACTGGATTTACTTACACTCCTGATCAAGGACGGTTTGTAAAGGGAGTTATTACAGATTATTCTTTTTTTATAAGTTCAGATAAAGTTAAATGGAGACTAATAAAAACTGATGAATTTTCTAATATTATCAATAATCCAATTAAACAAATGATTAAATTTAATAGTTCTGTTAACGGCCAATTTGTAAAATTGGTTGCAAATAGTATAATGAATAATGAAGCAAATGCAGTTGTTGCAGAGTTTGGAGTTCTGACTCAATAATTAAATTTTAAATTAAAATGAACTTAAATTTAAAAGACAAGGTTATAATAGTTACTGGTGGATCTAAAGGAATAGGGTTGGGCATTACCCAATCCCTATTGCAGGAAGGCGCTATACCAGTTATAATAAGTAGGAATAAAGCAAGTGTGGAAAGTGTTGTAAACAAAATAACTTCTGAAGGAAAACATGCTAGTTATGTTATTACAGAATTAACTGATCCTGAACAATGTAGAAAAGCTGTAAAGTGTGTAATTGATAAGTTTGGACGCATAGATGGTTTAGTTAACAATGCAGGTGTAAATGATGGAGTTAGTCTTGAAAATGGAAACTACGAAGATTTTATTGAATCATTAAAACGCAATTTAGTCCATTATTATCTTATAGCACATCATGCATTACCTGAATTGAAGAAAAGTAAAGGGAGCATTGTGAACATAAGTTCTAAAACTTCTGTAACAGGTCAAGGAGGAACTTCTGGATATGCTGCAGCCAATGGAGGTAGAAATGCACTAACAAGGGAATGGGCTGTAGAATTATTATCTTTTGGAATAAGAGTAAATGCTGTAATCGTAGCAGAGTGTTATACACCTTTATACGAAAATTGGTTGAATACTTTTGATAATCCAGATAAAAAATTAAAAGCCATTACAGATAAGATACCATTAGAAAACAGAATGACGACCCCAGAAGAAATTGCCAATACAGTTGCTTTTTTATTATCTGATAAATCAAGTCATACAACAGGGCAATTAATTTTTGTTGATGGAGGTTATACGCACCTTGATAGAGCATTGTAAGTTGTTTGACGAAAAAAGTTTTAAACATTAATATCGTTCAGTAATTTTTAAATCTAACACTTTAAAATATGAATAATTCAAAACCTGTTGTTGTATCGAAGAAGTTACTTTTACCCTTTATTTTAGTTACATCTTTGTTTGCATTATGGGGATTTGCTAATGCTGTTACAGATCCAATGGTACAAGCCTTTAAAAAAGTGTTGGAGTTGTCTAACTCTCAAGCAGCTTGGGTTCAAATGGCGTTTTATGGAGGTTATTTTTGCATGGCATTACCAGCAGCAATGTTTATGCGGAAGTATTCATATAAGGTAGGTATTTTAATTGGATTAGCATTATATGCTACGGGTGCCTTACTTTTTTATCCAGCAGCACAAACAGAAAATTTTATGTTTTTCTGTATAGGACTATATATTTTAACTTTTGGGTTAGCCTTTTTAGAAACTGCTGCCAATCCTTATATATTGGCCATGGGAGCAAAGGAAACAGCTACCCAACGTTTAAATTTAGCACAAGCCTTTAATCCGGTTGGATTAATTGGTGGATTGCTTGTAGCTCAACATTTTGTTTTAAAGAATTTACAATCTGATGATGTTGTAGATTTCTCTGTTTTAGACGAAGCCTCTAAAATTGCAATTAAAACTTCGGATTTAATGGTTATTCGTAATCCCTACGTGATATTGGGTTTATTACTTATTGGTGTTTTTGTATTATTTCTAGTGAGTAAAATGCCGCAATCCAAAGACGAAGGAGGTATGCCAAAAATAAAAGACACATTTATCACTCTTGGAAAAAACAAAAAATATGTGCTCGGAGTACTAGCACAAATTTTTTATGTGGGAGCACAAATTATGTGTTGGACCTATATTTACCAGTATGCCGAAGCACTTGCCATAGATAGTGTCACAGCTGGAACATATCAATTAATTGCTTTTATTTTATTTATTGTTGGAAGAGCAATAGGCACCTATTTACTTCGGTTTGTAAGTTCAGGTAAATTACTCATGTACTTTGCAGTATGTTCTTTGTTACTTTCATTAGGGACTATTTTAATTCAAGGCGTTTTGGGGTTATATTGTTTGGTTGGCATTTCGTTTTTTATGTCACTTATGTTTCCAACCATTTATGGAATTGCTTTGAGAGACTTAACAGAGGAACAATCTAAAGTAGGTTCAGCCGGATTAGTCATGGCTATTGTTGGAGGAGCTTTAATGCCAAAATTACAAGGTATAATTATAGATTTGGGAGGTAATGGTGTTGCAGATACTCAAATTATTGGTGTTTCTGAAGTAAATTTCTCATTCATTTTGCCATTGCTATGTTTCTTTTATATTGCTTGGTATGGTTTAAGTGTGAAAAGAAGGTTTGAAACTTAAATTCAAAAGGTAAATCATAAGATTAAAAATGAAAAAATTTAAACGATATTGTTTGGCTTTAGATTTAATTGATGAAAAAGGTTTAATACAAGAATATAAAGATCATCATAAAAACGTTTGGACAGAAATAGTTTCAAGCATAAAAAATTCAGGAATAGAACATCTTGAAATATACTGTGTATCTAACCGATTGTTTATGATTTTGGAAGTTAACGATTCCTTTTCTTTTGAGAAAAAATCAAAAAATGATAAATCAAATCCAAAGGTTCAAGAATGGGAAAACCTTATGTGGAGGTATCAACAAGCATTACCGGTTGCACAGCCCGGTGAAAAATGGTTATTAATGGATAAAATTTATGAATTATAAATAACAAATCTATACAATGAGAATTTCAATTATAACACTTATTTGTTTAATAAGCTTTTCTTGTACTAACAAATACAAAGACATTACAAATACAGCAAACGACTATCAAGTTATACCAAAGCCATTAAAATTAGAAATGCATCCGGGTAAGTTTTTAGTAGACGAAAATACTAAAATTGTAGGTAATGAGATTTTAAAAAACGAGGGTGAGTTTTTAGCAAGCATTTTAAGTGCTGCAACGGGCACAACCATTAATTTTTCATCAGAAGGTTCAGGAAACATCACACTTAAATTAGATAATACTATTGAAAATGAAGAAGGGTACACTTTAAATGTAGTGTTCAACAACATAGAAATATCTGGTAAAACCACTAAAGGCGTTTTTTATGGCATTCAAACATTAAGGCAATTAATACCATTAAATATTGAATCTGCCGAATTAACAATTCCTGCAGTAGTAATAATCGATAGTCCAAGGTTTAAATACAGAGGTATGCATTTAGATGTAGCGCGCCATTTCTTTCCTATAGATTTTGTTAAGAAATATATAGATTTAATTGCAATGCATAAAATGAATACATTTCATTGGCATTTAACCGAAGATCAAGGTTGGAGAATTGAAATTAAAAAATACCCCAAGCTAACCGAAATTGGTGCGTGGAGGTACGGTACTATTATTGGGAAGCATCCAGGTACGGGTAATGATCAGAAAAAATACGGTGGCTTTTATACCCAAGAAGACATTAAAGAGATTGTTGCTTATGCGACTTCAAAACATGTCGCTGTAATTCCAGAAATAGAGTTGCCTGGGCATAGTAGTGCAGCTATTGCCGCTTATCCTAGTTTAAGTTGTTTCCCAGAGGAACCAACGCTTATTCTATCAACTTCGAAAAGAACAAATATCGAAATGGGGTCTGACAAAGGAAAAGAAATTCAAGGATCAGGAACACCAAAAATAGTTCAGGAAACTTGGGGAGTTTTTAACGATGTTTATTGCGCAGGTAAAGATGAAACCTTTATCTTTTTGCAAGATGTTTTAGATGAAGTTATTCCATTATTTCCTTCAGAATATATCCATATAGGTGGAGATGAGTGCCCAAAAGCTAATTGGGAAAGATGTTCAGACTGTCAAAAAAGAATTAAAGTAGAAGGTTTGCATGACGAACACGAGTTACAGAGCTATTTTATAACACGCATTGAAAAATATTTAAATTCCAAAGGCAAAAAAATTATTGGCTGGGACGAAATTTTAGAAGGAGGTTTGGCGCCAAATGCTACCGTTATGTCTTGGCGAGGAACCCAAGGTGGGATTGAAGCAGCAAAACAAAAGCATGATGTGATAATGACGCCTAACCATTCATGTTACTTTGATCATTATCAAGTTAAAACTGATGAAGAAAAAGCTAATGAGCCATTAGCAATTGGCGGAAACATTTCAGTCAAGGATGTATATGCTTATGAACCTATACCGGAGGAATTAACTTCCGAGGAGCAAAAATACGTTTTAGGTGCTCAAGCAAATTTATGGACAGAATATATAAAAACAACCGATTATGCGGAATACATGATTTTACCAAGAATGACAGCATTGTCTGAAGTGGTATGGGCTTCTAAGGAAAATAAAGATTGGGATGATTTTAGTCAACGCCTAAAGACAATGCGTAAACATTATGATGTACTTGGGTTAAATTATGCTAAACATACATTTAAAGATTAAAGCCAGAGATAAAATCTATTCAGATGAATTTTAATACTAAATACCCATCTATTGATGATTTAAGAAAAAAAGCAAAAAAGAGAATTCCAAAATTTGCTTTTGAGTATTTAGATGGTGGCTGTAATGAAAATGTCAATCTTAAAAAAAACACAGATCGAATTCGAGATATAGAACTAAAACCAAACTATTTAATAAGTCATAAAAAATCTAGCTTAAAGACCAAATTATTTGGTCATACATACGATGCTCCGTTTGGAATAGCACCAATTGGGTTACAAGGATTAATGTGGCCTAAATCACCCGAGATATTAGCTAAAGCAGCTTTTGAACATAATATTCCATTTATTTTAAGTACAGTAACTACAGCAAGCATCGAGGTCATTTCTGAAATTACCGAAGGACAGGCTTGGTTTCAACTTTATCATCCTGCTGAAGAAGATGTTACAAGAGACCTTTTAAAACGTGCAGAAAATGCTTCATATAAAGTTTTAGTTATTTTAGCAGATGTACCAACTTTCGGATTTAGGCCCAAAGATATTAAGAACGGCCTTTCAATGCCACCAAGAATGACCTTAAAAAATATATTGAATATTTTATCAAGACCAGAATGGGCCATTAAAACTTTAATTAATGGACAACCTAATTTTGAAAGTTTAAAACCATATATGCCAAAAAATTTGGATATGAAACAATTAGGCAAATTTATGGATGTTACTTTTGAAGGAAGATTGAATGAAGACAAAATAAAACGCTTAAGAGATCTTTGGAAAGGCAAAATAGTTCTTAAGGGAGCAGAATCTATTCATGATGTCGAATCTGCTCATCGTTTAGGAATTGATGGTATTATTGTTTCTAATCATGGTGGTCGACAAATAGATATGGGCGAAGCAACTATAGATGCTGCAAAATCTATTGTGCCGCTCTATAAAAACACATTGCCCATTATGATGGATAGCGGAATTAGAGGAGGTGCAGATATTGCTAGAGTATTGGCAAATGGCGTGGATTTTGCATTTTTAGGAAGAAGTTTTATGTATGGTGTATCTGCTTTAGGACAAAAAGGAGGAGATCATACTATTTCTTTGCTAAAGACCCAATTAAAACAAGTCATGGAACAGCTTTCTTGTCAGAGTACTTCAGATTTTCCAAAATATTTGATAGAATAATTTAAGATCATATTATTACTCTATATATGAAAGAAGAAAAGCTTTCGCTCATTATTATGGCTGCAGGAATGGGTAGTCGATATGGAGGACTAAAACAATTGGATTCCTTCACACCACGAGGATACACAATTATTGATTTTTCGCTATTTGATGCTTTACGTGCAGGTTTTGGAAAGTTTGTATTTGTTATCCGAAAAAGTCTTGATAAAGAGTTTAAAGAAATTTTCAATAAAAAACTTGAGGGTAAAGCAGAAGTTGAATATGTATATCAGGAACTTGAATACGTACCAAAAAAATACGTCAACCCTGAAAGATCAAAACCTTGGGGCACCGGTCATGCGCTTTTAATGGCAAAAAACGAGATCCAAGAAAATTTTGCAATTATTAATGCAGATGATTTTTATGGTAGAGAAGCATTTGAAGTGATGGCAAAAAACTTACGCAATAAAGATAAAAATTCATATGATTTTAGTATGGTTACGTATTTATTAAAGAATACAGTATCGGATTACGGATTTGTTTCAAGAGGAATATGTCAAGTAAATGGCAATGGATATTTGACAGATATCCGTGAGCTAACACATATAAAAAAGACAAACAATGAAATAATTTATAAAGATGAATACGGCAACTTTTATCCAATTCATGAAGACACAATCGTATCAATGAATTTTTTTGGTTTTACTCCAAAATGTTTTGAATTTGTTGAAGAATTGTTTAATCAGGTTCTCGAATTAAATGAAGGAAATATAAAGGCTGAATTTTATCTTCCAGAAATTATAAAAGAGATTTTGAATTCAGGATTAGGAACTGTACAGGTTTTGAGTTCAGATGCCAAGTGGTTTGGAGTCACTTATAAAGATGACAAAGAAATAGTTCAAAAAGCTATTGGTGAATTAATAGAACAAAACATCTATCCTGGTGAACTTTGGTAGTATTATAGAAGAAAAGCTAAAAAATGTATTTGACAAATTTAATCATCAAGGTCAATTTGATTCCTTTTATGAATTGGCTTCAGGGCACATAAATGATACTTACTTTATAAAATCAAGAGTAAAACCAAATTTTATTTTGCAGAGAATTAATGACAAAGTTTTTAAAGATGTACCTGGTATGATTAAGAATAAAATAAAGATTAGTCACCATATACAAAAAAAACTAAATCACTTAAACAAGGATGAATTAAAAAGAAGAGTATTAACATTTGTCTATACGAAAGACGGCAGTACATATTTTAAAGATGATTATGGTTGTTTTTGGAATATGACTATTTTTATAGAAGACAGCAAAACTTTTGAAATTGTTGAGAATGAAGACATAGCCTATGAAGCTGGTAAGTTATTTGGAGATTTTCTCAAGCATACAGACGATTTTAATGTATCTGATTTAGTAGAAGCCATCCCAAATTTCCATAAAATGTCTTACAGATATTCAATATTTGATGAGGCAATATCGAATTCTAATAAAGTAAGACTTGAAAAATCATTCCCTTATATTAATATTGTTAACGAACTTAAAAATGAAATGCATATTCTTGAGAATATGACGAATATGGGTTTATTTAAATTAAGGGTAACTCATAATGACACAAAAATATCGAACGCTTTATTTGATAATGAGAATAAAGGTTTGTGTGTAATAGATACAGATACTGTAATGCCAGGTATTGTGCTTTTTGATTTTGGAGATGCTATTAGGACAATTTGTAATAACGCTACAGAAGATGAAACTAATCTTGATAAAGTGAGCTTTAATTTTAATTATTATTATGCATATAAGAATGGTTTTTTAGAGACATTGGGCAATTCATTATCAGAAACTGAAATTAATCATTTGCCATTAGGAGTTAAAACAACAATATTCATTATGGCTTTACGGTTTTTAACAGATTATTTACTTGGCGATGTATACTATAAAACGGGATACCCCGAACACAATTTGAATCGAGCTAAAAATCAATTCAAATTAATTGAAAGCTTTACAGAAAAAATGAAGTCAATATAAAAGCATTTTATTAATGTAGGTAGAGTTTGCTTGTAGCTATATTACCGAAAAATTCAAGTAAAATGAAATTAATATTGTTAGAAAAAAAACGCAATTTAGGATAATGTTTTTTAATAGTAATTGTATATTTGCCACCGCAAAGATAAATACGATTTAATTTTTAAAGATTTTTGTATTTTTCATATAATATATTCAGGAGTAATCCTTGAATGGTCGCGTAGCTCAGCTGGATAGAGCATCTGCCTTCTAAGCAGACGGTCACAGGTTCGAATCCTGTCGCGATCACATAATAACCTGTTGATTATCAGCAGGTTATTTTTGTTTATACCATTTGGTAATTTTCCAGAGAAGCAGATTATTTTGCTATTTTATCACGCAAAACGTGCACAATACGACGCACACTTTGACCATAATACTTCTAATTATGGCAACGGTAAAAACCACTCTAGACACACGTAGACCAAAAGTTAATGGAGCTTACAACATCATTTTTAAAATTAGACACCACAGCAAAGTCTATACTATTAACTCAGGCATTGCGATCCTAGACCGCTATTGGGATTACGAACATTCTAAGATTACAAAACAGCATCCTAATTCTAAGCTATTAAACTTAAAGCTTTTAAAAGATTACTTTAAAATTGAAAAAGCTATGCTCACATTAGATGATGATTTTACAATTGAAAAACTGCGAAATAACTTTAAAGGAATTGCACCAAATACATCAAAATCGTTTAAAAAGCATGCACAAAAATTAATAGATGAATTAATGGCTACCAATAAAACAGGTAATGCTATTGTTTACAGAACTGCTACCAATAGATTATTAGAGTTTTGTGGCAAGGATATTATGCTTAATGAAATAGATTATAAACTTCTAGATAAATTCATACATCACTTACAACTAAAAGGCCTTAAACAAAACAGCATATCAAACTATTTAAGGACTATACGAGCAATTTACAATAAGGCTATAAAATACAAGCTTGTTGATCGTTCTAGTCATCCATTCTACGACATTAGTATCAAGTCCCAGAAAACAGCAAATAAGGCTATTACAAAAGAGAATTTAGAGCGATTGATAAGTTTACCTTTAGAAGAAGATTCAGCCTCATGGAAGGCCTTAAATTACTTCATGCTAAGCTTCTATTTAAGAGGAATTTCATTTACTGATATGGCCTATTTAAAACGCTCTAATATCATAAATGGTAGAGTAGAATACATTCGTAGAAAAACACATAAGCATTATAGTGTTAAACTATTTGGCAATGCAAAATCTATTATAAACAATTTGCATGAAATGGATCAAGATTATTTGTTGCCCGTATTAAATAATAGTATTGTTGAAGATAGCCTAGATGCTAAACGAATCATAAAGCAATGGATAAAAACGACTAATAAGTATTTGAAACGCTTCTCTGGAGAGATTAAAACCTCGGTTATCATAACCACATATTCTTCCCGTTATTCATTCGCTAATGTTGCTAAACAACTAGGATATTCTAATGAGCTTATTGCTGAGGCACTTGGCCACTCTTATGGCAATAAAACAACAGCAATTTACCTAGATTCATTTGATACAAATAAAATAGATGATATGCACTTCAAGGTTATTTCATTTTAATAAGTGCTAATAACTTAGTTAAAGTTTTTAATTTTTTTCTTGATTTTGTGCATTTTACGCTTTCTTTTAACTTCTTCAAGCAACTCAGGTTTAATTTTACTTATCTTGATTTTTAAAGTTTGATATGCTCTAGATTCAAGACTTACTTTATTATGTCCTTGTTTTGGTTTGTAAATCATATTCCATAGTTCAAAAGGGTGTCTGTCTATCATAAAATCAATACGCACATAGTTGTCTTTCCATTTTATAATATCGTTTAGTCTTATTTTTTTAGAAATCGGTAAAATACTGTTCTCTGGTACGTGTGCAGATGGTTTTAAACATCTAAAATTACCAATTGGTACATTTGTTTTTTTTCTTTTCATTTTTACTAAATTTTTAAGTGTTATTAAATTGAGGAGATGTTAGCAGATACTATTAATCAGCAAGCTTAAAGTTACCTCTCAAGCTCAACAAATACAAGGGGTAACAACACTTTTATGAATATTTCAATGAAAATTTTATTGCTATGATATGGCTAAAAACAAGTTACTATTTGGCTTATTTTGACGTGTTTTTTAACAATTCAAAAAAAAGCATTGCATTATTCGCAATAAAATGGTGTTTTTGTTGAAAGCCTTAACTCAAAAATTAAGTCAATTATGAAAAATTATTGCAAATTTTAGTATAGTTTCTTCTAGTTTTTGATAGAAGGCTATTTTTTTGATTAAATAATAAATAATGATCGCATCCATGAGCTCTATAATTAGCTCGGATGCTCCAGATAAGAATATAAAATTATAGAGTTTATAATACCATTAAACTTTAATTTTTAATGTTAAAAGCTATAATTAAATTTATTGTAGAAAAAAGAGGCGTACTCTAAATACACATATTTTGTTACTTTTTACAGCAGTTAAAAAATCTAAACATTGTATTAATATAGCTTTGTTGATTCTCTGGAGAATGTAAAATGTTAATTTTAATCTATTTGAAACAAATAAAGGTACTTCTTATAACAACGCCCACATGGTTTAAGCAAAAGAGGTGTACTCCCGTCAAGTTTGTCTAAACTAATGCCAAAGCTATGTTTACATAATGTGCTGTTATGATACAGACAAGCTGTAGATCATAACGCCATTATGTAAAATAGCCTCAAGATTGAACGATTTTTTTGAAGAAGTGAGGGTTTTAGTAATTCTTTTCAGAAACTATCTTTCCATCTTCATAGGTGGTTTCTTTAATTAGTTTTCCTTCTTCATCATAGTTTTTCCAAACACCCTCTTCCTTGCCATCTCTATATGTTCCTTCATCCTGTAGATGCCCATTATCATGCCAAAGCTTCAAAACACCATCCTCTTTACCTTCCTTGTACGTTTTTTCTATCCATAACTGTCCATTTTCATACCACGATTTCTTTAATCCTTCCATTTTGCCATCTTCCCATGTTGCTTCAGCTTTTAACTGTCCATTCTCATACCATTCTTTTTTATCAACACGCAGTGCTTGATACTCTTCATATTGATTTGGCCAATAATACATTTCTTCTTCTTTTAACTGCCCGTTTTCAAAATACACTTTCCATGGACCAAACTCTGGGCAATATGTCTTTTGCGCTTTTTTGATACTATCAAGTAATTGATTTGCTTGAGAATAATCACCATTTTTTTTGGAATAATATCTAAGATTATTTATGTAGGACTTAAAACCGTTTTTAACAAGCTTACCATACATTGCGTCCTTAAATTCCAAACGCCTTTCCACATATTCCTTTGGGCTTATCCATACTTGAAGCTCACTCTCTGAAACTGGAAACAATTTAAGCATGCGTCCAGCAAGAGCATGCCATAATAACTCCATTCGCCGATTTGCCTCAATAATCTCCTTCTGAATTTCTGTGGGTGTTTCCTCCCTGAATGCTTCTACAAGATAAGGAGCCAGCTTATATTTTCCATCTGCCGCAAAAAAATTAGCAAAGGCTACATGACTTTCTTTCAGATCAACACCAATAAGCTTTCTAATAGTATCAGCTGTTTTTGGATTCAAATAAATTATTGGGACATGATCCCAAAATCGTGGACTTTCCATCATGGACAAAAAGACTTGATTGGAATTAAATTCTTCGTAATGATCGTAATTGGAAAGTTTTATTAGTAGGTCTGAAGAAAAGGAATTTACAGTTTTCATTCGACCATCAGAATCCTGTATCACCAAATTGCCGAACTTTTCCGCATGCCCAACCGATGACATGATAACCGACCCCCTATTCATTTTTAAAATTGAGTCGATCTTAACTTTAGAAGTTAGGGAGCTTTCGACTTTGCCATTATTTTCTTGACCACAAATTATTTGAGAAATGAATAATAATATAAAAGGCAACTTTTTCACAAGAAATTATAGTTTCAAGGTTAAACACAAACAATCCAAAAAACTATAATTTCCACGGGATAAAAAGAATAATATCTTGAATTGAGTAATAAAGATAAAAAAATCTAAATAATTTATATTTTAATCAGGTTAATGTGTGCACATAGTGAGTACAATTGTTCTCTGGAGCTGAAAAACCCAGCAAAACAGATAGCTCAGCTGGATAGAGCATCTGCCTTCTAAGCAGACGGTCACAGGTTCGAATCCTGTCGCGATCACATTATCAATTAAGCATTTACGTATTTTTCGTAAGTGCTTTTTTTATTATTGTAACACTTTTGTAACACAAACGCTGAATTAAGAGGTAATGTTTTCGATTAGACCAAGTATTTAATTATTCAATTTTAGGAGCATACTTATCAAGACTATGCCCTATATTAAAATAAAAATTAAAAACTATTCTTTTGGGTTGAGATGTAATAAGGAGTTACTTCAAGTAACTCCTTATATTAAACAAATTAATCTAAACAGATTTTTTAATTAGATTTGCTCCCAGGATAAAATGTTAAAGTACCTGTAAATATATGATCTGTTTGATGTTCAGGTAAAAATCCAGCAGGGAAGTTATCCCAGCCACCATCGATCAAATTTACCCAACTGTCTGTGACTCCACCTCCAGTGGCTCCAGCAAAACGACCTGTTCCACCTGTAAACTCAAATGCATCTCCAAACCAAAGTTCATAGAATGGGTCATCAAATACTTGATATATTTGACCTATTACTCCAGCTGGAGGAATATTGAAGTATAACTCATCCCCATTGGCAGCTACAAATACACCTTCTCCTGCTTTATATTGAAAATCAGGACCACCACAAAACGATATGGTTGTAGTAAATTTACCTAAATGGGTACCATTTCCATCTCCAACCTGGTAATTGCCTGGAGCACCAAAATCTTCATTTGGGTTTTCAGAAGCATAAGCAGAACAATCCATGGCAAAAGAATAATCTCTCAACGTATAGAAATTAGCTTTGAATGGCACGGTAACAGCTTTTGGAGTAGCCGTTCTCAAAAATGCTTCATTATTAATTACATTACCATCAATTTGCTCTGTTGAACAAGAAAAAAGGATAAATATGGAGATAAGGGAAATGCATAATAAATTTAAACGATTCATTTTTTTTAATTTATAATTTAAAATTGTAATATAAAATAGTACCAAAAAATGGAGAAAGGGTAATTGTTGGTTAAGAGTTATTTAGTACCTCAATTTATAGCTGCTTTATACCAATGTTATGGCACTGCTTGTGCTTAAAGCACATAAAATTTAATCAAATAATTAGAGTTTACATTTGACAATTATCATGAAAAAATATAAAATAATTTCGTATATTGTTAGTTTTGCTTATCTAAAATAAAAATCTTTACATAGAGAATTCATTTTTAAAACATTTTAATTAATCAGGTTAATGCTTGTACACTATTTGAACAAACTTTCTCTAAAATGACAATAGGCAAATAGTATTGAAGCTTAACTTAAATTATACTTATTGTATAAAGTTAGGGGTTTTAGGTGCTTTAAGTTTTTTCAACATATCAAGAGCCTCTTTTTCAGTAAGCCACTCCAGGTCTGTTCGAGCCATAATCCATCCCATTTTGACTTTTTGTTTGATGAAATACGTTTTTCCCACTTCCGGAGTTACTAAAAGCATAGAATAATTCTCCGATTTACTAATTACTTTTATTTCTCCAATTGCAGGATCCACTTGCCATGACAAATAACTTTTGGGTCCTAATTCTCCAATAAACTTCTCACCTTCATAAATTTTAAATGTTATTGCCGACCCGAACGAACTTGGTCTGAGAACGTAAATCTGGGCCATGGTTTCATTATTATAGTTATTGCCATTTTTATTACTGTCAGAATGCTGAGCATATTGAGTAGTTGAAGCACATCCTAATAATAAAAAAATCAAACCGAATGCCGATATAAAATTTTTCATGATACTTTTATTTAAAATTATTCATTATCTTTTTATAAATAATTATTTTAAGTTAAATGATCCTCAAGTAATTAACAATGATATTTATCATTGGAGAGAAAGGAAGAAAATGATCCTTGAAAGATGTAAAAAGAAATGATGGATTATCTAAGTTATCTGGATAGAACTATTACTTTCTGTGCAGACGGTAACAGATTCAAACCCCGTTGTGAATACACAACAGCGTTGACAGAAATGTTTAGGCTTTTTTTATTCTAAAATTGCATGTCCAAAGTTTACCGAAAAATCAACGCACCAGATAAGAACGAATTTGTGTGTTTCAAAATTAACCCCTTCAGGTAGGCTATAATCGAAGTCGCCTTCAATACCCTGCAATTCTCCTAAAGAGATATAATCTGAAGCATTGGTATCTGTTGCCAAATAAACCTCAAGTATAGGACCAGAATCTGTTTTGAAGTTAGTAAAAGCTAGTATTGTATGTTCCTCATTCACTATGGCTTTGCCAGAGGTAGGATGAGCTGCAGACACAAAACTACCTTCATATAAATCTACTTCTTCCATTATATCTGTTTCTTCATTCTGATTAACTTGAGAATCATCATCATTATTTGTTGAACATGCTAATATTAAAAGAGTTAAGAGAAAGAAGGAATATTTAAACTTCATTTTTAGAGTTTCTTATGTGGAAAATAAGTCGATAGAAATAGTGTAAGCTTACAATGATCAAATTCTTAAACTTTCTGACATATTATTACAATGTAAGTATCATTAATGTCAGTTGTAAAAAACAAAAACAAATTTCCACCTTCTTTTATATTTAGTTTTTTTCTAATCTGTTCAACTGTTTCTGGGAAGTTTCGAGTAACAATATTGGCTTTACTAATCAATTCTTTCTTTAAATATTGTTTTTTATAAGGAATGACTTTGTCAATTATAAATTTTTTGCCAGGAAAATCAATGAGTTGGTTTAATGTATAGATATGTGAATGTTGATGAATTTTAAATAGAGTCAATTTATGGGACAAAGACTTAAATGCGCCTGATTTTAGAATTGCTGCATTAGGCTCATACAAGTAGGTAAGTGGCACGCCGTAATGAACATTTGAAATAGCTTCATCATTTAATTTAAATGAAAACACTTCGTTATTACCTTTATTAATATTTATAGTGCTTATAGAGATTTCATCTTCATAATCTTTTTCTAAAACCCAAAGTAACTCTTTAACTTCATTATTTACTGCAACGATATGTATAGATTTAACATGTTTTAATTCACTTATTCCAACCGATATATCTAGTAATGGAGACGTCTTTATTAAAATATTTTTTGAAAATGGAAATAAAGTTTCCAACTGTTCAGGTACATTGGGTAAACAATCTTTTAGGAAATAGACTTTACCTTTACTTTGATGTCGCCTAGACGGGTCTAAATATATCCAATCGTATTTAGTGTTATTTTGTTTTAGATATTCAATACCATCAATATTCTTTGTTACGATATTTGAAACATTAAGCTGTTTAAAATTATAAGCAGCAATTTCAGAAAGTTCTTGGTCAATTTCACAATATGTAACATTATCAAACTGTTTTGAAAAGTAATATGAATCTACGCCAAAACCACCAGTAAGGTCAATTAAAGATTCACCATGAATTAATTGCGATTTGTAATTTGCTGTAACTTCAGAAGACGTTTGCTCGATGTTTAGTTTGTTCGGATAGTAAGCTTTTGGTATTCTAAACCAAGTAGGTAATTTGGTTTTGCAACGTTTTTTTGCATCAATTTGTTCAACAATTTCCTTGTTCTTTATGCTGCTAAATAATGGTTTTTTTAATAATATTTCAAGCGTATCAGAATTTAAATTATTATTTATAAATTCTTGAACCTTAATATTTAATAATAAATCATTCAAACAATTACTATAAATCTTTGGTAAGCTTCTTTACTATTTTTGAATCTGATAAAAATTCCTTAAGAATTACTTTAATGGCTGTATAACTTGGTACTGCCACTATCATCCCTACAACACCGAACAGTATTCCAGCAATGATAATAACAAGAAATATTTCCAGTGGATGTGATTTTACACTTTTAGAGAAAATGAATGGTTGGCTAAAAAAGTTGTCAACTAACTGTGCAATAACAAATCCAATCATGACATAAATGGTTTTTGGCAAAATAACATCACTAAAACTTTCTCCTAAATTGCTTGTCATAGTTAGAGTAATCATTAAAGCCGCACTAACAAGTGGTCCAACATAAGGGATAAGATTTAACAGAGCACATAAAAAAGCAATTACTATAGCATTGTTAATTCCAAAGATTAACAGAATGATCGTATAAATGATAAAAAGAATTAAAATCTGAAAAATTAAACCAACAAAATAACGTGATAAGAGATCTTTAATTTTCACAGAAGATTGTCTTGATCTTAATTCTTTATCATCAGGAATGACAGTCATAATAGCATCTTCAAAGAGTTTGCTGTCTTTTAAAAAGAAAAATGAAATGAATAAAACAGAGAACAGACCAATACTAAAACTACCCAAACCACTTACTATAGAGTTCAAAAAATTAGGAATGACAGAATAATCAATCTTGGAGAGTAAATTAACAGGTTTCATGTTTTCTCCTACATGGATATTCTTTAAATTGAAATAGTTTTGTACTTGCGTATATAGATTTTCAATATTAGTTTGTAGCTGATCAATATTTAAGAGAGACAAATTGTGGCCTTGTTCAACGATCAAAGGAATAAACAAACGAATTAAACCCAACAACAATCCAATAAACAGAATCATTGTTGTAATGACTGCTAGAGTTACATTAAATTTTAATTTTCTACGTAAAAACAGAACGATAGGTCTTCCAATAAGCGAAATAACAGCAGCAATAGCAATATAGACAATTACAGATTGTATTTTATAAAGAAAAAATAACAGTAAAAAAACACCAGCCAAAATAGCAATGGCTCTTAAAATACCATTCGAAATTATTTTTGAATTCATAAAGTAAATATATGAAACTGTTACAAAAGTTGTTTAGTGATTTCGTATAAAGCTATATTTGTGGCCTGAACCACATTCATACTGCTGTTTTGGCCAAACATGTCAATATGGATTATGTCGTCTGAAAGTTTTAATATCTCTTGAGAAACACCATAATTCTCGTCACCTACAACAAGAACAATTGGTTTATTATCAGAAAATTGAAACACATGAATAGGCTTGCTTGTATCTGTAATTTCTAACGAAATGATTTGATGGTTCTTTGCTTTGAATACTTCAACAACAGTTGAAATATTTCCTGCAACTTCAAAGTTTACAGCATTTTCAGTAGCTCTTGACGTTTTTTTTATTTTTCTACCAAGCGAAATATTGTTTCCGCAAAGTATCAGTTTTTTAACACCGAAAGCATCCGCAATTCTAAACAAACTACCAATATTAGGCGCATTAGAAATATTATCACAAACCAATGTGATTGGGAATGTTTGTGGATTAAACTTGGTGTTGTAATGGGTAAGTTGATTCAAAATGGTCAATTTTCAAAAGCATATTTTACAATATTAGCTCCCATTTTTAGAGCTTTTTCCCTTACATCTTCAGGATCGTTATGCACTTCTGGATCTTCCCAGCCATCACCTAAATCACTTTCAAAAGTGAAGATTAGCATCAATCTGTCTTCATCAAAAATACCGAAAGCTTGAGGCGCTTTTCCGTCATGCTCGTGAATTTTAGGTAAACCTTGTGGAAAATAAAAAGCATTTGAAAAAATAATAAAATCTGAAGGAATCTCAATTAGATATTTATCAGGAAAAACTTTTTTTAATTCTTCTGTAATATAAGGACGCATACCATAGTTATCATCTATATGTAAAAAACCTCCAGATAATAAGTAATTGCGGAGGTTTTCTGCATCTACATCAGAGAAAAAAACATTGCCATGACCAGTCATATGTACAAAAGGGTATTGAAAAATATCTATGTTACCAGCTTCAACAGTTTTTGGTGTCTTATCAATTTTAGTATTGATATTCTGGTTACAAAAAGTAATTAAATTTGGTAGCGAAGTAGGATTACTGTACCAATCGCCACCACCACTATATTTTAGTAAGGCAATCTCTTGTGCCCATAGATTTAAGATAAAAAAGCATGAGGCTAAAAATAAAATGGCTTTTTTCATACTACTCGTTTGCAAAAGCTACTGAATGACAAGCAACAATGGCTGCTGTTTCGGTTCGCAATCTTGTTTTTCCCAAAGTTACTGGAATAAAATTATTTGCCATAGCCATTTCAATTTCTTTAACACTAAAGTCTCCTTCTGGTCCTATTAGAATGATTATATCTGTTTGAGATTTTAATACTTTTTTTAAGGATTTCCTTTCTGTATCTTCACAATGAGCAATAAATTTTTGACCAGTAAAATCTTTTGTAACAAAATCTTTAAATGTTATTGGTTGCTTTAATTTAGGGAGAAAACAATTTAGAGACTGCTTCATTGCAGATTGCAGTATTTTTTCAAAACGATCTGTCTTTATAACTTTTCGTTCACTATGGTCACAAATAATTGGTGTTATTGTGTCTATTCCTATTTCGGTAGCTTTTTCTAAAAACCATTCGTAACGATCATTCATTTTTGTTGGTGCAACTACTAAATGAAGATTATAAGGTTTTTTGTCCTGCAGTTTTTTAGATACTATTTTAGCTTTACAAAGTTTTATATCTGCTAAAATAATTTCTGCAGAAAACAACCAACCTCTACCATTAGTGATTTGTAATTCATCACCTTGTTTTTTTCTTAAAACTTTTGCAATATGCTTGCTTTCATCTTTTGGAAAAGTGAATTCGACTGTAGATTCTGTTACGTCTGGATTATAGAATAGTTGCATTAGCTTTTATGTTCAACAACTTTCAATACTTTTATTTCTTTAATATTCATTGGTTCAAATGTTTTTAACACAACATAGTACCACTGCCTGTCTTCAATATTTACCATATAAAGGTCATTAACATTTGCAGAGTTATTAATAATTGTATCTTCAAATATAGGATGCATTTTCCCTTTAGAAAACCAACCTAAATCACCACCACGTTTAGCATTGCCATCCATAGAATATTTCTTTGCCAAATATTCAAAAGGAACACCATCTTTATATTGAGACATGATGTTTTGCCTTAAACCATCAATTTCAGAATGGGATAATTTCTTACCATCCAAATATATATAACTAACGCGATAATGTGTAATATATGAAGTTTCTACTATTTTGTAGTGAACTTTTTCTACATCATTTTCAACCACAAGTGAACCACCAGAAGATTTACTAAACAATTTTTTTGCTAAAGAGGTTTTATGTTTCTCTTTATTGAAGGTGATAAATTTATTTTCTTTTGAATTTAATGATAAAAGAAGTTCTTCAGCTTGAACTGTGCTTGTTATTGAATCTAATTGACTTGTAATTGATTCTTGAGAATATAATAACACAGAATAACAAAAAAGTAATGGGAATAATAGTTTACGCATTAAAGTTGTTTTATTGAGTAACAAAAAAACAAATAAAATCTTTTAAAATTAAAAGAACTTATAAGGTTATTAACATAAGTTTTAACATGCACTTTACAATTTGCTTTTTGCATGTTCTAAACCAAGTTCTATATAATGCAGTAATTGAGTTTCTGTTTTAAAACCGTCTTCTGAAACATAGACAAATTCTCTCATAGGGCGTTTTGTAAAATCCATTGATCTAACATACTCTTTAGTAAGTTCGTTATTCATTTTATTTTCAATAATTCTAACAGCCAAGTCATTTTTTACAATCCCAACTATCATTTTTCCTTTATATAAAAAAGAAAGTCCTCCAAACATTTTCTTTTCAATAAACTCTTCAGGAAACAATTTGAGTTGTTCTCTGATTCTTGTTGCAATGTGTTCGTTGTATGCCATGTTCTAAATTTTCAATCTTGCAGAAGCTGTAATATTTTGTTCAGAAAAATCCTGTTCAAGATATTTTAAATAGCCAACAATGGCAATCATAGCGGCATTATCTGTAGTAAATTCAAATTTTGGGATATAGGTTTTCCAACCAAATTTTTGTTCGCCTTTCTTTAAGGCTTCTCGAATGCCTGAATTGGCTGAAACACCACCTCCAATAGCAATGTGGTTAATTCCAGTTTGTTTAGAAGCCAATTTAAGTTTGTCCATTAAAATTCCAATAATGGTATATTGAATTGACGCACAAATATCATTAAGATTTTCTGCAATAAAGTTTGAATTGGCTTTTGTTTCTCTTTGAATAAAATACAGAATGGCAGTTTTTAAACCCGAAAAACTAAAATCTAAACCATCAACTTTCGGTTTAGTAAACTTAAAGGCTTTTGGGTTGCCAAGTTTAGCACGCTTGTCTATTTCTGGACCAGCAGGATAATCTAACCCGAGAATTTTTCCGCTTTTATCAAACGCTTCACCAACAGCATCATCAATAGTTTCACCTATAACATCCATTTCAAAATAGCTATTCACTTTTACAATTTGTGTATGACCACCAGAAATGGTCATTGCTAAAAACGGAAAAGGAGGTTTATCAAAACCTTTTTCATCTATAAAGTGTGCCAATATATGTGCTTGCATGTGGTTAACATCAATCAAAGGAATCCCTAATCCATAGGCTAAAGATTTTGCAAAGGACGTGCCAACAAGGAGTGAACCCATTAATCCTGGACCTCTAGTAAAAGCAATTGCATTAAGTTGATCTTTATCGATTTTCGCTTTTTTTAATGCTTGATCTACAACAGGAACAATATTTTGCTGATGCGCTCTAGAAGCCAATTCTGGAACAACGCCACCATAGTCTTTGTGTATTTCTTGGTTGGCAACAACATTGCTTAAAATTTTTCCGTTATGGATAATAGCAGCTGCTGTATCATCACATGAAGACTCTATTCCTAGTATATAAATATTTTGTGAAGCCATTAATAAACTTTAGGCATAATAATTGTTAATTTTGATTTTAACTAAACGTCTATTCAATGAGATTATTCGTAGTTACAAATGTAGTTTATTCTTGAGAAAATTATAACTTTAACAGGTATCAAAAAAATATTAAAAATAATATCAAAACTTGTAGCCATTGTTGTGCTACTTTTCATCATTTTGGTGTTGTTTTTATCTATTCCTGCTGTTCAAACTCAATTAGGAAAAAAAGCCACAAAAAAATTAAACGAAGAATTTGGCACTAATATCAATATTGGGAAAGTAGGCTTACAATTTAATGGAGATGTTGAACTAAAAAATATCTACATCCAAGATTATAAGAAAGATACTCTGATAAACATTAATGAGCTCAATACGTCAATTTTGAGTTTCAAGAATTTATACGAAGGCAAACTTGCCTTCGGAGATATTGATATTATAGGTCTATTTTTTAACATTAAAACATATAAAGACACCGATGAAACAAACCTTGATGTTTTTGTAGCAAAATTTGAGGATGATAATCCAAGAAAAGAAAAAAGTACTTTTTTATTTTCTTCTAGCGATGTTTCTATATATGATAGCACGTTTAAATTAACAAACGAGAATAAGGAAAACTCTGATGGGCTTAATTTTAAGGATTTAAATATTAATGCCACAAATTTTTTAATTAATGGTAGTGATGTTAGTGCAAGAATAAACACACTTGCTTTTGTAGATAGTAGAGGTCTGGTTATGAAAAATATGACCACTAATTTTGTTTACACCTTACAGGACATGACATTTGCTAAATTGGATATAAAAACCATTGACTCCGAATTGAAAGGTGACGTAAAGTTTGAATATAAGCGAGAAGATTTACAATTTTTTACTGATAGTGTAAAAGTATCTGCCAATTTTAAAGATGCTAATATTGCTTTAAGTGAGTTAAACACTTTTTATAATGAATTTGGTCAAAATCAAAAAGCTAAAATAAGTGTTAACCTATCGGGGACTTTAAATAATCTGTCTGCTAAAAATCTTTATGTAAATACAAGTAGAAGAACAAGAATTTATGGTAATATTCTATTTAAAAACTTATTCAACAGTAGTGAGAATAATTTTTATATGAATGGAAATTTCAGAGATTTGTCTTCAAATTATAGAGATTTAAAAGATTTATTACCAAATGTGCTTGGTGAAGCAATACCATCATCTTTTGACAGATTAGGCAATTTTACTATTGTAGGCAATTCGCAAATCACACCTTCTACAATAAATGCAGTTTTAGTTATAGATACAGATTTAGGTCTGATAAACTCCAACCTTAAACTTACAAATATTAATGACATAGATAATGCATCTTATGAAGGAAAGGTAATTTTTGACAAGTTTAATATTGGGACATTTATGGAAAATCCAAAACTAAAAAGGACGTCATTGAATTTGGATGTCAATGGTTCTGGGTTTACTAGAAAAAATATTAATACAAATTTAAATGGAGTAATTGATTTTATAGAGTATAATAATTATTCTTACTCAAACCTTGTGGCTTCAGGAAATTTACGGGATAATGTTTTTAATGGTAAACTAGTCTCTAACGATATTAATTTCATGTTCAACTTTGATGGTTTAGCTGATCTTTCTCAAGACGTATACACCTTCGATTTTGTTGCAAATGTGCAACGTGCAGATTTAAGAATATTAAATTTCACTAAAGAAAATCAAACCTCCATTTTCAAAGGCATAGTTGATATGAAAATGAAAGGAACCAATATTAATGATGCCTTTGGCGATATATCATTTAATAACACTTATTATAAAAATGATATTGATGAATATTTCTTTAAAGATTTTCAATTAACTTCTAGGTTTACAGAAGAAGGGATTAGACATATTAATGTTAATTCACCTGATATTACTGAAGGTTATTTAAGTGGTAAATTTCTTTTTGAGGATATAGGAAATCTATTTGAAAATGCTCTTGGAAGTATATATACAAACTATGTGCCCTATAAAGTAAAAACCAATCAATATATTGACTTCAATTTTAAGATTTACAACAAAATAGTTGAAATATTTTACCCAGAATTAGAACTTGGAAAGAATACTTTTATAAGAGGTAGAGTGGAGAGTGATGAAAAAGGGTTCAAACTTACGTTTAGATCACCAAAAATTACTCTTTTTGATTACTTCGCTGATAACATTGAAATAAAAGTTGATAATAAAAATCCATTATTCAATACATACATAGATATTGATAGTATAAAAACCAAATACTACAATGTTTCAAAATTTAATTTGATAAACGTTACCCTTAACGACACACTTTTTATGCGATCAGAATTTAAAGGAGGTAAAAGCAATAAAGATATGTACAACTTAAGTTTTTATCATACTATTAATAAAAACAACCAATCAGTAGTTGGGTTTAAAAAATCTGATATTACATTTAAAAACAATACATGGTTTATAAATGAACTTCAAAATAAATTAAACAAAGTAACTTTTGATAAATCACTTAACAATTTCAATATCGATGAATTTGTTATGAATCATAATAATGAGGAAATAAAGCTTTTAGGTATAATAAAAGATTCAACTTATAAGGACATCAAACTTAATTTTAAAGATGTAGATCTGGCAAAAATAACACCACCTATAGATAGTCTTTCGCTTGCTGGAAATGTAAATGGCAAGTTAGATATTCTCCAAAACAATGGTGTTTACTTGCCTAATTCTTCAGTCACTATTGATGATTTTATAGTAAATGATTATCATTTGGGCTCTTTTGATGCCAAAATTAAAGGAAATGAATCTTTGACCAATTATGTTGTAGATATTAGTATTAAAGATGATATAGCCCAATCATTTAAAGCTTTTGGTAATATTAACGTTGTTAAAAATGCCTCAACAATAGATGTAGATTTAGATTTCAATGATTTTAATTTGGAGCCACTTAATCCGTTTGGTCAAGGTGTTATATCAAACATTAGAGGTATAATAGATGGTCGGGCAAAAGTGGTTGGAAGTTTAAAAAAACCAGATATAATCGGTCAGCTTACTTTAAATGAAACAGGATTATCTGTGCCATATTTAAATATTGATTATCAGATTAAAGATAATTCAAAAGTTAAACTAGAAGATCAGAGTTTTATTTTTGATAATGTAGAATTAACCGATACGGCATTTAATACTAAAGGACTTCTGGATGGATATTTAAATCATGATAATTTATCAGAATGGGCTTTAGGATTAACCATAAGTTCTCCAAGAATTTTAGTTTTGAATACAGAAGAAACAGAAGAGTCTTTATATTATGGCACAGGGTTTTTGGGTGGTTCTGCATCTATTATTGGACCTACAGAAGAGCTGGTTATTAATGTTACGGGCGAAACTGAAAAAGGAACTGTTTTTAAAATTCCATTGAATGATACTGAATCTTTTGGTGATAATTCTTTTATTCATTTCTTAACACCAGAAGAAAAGAGAGCTAGGTTGCAAGGTAAAGAAGTAGTTTATAAAGATATTAAAGGACTTGAATTAGACTTTAATTTAGATGTTACCGAAGACGCAGAAATAGAATTATTACTGGACAAAAATACTGGTAGTACAATAGTCGGTAGAGGAATAGGAGGTATGCTTGTTGAAATAAATACGAACGGAAAGTTTAATATATATGGTGACTTTTCTGTATTTGAAGGTGTTTATAATTTTTTATACGGAGGTGTAGTTCAAAAAAAGTTTATTGTTGAACCTGGTGGTACACTTGCTTGGGAAGGAAATCCAATGAACGCCTTAATAAATATTAAAGCTATTTATGAAACAACTGCAAATCCATCACCTTTACTAGATAATCCAATTAACAGAAGTATTCCCGTAAAAGTAGGTATTACATTATCAGGACAATTGGCAAAACCTGAACCTGATTTCAGTTTTGAATTTCCTACGGCAAATTCTACGGTAAGGTCAGAATTGCAATACCGATTAGATTCAAAGGACGAAAGAGACAATCAGGCTCTATATTTATTGACTACTGGTTCTTTTTCGAGTGGTTTAAACAATATCAATCCATACGGAACACTTACAGAAAGGCTTACTGGAATTGTAAATAGCTTATTTACTAACAATGACAACAAACTTCAAGTGGGAATTAATTATGAGAATGCTGAAAAAACACCTGAATACCAAAGTGATGCAAAACTTGGACTCAATATACAAACCAGAATAAGCGACCGTGTATTGATTAATGGAAATGTTGGAGTTCCTATTGGAGGAGTTAGTGAAACTGTGATTGCCGGCGATGTAGAAATAGACTTTTTACTTAATGAAGATGGTACACTAACGGCAAAGGTATTCAATAGAGAAAATAGTATTCAAAATTTTGGGGAAGAGATAGGTTATACACAAGGTGTTGGAATTTCTTATACAGTAGAATTTGACACATTTAAAGAGTTAATCCAGAAAATTGTAAAAAGTAGTAAAAAGAAAGAAGAAAATATTCAAGATAAAGAAACTAATATTGAAAACACTTCCGAAAACCCTTTACCAGATTTTGTGAATTTCAAATCTGATTCAGATGCTAAAAATTAGTGTTTTAAGCCTTATTTTATCAACATTTCTATTTTTTTTGTTAACGAAATCGTTTGAGTTTTTGTTATTACATAAAATCTTTAAAAACATTGTATTTTTATAAGATAAGTTTAGTAGTTTTACTTTTCAAATTTGATATTTTATGTCAAAAATTATTAAAAAAATAGGTGTTTTAACTTCTGGTGGAGATTCATCAGGAATGAATGCTGCAATTAGATCTGTTGTTAGAACTTGTGCATTTCATGGATTGGAATGTGTTGGTATTTATCGAGGATATGAAGGATTAATGGAAGGAGATTTTATTAATCTTGATGCTAGAAGTGTTAAGGGTATAATTAATAAAGGAGGAACCATTTTAAAATCTGCTCGCTCTGAAGAATTTAAAACTAAAGAAGGAAGACAAAAAGCATATGATAAGCTTATAGAATCTAATGTTGATGGTTTAGTTGTTATTGGAGGAGATGGATCGTTTACAGGTGCTATGATTTTTAATCAGGAATTTGATTTTCCAGTTATGGGAATTCCTGGTACTATAGATAATGATATTTTTGGAACTACACACACGTTAGGTTTTGATACAGCCTTAAATACAGTAGTCGAGGCTATAGACAAAATAAGAGATACAGCAAGTTCACACAATAGACTCTTCTTTATTGAAGTTATGGGACGTGATGTTGGTCATATAGCATTGAATGCAGGCGTTGCTGGTGGAGCAGAAGAAATCTTGATACCAGAAGAAGATTTAGGATTGGAAAGATTAGAAGAATCTTTAAGACGCAGTAGAAAATCTGGCAAATCTTCAAGTATCGTTATTGTAGCTGAAGGTGACAAAATTGGAAAAAACATTTTTGAACTTAAAGAATATGTAGATGAGAATATGTCTGGTTATGATGTTAGAGTTTCAGTTCTAGGTCATATGCAACGAGGTGGTTCACCGTCATGCTTTGATCGTGTCCTTGCCAGTAGAATGGGAGTAAAAGCAGTAGAATCTATATTAGAAGGAAAAACAAATTTTATGGTCGGGTTATTAAATAATAAAATGGAATTAACTCCATTAGAAAATGCCATAAAAGGAAAATCGAAAATAAATTTAGAATTATTAAGGGTGTCAGATATCATGACAACATAAAACAAATTAAACAATGTCAAAAACAAAAATTGGAATTAATGGATTTGGTAGAATAGGCAGAATAGCTTTTAGAGTTGCTGTAAATAGACCAAATATTGAAGTAGTTGGAATAAATGACTTATTGGCCGTTGAGCATTTAGCATATTTATTAAAGTATGATTCAGTTCACGGACGATTTGATGGAACCATAGACATAAAAAATGGAAACCTAGTGGTTAATGGAAATGAAATTAGAGTAACCGCAGAGCGTAATCCAGAAGATTTAAAATGGGACGCTGTAGGAGCAGATGTTGTATTAGACTGTACAGGTATTTTTACAACTTTAGACAAAGCACAAGCGCACATTACTGCAGGTGCTAAAAAAGTAGCTATTTCTGCACCTTCAGCAGATGCTCCAATGTTTGTAATGGGCGTAAACCATGATAAGATTACGGATAAAGACACCATTGTTTCCAATGCATCTTGTACCACAAACTGTTTAGCACCACTTGCTAAAGTAATTAATGATAAGTTCGGCATAGTAGAAGGTCTTATGACAACAGTTCATGCAGCTACAGCTACTCAATTTACAGTTGATGGCCCGTCAAAAAAAGATTTTAGATTAGGTCGTGCATCGCTTAATAATATTGTACCAGCTTCAACAGGAGCTGCCAAAGCTGTTGGTAAAGTTATTCCTGAATTAAATGGAAAATTAACGGGAATGGCTTTTAGAGTTCCAACAGTTGATGTTTCAGTAGTTGATTTAACTTGTAGATTGGAAAAAAGTGCAAGTTTTGATGAAGTGAAAGCCGCATTAAAAGAAGCGTCAGAAAACGAATTAAAAGGTATTTTAGGTTATACTGAAGAAGGTGTTGTGTCACAAGATTTTGTTTCAGAACCAAAGACAAGTACATTTGATGCTAATGCAAGTATTGGATTAAATGACAATTTTGTTAAACTGATTTCTTGGTATGATAATGAATTTGGTTATTCAACAAAATTAGTTGATTTAGCTGAATACATAAATAAAATATAATTTATAATCCTAAAAGGCTTTCAATATGAAAGCCTTTTGTTTATCTTTTTAAATTATGATTCTAATTGTTGATAGTGGTTCTACAAAATGTGATTGGATTGCTGTAGATGAACACGGTATACAGTTAATGGAAAAAATCCGAACAAAAGGACTTAACCCAGCAATTTTATCAGAAAGTAAATTAAAAGCAATTATTAAGAAAAGCAAGCCCTTAATGTTGCATAAAAATGAGGTTACACATGTCTTTTTTTATGGTGCTGGTTGCGGTACTATCAAACCAAGGACCTTACTAACACATGTTCTTCAATTTATTTTCCTTAATGCCATAATAGAAGTACAAGAAGATACAATGGCCGCGGTTCGCGCTACTTTAAATAGCGATGAAGAAGCCGCTGTAGTATGTATTATGGGAACAGGATCTAATTGTAGTTATTATGATGGTCAAAGGTTGCAACAACGAGTAATTTCATTAGGTTATACAATCATGGATGATGCTTCTGGAAACTATTATGGTCGTCAATTGATAAGAGATTACTATTTTAATCACATGCCAGAAGTTTTAAAAATTGCTTTTGCTGAAAAATATAATATTGAAGAAGATTACATAAAATACAACCTATATAAACAACCAAATCCAAATGCATATTTGGCATCCTTTGCAGAATTTATGTTTTTGAACAAAGATTCAGATTATATTAGAGAATTGATCAAAAAGGGTGTAAGACTATTGACGACCAATATGATTATGCAATATAAGGAAGAGATTAAAACTTGTCCTGTTCATTTTGCTGGTTCAATTGCATACTTCTCACAAGATGAAATCAAAGAAATTGGTGATGAAATGGGATTTAAAGTTGGAAATTTTGCACGCCGTCCAATTGAAGGTCTTATGTCATATCACACAAAAAAATTGAAAGAAGAAGAGATTTAATAGTTTACTTATTCTTCAGTATAAATTCTGTTTTCTTGTTCAGCTACTCTAATAAAAGTGGTGCGTTTGGTAAGTTCTTTTAATCGTGAGGCTCCAACATAAGTGCATGTGCTTCTTAAACCACCTAATATATCATTTAAAGTATTTTCTACTTGACCTCTGTAAGGCACTTCAACTGTTTTCCCTTCACTGGCTCTATAATCGGCAACTCCTCCAACATGTTTTTCCATTGCGGTAGAAGAGCTCATACCATAAAACTTTCTATAAGGTTTTCCATTGCGTTCTACTACTTCACCACCACTTTCATCATGACCTGCAAGCATGCCACCTAGCATTACAAAATCTGCTCCAGCCCCAAAAGCCTTAGCAACATCTCCTGGAGAAATGCAACCACCATCGCTAATAATTTGTCCGCCTAAACCATGCGCAGCGTCTGCACATTCAATAATTGCCGATAGTTGCGGATAACCTACACCTGTTTTAACTCTTGTAGTACAAACTGAACCTGGCCCAATCCCAACTTTTACAATATCTGCTCCAGACAATAATAGTTCTTCAACCATTTCACCTGTAACAACATTACCAGCAATAATAACTTTGTCTGGATATTTTTTTCGTGTTTCACTCACAAAATTTACAAAATGTTCTGAATATCCATTCGCAACATCAATGCATATAAATTTATACTGTGGATTAAACTCAAAAACTGAAGCTAGCCGTTCTGCATCATTTTTACCAGTCCCACTGCTTATTGCCATATAATCTTCTATACCTTCTGGAGCATTTGATGAAAAAACATTCCAATCTGTAATGGAGTAGTGCTTATGGATGGTTGTAAATAGCTTCTTCTTAAAAAGAGCTTTTGCCATTTCAAAAGTTCCAACAGTGTCCATGTTGGCAGCCATAATTGGAACGCCTTTCCAATTAACATTGCTATGCAAAAAGTTAAACTCACGCGTCAATGTTACTTGCGATCTACTTTTTAAGGTGGAACGTTTCGGACGTATCATTACGTCTTTAAAACCAAGTTTTAAGTCACTTTCTATTCTCATGACACTGCTTTGGGATTACTTTCAAAGATATTAATTTTTAGAAAGTTTAAGAAAAAAGTATGATTTAAAAATGACTTTATTTATTTTAGAAAAAATTTCTTTTATATTTAATATTCTCAATGGAAGTTTTATATAATAAATTGTCTTTTAGTAAACTAATTTTAATTCTATTTCTAGTTGCATTTATCAACTTAAACGCACAGGATATAGAACCACGACGTTGGGCTCCTATGCCTCTGGGTACTCAAGCAATAGGCATGGGATATGGTTATACAAGTGGGAAGATATATTTTGATCCTTTACTGCAAGCAGAAAATGTCACAACCGATATTCATGGTATAGCTACAGTTTATATACAACCCTTTAGAATAGGAAATAAACTTGCAAGAATAGACGTATTGCTACCTTATGCTAACGCACGTTGGGATGGTTTATTATCTAGCGAGCCTACTACAAAGACAAGAAGTGGTTTTGCTGATCCCAGAATTAGGTTTTCGGTAAACCTGATTGGGCCATCTGCAATGGGCCCCAAAGAAATGATGGAATATATGAAAGAGCATCCTGTAAACACTTTATTCGGAGCTTCAGTAGCAGTGACCTTTCCATTAGGTAAATATGATGAAACAAAATTGCTGAATATAGGACAAAACAGATTTGTTATAAGACCACAAATCGGGATGGTGCATAATTGGGGTTTATGGTCTTATGAATTATCAGGATCACTTTTTATATATACCAATAACAATAAATTTTATAATGATCAAGTAAAAAAACAAGATCCCGTTTTTGCTTTTCAGACACATATAATAAGAAGGTTTAATAATAGGATGTGGCTGTCTGCAAGTGCAGGTTACGGATTAGGAGGAAGGTCTATTGTAAATAGTCAACCTAATGATGATCTACGCGGAGATTTCTTATGGTCTTTATCTTATGGACTACCAATAACAAAAACACAAGCTATTAAATTTGTTTTTTTACGTTCTGTTACATCAAAAGATGTAGGTGCAGATACCAATACTTTGGGTATGTCTTGGTCTAAAATTTTATAGAAGAAATATTATTTTACTGCAATCATGCTAATCTCAACATTTACAAATTTTGGTAGGTTGGCAACTTCAACTGTTTCTCTGGCTGGAGCGGTATTATTATTAAAGTATGTTCCGTATACCTCGTTTACCTGCGAAAAATTATTCATATCACTTAAAAAAATGGATGTTTTCACTACATTTTCTAAAGACATGTTAGCGGCTTCAAGAACAGCTTTCATATTCTCCATAACTTGTTTGGTTTCTGTTTTAATATCATCTAAAACAAGTTCCATAGTGTTTGGATCTAAAGCTATTTGTCCAGATGTATAAAGTGTATTTCCTGCTAAAACAGCTTGATTGTAAGGTCCTATTGGTGCAGGTGCTTTTGAGGTAGTTATTATTTTTTTCATTCGAAAGGTAATTTTATTTTAAAGTTGAACATCAGGTCTTCTGCGCTGATCATATTTAATATCACTCAAAATGCCCGATTTTATTCCTATAAAGAAATACCATGAGCTTCTGGAGCTAAAAGGAACCCAGTTAAAACTCATTCTCCAGCTTAATAAATCTCGTTCAAAGCCAAGCGATGTATATGTAAAACCATTATTTTTAAAATCATAACCGGAAGAAGCATTAACTGACCATCTCGGAGATAATTCAATATCTCCAGAGAACATCAATGAATTTGAAGATATTGAACTTTCTCTCCTCTGATTGGAATAATTTATAGTATAAGCTAATCTTAAACTCCATGGAATTTTATAATTGTAAAACTCACTTTTATCTTCTTCTTTTTCCTCTTCATCTTCATAAAATCTAGGATCAGAAAAATCTTCCGATCGACCAAACATATCATCATCACGACCGCCACTTTGTAAGCTTTCTTCTTTACTTCTTTCATTTTCTTTACCACCACTAAATTCCTTGCTAGAAATTGAATAATTCATAGTTAGGTTTGCGCTTGTTAACCTAAAAAGACTACCTCCATTATTAATGTTGAAAGTATTAATTCTGCTATTATTATTATCCAAAGCATAAGGATCTAAAGTGGCGCCAAAATTTACGCTCATCTTCTTATCAAAAAATTGAGTTCCTCCACTAAGTCTTACAGGACTCCATTTTAATGAATCTGCAGCAAAATTATATGCTGTAGAAAAGTTAAGATTATTAAGTAGAATAATCTTTTTTGGTTCGGTGGCTGTGCTATCTTTATCTTTTACTTTGGCTTCTAAATTGTTAGAAACAGAAATCCCCATTGAACTGGAAAATCTATTTCCAGGAGCTCCAAAGATAGCATCCTCAAACCGAGTGTATTCTTCTTCTCTAATAGTTGTACCGTTAGCATCTATCACTTCAAAAGTGTCATAGTAATTATCAAAAGCAGGGTTTATATTATAACTAATGGAAGGTCGCATAACATGTCTTATTGCTTTAATTTTCTTATCTTGCCCTTCTTTTTCAAAATTGAACATTCCGTAAATTGTGGTTCCTAAACTTGTACTAAAATTATACGTTCTATATGAGTCAAATCCATTAATTGTTTCTTCAATAATTTCTTCGTTTACACTATCGTAATATTTGTTGATGGTTTTAAATGTCCAAACTTCTTCAAAGTTTGTACTTGCACTCATACTAAAATATTTAAACAACTTAAAATTGGTTGTTAATGGGATGCTATGTTGTACACCTGCTTTTGCTTCATCAAACATTTCCTTTTTAAAGAAAAGTGAATCTGTGGTTTGAATTCTATTCTCCGCACGAAGGTTATACTGAAAGTTAACATTTTGAATAATGCCTTTTTTAGTGCCTACTTTAGGCGCAAATGGAAATATTCTGGCAACACTACCTTGTAGTGTCGGTAAGGTCATGTTAATCTGTTCTGTATTTGTGTTTTGGGAATGTGTAGCTGTAGCACTTAAGTTTACCTGTGGTTCTCCTTGAAATGTCTTGGAATATGAAACTGAAGATGATAGTGTATTATTTAAAAAATTATTGGTATTAATCTGATTTGCAGAGTTCTTATAATACTTACTACTTCCAAGATTAACAGATGCAGAAAAACGTGAATTTGGACTTGCCTTACCGTCCTGGCTATGAGACCACCTAATATTATAAATTGTACTTTTAGAATAGTCTGGAAATCCTTTTTCACTATTTATAATGCTTTCGAATCTAAACCCAACATTTCCTCTAAATTTATATCGTTGAGCATATGCACTTTCCATACGTAAGCCATAACTTCCATTTGTATAATAATCACCTAAAACAGCTAAATCAAAATAATCACTAATAGCAAAATAATATCCGCCATTTTGTAAAAAATAACCCCTTTGATTTTCTTCTCCAAAAGTAGGCATGATAACACCTGAAGTCTGTTTTTTGGTTAATGGAAAATATGCAAAAGGAAGACCAATTGGTGTTGGGACATCATAAATAAAGAGATTGGTCAATCCTGTAGCTACCTTTTCATCTGGAACAACTTTTGCCTTCCGTAATAAAAAATAATATTCTGGATCTTCGCGATCTTTAGATGTTGTAAACTTTGCATTCCGAATAAAGTAAACAGAATCGTTCATTTTTTTGGTTAGTTCGGCATCTATAAATCCGCCTGATTGTTCAGTTCTTGAATTAAAAATCAATGCTTTTTCTGTATCAAAATTAAAGCGTATAGAATCAGGTTCTATAACATCAACTCCTTGCTTAAATACTGGGTTTTGTGAATAGATTCCTAAAGAATCTTTTATCCTTCCTGCATAAACTTCATTTTTATTATAATCAATTACTATAATACCAGCTGTAATATCCATATCCTCATAAGTAATATGAGCATTATTATAGAGATACAGCTTTTGTTCTCTTTGGTTAAAGGAAGTGTAATCTGTTGCACTATATTTAACAATATCTGTTAAAAATTCTTTTGGTCTAATACTGTCTTGTAAAGCACTATCCTGAATTTTTTCAGGAATGATGGCTTCACCAATACTATTTAAGTCTATTTGTGTACTATCTTTTTGAATACTGTCTTGAACTTTTTCAGGTTGAACCTCAATAATAGGTTTAGGTATGTCTTGAGAAAAGCAGAACGTGTTGATAAACACTGTAAAACTTAAGGCAAAAAGTATTTGAAAGATGTTTGTACGCAATGCTTTTAAATGTATTTTTGTAAAAGTATGGCTCGGTTTTTGAATTGCCAAAATTACATATATTTTTTTGTGATTGATTTAATATTCCAATAAAATAATAATTCAGTACAAACCAAGTTTTAAACTATATAATAGACTTTATGCAAACGCAAAAATTAGTTCATTTCGTATTCATTATAATTCTATTAACATTTTTGCCTATAAGTGTTTTTGGAAACAATAATGAACGCGAAAAGTTTGTAGTAGTTTTAGACGCTGGTCATGGAGGACATGATCCTGGTAATTTGGGTAATGGGTATAAAGAAAAAGATATAGCACTTAATATAGTTCTAGAAATAGGTAAGGAACTTGAAAAAGATCCTAATATTGAGGTTGTTTATACAAGAAAAAAAGATGTCTTTGTGGATTTATTTGTAAGAGGGAAAATTGCAAACGAAGCAAATGCAGACTTGTTTGTTTCAATTCATTGTAATTCACATAATTCACCAGCACATGGTACAGAGACCTTTGTATTGGGAATTCATAGAAACCAGACCAATTTTGATGTTGCTAAAAAGGAAAATTCCGTAATTCTTCTAGAAAATGACTATGAAAAAAATTATGGAGGATTTGACCCAAATTCACCAGAAGCAGTGATAAGTATTTTATTGGGTCAAGAAGAATATTTGGACCAAAGTATTATGCTGGCGAGTAAGATTCAGGATAATTTTACAAATGGATTGAAACGTAAAAATCGTGGCGTAAAGCAAGCTGGATTTATTGTATTGCACCAAACAGTAATGCCTAGTGTTTTGATAGAAACAGGATTTTTAACTTATAAAAGCGAAGGCGCATACCTAAACTCTAACAAAGGGCAAAAGGATATGGCTAATTCTATTAAAGATGCCATTTTAGATTATAAAAAAGAGCTTGACCAAAATGTTGTAAGCAATTTATATACAGATGACTTATTTGAAGAAGAGAACACAACAGTTGCTTATGACATGAATGTAACATATAAAGTTCAGATAGCAGCTAGTTCAAGAAAGCTAGCTTTAAGACCATATAATTTTAAAGGTTTAGATAATATTACTAAAGAGGAAGAAGGTAAGCTTTATCGGTATTTTTATGGTCAAACTTCAGATTATAATGAAATAGTCGAACTTCAAAAAGAAGCTAAACAAAAAGGATATACATCATGTTTTATAGTGGCTTATAAAAATGGCGAAAAAATATCTTTAGCAGACATATCAAAAACTACTGCAAATTAAAACCGTTCTTTTTAAATTTATTTCTAATTTTGTTATACAATCTAACCTAATTTAATTTGAAAATATCAAGAGAAGTTAAAACAGCCATATTAATAATAGCAGGAATAATTTTATTTATTTTTGGATTTAATTATTTAAAAGGGAAGAATCTCCTTAACGCTTCGCGAACATTTTACACTTCTTATGACAATGTAGAAGGACTTGCAGTTTCCACACCTGTAACAATTAATGGTTTGATTGTAGGAAAGGTTCAGAATATAGCTTTTGATGATGATGGCTCTGCAAGACTTAAAGTAACGCTTTTGGTAGAAAATAGTATTCCATTTTCTAAAAATAGTAAGGCAGAACTTTATGAAGCTGGATTAATAGGAGGTAAAGCTATTGCCATTGTACCTGCTTTTGATGATGCTGAAAACGCTAAAAGTGGTACAACATTAGAAGGAACAATAAAAGCTGGATTAAGTGAATTGGTTAATCAACGTTTGACACCATTACAGGAAAAGATCGAAACTATGATGGTGAGCGCAGACTCTTTACTTAATAACCTGAATGATGTTTTTGATGAGCAAACAAAAAACAATTTAAAAAGTAGTATTGCTGGTCTTAATGCAACTATCTTGTCTTTTAAAGCGACCTCAAATTCTTTAAACCAGTTGATAAGCAACAATAAAGATAAATTTGATAGAACATTGACCAACGTTGAAAATTTATCTTCAAATTTATCTAAAGTTTCAGATTCTTTAGCTAATGCTAATGTTGGAGAAACCATAAAAAGTCTGGAATCAACAATTAATAATTTTGATAAGCTTCTAGCTGCAATGAATGCTGGAGAAGGTTCAATGGGTAAGTTGCTAAAAGATGAGGCTTTATATAATAATTTGGAAGGTGCAACCAAAGAAATGAAAGAACTTTTAAGAGATATAAAATTGCACCCAAAACGGTATTTTAGAGTTTTATCTAAAAAAGAAATTCCTTACGAGCAAGAATAGTAACTATTCTATAAACTCATGAATTATTTACCAAACATAATATTTGTTGTTGCCCTAATTTTAGGCTTGGGCTACTTTGCAAAAAATGCAAAGAAACTTATTAGGAATATAAAATTAGGTCATGATATAGATGTGAGTGACAATAAGTCACAACGCTGGAAAAACATGGCAATGATTGCTCTTGGACAAAGCAAAATGGTGAAACGCCCAATTGCTGGTTTTTTTCATATTATCGTTTACATAGGTTTCATAGTAATTAATATAGAGGTTCTTGAAATCATTATTGATGGAGTATTTGGAACACATCGTATATTCTCTTCAATTGGAAGTCTATATGGTATACTAATAGGTATTTTTGAAATTCTGGCTGTTCTTGTTTTTATTGCTGTTATCATTTTCTGGATTCGTAGAAACATCTTAAAGCTTCAACGCTTTTGGAAACCTGAAATGACAGCCTGGCCAAAAAATGATGCGAATTATATACTTTACTTCGAAATGATTTTAATGACCTTGTTTTTGGTTATGAATGCTACAGACATTCATTTCCAAAATATGAATTCAGGTAATGTTATTAGCCAGTTCATTGCACCTTTTTTTAAAAATTTTTCTGAAGGCACATTGCATTTTATTGAAAGGTCAGCATGGTGGCTTCATATTTTAGGGATACTTGTTTTTTTAAACTATTTATATTTTTCAAAGCATTTACATATTTTGTTAGCATTCCCAAATACATTTTATGGAAGTTTGAAACCGAAAGGCGAATTTGATAATATGCAATCTGTTACTAATGAAGTTAGGTTAATGATTGATCCCAATATAGACCCATTTGCAGCTCAACCAGAATCTACCGAAGCTCCAGCAAAATTTGGAGCAAGCGATGTTCAGGATCTTAATTGGTTACAGCTATTAAATGCCTATACTTGTACTGAATGTGGTAGATGTACTAGTGAATGCCCTGCCAATCAAACAGGAAAAAAGTTGTCACCACGTAAAATTATGATGGACACTCGTGACAGGCTTGAAGAAGTTGGGAAAAATATCGATTTAAATAAAGGAGAATTTAAAAATGATGGCAGGCAATTATTGGATGATTACATTACCAGAGAAGAACTTTGGGCATGTACTTCATGTAATGCATGTGTTGAGGCCTGTCCTGTAAGTATCAATCCATTGTCAATAATTATGGAAATGAGACGTTATTTGGTTATGGAGCAGTCTGCTGCACCTGTAGAATTGAATAATATGATGACCAATATAGAAAATAATGGAGCACCTTGGCCGTACAACCAAATGGATAGATTAAATTGGAAGAATGAATAAATGAAAAATGAAACGCCTAAAAATCTCATTAATAATTTTATGTTGCACTTTTGCGTCTAACGGATTTTCACAAAGTGGTTATCAAAAAGATTCTTTGCAAATAAAAGTTTATACAGAAATTGAATATGTAGAAAGGCTCGTAAAAGATATAACAGTAAAAAAAGTCTTTTGCGATTATTGTTCAGAATTTCAAACAGAGCAAATAAAGAAAGAAGCAATAAGAAGAAGTTATTTAGTTCGGAATGATGTTGATATACGACTAGAAAATGGAATATATAGACATGCTTTATACATCAGAATTTCAAAAAAAGATTTTTCAGAAATGAAAAAAGAAAGCACTCAAGAAAATATTAATAACTAACATGCTAAAATGAGTGATACGTTGAAAGTACCAACAATGGCAGAATACATGGCTCAAGGCAAACAACCGGAAGTTTTGTTTTGGATTGGCTGTGCAGGCAGCTTTGATGATAGAGCAAAAAAAATCACAAAAGCATTTGTGAAATTATTGAATAAAGCTAATGTTGAGTTTGCTGTACTTGGTGCTGAAGAAAGCTGTACAGGTGATCCTGCCAAAAGAGCTGGAAACGAATTTTTGTTTCAAATGCAAGCTATGACCAATATTGAACTTCTGAATGCTTACGAAGTAAAAAAAATAGTGACAGCTTGTCCACACTGCTTTAATACGCTTAAAAACGAATATCCTTCACTAGGTGGTAATTATAAAGTAGTACACCATACTCAATTTTTAAAAGATTTGTTAGATGAAGGTCGATTAACTATAGAAGGAGGAAAATTTAAAGGTAAACGAATTACATTTCATGATCCTTGTTATTTAGGTCGAGCGAACAATGTTTATGAAGCTCCACGAGAACTTATTCAGAAACTGGAAGCCGAACTGGTCGAAATGAAAAAATGTCGTCAAAACGGTTTATGTTGTGGTGCTGGAGGCGCACAAATGTTTAAGGAGCCTGAAAAAGGTGATAAAGATGTTAATGTAGAACGCACAGAACAAGCTTTAGAAACTAAACCACAAATTATTGCAGCTGGTTGTCCATTTTGTAATACCATGTTAACCGATGGAATAAAAGCCAAAGAAAAAGAAGATTACGTTTCGGTTATGGACGTTGCAGAACTAATAGCTAATGCACAAGATTTATAATGTTAGTAGATTTTAACACATTACCAGAAGAATCTAGAATTTGGATCTATCAAGCAAGTCGTTCTTTTTCAGAACAAGAACTTGAAGAAATACAATTAAGACTCGATACTTTCATTGAGAATTGGACAGCTCATGGTTCCGATTTAAAATCTGGATATACTATAAAGTATAAACGATTTATCATTATAGCTTTAGACCAAAAATTAAATCAAGCAACAGGTTGTTCTATTGATGCTTCAGTCAGTTTTATTCAACAATTAGAAAAAGACTACAATGTAGATTTATTGGATAAAATGAATGTTTCCTACAAACAAGGTCAATTCGTTGTATACAAAACATTATCAGACTTCAAAAAAATGGCTAAAGAAAGGGCCATTTCAAAAAACACCATTGTTTTCAATAATTTAGTGACTAATATTGCAGAGTTTAAAGAAAACTGGGAAGTACCTGCAAGCGAAAGTTGGCATAAAAGGTTTTTGAATTAACATGCTATTAACCCAAAAAACTTTCATATTTCAAATAGAATATTCATTTTTACAACCTTTAAAAGCTTAAGGACTAAAATATGGCTACAGATATTTTCTTATTAAATATTTCAGGACCGGATAAACCAGGACTAACTTCAGGATTAACAAGTGTTTTAGCACAATATGATGCAAAAGTGTTAGATATTGGGCAAGCAAATATTCATGATACCTTGTCATTAGGAATGATGTTTGAAATTGAATCTGGAGAAAAATCATCAGCTGTACAAAAAGATTTACTTTTTAAAGCCTATGAATTAGGAATTAAAGCAAGATTCACTTCAATTTCCCTTGACGACTATGAGCATTGGGTTAGTCTGCAAGGGAAAGACAGATACATTGTTACCATTTTAGGAGAAAAACTTTCAGCCGATCAGATATCTAAAATAACAAAAGTTATTTCTGAAAAGAATTTAAACATTGATGCCATCAAAAGATTGACAGGACGTTTGTCTCTTGTTAGAGAGGAAGTTTACCCAAGAGCTTCGATAGAATTATCAATTCGAGGAAAAATAGTAAATAAGGTAGAACTCACTGAAAAATTTATGCAAATTTCTCATGATTTGGATGTTGATATTGCGTTTCAAGAGGATAATATTTATAGAAGAAACAGACGTTTGGTATGTTTTGATATGGATTCAACATTAATACAAACTGAAGTTATTGACGAATTGGCTGAATTAGCTGGTGTTGGAAAAGAAGTAAAAGCAATTACAGAATCAGCAATGCAAGGTGAAATAGACTTTAATGAAAGTTTTAAGAAACGTATGACACTTTTAAAAGGTTTGAGCGAAGAAGCTCTTGAAAAAGTAGCTATCAATTTACCAATAACCAAAGGAGCAAGAAGACTTATCGATACTTTAAAAAGTTATGGATTTAAAACAGCTATTTTATCTGGAGGGTTTAGCTATTTTGGAAACTATTTGCAAAAAGAATTAGGTATAGATTATGTGTATGCCAATCAATTAGAAATAAAGGATGGAGCATTAACAGGCAATTATATTGGTGATATAGTTAATGGAGAAAAGAAAGCGGAGTATTTGAAAGAAATTGTAGAAAAGGAAGGCATACATATCAATCAAACTATTGCTGTTGGTGATGGCGCAAATGATCTTCAAATGCTAAACCTTGCTGGTTTGGGTATTGCATTTCATGCAAAACCTACTGTTAAGGATAATGCTCAAAATTCCATTTCGAGTATTGGTTTGGATGGTGTCTTGTATCTATTAGGTTACCATGATAGACATATAGATTTATTAGAATAATTTTTTTTTACAAACTGTTACTAATTGTTTAAAACATTCTTTATAAAACTATCTTAAAGTCTTTTATTCTTCGTTTTAAAAATACTATTTTGGCATAGTTTTTAATTAATAAATAAAAAGGGCTATTAACTTTTAGTATGCACAAGACTTTTTTCCTCTTATCTTTCTTACTTACTCTATTTAATACATATTCTCAAGTATATAATAATCCATTATTATCTGATGATTTTGAGTCTCAAAAAAAATGGGTAGATAGTGTTTATAATTCCATGACTTTAAAAGAGAAAGTCGGCCAATTGTATATGGTTCAAGTGTTTTCCAATGGAGACAATGCCCATAAGGCACAAATAAGAAAGCATATTAATAACAATCATATAGGAGGTATTATATTTTCGTTAGGTGGTCCGGTAAGGCAAGCAAAGCTAAATAATGAACTTCAAGCTATTTCTAAAATTCCTTTACTAGTTGGTATGGATGCCGAATGGGGTTTGAATATGCGTTTGGATTCTACATATGCGTTTCCATGGAATATGACACTTGGAGCTATAAAAGACAACAAATTAATCGAGCAAACTGGTAGGCAGATAGGTGAGCATTGCAAGCGATTGGGCGTTCATTTTAACTTTGCACCTGTTGTTGATATCAATACAAATCCAAAGAATCCTATTATTGGTAATCGCTCTTTTGGCGAAGATAGAAATAATGTTACCGAAAAGGCTTTAGCTTTTATGAATGGTATGCAAAGTGCTGGAGTATTAGCAAATGCTAAACATTTTCCAGGACACGGTGATACAGATGCAGACTCTCACAAAACACTGCCAACAATAAACTTTGATGAAAAGCGCATTGATTCAGTTGAACTTTATCCTTATGAACCATTAATTAAATCTGGGCTATCAAGTGTTATGGTAGCTCATTTAAATGTACCGAGTTTAGAGCCAAGATCTGGATATCCTTCATCGTTGTCAAAGCGCATTGTAACAGATATTTTAAAAGGTAGATTAGGTTTTAAAGGATTGATCTATACTGATGCACTTAATATGAAAGGTGCTTCAAATTTTGATGAATCAGGAGAAATAGATTTAGCTGCATTTAAGGCAGGAAATGATGTGCTATTAGTTTCAGAAGATGTTCCTACAGGTATAACTAAAATAATTGATGCTTATGATAAAGGAGATATAACAGAAGAACGATTAGAGCATTCAGTAAAGAAAATTTTGCAAGCCAAATATAAAGTAGGTCTTAATAATTATCAGCCAGTTGGGCTTTATAATTTGGTTGATGATTTAAATAGAATCGAAGATGATATCTTATACGAAGAGTTAATAGAAAATGCCATTACATTAGCTAAAAACAAATCAGATTTACTTCCGTTGCAAAATTTAGACACTAAAAATATTGCCTATGTCCATATGGGAGACGATTCAGGTTCAGTATTTCTTGATGAATTAAAAAAGTACACTAAAGTTCATGAAATAAAAAGTGATAAGCTTGATGACCTAATCAGACAATTAAACGCCTATAATACAGTAATTGTTGGTTTACATCGTTCTAATGATAATCCTTGGAAAAGCTATAAGTTTACAAATCAAGAGTTAGTTTGGCTATATGAAATTGCAAGAACCAATACCGTTATTTTGGATGTATTTGTAAAACCGTATGCTCTTAATGATTTGCAATCTATTGAAAACATAGAAAGTATTATTGTAAGTTATCAAAACAGTGATTTGGCGCAACAAAAATCTGCTCAAGTCATATTTGGCGCTTTGGGAGCAAAAGGTACATTACCAGTTTCAATTGGAGAGAATTTTTCGGTGGATGATGGCATATTAACAAATTCTATGTCTAGATTAGGATATACCATTCCAGAAAGAGTTGGTATGAGTTCAGAATTATTAAATAAAATTGATTCTGTTGCTAACTTTGCCGTCAATTTAAAAATGACACCTGGTATACAATTACTGGTGGCAAGAAAAGGAAAAGTAGTTTATAATAAGAATTTTGGAAAACATACTTATGAAGGTTCAGATCAAGTAAAAACTGAAGATATTTATGATGTGGCTTCATTAACCAAAATTTTAGCTACATTACCTTTGTTAATGGAATTAGTTGAAAAAGGGATTGTAAGTTTAGATACTAAACTTTCAAAAATACTTATTGGCTTTGATGAATCAAATAAGACCAACATTACTATAAAACAAATGCTATCTCATTATGCAAGATTAAAACCTTGGATTCCGTTTTATCAAGCTACACTAGATTCTGTAACAAAAAAGCCAGATGAAAAATATTATAGATCAGAATATGATCCAAAGTTTAATATTAAGGTGGCAAATAACCTTTACTTACGTAGTGATTATCAAGATTCTATTGTAAAAGTAATAAAGGAAAGTGACTTATTAAGAAGACTGCGTTATAGATATAGTGACCTTCCTTATTATCTACTTAAGAAATTTATTGAAGATCATTACGACAAACCTTTAGACCAATTGGTTCAGGATCATTTTTATCGGTCGATTGGGGCTAATTATACGATGTATAATCCATATAATCTAGTAAGCGATAAAAACATCGTGCCGACTGAAATAGATAATTATTACAGACATCAAAAAATACATGGATATGTACATGATATGGGAGCTGCAATGCAAAACGGAGTAGGTGGGCATGCTGGTATTTTCAGCAATGCTAACGATGTTGCAAAAATAATGCAAATGTATTTGCAAAAAGGATTTTATGGAGGCAAACGATACTTTAAGTCTGAAACAATAGATAAATTCAATACATGTTATTATTGTGAAAATAATAACAGGAGAGGAATTGGTTTTGATAAACCTCAATTAGGTGAAGAAGGACCTACTTGTGGCTGCATTTCAATGACAAGTTTTGGTCACTCTGGTTTTACAGGTACGTATGCGTGGGCTGACCCTGATGAAGAAATAGTGTATATCTTTTTAGCGAATAGAACTTATCCGAGAGCAGAAAATAATATTTTATTAAGGGAAGATATCAGAACTAAAATACAACGGTTAATTTACGAAGCAATTATAGAATAAAATGAGAGTAGGAATAGTTTGTTATCCAACATTTGGTGGTAGTGGTGTTGTAGCTACAGAGCTTGGATTGGAGCTTGCTAAAAGAGGGCATGAAATCCATTTTATAACCTACAGTCAACCAGTAAGATTAGACTTGTTAAGTCATAATGTACACTATCATGAGGTTAATGTTCCTGAATATCCTTTATTTCATTATCAACCTTATGAGTTGGCTTTATCAAGTAAATTAGTCGATATGGTAAAACTTTATAAAATTGAAGTTTTACATGTGCATTATGCAATTCCGCATGCTTATGCTGCCTATATGGCACAAAAAATGCTTCGTGAAGAGGAAATTTATGTACCAATAGTAACAACGCTTCATGGTACTGATATAACCCTTGTTGGAAACCATCCATTTTATAAACCTGCTGTTACTTTTAGTATTAATAAATCTGATGCCGTAACTGCAGTATCTCAAAGTTTGAAGGAAGATACTTTACGATTATTCAATGTAACAAATGACATTAAAGTCATTCCAAACTTTATTGATTCTGAAAAAGGGAAATCTTCATTTAAAGATTGCCAGAGAGAAATGATGGCTAATGATGATGAAAAGATTATTACTCATGTTAGTAATTTCAGAAAAGTTAAGAGAATTGAGGATGTTATTGCTGTATTCTATAACATTCAAAAGGAAATTCCGGCCAAATTAATGATGGTTGGTGAAGGTCCGGAAAAAGAACCTGCAGAACTATTGTGCAGAAAACTAGGCATAGAAGAAAAAGTTGTTTTCTTTGGAAACAGTAATGAAATAGATAGAATTTTATGTTTTTCAGATTTATTTTTGTTACCGTCGGTAACCGAAAGCTTTGGGTTGGCAGCTTTAGAAGCTATGTCATTTGGAGTTCCAGTTATTTCTAGCAATACAGGAGGTATCCCAGAAGTTAATAAGCATGGTGTGTCAGGATACTTAAGTGATGTTGGAGATATAGAGGATATGACTAATAATGCGCTGACTATTTTGGGCAATGAAGAGATTTTAAAAATGTTTAAGCAAAATGCCAAAAAAGAGTCTCAACATTTTGATATTCATAAAATCGTACCACAATATGAAACAATCTATAAAGAGACATTATCTAAATGTATACTTTATAAATAAAAAAAAGCCACTTAAACATGTGGCTTTTTTAGTGAGTTTATTCTTATTCTAGAATTGATAGCGAATACCTAGCGCTATATCAAAATCAAAATCATCATTAAAATCTCCAAAACCTATTTCTGGTCTGAAATCAAGTGAGATTAGTAATGGAATTTCAAAATCATATTCAACACCAATGTCACCAGCTACAAATATAGATGTATCATCTGTGCCATCAAATACGTCTTTACCAGAAAAAGAAGCTAATCCACCACCAGCACCTACATACCAATTAAAGTTACCATCCAGATGCATAACCCATTGGTACAAGCCAGTGATCTTAAAGGCATCATAGTCATTACCACTTCGCCAGCCTAAATCAAATTCAAGTCTAGAATCCGCATCCAAACCTCTTTGATAAGAGATTTCTGCACCAAATCCATCACTTCCTCCCATACGAAGACCGATAGCATTTGGAGAAACATTCTGTGCACTTGTTGAAAAGGCCAAGCCTATTAATGCAATTGATAAAAAAAATAATTTTTTCATAAAGTTTAAGATTTTTAAGATTTAAAGATTTTTAACAAAAAAATATCGTTTATTACTTAACTAAACGATAGTATTTATTGAAAATTGGATTATGTAATATAAAATTAATCAAAAAAGATTAACATTTATATGTATTTACGTAAATAAAAAACTTTTGGACTATATGATATTAGTTGTTTGTATTTTTGTTTCTCTAATAATAGATTTACTTTAGTAGCATAAAAATATATTTATGGCAGGAAATTCCTTTGGTAAAATTTTTAACCTTACTACGTTTGGAGAATCACACGGTGAAGCTATTGGAGGTGTAATAGATGGATGCCCTTCAGGATTAGAACTTAATTTAGACAAAATTCAAAATGAGTTAAATCGAAGAAAACCTGGTCAGTCCGAAATTGTTACTCAAAGGAAAGAACCAGATTCTGTTAAATTTTTATCTGGTATTTTTGAGGGCAGGACTACAGGAACACCTATAGGTTTTATTATAGAAAATGCCAATCAAAAATCAAAAGACTACTCACACATAAAAGATGTTTACCGCCCAAGCCATGCCGATTTTACTTATGATAAAAAATATGGTAATCGAGATTATCGTGGCGGTGGTAGAAGTTCGGCTAGAGAAACAGCTTGTCGTGTTGTAGCTGGTGCCGTAGCAAAACAACTTATTTCTTCAATTAAAATAAATGCGTATACCTCTTCTGTTGGAGATATCTATCTTGAAAAACCTTATCAGGAATTAGATTTTAATAATATAGAAGAAAACATTGTGCGATGTCCAGATAATGATGTTGCAGCAACAATGATTGCTAAAATTAGAGAAATTAGAAAACAAGGCGACACCGTTGGTGGTACAGTAACTTGTGTAATTCAAAATGTACCAATTGGACTAGGTGAACCGGTTTTTGATAGATTAAATGCAGAGCTCGGCAAAGCCATGCTCTCTATAAATGCTGTAAAAGGTTTTGAAATTGGTAGCGGATTTTGTGGTACCAAAATGAAAGGAAGTGAGCATAATGATATTTTCAATTCTGACGGAAGCACAAAAACAAATCTTTCAGGCGGAATTCAAGGAGGCATAAGCAATGGCATGGATATTTACTTTCGAGTAGCATTCAAACCTGTGGCTACAATTATGCAAAAACAGAATACCATTGATAAAGATGGCAACAATTTAGAAATGCAAGGCAAAGGAAGACACGATCCATGTGTTGTTCCAAGAGCTGTACCAATTGTAGAAGCTATGGCCGCTTTGGTTTTAGCAGATTACTACTTACTTAATAAACTATCTAAACTCTAACTATGAAAAAGCTCGAATTGCATTGGAAAATACTAATAGGAATGTTACTCGGATTGGTATTTGGGTATATCATGTTGCAAGTAGATGGTGGAGATAGCTTTATTAATAAATGGATACAACCTTTAGGAACTATATTTGTTAAGCTTCTTAAGCTAATTGCTATTCCGTTAATTTTAGCCTCTTTAATAAAAGGTATTTCCGATTTAAAAGACATTTCTAAATTTGCTAATATTGGTTTAAGAACTATTATTATTTATGTTTTTACAACCGTTATTGCTATAACTATTGGATTATTATTGGTTAATACTCTCCAACCTGGTAATGGCGTTTCAGAAAGTACCATTGCTCAACTCACTGAAACTTATGCCAACGATAACAATGTACAATCAAAAATAAGTGAAGCCACAAGACAGAAAGAAAGCGGACCACTTCAGTTTCTTGAAGATATGGTACCAGACAACGCCTTTTCCGCTTTGAGCGATAACAAATTAATGCTACAAGTAATTTTCTTTGCTATTTTTCTAGGTATTTCAATGCTATTAATTGGAGAAAAATCAGCTAAACCACTCAAAGACTTTTTTGACTCGTTAAATGAAGTTGTATTGAAAATGGTAGATTTAATCATGCTTACTGCTCCTTATGCAGTTTTTGCTTTATTGTCTAGTGTTGTAGTTTCATCAGGTGATCCAGAATTATTGTATGCGTTATTATATTATTCTATTGTTGTAGTAATTGGATTAATATTAATGATAGTTTTCTATTGTTTGATTGTAACCTTTATTATCAAAAAAAATCCGTTTTGGTTTTTAAAAGAAATTAGTCCTGCTCAACTTCTTGCTTTTTCTACAAGTAGTAGTGCGGCTACACTACCTGTAACCATGGAACGTGTCGAAGAGCATATAGGAGTTGATAAAGAGGTATCAAGTTTTGTCCTTCCAGTAGGTGCAACAATTAATATGGATGGGACTAGCCTGTATCAGGCAGTTGCAGCTGTTTTTATTGCGCAAGCACTTGGTTTTGACCTTACATTTACAGATCAGCTAATCATTGTTCTTACTGCTTTATTAGCTTCAATTGGGAGTGCTGCAGTTCCCGGAGCTGGTATGGTCATGTTGGTGATTGTTTTGGAAGCAGTAGGCTTTCCAGCAGACAAATTAGCCATTGGATTAGCCCTGATCTTTGCTGTAGACAGGCCTTTAGATATGTGCAGAACTGTTGTTAATGTTACAGGAGACGCAACAGTATCTATGTTAGTTGCCAAATCTGTTGGTAAACTTGGTAAACCAAAAATTAAAAATTGGGATGACAATTATGAAGAGGTTAAATAAATTTTATAATTTAAGAGGCACTTAATTTCAAAAAGAATATCTAAATGAATGTTTGTTTTTTAATGTATCCTTGGGAAAATATTGACCCTGAAAACGATACAAGTCTTGCCTTAATTAAAGAATGTTCAAAACGAGGCCATGGTGTTGCCTTATGTACACCAGCCAACTTAACTATTAGAAATAGCGTTACAAATGCGTTTTGTACTGTTGTTGGTCGGATGGATAAAGTTCCTAGTTCATTAAAATCATTCTATAAAAAAGCCGAAATCAGAGAGGAAATGCTTCCACTTGCAGGATTTGATGCTATATTCTTCAGAGCCAATCCGCCTTTAGATCCAATCATGCTTAATTTTTTGGATTCGGTTAAAGACGACGTATTTATCATCAATTCTTTAGAAGGTATGCGTGAAGCAAACAACAAATTATATACTGCAGCTTTTGGTGATGCTCACAGCAATATTATTCCAAACACGCATGTTTCAAAAAACAAAAAATACTTAATTAAGCAGATTAAAGAATCTAAAGCTGATAAAATGATTTTAAAACCACTTAATGGGTTTGGAGGATCAGGTGTGATATTAATTGAAAAATCTGCAATGAGCAACATTAATTCTTTGTTGGATTTTTATATAACAAGTTCAGATGGATCTTCGAATTATGTTATTCTGCAAGATTATATAGAAGGAGCTGACCAAGGCGATGTAAGGATTTTATTATTGAATGGTGAACCAGTAGGAGCGATGAAACGTGTTCCAGGTCATGATGATCATCGTTCTAATGTTTCGGCAGGTGGTTCAGTACAAAAACATAACTTAACAAAAGCTGAAGCAGCTTTATGTAAGCAGATCGGTCCAAAATTGGTTAAAGATGGTTTGTATTTCGTTGGTATAGACGTGATTGGAGGGAAATTGGTTGAAGTCAATGTGATGTCCCCAGGTGGAATTACTTATATGAATAAAGTATATAAGAGTAAAGTTAAAGTAGAAGAGAAAGTCATTGATTTTTTAGAGAGCAAAGTGCTAGATAATTTGGAAGCATTTAACAGACGCTCACGACTTCGTAAAACTGTTGAAGATGCTTAATTATGAAAAACAATATTATTCTTACACAACCTATTGTTTCAGCAACTTGGTTAAAAACAAATTTAAATGCACTAAATCTAGTTATTTTAGATGCTTCCTTTCCACAACCTGAAGAACAAATACCAAACACTCGATATTTTGATATTAAGAAAAAATTCAGTGATGCATTTGCTCCTTTTCCTAATACATTACCATCTGAAGAACAATTTATTGAGGAAGCCAGAAAACTTGGTATTAATAACAGTAGTGCAATAGTAGTTTATGATGACAAAGGCATTTATTGGAGTGCAAGGGTTTGGTACATGTTTAATGCTTTCGGTCATAATAATGTTGCTGTTTTAAGTGGAGGACTTCCAGCATGGATCAGATCAGGCTTTGAAACAGAACCTCAAACGAATTACGAAGTAGAATCTGGTAATTTTTCAGGAACATACAATCCTAAATTCTTTAAGTTTTTTGATGATGTTAAAAAGGAATCCCAAGACAAAAGTCACACTATTGTAGATGCACGTTCTGAAAAGAGGTTTAAATCCCTTGAACCAGAACCTAGAGAAGGTTTGCGACGTGGTACTATTCCTAATTCCATTAATTTGCCATACACAACATTGTTGGATAATGGTTGTTTGAAAGATGAAAAGGAATTGAAAAATATCTTCGAAACACTTGTAAAAGAGGACAGCCAACTAACATTTTCATGTGGTTCTGGTATTACGGCTTGTGTCTTAGCTTTAGGAGCAACAATAGCTGATCATAAAAATATTTCTGTTTATGATGGTTCATGGACAGAATGGGGAAGTTTAACCAAAGAATAATATCAATGCAAAAACTTTCGGTAAAAGAGATTGTCAAGAAAATTAACAATGAAGAGTTGTTCGAAGCTGTTTCAGAAGATTATGCTTTTACTATAAAAATTGATAGTTATGTATATTATGCCTGTGCTGCTATTCATGACGGACATCAATTTAGAAAGGAGCTTTGGGATAATTGCATACATACAGAATACGAACGTTGGTATGAAGAGGATCCATGCACAAAAGACATGGTAAAAACACATCCAATAGTTATTGCTGGTTGCGATTCCCGGTTTGAATACGACCTCAATCGTCCTCCAGAAGAAGCAGTTTTTGAAACTGCTTGGGGAAAACAACTTTGGAAAAATCCTTTGGTAGAAGAGATGAAAGCTAGAAGTCTACAAAAGCACACGAGTTTTTTTCAAGTTGTAGAAGCTTTAATTGGTAAATTAGAAGATAAATTCGGTATTTGTGTTGTTTACGACATGCACAGCTATAATTGGAGACGTTGGGATAGGGAAGTACCAACCTGGAATTTAGGTACAAGTAATATAGATAATGACAGATTTGGTAATGATGTTGAACTTTGGAGACAAAGCCTTTCAGAGATTAAATTTCCGAATGGAATTCAATCAACTTCAAAAATCAATGATACTTTTTTTGGCAATGGATATTTCCTGAAATTTATTACAAAAAACTTTAAAAATACATTAGTTTTGGCAACCGAAATTGCAAAGGTATATTGTCACGAGTATGATCAAATAATATATCCAGAAGTGGTTGCAACTGTTGAGTCTGAACTAAAAATACGTTTACCAGAACACGCTTCATTGTTTTACCAAAAGCAATCAAATTAAATGATAGAACAAAAGCTTATTGCAAAACATCAAAGCTTATTTGATATTGATGCCAATCTTAACAGATTGGTAAAGAATATTGAATTACTAAATTATATCAATCCTTTGAACATTGAGAGTGAGAAGAAACAATTTTTTGCTTCAAAGTTTAAATACAATCCAGATTTTCATTATCCAAAACTGAAATTTAATGGATATAAACTTCACAGACTGTTTTATTCACAGCGTTTGGAGCGTATTGAGGAAGATGACATCAGACAGTTGTATGAGGACATTATTTATGAGTATTCTGGACTCATAGAGTGTATTGAGACCATAAATCAAGGTAAGAAATTTTATTACAATAGCTTAAAAAGTTTTGGTACTCCAACCGAAGTTGAAATAGAAAATGCCAAGTTTATACTTCGGTTTGACGATTCAGAATTTGATGAAGATATGCTTCCTATTTACAATGTAAATGATGCCAGAGCATATTTTGAAGAATTCTCAAAGCGCTATGACTTTCAATATAAAATAAAACTGTCTACAAATATTTCGGCGGCAGCAATGGTACTGAATAACAGGCAGACACTTGTTTTGAGAAAAAACCATAAGTTTAGTAAAAACCAATTAAAAGTATTGGCTAATCATGAAATAGGAGTGCATTTAGTTACAACTTTTAATGCACTAGAACAACCACTTAATGTATTTTCGAATGGATTTCCAAATAATGTAGAAACACAAGAAGGTCTGGCAGTCTATTCAGAATACATGTCTGGTTGTTTAACCTTGACCAGATTGAAAGAATTAGCATATCGGGTTATTGCTGTAGACAGTTTAATAAAAGGTTACTCATTTGCTGATACTTTCGATCTATTGGTAAATCAATATAAATTAAACAAGAATAAAGCATTCATAGTTACTTTACGTGTGCATAGAGGAGGAGGCTTTACTAAAGACCATTTATACCTATCTGGATTGAAAAAAGTATTTCAGTTTGCTAAATCTGGAACCGAAAAACTTGATGATTTGCTTTCTGGAAAAGTTTCTTTAGAATATTTGGAAACCATAAGGAAGCTTCAGAACCTTGGTTTAGCAGTTCCTTCAAAATATATTACAGACTCTTACCAATCAAACAAAGAGCTTAATAGAAATCTGGATTTTATACTAAAGAGTTTGAAATAGTTTATACTATAATGGATGAATGTTTTATGCATTTTGTAGATATTTTTTACAAAACATTATTTTTCAACAAATATTTAAACTAATTGTCGACTATTTGATAATGAACACTTTAGGATTTGTTATATTCGATATAAATTAATGTGCTATTAATTTTTGGTTGGTTTAGTTAGTTAAAAAAAGCCTTAAGATAATATTATCTTAAGGCTTATTTATATTTGAAGAAATATAGATTATTTTTTCTGAAGTGCTTCAGTTATTTTTTTAGTATACTCTTGTGCATTCTTTGTTACATCTTGAGGGTCTTCAATTTTTGAAGTCACTACAGCAGCCAATTGCTTACCATCTTCTTGATCTAGATCATAAGCTACAGTTTCCAAAATAAAAGTTTTAACAGTAGATGTAGATGTAGTACTTGGTATATAACTACCAAAAGTTGAATATGAATATGGATGATGATAATAACCATAGAAACCTCCATAATACATAGGATAATATGCAGAATAAGTTCCACCAGCATAATAACCACCATCTGTTGTTGTTCTGGTAGATTCTTGATAATCCTTTATAACAGTGACAACAACTCCATTATACCCTTCATTATTTAAAAAGGCTGTAAAGTTCTTCCTTTGCTCGTCTGTTAGTTCTTTTTCAGGATTCATATTTGCAGGAAATACAGAATAACTAGAAGTAGCATTAAAACCACTGGCTGTTAATTGTTTGGTAATTTCGCTTTCGAAAGCAATTCTTGCCTGGTTGTTTGATGTTCTGGCTATAACAAGTAAGTTGTTATCTTTAATATCTGCAACACTATCAGATTTCCATGCATCGAGAACTTTTATGCCTGAACAGCCCAAAAAGAAAGTTAATAATAAAAATGAGGAGATAAATTTAAAGGTCTTTTTCATAATTAGGATAAAATGGATTAATAAAATTTTTAAAAACTGTAGCCCAAAGATACACCATATCTGAAAGAAGGCAATATAAAATCTATTCTTTCATTTAGCTGTGATAACCTAAACTCAATATTCAGGCTCTCAAAATAGTTTTCTAAAGCTTCATTAAGGTCATCATAGAATTCATCTGGAAGATCTTTTTTGTTTTTCATAGAATAATCATGCCAAACCACACCTGGCCCTGCAATTAAAAAATCTATGGTAAACCTTTTACCTATAGGCAGTTTGTAACCAACCATAAAACCAACAGAGGTTACTTTTAATTTAGTATCAAAAAGAAAATCATAATCTATATCCTGACTATCTGTATAAATACCATCGAAATCAGATTGAAAAGCATTATGTTTTAAGTATGCTCCAAGATAAAAACCATCAAGCCTTTCACTTTGGGTTTTACTGATGTAATATCTTACTTCCGGAATAATTTTAATCCCATGGTACGTTATATCTCCAGTTTTTAACCTTGGCCTATCTATACCAGATAATCTTATAAGACCTTCTTCTGTTTTATAGCCTACACCAATATTAAAGGAGAAATTTTTTCCCAATGCACGTTCGTAAGAAACCTGCAAGGTGCCATCAATTATATCTATGATATCAACACCTATTTCATTTTTATACATAAATCCTTCATCTTTAGCTTCTTGGGAGATGGCTACGAAACTTATCGAAAATAACATGATAAGCAGTTTGAGATTTTTCATGGTCAATTAGTTATTTGTTAAGTATTACTAAAACATAAAAGTAAAGTTAGCATTTTTTATGATTTAACTATAGATTTTAGAAGGTACTCAAAAATTATTTTGAAATCAAAATAACATTTATCGTTAAAAGGTAAAATTCATCGTTTTTTTACCATTCGTCGATAAAATACCTACTTTTTGGTTAAAAATTCAATCTATCAAATCTCTAATTTCATCAAAATTGATAAAAAACTTACCGTTCGTCGATGTTTTTGGATTATATCAAATTTTCATCAAATAGTTTTGAGTTTTAACGAGTATTTTTCCGTTCAGACAATTCATCATATACTTTTACCTCGTTGAATGATAACAAAAACAATATTATGAAACGTTTATTTTTACCAGTTTTAATTTTATCTTTTTCTTTTGCTTCGGCTCAAGACATAGTTACTAATGAAGTAGTTAATGAAGAGAATGTTAATGTTGTTTCTTCTGATGAGGTAATAAATGACAATGAAGATATAATAGCTTATACTGCTAAAACGTTAAGAGATCCTGATAATATTGATTTTGACAACTTACATATGGAAAGACAATTAGAGCTTTTCATTACTGAAACTAAACAAGACATTTGCTAATTATCATATTTTAAGGGATTTATTGTTTGATACAATAATTCAAATTTTTTCAATAAAGTTTTTTCAAGTTAAAGTCCGATTTAAATCGGACTTTTTTTATTCCAAAAATTTAGATTTTAGTTCCGGAGTAGGAATCATACATTGGTCTCGTTTGCCATACCAATTGTATCTGTTTCTCGCTACAAAATCATAAACCCAATTTCTTATAAAAGGAGGAATAATAAAAAACACCACCATTAGATTAGTTGGAAAACCTAAATGCTTTGCAATTTTCAATGCAGCAGTAGATTTATAAGATAACTTGCCTTCTTCGGAATATAAGATGATAGAATCGGTTTTTATAGTATCAATGTCATGCTCTTTAATAATTTGCTGACCAACATCGCTTTGTAGAGCAGTAAACATAAATAGATTCATTTTATCGCGTTTTATCACATATTGTACAGAACTATTGCACAAATTACAAACACCATCAAAAAGAATGAGTTGTTTATGTTTAGGTAAGTTCATTATGAATTTTCTTTAATCTTTATCTGTCATACTGGACTTGATTGAGCATTTTTTAAATGAGTGGATTCCTCATCAAGTAATGAATGACAATTAAATTACTTCTTCGTTTCTACAAGTTCTAACAAATCAACACTTACATTAGTCGTAAAGATACCATAGTTTACAACAGCTTTGTTCTTTTCTATAGTGTCAATACTACCAATAGCTCTGCCATCGTGCATACGTACTCGGTCTCCAACTTTAAGAACAGGTTTTGGTTTTGGCACTTCAACCTTTTGTTTAGCTGCCTTTTTCTTTTTCCTGATAACTGCAACTTTCTTTTCGGCTTCTTGTTTTACTTGGGTTTCTTTGGCTTTTATTACTTTTTTCTGTTTAGCAGAAACCTTTTTACGTTTGGAATTCTCTATTTGAACGATCTTAAAGAATTCTGCCATAAGTTCGCGTTTCTGTTTATTTTCAAAATATTTCTCTGAAATATCGTTTATTTTTTGACCTAAATAGATTAAGCGTTGATTGCTATCATACAATTCCTGATAGCTTTCCAATTTTTTCTGAATCTTGGCATTAATGAGTTCCAGTTTATCGGCTTCGGTTTGCTTCTTTTTTTCGTTGATTTTTAGCGATTCACTGGTTTTTTCAAGCTTGGAGCGTTCTTTCTGAAGTTTGGCAATAGTAGCATCAAAACGGACTTTACTCCGTTCTATTTTCTTTTTGGCTCTATTAATTAAACCATAAGGAATACCGTTTTTTTGTGCTACTTCAAACGTAAAAGAACTTCCTGCTTGACCAGTTACCAGTTTAAATATGGGTTCCAAACTTTTTTCATCAAACAACATGTTGGCATTAAGCATATATGGTAACTCATTAGCTAGCATTTTTAAATTGGCATAATGTGTAGTTATTATTCCGAAAGCTTCACGGTGGTAGAATTCTTCCAGAAAGGTTTCTGCCAGAGCTCCACCAAGTTCTGGATCACTTCCTGTACCAAATTCATCTATTAAGAATAAAGTATTCTTATTGCATTTCTTCAAGAAATAATTCATTTGCTTTAAACGATAACTATAGGTACTTAAATGGTTTTCAATTGATTGATTATCGCCAATATCGCTTAAGATTCGATCAAACAAACACACCTTACTTCGTTCATGTACAGGAATAAGCAATCCGCTTTGCAACATAACTTGCAATAGACCAACAGTTTTAAGCGTTATACTTTTTCCACCTGCATTTGGTCCCGAAATCACAATGATCCTGCTGTCTTGTTTGAGTTCTATGGTTTGCGGAAAAGTCTTTTCCTTTTTTTCCAAATTGGTCAAGTAGAGTAGTGGATGATACGCATCACGAATATAGAAATGTTTGTTGTCTGTAATTTCAGGCAAAATAGCATTCAACCGTTGTGCATACTTTGCTTTGGCTGCAATGACATCCATTTCGGTAAGAAAGTGTTGATATTGTTCCAATAACGGCAAAAACGGACGAATATAATTGGTAACTTCCTTTAAAATCCTGATAACTTCTTCCTGCTCTTCATATTCAATATTCTGAAGTTCTCGCGAGTACTTTAAGGTAGTTTCAGGTTCTATATAAACAATGCTTCCTGTTTTACTGCTTCCCATGATCACACCTTTAACCTTACGTCGGTACATAGATTTTACTGCCAGAACACGTCTGTTCTCTACAACAGATTCTTTGATATCATCAAGGTATTCCAGTTTAAAATTGGCATTCAAAGCTGTTGCAAAACTCTGGCTGATCTTACCTTTTAAACTGTTGATCTGTTTACGAAGTTCTTCAAGCAGAGTAGAAGCACTATCCTTAATATCACCAAAGCGATCTATAACAGCATCAACCTTTTCTATAATGGCTTTGGTAACTTCTATGTTAGAAGCAAAGCTGTTTAAGGTTGGGTAGTAGTCTTCAAACTTTTTTAAGAATGTGATGATCTCATTAACTGTTAATGAAATTGAAACCAACTTTTTTAAACCATGAACTTCCAGATAAGTGTTCTCAATCTTGAGTAGCTTAAGCTCTTTAGTGATGCTATCAAAACCATGATTAGGTATACGATTATCATTCTGAAAAGAAGACAGATATTCATTGGTTAACTGCAAAGCATTCAACAACGCATCTTTATTTTTAAAAGGCTGTATTTGCAAAGCAGATGCATGACCAAGTGGTGTGACACAATGTTCACTTACGTGCTCTAACACTGTAGAAAGCTCCAGATCCTGTAAGGTCTTTTGGTGAATATGTATAGTACTATTTGCCATGATTTTTTAAAACCATGCAAAGTTACAACTTATGTTTGGGATGTGGAATTTTTTGGAGTTACGCTTATCAGTTAGTATAAAAGCAGTAGTGGATTAAACACACCTACTTTCCTGATATAATTATACTTAATTAAATACAAAAACGGTTCGGGAATACACCCAAACCGCTATTGCTTTTATACATTGTTGTATGCCGTTTTTTTAAGGTCGACCAAAAGGCCCATTAAATTCTATGAGATTTAATTTACTTTTTTCACACCGGGCATTATGTATGTTCTATCCAATACTACTTTTTTCGGATAGTACATTCTAAATGTCAATTCAAATTCCTCACCAGCTTGTGGACTTGGTAACCAATTTGATGTTAGTTTTTCTGGTGCATCTGCTTGAATAAGAATATCTAAAGAACCATCCTCATTATAGGTTAGGTCTTTCATACCTCCTAAATTGTATCTGTCAATTGCATTGTCAACTAAAAAGCCTTTCTTATCATACAGTGTTAAAGACCAAAATCCATTTACAGGAGGCAAATGATCGGCATCAAAATGTAAGACATACTTATTTGATCCATTATATTTATTTCCGTCAGAGTCTACCGCAGAGTTTGGATATATAGCATCTTGAGGTTGATTTGCACCATAACCAATTTTAGTTACATAGGCTCTCAAAAAGTATTCCGTTCCATACTCACCTAAGCCAGCAGTAATTACGTTCCACCCGTTTTGTAGGTTTTCTACTGGAGGGTTTTCAGTCATCTTTGTAAATAAAGATTGAACGTTAGCCGGAACCTTTTTAATTAGGTCTTGTGCAGCTGGACTAAATTGATTTAAATCAAAGGTTCCACCAGATTCAAATCCGATTGTTTTTAATTCATCTAACAATGGTTTATCATCTGAGTAAGCACGTATTGCCGCAAAGAGAATCACGTACAGCGAGCATGAGTAAGCCCATAAAGTGAGTTTGAGTAAGCTTTGAGCAATTGCTTACAACGATATGATATGAACTTTAAATATTGTTTATATCAGACGATAAGCGAAGTTAGTTTTTTTAAAAAATTATTGTCAAGACATTAAGCAAGCTCTTAACAAAAGGTATTAACACATTTACTGAAACCTAAAATAACGTGAACAGCTTGGGTAATCTACAGTGCTATTTATATTTTCAAGATAATAAATAAGGGTTTCGGCAGCTGTTAAGGTTTGTATATCTCCAGCCATAGTAAAATAGCTGTCGTGTACTGCTGGTATATAATCGTTGGTGCCTAAAGTCAATACGACGTTGTCAGCTAACAGGCTATTATTTATATCTCGTATCTCAACCGTATTACCAACCTGATCTATATGAATACCAGAATAATAAAATCCAGAACCAGAACCCCTTAAAAAGTTTTTAATCTCTGCTACGGTCATACTGTAAATCATGGTTCCATTATTAAAGGGTGAGATCTCAAAGATCTCACGTACTGTGATATTACCTTCATTAAGGTCTGACCTTATACCACCACTATTTTGAATAGAGAAATCTACATTCATAGCACCTCTTAAAGCATCGGTATAGAAACATCCTACCTGTGGTCTATTGTGATAGCGTTGCGAATTGCCAATAATTTCGGTGAGATAAGGCAGGTTATTGTAGTCGTCAATAATGGCTTTTAAATCATCATCTTCATTAAAATAATTATTTAAATTGAGTAGACTATGGTCAATAGATTGTATGGTTTTGTCTTTAATCTTAATGACCGCCTTACCTAAATAATTGAGATTAGAACCTGATTGATAAATTGGAATGCCGTTTATGTTATCATCAATGATCTGATGCGAATGCCCACCAAGAATCAAATCGAAATACGGAAACTGGTTCGCAATATCTGAATCTGAAATAGAACCTCCAAAGGATTGATATCCTAAATGCGTTAAGGCAACCATCAGATCAGAACCTTCTTGCTCCTTAACATCAGAATATTGAGCAATAACATCTTCAGGTCTCTGAAAAGTAAGGTTTTGCACACGCCATGGATGTGTGGAAGGAATGATATCATCATCTTTTCCGTTGGTTTCTACCAAACCTAAAAAGGTAACTTTAATGTCATCAACTGTTACTGTTGTGTATGGTGATGACTGCGGAATGGTCGAGCTGCTCATATCTACATTGGCACAGACCCATTGAAAATTTGCTTGGTTTACGCGGTCTGTAAAAATAGCCTCGCCATAATCAAACTCATGATTTCCAATTACAGATACATCAAAACCTACCTGATTCATAATGTCTATCATGGGAAAGCCTTTTTCTGGATAGTTATCTACAACAGGATTTCCTGAAAAAATATCGCCACTACAAGCCACAATAACATTGGTTGATTCTTTTGCTTCATCTACAATGTATTTAATTTTGGCGAAATTATCTAATTGTCCATGCTGATCATTTATAAAATAAATAGTAAGGTCTTTTGTGGTATCTGGTGTATCTGGTGGATTTGGAGTATTACCACCATTGTTGTTATTATTGCTTGAACAGCCTATAAGCAACAGAAAAACGAATATGTAATACCAGAATCTTTTCATTATTGAAACCTAATTAAAAATACAATTGATGTTATATATACACTGAAATCGTTAGCATTGCCATTATAAACACCAATAAAATAATTACCAAAGGCATTACAAATTTAAGCCATTTATTATAACCAACTTTTACAATGGCTAAAGTTGCTAAAATTAAAGAGGTTGGATTGATAAATGCAAACAAACCTTGTCCGTAATTATAAGCATTTACAATAAGTTCTCTACCCAAGCCTACACCATCTGCTAAAGGAGACATAATAGGCATTGTGAGAACGGCCATACCTGAGGACGAAGGAATAAAAAATGATAAACCAGCATAGATGTAGAACATAGCATTAATGAACAAGCCTTTATTCATACCATCGGTCATACCACTTGCATAATAGAGTAGTGTGTCACTTATTAAGCCATCATTCATAATAACTGTAATTCCTCTTGCAATACCAATAATAATGGCTACGCCAAGTAAATCGTTAGCTCCTTTTATAAAGGTATCTACAAAGACGTCCTCTTTCATTCTGGCTAGAATACCAATAATAATTGCACCAACAAAAAAGGTAGCTGTCATCTCTATAAACCACCATTCCAATTGAGACACGCCATACACCATGACCACAAAGGTCATGATAAATACAAAGAGCATGAATCTCATACGTGTATTGAGTTTTAAGGTGGAATGTGTAATGCTACCAAAAATATTCTCTATGGTGTCTCTTTCTTCATAAATCACAGATTTGGTTGGGTCAGCTTTTACCCGCTTAGCATATCTTAAAATATAAATAATACAAATGGCTGTGCAAAGCGTATACATTAAAAGCCTAAAGTACAATCCTGTTGTCCAGTTTATTCCTGCCGCATCAGAACCTATAATCACACTAAACGGATTTGTTGTAGAACACATGCTACCAACCGAAGAACCTAAAAAGATGCATGCCAATGGCACCATAGCATCATATTTAGCAGCCAGAAAGATTGGAATCAAAATAGGGTAGAAGGCAATGGTTTCTTCTGCCAGACCAAAAGTTGTACCACCAATAGAAATTAAAAATGTTACCGAAATAATCAGCCAATATTCTCTGCCTTTTAATGTTTCTGCTAGCCAGGCAATGCCAGCCTCAAAGGCTCCAGTTGAATTCATAATGCCTATTAAGCCACCAATAAAAAGAACCAGAAAAATAATATCTGCCGCTTCAATAATCCCTTTGATAGGAGACAAAATTAGTTCAATTGGTCCTTGTGGTTTGGCTTCTAATTCTTTGAAAGTATTAGGAATACTGATAGGCTTCCATATATCACCACTAGTAAACTTCTCTAAAGGAATTTTAATTTCAAGATCATCCAATGTTTGTTGAGTTGCAGGAAGTGTTGTTGATGCTTCTTGACTAATAACAGAAAATGTTTTTGTCTCCTGATTATATGCAAGAGAATTATATTTTCCTGCAGGAATAAGCCATGTAAGTATGGCTACCAAAGCTGCAATAATCAATAAAATGGTTTGTGCAGTTGGAAATTTTATTTTTTTCAATGGTTTAATTTTTAAAAAGACTAAAGATAGTATTATTTTAGAATGCCAAAAGAATTTATTGTTATGGATGTAAACATACACGAAAGTTGGAAATCATTATTACAGGATGAGTTTGATACGTCTTATTTTAAAGAATTAACAACATTTGTTAGAAACGAATATGAAACGCACAGATGTTTTCCACGAGGAAAGGAAATATTTAATGCTTTTGAGCATTGTCATTTTGATGATACGAAAGTTGTTATCATAGGTCAGGATCCTTACCATGGTGTTGGCCAGGCTCATGGCTTGTGTTTTTCAGTTAATGATGGTATCGCTCATCCACCATCTCTAATCAATATTTTTAAAGAACTGGAAAAAGATTTAGGAATACCATATCCAAAAAGTGGTAACTTGCTGCGTTGGGCAGATCAAGGAGTGTTATTACTTAATGCTACCTTAACTGTAAGAGCTCACCATGCTGGTAGTCATCAAAATAAAGGATGGGAAACATTTACAGACTCTGTTATAAAAACCATAAGTGATAACAAAGAAAATGTAGTCTTTCTTTTGTGGGGAAGTTACGCTAAAAACAAATCTAAACTAATAAGTTCTAAAAATCATCATATATTAACATCTGGACATCCTTCGCCATTAAGTGCTAATAGAGGATATTGGTTCGGCAATAAACACTTTAGTAAGACTAACTTCCTGTTGGAGCAAGTTGCCTTGAAGCCGGTTGCTTGGTAAGTTGTGTAGTAACTAGAGTAAGCTCATTAACTTCAATTTTACGCTTTGTTGTCTTGTTGCAACTGAACATAAGTAGTAAGAAGTTAATTGCTATCAATACTGTAAGTACAATAGTAATTGTTAATATCATTTGCGATTTGGTTTGGTTCACAATTTTTTAAATATACGAATATATTGTTATTTAAAAAGTAAAATTCAAAATTTTGTTAACACCATGTTAACATTTTAAGTATTAATTAATTGTTATTCAGAATATTATCATTCTATTTATCTCATATATTTACAAAAATATCGTGATATTTTAAGGTGCTTTTTATGATCTTTACTTCTAAAAGTTTTTGCTGAATTGTGCTAAAAGTTAATTCGTCAATATTATGTTGAGACCATTCTGTAAGGCTTAACCACTGCTGTACATCTTCCAATTGTTGGCCATATCTGTTGGAAATTGTTTTGTCTATACTTGGAATATTTTTAAATTCTATGGTTGTATTATTGATAATATTTAAAATACTTTTTAATTCTTTAAAGTTGTTATTTAAGGCCTTTTCGGTTACGGCAATAACAAAGCATGGCCAAGGTGTTGGACAATTTCCTATACGTCTAAAAATGTGATCATCAACCAATGGTTTTGTGGTAAATTTTTCCCATAAAAAGTAATCTGCTTTGCCAGATGTGAGCACTTCTACAGCGCCATCGAGATTATTAACAATTTCAAAATTAAGGTCTTTGTCTATGTTCCATTGATGATTTTCTGCATTAATGTAAGCCATAAGGTGCGATCCCGAGCCAAAACGACTTATGGCAGCTTTTTGACCACGAATATCTTCAATAGTCTTGTAATTAGAATCTTGTGCCACGTGTATTCCCCAAATAAGTGGTGATTGAACAAATGTTTGTACGATTTTAGATGGATTACCTTCTACAATGTCTTTTATGATACCTTCCGTAAGGATAACTGCAAGGTCAATATCATTATTTCGAAGCGCTTTGCACATGGCACCTGTTCCTTCAGCATAATCCTGCCAACGAAGATTAATTCCTTCTTTCTTGTATTCACCATTTTTGAGTGTTAAATACCAAGCCAAATTAAAATGTTCTGGAACACCTCCAATTTTAATAGTAGTCATTTACAGAAATTAGTTTGATTTTTAAACTTAAGAATTTTAATTGGGGTTCAAAATGGTTTTTATAAGTTTATTTTGGTCTTTATTAAATTGGAAATCTAATTTATTGATGCCTCCAAATTTAATGTTGTCATTAATTTCAGAAGAAAAATTATGATGTCCTAAAAGTGCTTCATGACCTTTTCTATTCAATTTAATAGAATCTTCGGTTTCTGTAAAGAAAATTGACAGCTTATCTATAATCCTATCCAATTGCAAATCACCAAATCCATAATAACCTTGATAATTTAATGCGTAGCCCAATAGATGATGTCTTGATTTTATTTCCTTTTCATGAATGATTTTTAGAATATTTTCTTCCAAACCACAAAGCCCATTTTTAGAGCTTGGAAAGCGTTCCAAATGTGCTTTAAGACAACTACTCATATACTTGAAAGAAGATTTTTTTAAAATGTATGGCTTTAATAAGTTGTGATCTTTACCACAATACGTTTTCCATAAGGTTACTGCCAAATCTAAATCTGCATCGGTAAGTTTCACACGATTCCGATAATGTTTAAGAAGTTGGTCTGGTTTTAACTCCGATAAACCTTTTAATTCTGTTTCGCCTTTAATCCTTCCACTACAGACCAAATATAAAGGGAGTTGTATGTTTTTTTGCTTTAAAAGACTAACAACACCTAAAAGGTTTATATGGCAAAATAAATCGTATTCAAACCATAAAATAATTTCAGAATATTTTTCTGCACAATCAAGCTTTTTGAGTTCTTGCCTATATTCAATTTCATCGATTTCTATATTATAGGTTGCGTTCAAAAATGTCTTTCTTCTATTTAAAAAATCTTCAGAATCTACACGCACAACCACTGGGCCTTCACAAAGCATTTCTTCCCAAGTCAAAATTTCTCCTTTAAAATCAAGCTCTTTTAAATAATCAGTAAGGCTACTTCCATTAGTAATATGAAGAATTTTCTTTTCCATAATTAATTACCAACTCGTTTAACAGCAAAACCTTTTTTCTTAAGAATTTGCATTATTTTATCTCTATAGTCACCTTGTATAATGATTTTATCATCCTTATAGCTTCCGCCAACACTTAATTTTGTTTTAAGCTCTTTTGCCAAAGCTTTAAAGTCATCAGTAGCACCTGTGTAACCTTCTAAAATAGTTATGGGTTTTCCTTTGCGTTTTTCATATTTGCACACAATAGGTTCGTCCTGCATCCAAATATTGTTATCAATATCTTCATTAATTTCTTCGTTGCTTATTACATGATCTGGGAACAAATTTTTTAGCTGGTCATGTAAATCCATAAGAAATGGTTTTATAAACTATCGAAATAATTCATTAACGCTGAAAAACAAATGTATAAAAAACATTACAGAAAATATGTAGAGATTTTAAGAAATCGTTAATTTTTTGGCTCTTAATTTATATATATTTGATAAATTCATTTTATGAGTACCAATACATCATTTGAAAATAATTTCAACTATTCTCAATACAACCTAAACACTTCTGTATTAGTAGATTTGTATAAAAACATGCTTCTTTCTAGATTGATTGAGGAGAAAATGTTAATTCTTTTACGGCAAGGAAAAATTAGCAAATGGTTTTCTGGTATTGGGCAAGAGTCCATTTCAGTCGGTGTCACTATGGCTTTAAATTTGGAAGAGTATATTTTGCCAATGCACAGAAACTTGGGCGTTTTTACAACAAGACATATTCCTTTATACAGGTTGTTTTGCCAGTGGCAAGGAAAAGCAAGTGGTTTTACGAAAGGAAGGGATCGTTCTTTTCATTTTGGAACACAAGATTATAAGATAGTTGGGATGATATCTCATTTGGGACCTCAATTAGGAGTTGCCAATGGAATTGCTTTAGCCTCCAAACTGAACAACAAACATCAAGTCACAGCTGTATTTACAGGCGAAGGAGGAACTAGTGAAGGCGATTTTCATGAGGCATTAAATATAGCTTCTGTGTGGCAGCTTCCTGTTTTGTTTTGTATAGAGAACAATGGTTATGGGCTTTCTACACCAGCAAGCGAACAATATAATTGTGAACATATTGCTGATAAAGCCTTGGGTTATGGTATGGAAGCACATATTATTGATGGCAATAACATTATAGAAGTATATTCCAAAGTTAGTGAGATAGCTAAAAACATTCGTGAAAATCCGCGACCAGTTTTATTAGAGTTTAAAACTTTTAGAATGCGTGGTCATGAAGAAGCAAGCGGTACAAAATATGTCCCTCAAGATTTAATGGATTTCTGGGCAAAAAAAGATCCTGTTATAAATTTTCAAGCTTATTTAAGAGAGCATCATATTTTAAGTGAAGGAGAAGAAGTGAAAATTAAGGCTGATATTATTCATGAAATAAATGATCATTTAGATAAAGCTTATGCCGAAGATGAGATATTACCTGATTTAATTAATGAGTTAAATGATGTTTACAAACCATTTAAATATCAAGAATTTAAAGCAAATGGAGGGTTTAAAGAAATAAGATTTATTGATGCCGTTTCAGAGAGCTTAAGACAATCTATGGAGCAGCATTCAGATTTGGTAATTATGGGACAAGATATCGCAGAATATGGCGGTGTTTTTAAAATTACCGAAGGCTTTGTTGAATTATTTGGAAAAGAACGGGTACGAAATACGCCTATTTGTGAGTCTGGTATTGTAGAAGCTGCTATGGGTTTGTCTATTGCTGGGATTAAAAGTGTCGTAGAGATGCAATTTGCCGATTTTGTTTCTTCAGGATTTAACCCTATTGTCAACTATCTTGCAAAATCTCATTACAGATGGAATCAAGAAGCCGATGTGGTAATTAGAATGCCTTGTGGTGCAGGCGTTGGAGCAGGACCTTTCCATTCTCAAACCAATGAAGCTTGGTTCACAAAAACACCAGGTTTAAAGGTGGTATATCCAGCATTCCCTTATGATGCTAAAGGTTTATTGGCCACATCTATCAATGATCCTAACCCAGTTTTATTTTTTGAACATAAAGCTTTATATAGAAATATTAGGCAAAATGTGCCAACAGATTACTATACTTTACCACTTGGTAAAGCATCACTTTTAAAAGAAGGAAATGATATAAGCATTGTAGCTTTTGGAGCAGCTGTACATTGGGCAATTGAAGTATTAGACACAAATAACCATATTAATGCAGATCTTATTGATTTAAGAACGCTTCAACCATTAGATACTGAAACTATTTTTAGTTCAGCTAAAAAAACTGGAAAAGTGATTATTCTACAAGAAGACTCCTTGTTTGGTGGAATTGCAAGCGATATATCTTCTTTAATTATGGAAAATTGTTTTGAATATCTGGATGCACCTGTTAAACGAGTCGCTAGTCTTGAAACACCTATCCCTTTTGCTAGTCAATTAGAAAATCAATATTTATCCAAAAGCAGATTTGAAAAAGAATTGATAGAATTATTAGAATACTAGCACTATATTTTAAAAATAATTTATCTTGTAGCATCAAGAATTTTTAACTCTTAACTATAGCCAATCAATGAAAAAACATATTAATCCCTCCATTATTGCCCTCTCATTTTTTCTTCTTATTTTTTCTTTAAAAGCCCAAACCAAAGATTCCGATACTATTTTTAATGGTTTTAAGTTTAGAAGCCTTGGACCAGCCTTAACATCAGGAAGAATAGCAGATATTGCAATCCATCCAGAAGATGAAAATATTTGGTATGTTGCAGTAGGTTCAGGAGGTGTTTGGAAAACAGAAAATTCGGGGACAACTTGGACACCGATATTTGATAAGCAGTCAAGCTATTCTATTGGGTGTATAACTGTGGATTCAAATAGTCCAAATATTATCTGGGTAGGGACTGGTGAAAATGTTGGAGGCCGTCATGTTGGATTTGGTGATGGGATTTACAAAAGTGAAGACGATGGTAAAACATGGAAAAACTTGGGTTTACAGAATTCAGAACATATTTCAAAAATTATAGTGCATCCAGAAGACTCAGATATTATTTGGGTTGCAGTACAAGGTCCGCTTTGGAATTCTGGAGGAGAAAGAGGTTTTTATAAATCTATTGATGGTGGTGCCACTTGGAGAAAAACTCTGGGAGATGAAGTCTGGACAGGTGTTACAGATATAATTCTTGATTTTAATAATCCTGATATCTTGTACGCGGCTACTTGGGATAGACACAGAACTGTTGCTGCTTATATAGGTGGAGGCCCAGGTTCAGGAATACATAAAAGTACAGATGGAGGAGAAACTTGGAAAAAATTATCCGAAGGCATCCCAAAATCTAACCTAGGAAAGATTGGTTTAGCGATTTCACCTTTTGATAGTGATGTCCTTTATGCTGCCATTGAATTGGATAGAAAAAAAGGTGGTGTTTTTATGAGTACTAATAAAGGTGAATCATGGAGTAAACAATCTGATGCGGTATCTGGTGGTACAGGACCTCACTATTATCAAGAATTATATGCATCACCACATCAGGAAGGAACCTTATATCTCATGAGTAATTTTGCTCAAATATCATTGGATCATGGTAAAACATTCACTCAAATGAACGAAAATGAAAAGCATGTTGACAACCATGCTTTAGTTTTTAAAGAATCCGATCCAAATTATTTGATGTTTGGAACAGATGGTGGTTTGTATGAAACTTTTGATTTAACCAAGAATTGGCGATTTATAAGCAATTTACCAGTAACACAATATTATAAAGTGGCTGTTGATGATTCTGCTCCTTTCTATAACATTTATGGAGGTACTCAAGACAATGGTTCTCATGGAGGCCCATCACGTACTATAAGTGAAACAGGTATCACTAATGCTGATTGGTGGATTACTTTAGGTGCAGATGGTCATCAATCTGCTGTAGAACCTGGTAATCCAAATATTACCTATGGAGAGTATCAAGAAGGCTGGTTATTTAGAATTGATCAGACTACTGGAGAAACTGTATTTATTCAACCACAACCGAGAGAAGGAGAGCCTTATGAACGTTTTAATTGGGATGCGCCAATTTTAGTGAGTCCACACAAGCCAACTCGATTATATTTTGCATCACAACGTGTTTGGAAATCTGAAAATAGAGGAGATGAATGGACACCTATTTCAAAAGATCTAACTAAAAATCAAAATAGAATAGAATTACCAATAATGGGTAAACAGCAAAGTTGGGACAATGCTTGGGATATAGATGCTATGTCTAATTATAATACGATTACATCATTAGCTGAATCACCTAAACAAGAAGGATTGCTTTATGCCGGAACTGATGATGGTATTATTCAAGTATCTGAAAATGGTGGTGAAACATGGCAAAAAATTCAAGTCGGTTCAATTTCTGGAATTCCTGATACAGCTTTTGTAAATGATATAAGAGCAGATCTTTTTGATGCTTCAACGGTTTATGCTGCTTTAGACAATCATAAATATGGAGATTTTAATCCTTATTTGATAAAAAGTATGGACAAAGGTAGAACCTGGTCATCAATTAATGGAGATCTTCCAAAGAAACTCTTGACATGGCGTTTAGTTCAGGATCATGTTAATAAAGATCTTCTTTTTGCAGCAACAGAATATGGTGTATATATTACTTTTAATGGTGGCAAAAACTGGAAACAGCTTAAAGGTGGAATTCCAACTATTTCTATTAGAGATATTACGATTCAGCGCAGAGAAGACGATCTAGTTGCTGCATCTTTTGGTAGAGGTTTTTATGTATTGGATGATATCTCTGCATTGAGAGAATATGGAGCAATCAAATATAAAGAAGACCCTATTTTATTTAAGGTCAAGCCAACTTATTGGTATTTTCAAAAAGATGCAATTTATGGACAAGGTGATAATCAATATGCAGCAAAGAATCCTCCGTTTGGTGCTAACTTTACTTATTATTTACCCGAAAAAATACAATCTCTAAAATCACAGAGAAAAGAAACAGAAAAATTAAATAAAAAGAATAATACTAATGTCAATTTTCCAGGCTGGAAAGAATTGGAAAAGGAAACTCATCAAGAAGAACCCGTTATTATATTAACGATAAAAGATAGTGATGGTAAGGTAGTAAATACCGTTGGAGGAACAAACATTAAAGGATTTAATAGAGTGAATTGGGAATTAAGTTATCCAGAACACCATGATGGAGTTAAACTAATAAAGCCTGCTAAAGTTGATAGCCCTTGGTCTAACAATTCTATTTTAGCAACTCCAGGAGATTACAGTGTAACCCTATCACAGCGTGTAGATGGAAAAACAACGCAATTGGGTTCAACCCAACAATTTAAAGTCATTCCTTTAAAACAAGGTGCTTTAAAAGGAGCGTCGTATGACGAAATAAAAAAATTCACCAGAGATTTTCAAGTGTTCCAGGATGAGTTAGTTTCTACAAAAACGACTTTATCTAATAAACTGTTATTAATTGATGCCATGAAACGTGCCGCAGAAAAATCATTGAATTCAACAGATGAATTGTTTGAAAAAATACATAACACAAGAATGAATTTACTTGCTTTAGATAAAGAATTAACCGGTGATAAAGTGAAGGCTGAAATAGGAGAGAAGTTTAACCCAACACCAGAAATCGGAAATACTTTAGGTACCTACGCTGTTCAAAATTCTTATGGCCCAACACCAAACCATAAAATGGCCGTAGAGAGAGCTCAAAATCAATTAAAAGGTATTAAATCAAAACTAAAGACAATCATAGAACGCGATATTTCTCAAATTGAAAATGAACTGGAAAAATCAGGTGCTCCATGGATTGAAGGCCAAGGTCTCATAAAAAATTAAGTTTAATATTATTATGTCTAAATGTCTGTTTTAAAGTTGTTTGTGTTGTAATTTTGTCAGTTGTCCTGAAATATTTTCAGATTTTTTGAATTGGTATTTTTTTTGTTATATATAAGTTGAAAAATTGATTGTTTAACTTAAAAAATATAATTATGAGTACTTTAATTCCAACTTTGAGAAATGGTAGTAAAAAAACTTTAGATACAAGTTTTAATGCTCTACCTAGCTTACCATCTTGGTTTGATGACATTCTTGGTAAAAGTTTTGGTAATGAGTTTATGTCTAACTTTAATACAGGTATAACTTTACCGGCTGTAAATGTTATAGATTCTGCAAATGAATTTGTAGTAGAAATGGCAGTGCCAGGATTGAAAAAAACTGATTTTGAGATTAGCATTGATAATCATGTTCTTGCAATTGGTGTTGAGAAAAAAATGGAAAACAACGAAGAATTAGAGAACTACACCAGAAGAGAATTTGGTTATTCTTCATTCAAACGTACATTTGCTATTCCAGAATCTGTAGATGTTGATAAAATTTCTGCATCTTACAATGATGGTATAATGAAAGTCTTACTTCCTAAAAGAGAAGAGGCAAAGAAAAAACCATTAAGAAATATTAAAATTTCTTAAGTATTTTAGGAATGCAAAAAGAAAGAGAGCAAATTCGCTCTCTTTTTTATTTTAAAGTATTAGCAATTGCCTGAACTTCGTCTAAAACACGAAGCAAATTACCGCTCCAGAGTTTATTTATGTCTTCTTCTGAATAGCCTCTTTTAACCAATTCTAGAGTAACATTAAAGGTTTCTGAAGCATCATTCCAGCCTTTAATACCGCCGCCGCCGTCAAAATCACTACTGATACCTACATGGTCGATTCCAATTTTTTCTACCATATAATCAATATGATCAACGAGGTCAGATACGCTCACAGCTGGAGGAAAACCGTCTAATTCTTCAACCTTTTTGTCTGCAATTGCAATGATTTCTCTCTTTTTGGCAACGTAATCAATTAACTCGTTTTCTATTAAATTTTCTTGCATATTTTCCCAAGTTTCGTACCATGGCAATCCTAAAGAATCTGCAACTTGCATTCTAACAGTCATCATTTTAGCATTTCTGGTATCATTTTTCTTTTTATCTAAAAACTGATCCAATGCTACCGCTTGTACAACACCACCATTCTGTTTCATCCATCCAAGTTGTTCATCATCTAGGTTTCTACTAACATCATTCAAAGCTCTTGCCGAAGAATGAGAAGCTATGATTGGCGCTTTGGTTATTTCGAGCATTTGTCTCATTGCTTCTTTAGATGGATGAGACACATCTATCATGATACCATATTTGTTCATTTCTTTAATAACTTCTTTACCAAAGTCACTTAAACCGTTATGCAGCCAGACATTATTCTCTTCACCATTGTTGCTATCGCTCAATTGGTTATGACCTTGATGAGCCAAAGACATATAACGACCACCTAATTCATAAAACTCTTTTACTCTATTAATATCCAAGCCAACAGGATAGCCGTTCTCAATGCCTATCATGGCAACCAATTTTCCTGATGCATGAATTCGCTTAACATCATCAGATGTTGTTGCTAATTCGATCTGATCAGGAGCATATTGCTCTGTCAACTTATGTATAGCTTCAAATTTTGACAATGCATTATCATAAGCTTTAGCAAAACCTTCATCTGTTAAAGAATCCTGAGCTGTAAAAACAATAAACCAAGCCACATCAAGTCCACCTTTTTTCATTTTAGGCAAATTAACTTGGGTCTGTAAGTTTTGAGAATAATTTACGGAATCAGTAAAGTTAATTACATCAATATCGCAGTGTGTATCAAGTACAATTACATTTTTATGGATGCTCTTTGCTTTTTCTATGAGCTGTGAATCGGTCATCTTTTCTGTAGTTTCCTTGCAAGAAATGATTAGCATTATAGAAAAAAAAATACTATAAAATCTTTTCATGAATTAATGGATTAATAATGCATCGAATATACAAAAAGGTATGGAGGAAAAGTGAGCTGCTATAAAAATAGTATTTTAGTAAAAACTTATAGTATGTTTCGTGTCACTAAATTTTTCTTGATATTATTTTTTTTGGCGAGTTGTTCGACTAATAATTATAACTGGCATGCTATAGAGGTTACTGCTACAGCCTATAATTCTATTGCATACCAGACAAGTTCAAATCCATTTATAACAGCTTTTGGCGATAGCTTAATTCCAGGGAAAAAATATATTGCCGTATCAAGAGATTTATTATCACTTGGTCTGAAACACAATACACCTGTGAAAATTGAAGGTTTTGAAGGTGTCTTTTTGGTTAAGGACAAGATGAACAAGCGTTGGACAAAAAGAATTGATATTTATATGGGACAAGATGTTCAAAAAGCCAAAGAATGGGGAAAACGTAAAGTGACCATTACTTACGGCGTCCTAAAAAAAGACCAGTAAAATTTACTGGTCTTGTCATTTTAAAAGGTGCTATTAATGTAGGTATCGTTTTATTCCTGTCCAAATTTCATTCTCGGTATTACTCCTATGAAAAATTTCTGATCTGTTGCCTATTGTATTGTTCTTAATAACACCATTTAAGCATCTGGTCATTTTTAGCGTTGTGCTCATGATGTTCGTATTTTAATTGATTAATTCAATGTTTCTAATTATCTGAAACGTCTTTTACTGTTCCAAGCATAACTCTTACTATTTGGTAATGTGCTTGTTAATTGATTGTTGTCTAAAGTTCTCATTGTGTTTGATTTTAATTGATTGATGATTTTTTTTGTTTATCTAAAACGTCTCTTACTATTCCAGTTATAACTTTTTGTAGTGATTAAAGTTCCAGATATTTGATTGTTGTTTAAAGTTCTCATTTTGTTTTTATTTTAATTGTTATACTAGATAGACGACCATTTAACATTTTTGTTACAGTACTTTGTATAACATAGTAATAAATTAACATATTTTAACAAATTGTGCTAGAGTAGAAGAAACTAAAATAAATATAATTTACTATATTACAATCACTTACATAATTTATTACAGTTTGTGAATTAGGGTATAGTTTTTGATTTATTGTGATAATAATAACTTAATAACCATAATAAATAAATATATTTGCTTTAAATTGTTGTCAAAAGAAATTGCTTTTAGTGTGAAGTACCTACTTTTTTTCATATTAATTTTTTTTGTATTCATTGATGCTTCTGCACAATTGGATAGCCAAAATAATTCTACCGTTATTCCTGCCGAAGAAAATAAAGATGCCAATACTCCTGCATTAGATATTAAACCTTTAAATAATGATGGTTTAAGCGATCTTAAGAAAGATGACAAGGTTAATGGTTTATCAGTGCCAGCCAATAATGATCTTGTTATTGATAAAAATGACTTCTCTATGTTTGATGAAGAAAAGTTTGCAAATCCAGCAGAATTGTTCGATAAGCAACTACGAAAAAACCTGAAAATGCCTAATGATATTGAAACCAAACAATATGGTAGTACAACCAATCAATTTTTAGGGGATTTTACAACCAAAGCTTTATACATTAAAGTAGTATATAGAGATCATGAATATTTTGATGGAGACCGAATAAGAGTTTTTGTAAATGATGATGTCTATCAATCCAACATACTGCTAGAAAGTGACTATAAAGGTTTTAAACTTGATTTGGTTGAAGGTTTCAATAAAATAGATTTTCAGGCTTTAAATCAGGGAACTTCTGGACCTAATACTGCAGAATTTCAAGTTGTTGATGATGCCGGTAATATTATTTCTTCCAATAGATGGAATCTTGCCACAGGTGTAAAGGCCAGTATTATGATCATTAAAGAATAACTTATACTTTATTTATTGTTACCAGATTCCTTCAGCAATGTTAATTAAATTGAGATATTTTTAAATATTTAGGCTAGTCCTTTGTTAAACTAAAAATTACAGGGATATCGTTTTCCATACCATTATTCTGTGTAAACACAACCACTTTTAGATTTGCTACAATACGTTCCATTATATGGGTGCGCTTCTCAAAATTATCAACATCTCTTGCGAGTCCGCAAAAAACAATATCGGCCTTCCTACTTTTATCTATTAGGGTACCTAAAACATCTTCACTGTCTTTAATTAGAACATTAATTTCTGCATCAATGCGTGCCTCATGAATAGAAAATTGAATTAGAGCCTCTAATGTCCTTTTTTCTTCTTTAGTATTAGCTACCGATAAAATATTGATCACAGCCTTCTTCCATTTTCTATTTAACCTTATCAAATAGGAGAGTAGGAGCATTAAGTCACCATTTCTATCTTCACCACGCCACCAAATATCAATACGTTTATTGGAGCGCTCTGAAAATGGTTTGTTAATATGTGCGATTAATATATTCTTTCCAGAAGCTGCAATATTATTAACGATTTGAAGCTCTTGAATTTTGCCTTCTAAAGTACTAGACCAGCCAAATACCACGGTATTTGTTTTTATACCTGCAATACCATGTGAGGCTGCAACCTGAAACATCCCATGTTTTAAATCATTAACTACGTTAACTTCAGTTAAAGCTTGTAATCCTTCTTTTTCTAATTCCTTTTGCATTTCAAAAGCAATCCGATTACGCCTTTTTAATTCCTGTTTATCTTCAAAAGTAACGAGTTTAGAAATGGTTAATAATCCACTATTTTGCCCTAGCATTTCCATTAATTTTATCAAGGGCATGTGTCCTTTCAATTCATTTACAAATAGGATAATTATAGGACGCCAGTTTCTGCTATGTACATTTTTAGAATTCAACCGAAGTAAAGCATATCTTCCCATGTGCATCCAAATACCTGTAGCTGCATCGCCCCATTGTTGCTCTAGTTTTTTGCTAATTAAATAGATGAGAATAACAGCTTCAAGACCCAAAGCAAAAATAAAAGCCAGCGGATTAATTAACCACATCACAACCATAGCGGCTATGGCACCTAAAAGTGATACAAACCATGGTACATGTATTTTTGGTCGATACGATGGTTCCTTAATGAGTTGTTCGATTGCTGCACTTACATTAACTGCCACATAAAGGGTTAAAAATAAAACTGATACATATTGAGCAATTGTATTTAAACCGCCAAGAAATACGGCTGCAATAGCAATTATTCCACTAATCCAAGTAGCTATAGTTGGTTGCCCAGATTTAGATAACTTGGATAAAAACTTTGGCATTAAACCATCCATAGATAACGCTTGAAGAATTCTTGGTCCACCCAAAATACTTCCAAATGCTGATGACAGAACAGCGCCCCAAACAGCCGGATAAACAATCCAAGGTCCAAAAACAGCTATACGCGTCCAAATAGTTACGCCAGCATTGGGATCTGCCATTTGCTCTAAAGTTAGTATTGCGGTAATTGATAAAACTAGTGGAATAATAAGATAAATGGCCGCTCCAGAAATTACTGCAGCTAATGTGCCTTTAGGAATTGATTTTTTTGGGTCAATCAAATCGCCACTCATACCAATTCCAGCAGTAAACCCTGTAACGGCTGGAAAAAATACAGCAAACACGTACCAAAAACCTTCAGGTGCTGTTTGATAGGTTGCCCTTGTAACAGGAGAATGAATATCATGACTTAACACACCAATAATTAAAGCTAGAATGGATAGTCCAACAATAATCATAATTGGAATTTGAGATTTTAAAACGAGTTTTGCACTTTTGCCAGATAGTACAGTAACAAGAACAATAAAAGCAATAGTTAAACCCTGTAAAGCATAAGAAGGTAAGACGCCTTGACTTTCTGGCCATAGCACTATAATAGCTTCAGAAAGACCATAACAATAGAAAGTTACACTTAAAGTTCTACACAAATATAACGGAATACCAATAGCGCCACCAGCTTCTAAACCTAAACTTCGTGAAATCATATAATATTCACCACCAACGCCAACCTTAATATTGGTGGCTATAGCAGAAGCGCTTAAGCCAGTTATAAACGTTATAGAACTGGCCATTAAAACAATAGTAATTGTTTTAAGGAGACCTACATTTCCAACAACCCAACCAAACCTTAAGTACATAATTAGACCAAGAATGGTCAATATACTAGGCGTATAAACACCTAGAAATGTTCCAAATTTATGTGGCTTGCTCATTCGATGCTAATTATTTTATCTGCTTCTGTTAAAGATAAAACAAAATTGAATAGGGTTTTTTAAATAATATAGGATGGTTTTTTTTCTACGATTTTTTGTACAATTAATGTCTACATTATAAACATGTTTGTCCTTGCTATTTATACGTTATAAAAGTTGAAATTATTAAAGAAGAAATAAATGATTTGATATGTTACTTAAAGTTCTATTTCTTTTATTAAACCAATTGAAGTAGAGTTGAGATAAAATATTCTATTTTACATAATATAAATTATAGTACATCTATGGATAATTCAACTAAAAGTGTATTTATAATATATTTGACATACTTATAGATATAATAACACATTGTTTTTATCTTTTTAAAGAGTCTACAAATAAACTTTGTATCTTACAACTCAATTACATATATGTATGGTTAAATATGTTTTGAGTGTTTTATTTTGTTGCCTTTTTTTGCAAGGAATCTCTCAAAACTATTTTGATATTGCAAAATTATCATATACCAATACACCACCAAACGATTTTGACGTTTCGAATGAGAAAACTACTGTTGAAGAATTAGCGTTAGAACTTAACTTTCCCATTTTAATTAATGAAAAAACAATTTTACTTACTGGGCTATTTGCCAATAAAACTAGCGTGAAACTAAATGCAAACATGCCTAGTACCAACTTAAATGTTGTTGGAATAAATTTTGGTGTTAATAAGACCTTTAATGACAAATGGTCTGCCACCGTTATGGCTTTTACTAAAATTGCTTCAGATAAAATTAAGCTCTCAAGCGGTAACTTTCAACTTGGATTATTATCATTATTCACAAATACAAAACAAAGTGATCTGAAATACAGATATGGTGTGTATGCCAATACTGAAATGTATGGATTAATTATAGTTCCAATTTTCGGTTTATATTATGTGAGTAATAATAAGAAATTTGAAGCTAATTTGAATTTGCCCATTATTGGGGATATCAATTATAGAATGAGTAATAATATTTGGTTAGGAATGCGGTTTGATGGTCTTGGCACTACCTATAATTTAAGTGATCAGAGTTATAGTGAAAATGGTGCTTACGTTTCTAAAACTTCTAATGAGCTGGTGAGCTATTTAAGGTTAAAATTGAGTAAATCACTCTATCTAAATACTAACATTGGCTATGCTATTAGCAGAAGTTATAAAGTATTTGATTCTGAAGACAAAGTAGATTTTGCATTAAGTGGTCTATATTTTGGAGATGACAGAACCCAACTAAATGAAAATTTTAAAGATGGTGTTCTTTTTAAAGTTGAATTGATGTATAGACTTCATTTTGATTAATTTTAAATAAACTTAACTTAAATACAATTGCACCATCAATATCGTATCCATATAGACATGCGCCAGAATTAAAACCCAGATTCTTTTATTAAGATATAAATAACTCATTCCCAATGCCAGTCCCATAAAGCTGGTTTGAACAATGCCCATTGGACCCCAACTATAATGAGCAAAACCAAAAACTATAGCACTAATAATTACAACTATAATTCTTCCTGATTTACTTGATAGGCCCAATTCTGAAATCCTATTTATTAAAAAAGCTCTATAAATTACTTCTTCGCCAAATGACGCCACGATATAAACACCAAATAATGTTAACATGAGCATCCCTAAATTGTCCTTTAAATAATCATAATTACTCATATTAGAACCTTCAGGAATGCCTGTAATATTGGCCATAATGACGGATCCAATAATGAAACCAGTGACTGCCAAAATAAAGACTATAATAGATTGTAGAACTGTTTTAAACCCAATCTTCCACGTCAACTTTTGAAGGCTTAATCCAAAATGACTTAAGCCTTCGCCACGTAATTTAATGCCTGTAAAAACCAATGTGAGCATAGCAATATTTGCAAGCCATATGATTGTCTGATTATAGACAAGGTCTGTCGGGTCGTCAGAAACGAAGATCACTACAATTAAAAATGCGACTAGAAATACTGAAAGTATTTCTATAATTTTAGCCAGCTTATTTGTTTTTAGTGTCTGCCCAAGTTTTCTAAAAAAAGGGTGTTCTGGTGCTTTCTTGAAATGGTTTTCTAATAACATGTTTATATTATTTTGATTGATTTACAATGCAATAGTATAGCATATATCTATAAGAATCGTTCGAAATCAGGAAGTCGAACCTTTTTTACAATGAATTTTTAAATTGTGTAGGTGTTTGATTGGTAAACTTTTTAAAGGCCGTATTAAAAGAAGATTTTGAATTAAAACCAGAATCATACATCACTTCTTGTATGGTCAACTTTTTATCGGCTTGATTCTCGAAAAGTGATTTTGCTGCTTCTACCCGATACCTATTCACAAAATCGAAAAAGTTACAAGCATAGCCTTCATTAATGACCTGCGATAAGGTTTTAGATGGAATCTCTATTTCGGTTGACAAATCTGTTATGCTTAATTCACTATCCAAAAAGCGTTCTTGCCCTTTCATATAGCTATCTAGTCTCGTCATATATGTTTTTAATTCAGCTTCAGATAATCGTGATCCAGCATATTTTTCTTTATAGTCAGCTTGAGTTATCGCTCCACTGTCATTAGAAGATTGATTTAACAGTTTCAACAAAATTGAATTGATAAAGTAAAACATCGACAGAACCAATAACAACATCGTCATAAATAATCCGTTTTGAGCACCAACAGCAAGAATTATTGAATGAAATAAGGATAACCCAAATAGTATAATAAAGGAATTAAGAACAAATTTTAGTAGCTTGAAATTATCTTGATTGAATGTTGAATATAAATCTTTTGTTTTTCCAATTACTTTTTTGATTTCTAGTTTAGATCTAAATAAATAATAAAAAATATGAGCCAAAATGAATAATTCTCCAAATCGAAAATAGACAGGCATTCGATGATTATTCATTTGATCTGTTGCTTGAGAAATGGTATGAGCATCTACAAAGAAAAAGATTCCTAAAACAAAACAAACAGCTATAATAAAAGGGATAAAATGAAGATAACTTTTCTTTAGTAATTTATAATTTTTAAATACGACCGATTGGGTAAAGAGATATAGTAAGGGTCCATAAGCAAACATAAAAGTATCATCAACATACAGGAGTTGTGGGATCCTAATTTCTACTCGAAACACATTAAAATACAGTGCAACAACACTTACGAAAATCATAAAGAAAACCACAGCCAATAGCTTATTGCTTAAGGCTTTTCCTTTTTTGCTTTGAAATAAAAAAAGCGACATAAACAGAAATTGAAACCCTAAAACATAAAATAATATTTTTAACACACTAATGTCCATCTATAAAATTATGATAATTAATTGGTCTAAAGCTATTAAAATAAACATAGTAGTTGACAAAAGTTAAAAGACAATTTAATATCGAAAGTCATTTAAACCAAGTAAATCAAAATCAGTTTTAGAATGTGATAAGACTAGATACAGCTTTTCCAACCTAACTGCACGACTAAATCTTACGATATCCTTATAAGACTTCTATAATTTTATGTTAAAAATTTAATCTAGATGTGATTTGCTGTAAATGACTGGCATCTGTCCTTTCCATGCATTCCAAAGCTTATTATCGTTAATTAGACTTGCCATAAAGTGCGCCACATTGATGCGACTTACTTTACCAGCATTAAAAATAGCACTTCTAGTTGGTGAAGGATGTATTTCATAATCGGTAACTCTGTCTTCATTAATTAAACCATCTGGTCTTACTGCAACCCATTCAATAAAATTATTGTTTTGACCAATTTGTGTTCGTAAATAATCTGCTGCCTTTTCATTATCTACATGAGGTGGTAACAATAAACGAAGCAACCCAATTACACCTTTTTGAGCAAAAGAAATGGGTTCGTTTAAGTCACGATTTCGATTGCCTGTAGTGTTCATTAATACATATTTTGTTGAACTTTGCAAATCATTTGATTGTATAGCTTTGCATAAGCGTCGTGCGGCATCTGTTACAAGTCTTCTAGGTTGCCCATAAATACCTTTAAATGTTAAATTATGTCCAAGACAAGACGCAACGGCCTGACAATCATGTACAATATTCTTCAATTCGGCATCACTCAATTCTAAAACACTTGCAGTAATAATTTGCAGATTATCATTGGTTTTCCAAGAATCTGGTAACTTTTTTGGAGACCTTACGATTACTTTTACTTTATGGTTTTGATTCAAAAGTTGCTGAACTAATTTACTTCCTGTTGCTCCACTAGCACCTACTACTAAAACTGTCATACTATTTAAACTTGTAAAATGAATGTTACGCTATTATAGACGTTTTATTTATAAAATTGTTTCACTTTAAGAGCTACTTTTTATTGCATTGTTTACCATTAGTTTTTATTTTCAAAACCACGATTTGGCGTGTAGCCAGAACCTGCTTTGTATAGCTTCTCCTCCAGCGTTTTCATGTTTACATTATAGAGAGTCTCTACTCTTTTCTTAATAACATCTATTTCTCTTTTGGCAATTACATAGCTATCCAAATGTGTTTTTGTTGGCGACGATGTTGTATATTTTTGCTCATAACTCATATTGCCAATTCTAGCTGATGGCGATTTTGGCTGATCAATATCCAGTTTGGTTTTTACCGGATCTCCATTTAATGCAATGGTAACGTCATTAATTTTATCTTCAATATCAACAGTCATATTGTGCAACTCTGCAAAAGGCTGTTCTGATCGTTCTATTGCAGATTTTATATGCTTTAGTTTATCATTCATTTCGGTTAACATTGTATTGCATGCTCCTAGATCTGCCACCAGTTGTGCGACTTGCTTTTGGAAAGCCACTTTTGCCTCTCTATTATCAGCTGGCATCACGGTATTATTTAACGCTTTTATGTTAAACGAAACCGGACCATATAAATGAGTTGAATTTCCGTTATTAAATAATAGCATGTCTATAGTATAGGTTCCCGGTTGTACCAGTGTACCTTCATCTTTTGGTTCCCAAGGATTGTAAAATGAAGGTTTTTCTAAATTAATTGGATTAGGAAGCGTATATCTTAAATTCCAATGAAAACGTTGAACGCCTTTTGTTGGTTTTTTAAATTCTTTTTTAACGACTCTACCACCGGCATCTTTTATGGTAAAAATTAATTTGGGTTCTTTTTCATTGGTTTCAGATTTATACTCGTTGTAATTTGGATATGGTGCATCCTTTTTGTTCTTAATGAGGTCTTTCTCTACTTCAATTCTTTTCTCTTTAATTGATTTATAAGATTCATCATAGTAATATGTAAAAATGGCTTCTGGTCCTAAATTGGTTGCCGTAAAGAAATTATCACCTTGAAAAGATTTTCCTGGTAAGCCTAATGGCAGACTGGGTTCCCAGATTAGAGCCTCTCGTATAGGATAAACAATAGCCTTTTCTGAAGGATATGAATTTTCTATATTTCGTAATGCAGAATAATCATCAAGTATGTAAAAGCCTCTTCCGAAAGTGCCTAATACCAAATCGTTTTCTCGCTCCTGTATAGCAATATCTCTAACTGCTATTGTTGGTAATCCAGACGCAAGTTCTCTCCATCTATTTCCTTTGTTAGGTGAAAAGTAAGCTCCGTATTCGGTGCCACAAAAAATTAAGCCCTTATCAATGTGATCCTCTTCTATGGAGTAAACACTTCCTTTTGGTAAGTTATTACTTATGCTTGCCCAAGTCTTGCCTTTATCGTTCGACCTGAAAATATAAGGTTTGAAATCTCCATATTTATGATGGTTAAATGCTGCATACACAACATTGGCATCGTGCTTTGAAAGATATACTGCATTGACATAGGATTGTTTGGGTGCTCCAGGAATGTTATCAATTTTTCTCCACGATTGTCCTCCATTTTCTGTAATATGAATAAGCCCGTCATCGGTACCAATGGCCAATAAACTTTCATCAAGTGACGATTCTGACAAAGCCACAATATTTCCATATAGTGATGTAGACCCGTTTTTCATTACGGCATCAATACTCACAATGCGATCATATACTTTGAGTTTATTTCTGTCTAATTGACGTGTTAGATCTTCGCTAATAACTTCCCAACTGTTGCCATAATCATCAGACCTAAAGACTTTATTGGCAGCAAAATACAATCTCCCTGAAGCATGCTTACTAGCAACCAATGGCGAGTCCCAATTGAATCGATAAGCATCTTCTCCTTCTCTTTCGGTAGGTTGAATACCTACAATCTCTCCGCTTTGCTTATCAAATCTCACTAAAAATCCGTTTTGAGCTTGTGCATAAACAATGTTTGGGTTTTCAGGATCGATTTGAGATTCAAAACCATCACCTCCATTCGTGATAAACCAATCAAAATTAGTAATTCCATGATTTGTCATTACTCTTGACGGACCGCCAATACTAAAATTATCTTGTGTTCCTCCATAAACATTATAAAATGGATAATCGTTATCTACGGCTACTTTATAAAATTGTGTTACAGGAATATTCTCTTTATAATCCCAAGTTTTAGCAGCATCATAAGTCTCATAAATTCCTCCGTCACAACCAACTAACCAATGCTTATTGTTGTTTGGGTCTATCCACATACAATGATTATCCACATGTTTAAAGACTTCTCCTACTTTTTCAAAAGTTTTTCCGCCGTCATGTGAAACAGACATCCATGTATCCATAGAATATAGCGTGTTCGGATCTATTGGGTCGGCAATAATTTCCTGATAATAATTACCACTGGTGACATGGTCGCCTCGTTTTTCCCATGAAGCACCTCTATTTGTTGATGCAAAAACACCGCTTTTGCTATCAGCAGCTTCAACAATGGCATAAATAATTTCTGGATTTGCAGGTGAAATAGCTAGCCCTATCCTACCCAGTTCTACTTCGGGTAGTCCTTGATGTATTTTAGTCCATGTAGCGCCTCCATCTGTACTTTTATGTATTCCTGAACCAGGTCCTCCACCGACATAGGTATAGACATGTCGTCTTCTTTGTAATGTTGAAGCATATAGAACATTAGAATCTCTTGGATCCATTACTATATCATTCACTCCTGTGTGTTCATCAATTGTTAAAATGGCTCGCCATGTTTCACCTCCATCTTCAGTTTTGTACAAGCTACGATCTCCACCCTTGCTCCATAGTGGTCCAATAGCAGCTACATACACTATATTTGAATTTTCAGGATGCACAATAATTTTTCCAATATGTTCTGACATATTTAGACCCATGTGCTTCCAGGTTTCACCACCATCCAAGGATTTATAAACACCATCACCATAAGCTACAGATCTTTGATTATTATTTTCACCTGTTCCAACCCAAATTATATTACTATTATTAGGGTCCATTGTGATGCAACCAATTGAGTATGACCCTTCTTCATCAAAAATAGGTTTATATGTTACACCAGAATTAACCGTTTTCCATACACCACCTGATGAAGAAGCGACATAATATTCAAATGGATTGTTTGGATTTATGGCAATGTCTGAAATTCGACCAGAAGTTAATGATGGGCCAATACTTCTCCAAGTTAATCCAGAAATATCTATTGAATCTAAAGGTTTTATAGCTTCTTGAGCTTGTAATAATGATGTGTTTATTAGGAATAAAAATAGAAGGGAAACGAGTATCTGTTTCATGAATAAGAATATTTATTAATGAGTAAATTTATTTGCCGAAAGATAAAATTAATTTACTGTTTAGCCTGATAGCTGTGCGATTTTCTTATTTAAAAGTTAAATACTTTATGTAATGAAAATAAAGAATCAAATTGAAAATATAAAAAACAGACCACTGGTTATTTTGGCCAATGGTCTGTTAAGGTTGAATTAATTGCTATTATCGGTTAGTTCAATTTACTTTTAATAACAGCTTGTGCTGATGCCAGGCGAGCAATTGGTACTCTAAATGGTGAACAGCTTACGTAGTCCATGCCAATATTATAACAGAACTCTACAGAATTTGGTTCCCCTCCATGTTCTCCACAAATTCCGACTTTAAGTTTTGGTTTGGTACTTCTACCTCGCTCTGTACCCATTTGTATCAATTGACCAACACCTTCTTGGTCTAATACTTCAAAAGGATCAACTTTTAAAATGCCTTTTTCTAGATATACTGGTAAGAATTTACCAGCATCGTCACGAGAATAGCCAAAGGTCATTTGAGTCAAATCATTAGTTCCAAATGAGAAGAAATCGGCATGTTTCGCGATCTCGTTAGCCATTAAGGCTGCACGAGGAATTTCGATCATGGTACCAATAGAATACTCTACCTTATCGTTTCTTTCTCTAAATACTTTTTTAGCAGTAGTACGAATGATTTCTTCTTGGAGCATAAACTCTTCTACAGTACCAACTAAAGGCACCATAATTTCTGGTTTACTTTTAATTCCTTTAGCCTTTAAATTTAAGGCCGCTTCAATGATAGCTCTTGCTTGCATTTCAGTAATTTCTGGATACGTATTACCCAATCTACAACCTCTATGACCAAGCATTGGATTGAATTCCTGCAATTCGGCCACTTTATTTTTAACTGCTTGTAATGAAATGTGCATATCTTCTGCCAAATCTTTTTGAGTAGTCAATTGATGAGGTACAAACTCATGTAATGGAGGATCTAATAACCTAACAGTTACAGGAAGTCCGTCCATAGCTTCAAAGATACCTTCAAAATCACTTCGTTGCATCGGTAATAATTGAGCCAATGCTTGCTTTCTACCTTTAACAGTATCAGCCATAATCATTTCACGCATGGCTTGAATTCGGTCTACTTCAAAGAACATATGCTCTGTACGTGTTAAGCCTATACCTTTTGCACCAAAATTACGTGCCACTTTGGCATCGTTTGGTGTATCCGCATTGGCACGAACATTCATGGTTGCGTATTTATTGGTCAATTCCATAAGTTCCGCAAACTCGCCACTTAATTCAGGCTCAACTGTAGCCACTTTGCCATCAATGATATTACCTGTAGAACCGTTTAGAGAGATCCAATCGCCTTCATGGAATTCTTTACCATCTACAGTTAATGTTCGTGCTTTATAATTGATTTTTAATGCTCCTGCTCCAGACACACAGCATTTACCCATACCTCTAGCAACCACTGCAGCATGAGAGGTCATACCACCTCTAGCTGTTAAAATACCTTTCGCAATGTTCATTCCTTCAAGGTCTTCTGGAGAAGTTTCTATACGAGTAAGAATAGCATTTTTAAATTTATAAGCTTCGTCAGCAAAAAATACAATTTGTCCTGTAGCTGCGCCAGGAGAAGCTGGTAAACCTTGTGCAATTATATGAGCAGTCTTTAAAGCATCTTGGTCAAAAACTGGATGTAATAATTCGTCTAATTTGTTAGGTTCCATTCTTACCAATGCTTCTTCTTCAGAAATTAATCCTTTTTTAAATAAATCGATCGCTATTTTAACCATAGCTGCACCAGTACGTTTACCGTTTCTTGTTTGAAGTATCCATAATTTACCATCTTGAATTGTGAATTCCATATCCTGCATATCTCGATAATGCTTTTCGAGTTTTTCCTGATAATCGTTTAATTCTGAAAACAATTTTGGCATAATCTCTTCAAGTGAAGGATATTTTTCCAATCGCTCCTCCTCTTCTACTCTTGCTAGTTTTGCCCAACGTTGAGAACCTAACTTGGTTATTTGCTGTGGAGTTCTTACTCCTGCTACAACATCTTCCCCTTGCGCATTAACTAAATATTCTCCATTAAATACGTTTTCACCTGTACCTGCGTCTCTGGTAAAGCATACACCTGTAGCAGAATTCTCTCCCATATTTCCATAAACCATAGCTTGAACATTAACAGCTGTTCCCCAATCTGCTGGATAACCATGCATGTTTCTGTAATACACTGCACGATTTCCATTCCAACTATTGAATACAGCAAAAATTGCTCCCCAAAGTTGGTCCCAAGGATCTGTTGGAAAATGACGTCCTGTACGTTTTTTTACTGCATCTTTAAAATCATAAACTAAATCTTGCAAGTCTTGTACGGAAAATTCTGTATCTAACTGAATGCCTCTTTTTTCTTTAAGATGCTCCATAATTTCCTCAAACGGATCTATATCGTCTTTAGACTTTGGTTTCATACCAAGTACAACACCTCCATACATTTGAATAAAACGACGATAAGAATCCCAAGCAAAGCGTTTATTGTTTGTTTTTTTAGCAAGACCTATAACTACCTCGTCATTTAATCCTAGATTCAATACAGTGTCCATCATCCCAGGCATCGAGACTCGAGCCCCAGAACGCACGGAAATTAATAGAGGATTTTCTTTATCACCAAATACCGTACCCATAATATCTTCTATATTCGCAATGGCTTTTTCGACTTCTTCTTTAATCTTTTTAAGCACTGAAGCTTTACCCAACAGGTTGTACTCGGTACAAACTTCTGTGGTAATGGTGAATCCTGGAGGCACGGGAATACCAATTGCACTCATTTCTGCGAGGTTCGCACCTTTTCCACCTAAAAGGTTTTTCATAGTACTATTACCATCTGCTGTTTTATTTCCAAATTTATAAACCCTAGTTTTGGTTTCTTCAAGTAATTCCATAATAAAGAAATTTTAATTATATCATATTTTAATGAGTATAAAGCTATTGAATAACCAATAGCTATCTTATGATAAAAATCATGTTTTTAGATTGACTTTTAGGGACTTTGAGAAATTTGATACCTAAACTAATTTATTTAGGTCTATGAACATTAAAATTTTATCGATTAATGGGTTTTGACTTTCCGTTTATCGAATATTATTGAGGTTTGTCAAACTATTTTGAAGCTGTTTCAAGCAATGTTTACCTTATTACTAATTAACTATGAAACCCAAATCATTAAAACCTATTTAATATGGACGCAAATCTTTCTTTATTCAATCAGATTAACAGCTTGTCATATTGGTTCTTACTGGAAAGCAATTACAAGAGTATTGTAGTATTAGACGCTGAAAAAGACACATACTTTATTAATATTAAAAAAGGAAAACAACCACTTTATACCCATTGCATTAATCATTTTAGTAAAAAGAACAAAAATTTCCTGAAGTTTGAATTAATCGCTATAGTGAATAGTCTACTACATATTAAGGATACCATAATGAGCAGAAGACCAGAAAGTGCGTGAATTAACCTTTTTTCAGCTCTTTTTTAAATTGGAATAAACGCCAGGAAATAGGTATAAAAGATAAGGATGCGACTACAAATAATAGAAATGCTAATTGTAATCCGAAGGCATTGGATAAATAGCCTATTAGTGGTGGTCCTAGAAAAAACCCTACTAGTCCATAAGTAGAGAGTATGGATATAGCCATACCTGGCGCATATTTTTTGGAATATCCCGCCAAAGAATATGTCATTGGGAAAATTGATGAAGTACCAAAACCTACCAGACAGAAACCAATCATAGCCGGCCAAAAGTATGGGAAAATTACAGCAATCAATATCCCAGAAGCCAAAAATATTGCACTTAAAACATAGGTGTTTTTCATTCCAATATTATCAATTAACCTGTCGGAAAAAAATCTTGATAATGCCATACATGTCATAAAGGTTAAATAACCATAGGTAAAGACTTCTACCTTAATTACATCTTTAAAGTATACGCCGCTCCAATTAAACATACCTCCTTCACAAACAGCTGCAAAAAATATTAACATACCAAGGTATAAAATGTACTTGTCAGGTTTCCCGATAATAAGTTTATTTCCCGTTTGGGCGACATCTTTTTCCAAGACATGTTTATAAGCTATAATTGAAAGAATAATAGTTAAAATTGCAATAATTACCATATGAGTCTGCATGCTGATATAATATTTGACCATAATAGTGGAAAAACCTACACCAATCATGCCTCCAGAACTCCAAATACCATGCAAGGAACCCAAGATTCTTCTGTTATAAATCTTCTGTAAATTAATGGATTGTGTATTTACTGAAATATTGAAAATCCTCATAAAAAAGGCAAATAAACCCAAACTAATGACGAGCATAAAGATGGAACTTGAAAAACCAATTAAAACCAATGAAGCCGTTAATACAAAAATAGATGCCAGCATTGGTATTCTGCTTTCATATTTGGTCATTAGCCAACCAGAAATAGGTAAACCGATCATAGAACTAATGGGCAATGCCAAAAGGATTGTTCCTAACTCTGCATCATTTAGGTTATAAATTGATTTTATGGTTGGTATCCTAGATGCCCATGAAGCAAAATTAAAACCCGATAAGAAAAAGAAAACGCTTAATGCTAAACGTTGGTGTTTTATATTATGGTATACCATTTATAGCCTATAAAAGATAGGCAATAAATATATGCTTCATTTTGAAATTAAATCTATTTATATCAAAAAAATACTTGTGATTTAAATCTTATTAGTTATCATTTGCAATCTTATTAAGCATCATTTTCGCATTTTGGCCTGTTGGCCCATCTGGATCCATTTTTAGTGCCTTACTATAGAATTCTTTAGCCTTTTCTTTATTGCCGGCATTTAAATAAGCTTCTGCAAGACTATCCCAAGCATTTGCTGAATTAGGAAATAATTCAGTTGTAAATTGAAACACAAAAATGGCTTCATCATGTTGCCCATTACCTAAAAGTCTATAGCCTGCTTGATTGAATTCACTCTCAAAGTTGAAATATCCATATCTGGGATCGTCAACCATTTTTATGGCATCTGCCTTCAATTGGTCAATTTTGCCTGCAAGAAATAACTCCGTTAGATGTCCCATGGGATCTGTTATGAAGCCTTCATCTGAAAATGATAATATGGCATCCATTACTGGATCTTTGTTGGTTTTGTATTCTTCAAAGCTCATATCAACATTAATGTGTGGTGCCATCCATGGAGCATTTTCCCATTGTGGTTTATCTTGCCACCAGGCAAATGATAAGTAAACGGAAACCTGACTATTAGGGAGTTTTACCTCTCTATTATCACCATAAAAATTGATATTTTCACCTGTTGGCTCACCTACAAAAATGACATTGGTGTAATTATCCAACTCATTTACCAAATTTTGGCAAGCTGAAAATGTTCTTCTGCCAATAATCACAAAAAGGTTTCCAGTCTTGTTTATTTTCTCTGATTTAATAATTCCTGTAACAATGGGTTTGTTTTTATAATTGTTTCCTCCTCCATTAAGTCTTACATCCAAAACTAAACGCTCTACATCATTATTATCTATATAATTGAATAATCGTTCATAAAAAGCAGGAATATCCTCGTCAGGGTCATCCTGAATCTGGCTATGCCTTACATAAACCGTTTTATTTTCTGGAAGATATTCGAAATAATATATTTTATCGAGTTTATCAAGATATAATGGTGTACTGGTCTGATCTCTGGCACTTAACCATGAATCTTGATGTCTGGTTAAGGTATATTGTCGGGGTACATTTTCTCCGGCAGGAAGTGATTTTAACAATTGTTTGAATGTTTTTCCATTTTTTTCTAAAGTCATTTCAACTGGATCTGAAATATTATCAATAACACCTTGAGCATGTAATACTTCCAGTGAAACTAAATATAGCATTCCATAAGCTTTGAAAAATTGCTCATTTTCTACAGGCACTACTGGATAAATAGCCTTGAGAGCCTCATCGATATTCATATTGCCAATCTTGAGAACTTTGGCTCCTAATGCATTCTTGTAATCTTTATGTGCGCCTTCAATAAAAACTCCATCACTGAAGTGATAAAAATTCACAGGTAAAAAATCCAATGGTATTGGCGCCGATTCAAATCCTAATCTGGTGTGACCATACTTAAATAATGCAATTATTTTAGATAGACCAACTATAATTTCATGATCAGATAAATTAGGAATTTCATTATACAACTGTTCTACCTCATGGTCAAAAACGTCTGCTGCCGTTTTTTTGAATAAGAATGAATAGTCTTTGTGAACTGTTTCCTGAAGAAATTTAAGATCGTCTTGCCATTGTTGTGTTGTGAATTTTGTTTGACTAAAAGCATTACAAACCATAGCTATAGCCAATAATAATAGGGTAGCTTTTTTCATTTTTGATTGATTTTTAAAACGGTTTATATTGAAAAGACAACTAATTACTCGATTTGTTACAAAAAATAGTGCAATATTTAAAAGAAATTATTTATTGCCACTACTTGAAAAACGTCTGAAAATTGTCAATTTTTTCTTTGTATTGATAAAATAAACACCTGTAAGCAAAATAGCTGCTGCAATTACAGATTGAGTGCTAATTTGTTCGTTAAGAAAGTACCAGCCTAATATTAATGCAATAATCGGGTTTACGTAGGTAGATGTTGCTACTTTGTCTGGAGAAACTACTTTTAGTAAATAATTAAAAGAAGTAAAAGCAACAATGCTTCCAAATAATATTAACAGCAGCATAGACCAGAGTGCCTTATTACTCCACATAGTTGGTGATGACCATGTTTCTCCAAATAAGATACTGGCAATAAAAAGCATTAAACCTCCAACCACCATTTGGTAGCCAGTATTCACGAAATAGTTAGATGGTAGATTAGCCTTACCAACAAACAAACTACCATAAGCCCAGCTTAACATGCAAATAAAAATCATAATCATTCCGGTAACACTGCCTTCTTGACTCACTATTTCTTTTTGGCTTACGAGTAAATAAATTCCTATAACACCTAATATGACACCAATATAAGACATTAGCTTGATTTTCTTACCTTGATGAATGCGCATTAATATAAGAACCAATAAGGGCTGTGCCGATATCTCTAATGCAGTAAAACCACTATCCACAAACATGAGTGCCCAAACCATTAAACCATTTCCAAGAGTTAAAAACAAAAACCCTGCAATTACTGTATTGATTAATTGTTTAATACTGACTTTTATTGACTTACCCATAATTATGGCAATGATAAAAATCAATATGCCAGCAACGATAAACCGAATTGAAGCCAACATGAAAGGAGGTAATTCTGCAACAACTATTTTATTCAATAAATATGTAGATCCCCATATTACATAAATTGAGAAGAAGGCTAAAATGATTAGTACATTTTTTGGGATCTTGATCATAAGTGATATTGAGATTAATCATCAATATTAAAAAAACTTAATCTAGGAAAAATTCTTTTAGGAAAGAACTTTAAATGGTTAATTTTCTCTTTCTAGCAGAAATTTCCCAAACATCTATATTTTTACTATCGGATATAACAGTAATATCATCATACAAATTTATTGTTGGGCAAATATGATACGGAACACCATATAGAACATCACCTATTTCAATTTTAGAATCATGTTCTACAGATAAGACACCATGCTCTTCGCTTTGCGAAAGAAGAGTATACTTTGATAAATTTAAAAATCTTATGCGTTTATCTATAGGATTTTCTGATGCAACAGCTTTATGCCCAAGATCTATGGTAACTATTCCTTTTTTTGGCATTGACACGACTCTGGTTATTACTAAAACGGCAAACTTAAACTGTTGTTCAGCTAATTTTTCATTATAGCCAAAATCCCAAAAGACGCAAGTCCCTGGACTACAAATTCTGTTGGGCTCTAATAAATGTGATGTAAAAGAAGGTGTTCCACCACATATGAGCTGAATATTGGGATATGATTTTTTTAAAGAGTTTTGGATTGTAATGATTTCTGAAAATGAATCTTCTATCCTATTTTTTCTTTCTTGAAAATTAGGATCTCTAAAATGACCATCGTAAACATGTAATCCTTTGAAATATAAATTATTATGTGACTTTATGTTATCTACTAATTCATATACATTGTTATTAGGCTCAATTCCCGAACGATTCATTCCATTGTTTACATCTATAAAAATACCTATCTCTACATGATGTTTTTGAGCTGCTTCATTAAGTAATCTCACACTTAATTTATTATCTACAATTGTTAAGAATTGAGTCTCTGGAAAATGGTTAATTAAATTACAAAAGCGGTCAATTTTTGGACCAACAAGTTGGTGTGCTAATAAAACGGACACTGCTCCTGCTTTGGCGGCAATTTCAGCTTCAGAAATCGTTGATGCCTTAAAATTCAAAATACCTAAAGCAATAAAATGGTTTAAAACTTTAGGCATTTTGTTTGTCTTAATATGCGGCATCAGGATTTCCGGTTGATTATTTACCATTTCCAGCATTTTATGGAGGTTATGCTCAAAATGATTTTTATATAAAACCAGTGATGGAGAATCTATGTCTTGAATTCTATCTATTTCGTACCAATTATTCATTGTTAACGATGCTATTTCGTATTTAAAATATCTCTTATAATCTTTAAATGATGTTCCGTATGAATTTCTAAAAACAATTGCGTTTCTCTTTTATTCAATAGCCCAAAAATAAAGTGTACAAAATTAGCATGACTCTCTAAAGTCTCAATGTCATGTACATTTTGTTTTGCAAGATTTTGCAATTCATTCAGGTTTTCTAATGAAAAGGATTCTGGGGGAAGTACTCCTTTAGGAGCTCTAGCTACACCTCTAGGAAGATATTTTTTTGTAAAATACTTTTCTCTATATTCATTTAAATTTGTTTTGTAATCTTCAGGTCTAGAAACTTTAATCGAATCGGCTACAACATTGATAACCTTTAAAATATGGTAAATCTGCCATCCTACCGATACATCAGATATTTTGTTGTTTAAAACATCTTTGTATTTAAAATACGATTCTACCTCTATGAGTTGAATTGAAAGGGATTTTGTTTCTGACATTCAATAAAATTTTTAAAAGCTAAAATAGGATTTATTATCTATTTACAAGCATTCTAAATTGATAAAGGATGATATAAATCATAGTTTAAATTATTGTCTATTAATACCTTAATATTTCCTTTAAATCATAGATAGAAATATTCACAATAAATTTACTAGTCATGAAATCAGCTTATGAAAAACTTGGAGTAGTTTTTATTTTAGCACTTTTTCTAATAAGCGCAGTAGCCACTTCAATTGATGATTTTTTCTTACCTGGATCGCAACCTGGCCAGTCAGGTACTTTTGATGCCCCCGATAATTGTGCAAGTTGCCATGGCAACTACGATACTGATGTAGAACCAATGTATAATTGGCAGGGCAGCGTTATGGCTCATGCCGCTAGAGATCCTTTATATTTGGCCTCTTTAACTATTGCAAATCAAGACGCGCACCAATCAGGAGATTTGTGCATACGTTGCCATGCACCAGCTGGTTGGTTAAGTGGTCGTTCTGTACCAACTGATGGATCTGCTCTTACAGATCAAGATAGAGAAGGCATAGATTGTCATTTTTGTCATAAACTCATTGACCCTGCAAGCACTACTTCTATAGACCTAGATTATTTAAATACTTTAAGCATTGTACCTCCACAATCTGGTAATGGCATGTATGTCGTTGATTCAGATAATAAAGCAAAGCGAGGTCCTTATAATGACACCAATGCAAAACATGAAGTTATATATTCAACATTTTATAGTGAGTCTACGCTTTGTGCAACATGTCATGACGTAAGTAACCCTGCATTTACTTTAGCTCCAGACGGAACTTATGTCCCCAATGAATTTGGAGAGGCCTCTCCTACTTTCAACACTTATGAGATGTTTCCAGTTGAGCGTACCTATAGTGAATGGAGCATGAGTGCTTATAATTCTCCTGAAGGAGTGTATTCTGAAGTATTTGGAGGTAATAAGGGCAATGTATCTACTTGCCAGGATTGTCACATGAAAGATGTTACTGGCTATGGATGCAATAAAAATGGGGTTCCACTTCGAAATGATTTGCCACTTCATGATATGACAGGTGGAAATACATTTATTCCTACGCTTGTTGCACAACTCTATCCAGACGAAGTGAATATAGATGCAATAAATGCAGGAATCATTAGAGCAGAAGGCATGCTGAAGAATGCAGCAACAATGAATGTAGAAGTTGAGGCAGAAGCAGAAGGGTTTGAAGTTAGTGTTGAAATCATTAACGAGACTGGACATAAATTGCCATCAGGATATCCTGAAGGTCGACGTATGTGGATTCACTTGACAGCCTATGATGAAAATGATGCAATCATTTATGAATCTGGTAGTTATGATACACAAACAGCTATTCTGAACACAGAAAACGCAAAAATATATGAAGCAAAATTAGGAATGAGTCAAGCTGTAGCAGACGCAGCAAGTCTAGATGGTAATAAAACATATACTGCTGGTGAATCTTTTCATTTTGTACTAAACAATATGATTATTAAAGACAACCGAATTCCGCCTCGAGGTTTTACCAATGCTAATTTTGAAGCTATACAATCAGCTCCAGTTGCATATTCTTATGAAGATGGTGCATATTCAGATATTACAGTTTATGATTTACCACTAGAGACATTCAGAATTAACACCCAATTATTATATCAAACGACATCTAAAGAATATATAGAATTTTTACGAGACGAAAATACGACCAATAATTTGGGGCAAGAATTATATGATTTATGGGCTAATAATGGTAAATCGGTACCAGTTATCATGAACGAAAATGATTTCTATACAGATAATTTAACTATATCAAATCATTCTGCTGAAGAAGCTGCATTGAAAATTTATCCAAATCCAACAAATGAAATTTTATACATAAAACACACAAGCAAAATCATTGAACCAATAAGTATTGAAATCTATACTATTAATGGAAAACGAATTGATTATCTAGGTAAAGGAGTTAAAAGAGACAACGATAAATGGATATGGAATACCGGTAATGTATCATCAGGAATCTATATTGTTTCATTTAAATATGAAAACACGACTATCTCAAAACGTATAATTGTAAGAAAATAGCAACTTTTAAAAAATTAAAGAAAAGACACTCACTGAAGCAAATCCAATAAAAGCAAGAATGGTTGTCATAACGGTCCAACTTCTAAATGTTTGTTTTTCAGATAGACCTAAATATTTACTTACTAGCCAAAAGCCACTATCATTAACATGAGATAAAATTGAAGCACCTGATGCTATAGCAATAACTATAAGTGCCTTATCAATTTCGCTAACACCAGAACCTAAAAGTGGTGCAGTAAGTCCAGCAGCAGTGATCATAGCAACAGTTGCAGAGCCTTGTAAAATTCTAACCAATGAGGCAGCAATAAATGCAAATAAAAATAAGCTTACACCTTGATTAGCAAAATACTTGGCCAACATTTCTCCTGTTCCAGTGTTGACCAACATTTGTTTAAATACACCTCCAGCACCTGTTAGCAAAATAATGATGCCAGCAGGAGCCATCGATTTTGTTGTAATGTTCAATAAAGTTTCTTTAGCAGTTTGTCTACGTATTCCTAAAAGATACCATGCAATTAAATTGGCTAGAATTAATGCAGTAAATGGATGACCAATCATTTTAAGCCATTCTTTTAAGTTTTGAGAAATATTATAATTTTCAAGCAATGGACTGTTAAGTAATGTATTACAAACAATTAATAAGATGGGAATACCAATAATAGTTACTATAAGTCCGACTGCAGGATAACTACTTTTTTGAGTGTCTTCATCTAAAAGTTCTGGTGCATTTATATGAATTTTTTTAGCAATATATTTTCCAAACAGTGGCCCTGTAACAATAGCCGTCGGAATGCCAACAAGAAATCCGAATAAAATAACCCAACCTAAATCAGCTCTTAGAATATCTGCAACAGCAACTGGTCCTGGTGTTGGCGGAATAAATGAATGCGTTATTGCCAAACCAGCAAGAAGCGGAATACCATATAATAATAAAGACTTCTTGGTTTTGCGTTGTAAAGAATAAATAAGTGGAACTAAAATGATAAATGCTACATCAAAAAAAACAGGAATAGCAACAAAAAAACCAGCAATTACTAAAGCCCATGAAGCATTTTTTTCTCCAAACTTTCTCAATAAATAATTTGCCAAAGCTTCAGCTCCGCCAGAATGTTCTAATATAGCTCCAAACATAGCACCTAAACCAACAACAACAGCCACAAAGCCCAATGTATTTCCCATACCTTCCTGCATCGTAGAAATGATGGAATAAGGCTGCATTCCTGAAAAAACGCCAACAATAATACTTGAAATTAATAGAGCAGCAAAGGCTTGAATTCTAAATTTGAGAATGAGAATAAGCAATACTATTATACCCAATAATACCGCTGTTATTAATGAAAAATCTATCATTTTACTTTCCAGTTTGTATGAAAATATTCATTAGAATCTTTATCAATACGCTGATATGTATGAGCACCAAAATAATCTCTTTGAGCTTGTATTAAATTAGCAGGTAATTTATTTGATGTCATCGAAATCCAATAGTTATAAGCAGAACAAAATGAATCTAAAGCAATTCTTTTTGAAAAAGCATTCTGAATGGTTTTTGAAACATCATTTTCAAATTGGTTTAAAAATTTAAACGTTTTTGAATCATCTATAATATCCTCATTTTTAGTAAATAATGAAGATAAATCATTCATTAAAGCAGATCGAATAATACAACCATTAGTCCAAATTCTAGCTAATTCAGATAAATTTAAGTTCCATTCATATACATCAGTAGCTTGCTTTATTAATGCAAAACCTTGCTGGTGGTTTATTATTCTGGCAAATTGATACGCTTTTTTTATGGACTCTATATCTATACTCAATTTTTCATCGGATAATTTTTTTGTCTGATTAGAATAAACAACACGTTTTTCTTTAAAAGATGAAATATATCTTGCAAATACAGCTGATGACATTATGGTATTTGGATAGCCTAAATTTAGTGCTGCAATACTAGACCAAGAACCCGTACCTTTGTTTTGAGCTTTATCAAGAATTTTATCCAATAAATAATCATTACCTTCTTTTTTCTGAAGAATATTAGCCGTTATTTCAAGTAAAAAACTTTCAAGTTCTCCTTTATTCCATTCTAAAAAATATTGAGCAATCTCCTGATAATTCAACGTAGTGGATAATAACGCATATAATTCCGTCAATAATTGCATTTCTGCATACTCAATACCATTATGAACCATTTTTACAAAATGTCCTGAACCTTCTGGTCCAACAAAAGTGCAACATGGTTTACCGTTAGAATCTTTTGCTGCAATGGTTTCTAAAATTTGAGAGACTTGATTATAACTTTCTTTTGTGCCTCCAGGCATCATTGATGGTCCAGACCTTGCTCCTTCTTCTCCACCAGAAACACCACAACCAATAAAATTAATTCCTTTTGAAGACAGAAAATCAAATCGCTTTTTCGTATCTAAATAATGAGAGTTTCCTCCATCAATAATTATATCACCTTTTGATAAAAAAGGTAGTAACTGGTCAATCATTTGATCAATGGCATCTCCAGCTTTAATCATTAAAAATATTTTTCTAGGTGTTTTTTGTGAATCAATGAACGATTTAAGCTCTGTAAATCCTTGAATATTTGTAAATGAATGATTGGTTTTCAAAAAATCTTCAACTACATATTCCTCGCCTGGAAACTCACGGTTATAGACTGAAATGGGAAAACCATTTTCTGAAACATTTAGACTAATGCTCTTTCCCATAACACCTAGCCCTATAACACCAAAATCTGATTTAATCATTTAAGTTTAAAAGTATTTGTTTAATAATGTCTTCTTTAGACTTTGCAATATTAATTTTCAAACCATAATTAGGTTCTTCTAAAGTATTAAATTGAGATTGTAATAAATCTGACTTCATATAATGATTATGCCTTTGCTCTAATCTTGATTTAATTAGGTCAAATGACCCATCAAGAAAAACCCAAAAAATATTCTCTGTTTTTGAAGATAGCAATTTTCGGTAAGATTCTTTTAGTGCAGAACAAGCTAAAATGGCTCCACCATTATTTTCCCATTCTTCAATTTTTGAAGCTAAATTATTTAACCATGGTAGCCTATCTTCATCAGTTAAAGACTCATTAGTCTTCATCTTTTTAATATTCTCTTCTGGATGAAAATCGTCTGCATCAAAAAATGGAAGTTGAGTTTCTTTTGACAATAATTTACCTATTGTTGTTTTTCCACACCCGCTTACACCCATTATTATAATCATAAGCTTTAATTTGATTAAAACTTTTTAAAGTCATTCAATGACCTTTAATATTAATTTTCCTTTCTTTTCTCCAGTAAACAAGCGTTTGAAGGTGTCATAAAAATTTTCAATGCCCTCGTAAATATCTTCTTTACTTTTAAGTTTCCCTTCTTTTATCCATTGACTCATTTCTAGTGCGGCCTTCTGGTAATCTTTGGCATAATCGAAAACAACCATGCCTTGCATAGTTGCTCTATTGACCAATAAGGACATATAATTTGCTGGACCTTTCATTTTAGACGTATTATTATATTGTGAAATGGCTCCGCAGATGACTATTCTTGCATGCAAACGCAATATTGCCAAAGCATATTCCAAAATTTCCCCACCAACGTTATCAAAATAAACGTCTATTCCATTAGGGCATTTCACTTTTAGCTCTTTAATCACATTTTCGGATTTGTAATCTATAGCTTCGTCAAAACCTAATTCGTCAAGTAAATATTTGCATTTGTCTTTACCTCCAGCAATACCAACGACCGTGCAACCTTTTAGTTTGGCTATTTGTCCAACTACACTTCCTACAGCTCCAGCAGCGCCAGAAACTAAAACAACATCACCGAATTTTATCTTACCAACCTCAAGAATCCCAAAGTAAGCTGTCATTCCAGTCATCCCTAATGTACTTAAATACATTGGCATTGGAGCAATAGAAGGATCCACTTTATGCCAGTTAGATCCGTTAGTAATGCAATATTGTTGCACACCGCCAAAACCTGTGACACAATCTCCTACTTTAAACTTCGGGTTGTTTTTTACCTTGACAATCTTACCAATAGTACCAGCACGCATCACATCGCCAACTTTAATAGGTTCTATATAAGACCTATTGGCATTCATCCAACCACGCATCGCTGGGTCTAATGAAACGTAATGGTTTTGAACCAAAAACTCTCCATCTTTTAAATCTGGAATATCATTTTTTTCCAATCTCCAGATATCTGGTTCGGGAAATCCTATTGGGCGTTTTACAAAGATTAATTGTTTGTTCATTCTTTTATTTTAGATGTGTACTCTAAAATAAGAAAAATGATTGCAATCAAAAAAAAAGGAAAGTTTTATATTTTCTTCACCTTTACGGCGTTCATGCCTTTGAGACCTTTTTCAAGCTCGAAAGTCACTTTGTCATTTTCTATAATTTCGTCAATTAAGCCGCTAACATGAACGAAGTGTTTCTCATTGTTTTCAGAATCAATAATAAACCCAAATCCTTTTGAAGTATCAAAATAATTAACTTTACCTGTTCTTACTGGGTCAAATGCAGCATCTTCACTATCTTCTTTTTTAGGAATGCCTATTTCAATGCTCTCGGCATCGACTTTAACCTTCATATTTGGGTCTGGCGGAGTATCTGTTAAATTTCCATTATAGTCTACATAGGCAAACTGAATACCCTTGGTTTTTTGATTTTCTGCTTTCCGGGCTTCTTTTTTCTTTTTCTTGTCTTCGCGTTTTTTTAGTCTTTTCTTCTCTTTTTCGCTTTTATTAAATGTTTGTTGAGATTTTCCCATTCACTAGATTTAAATTTTACATTATGATTTTATAAATAAGAATTAGTGCAAAATCAAACAAATTTTTGAAGATAGGTTTATCAAATATCAATCTAATGTGTACAGAGATGTCTTAAATATTTTCAGTAAAGATAGGGTTTACATTCTTAAAATAAGAATCAAAAAAAATAGATAGCTAATTTTTATACTAGTATATCACTGTAATTCAGGTATTTGTATTAGAAATTCCTTTAATTAAAATTTGTTTTATTCAGCAGGTTTACCGTGTATTTCTTCAAAAAGCACATCAAAGTTTTTACGTAGATATGTGCGCAATTTTTTTCTGTAGTCTTCTTTCAACCACTCAATAAAATTAAAGGTACTCTTACAAATACACTTACTATATCTATTTATCCTATGGTCTATGTCATCGCCTAGTTTTTTTGCTAATTCTAATGCATCATAAACATCTTCGCTGTTTTCTATGCACAACATGGCATGATGCTCTATAGAGCGCGATAAAACAACTTTAGAAGATTCGCCATTTCTTATGGATTCAGTATATACCTCATTAATATCTAAATAAACTTCTTCGGAATTAGAGAACTCTGCTCGTAATTCGTCAGGCATCTCATATTTAAAATTACTTTCGATATCCTCATCATTGAGTAAAGTATCCAAATAGAAATTAGGTGATCTAAAGATGCGCTGCCAATCTAATTCTGAACCCCAAGGCCCAAATCTATGAAGGTTATTTCCCAAATCTATGACTGTAAAAGTATCTTTATCTTTAAGAATTCGTGAGCCTCTACCAATCATCTGATAATATAATGTGAGCGATTTTGTAGCTCTGTTCAAAATGATAGATTCTACCGTTGGTTCGTCAAAACCAGTGGTGAGAATACTTACAGACGTTAAAATGGCATCAGGTGTATCTTTAAACCATTTTAAGATCTTTTTTCTTTCTTTTTTAGAGTTTGTATTGTCTAAATGGGCAATTGGATATCCAGCCGCTCTAAACGTTTCATAGACATATTGCGAAGTATGAATACCGTTGTTAAATATTAGCGTTTTCTTGCCTTTTGATTGCTCTTCGTAGGCATGCAATAGCTTACTTAACATATCAAAATTGTTGTATAAGTCTTCTGAAGATTTTACGGTATAATCTCCGTTTGCACCAACTACTAAAGAAGTTAAACCAACATTGTATGAATAGATTTCTGCTCTTGCCAAAAATTTATTCTTAATTAAAGACTCTATACTTTCACCAACAATAAGCTCGTTGTAATTGTCTTTCATTGGTAACTTTATGTTAGAGCTTAAAGGCGTAGCCGTAACACCCAAAATGAAGGACTTTTCAAAAAACTTAAAGAGTTTGGTAAAGGAGTTGTAATGAGCTTCGTCTATAATTACCAAGCCGATATTAGAAATATCTAGCTTATCTTCATTTAATCTGTTGTTCAAGGTTTCGACCATTGCTACAAAACAACTATATTGATCCTGATCTTCAAGATTAGCTTTGCTATCTACTACTTTATTAACCACATTAAACTCTGTAAGCATTCTAGAGGTTTGCTTGCATAGCTCAATACGATGGGTCATAACAAGTACTTTGGTATCGTGGTGCTTTAAAAACTGACGTACGATCTCTGAAAAAATAACGGTTTTACCTCCACCAGTTGGAAGTTGATACAATAAATGATAATCTTCTGGAGCATCTTCAAAGCATTTAAATATCTTCTCGATGGCACCGTGTTGGTAATTATAAAGGCTTTTACCAACTTTTCTGTCCTCAAGTTCTAATGTTGTAATAGATCTACTCATATATCAAGTTGCAAAAGTACAACCTAAATTGAGTGTTCAAAGAAATAATGATCAATATTTATTAACTATGTGTTGTTAGCTTTTTTATTGCGTATCATTTTATCAATAGGTTTTTTAAAAATTCTACTAAAGAAATATTCATCATTATCGCCTTGCTTATATGTGTTTTCTTTTGAAGTATCCCAACTGTTTTTAATTTTTCCCGTATAAAAATTCTAAAGCTTTTGGAAATCTTTTTGCAAAATCTTCAAAGCTGTGCTTACCTTCATTGTCCAAAAGATAGTTTACTTTAGTTTTAGATGCGTTGTTTTGAATTATGTTTTTTAAATTTTCTGCATCTTCAACAGCCATTTTTTTAATTTGAAATGTATCACCTTCTTCTGTACCAATACCAATATATACTCTTTGTGGCCATTTATTTTTGCCTCTAGAGATTTTTAATATTTCCTGATTATGAACATATAATGATGGACTTTCGAGAAGAAGTCGACTGCATTGTTTTGGGTTTTTTAACGCCGTATACAAAGCTATGAGTGCTCCTCTTGATGAACCTCCAAATCCCGTATGCTTATACCCTTTTTTAGTTCGAAAATTTGAATTTACTAATGGAATAACTTCATTGATCAGAAAATCTGGATACAACTTTCCTTTTGGGTTATTAATTTTTGCGTTTTCGTTTGTTTCAAAAAAGTCTTCCCAAGGTAAATATTCATTTGCTCGATCTCGCAAGGGGTTTGTTGACTCCACTGTTGAGGCTCCATTATCAATTCCAACCACAATAATTGGTTCTATCTTCTTTGACTTAATTAGCTCATGCACTATGGTTTGAATATCATATGCGTGAAACACTAAAACTCCATCGTTTAAATATAGTACGGGATACTTATTATTGTTTTTATAATAATCTGGTGGTAATAAAACCCGAATTCTTCTTGTATTATTGAATACATTACTTTTTAGTTGAATGGTATCAATAATAAATAGATTTTCTTTGGATTGCTTTTGAGATACTTCTTGTAACGAATTGGATTGAATTGAAGTTGCTTTACAACTCATTAAGAAAAATGAGACAAGTACTATTTGAAACAGAGGTATATTAACCTGCAATTGATATAAACGCATTAAGTCTTTTTGGTAAAGACGATGCATTTTGGTGTGTGTTGCATATTTTAACTACTATAGTTGTATTAAAATGCATTTGGTGTTTAGGATTGGTTACTAGCACTTTCTTCTACCTTGCTCCAAGTATCCCAAACTTGTTTCACAAGCGATTTTAATTCTATTGAATCCTTACTTTTCTCTAACTGTAAAAATATGTCATGCAATTCTCCTCTTAAGGACGGATACTTACTAGATATTTCCGCAACTTTTTTCCAAGCATTAATATGATCTTGGAATGCAGAAATAAAATTTTCGGGACAGTTTGTATAATCTAAAGATTCTAACTCACTAGTATAGTTGTTTAGTGCATCCTTTAATGGTATTTTTTCGGAAGCATGGTTCCTAACATTTCCTAAAAAACTGTCTTTTGCAAATATTCTTTCAATACATTCTGTACGTTTCATTTCCAATGAAGAATCAGAATTATTCTTTTTTACAACGGATTCTTTACAGCCTAGAATTGAGAAAAATACTATGAGTAATAACAATTTCATGTAACGATAATTTGAGTGATTGTTTAACAAGTTACCAACTACTGAAAAACAACAGGTACATACCCCATAAAATTAAATAAAATCTTAAATTTTCATTAGCTTTTGGTTGTAAAATTGTATCCAAAACGAAAACTACGTGAAGTGTGGCTTTATAGGACATATTATTCTTTAGTTTGGTATGAACTGGTAACGGCTGAAGCTCTATCAAAACCAACTGTGTCTCTATACACTTGTGGTGATACCTCGGCATTCTTTTTAAAGAATCTGCTAAAATAATATTCATCATTATATCCTAATTCATATGCAATCTCTTTTACGGTTTTGTTGGTGAGATACAGCTCGCGTTTAGCTTCAATGATAATACGTTCGGAGATGAGATCTGTTAAAGTTTTGTTGAAATGTATCTTGGTGAGCTTGGTAAGTGCCTTTGGGCTTATGGCCAACATATCTGCATAGTCACTTGCCGTGTGTTTGGATTTATAGTGCAGCTCGATATAGTTTTTTAGGTTTTGTAAAATAAAGGGTTTTTCGGGCTGGTCTATGGTCTCCTCTATCTGGGTTTGCTGTTCTGTTTTAAGCCGTGATGCCGTGATGAGGAAAATTTTAAGATAAGAGATCAATAACTCATATTGTGCAAGAGCTGGGTTTTGCATTTCAGCCTTGATCTGTTCAACAATCATATTAAAATTGGCTTGGACTTTTGCATCTACATCAACAAAAGGTGGACTATATATGTTGTTGAACAATACGCCATGACAAGCCACTTCTTTATGATGTTTATGGATACAAAAGAAATCTGGATGAAAGTTAATGACCAGACCACTAATACACTTCTCGGCTTCAACCATAAAGGGTTGGTGAGGCGAAAATGACAACAATGTGTTGGCTTCAAAGCTGTACTCATTAAAATCGGCTTTTACATTACCACTACCATTGGTTACCCAAATGAGCGAGTAATGGCTCAATTTTAAAAGTTCGTTAAATGGGTTGTCTACATCAAAATATGAGAGCTTAAAAGACAGTGTGCCTGTTTGCGGATTGATAAGTGTAAAATCATTGTGTTGCAACATAGGTTCTAAATTATGTTAATTTTCGTTCATTTTCATTAATTTTTAAATCGTTGATGCTGGCATAACGCTTTTGCATCAGACCATTTGCGTCAAATTCCCAAAGCTCATTACCATAGGCTCTGTACCATTTGTCGTATTCATCTTGAAATTCATACTCAAATCTAACAGCCATTCGGTTATCTTTAAATCCCCAGAGTTCTTTTTTTAGTTTATAGTGGCGTTCTTTCTTCCATTTTTGTGTTAAGAATTGTACGATCTCCTCTCGCCCATTAATGAATTGTGTTCTGTTACGCCATTCGGAATCTATGGTATAGGCTTTAGATACCTTTTCAGGGTTCTTACTGTTCCAGGCATCTTCGGCCAGTTGTACTTTTTGTAAGGCAGTTTCTGATGTAAATGGTGGTAGCGGATGTTTTATTTCTGACGACATTTTTAGTGTATTAATAATTGAACATGTAATGATCTAATGGTTGTAGCTTTCAAAACATACATTACACAATAGTGTTTTGTCTTTTGGTTTTAAGTGTATTGCCTTTAAATTTTGTTCTACATATGATGTGATCCAGCCTTTTTGTTGTTCTAAATCTTTGATGTTTTTAGATTTTAAAGCTTTATAAAAATTTCCACCATATTCTTGTCTTCCCCAACAATTCGGGCAAAAGCCTTCCGGAGAATTTGTATGCTCATGATTGGGGCTTTTCTTTAAGAACTTGAGTATGCTCTTTGTTAGATTCATTTTTTATATCGATCTATAGTTAAAAAAAGGAAGCATGTCATAAACATACTCCCTTTGCTATTTTAAATGGTTTCAGCTATTGGAAAATCAACTGGCACTTTAGTTAAATTGTGCAGGTAGTTCATTGCTGTTTTATCACTGATCTGAAGGATCAGATCCACAAGGTTTTCGTTAGTGTAGCCTTGAGCAAAAAACTCCTCTATGTTCTCGTCACTGGCATTACCTCTGTTTTGTGTAAGGTCTGCCGCAAGTACAACCAGAGCGTTCAGTTTTGGATTTTCGCTTCTACCCTTACGGATACCTAATAATTGTTCATCGTTAAAGCCATTCATTTTACCTAAAACCACATGTGCACTTTGGCAATAGATACAGCCGTTTACCTGACTAACAATAAGGTTTACGGCTTCTTTTTCTTTGTTAGACAAAGAGGTTTTAGCATTCTGAAATTCTAAATAACGTGCTAAACCATGGTCAGAATAGGCTATGGTGGCATAAAGATTAGGTACAAAACCTAACGCTTTGTTCAGGTTATCAAAAATCTCTTGGTTTGTTGAAGATACATCTTCTTTTGTAGGAACTTTAAATCCTGTTACGTGTACATTTTCCATTTTTGTATTGTTTTAAATATAGTGTGTCATTATTGACGATACAAAGATGGTAAGCATGTATGTTTTAAAAAATGGACAATTGTCGTTAATGGATGGACAATTTTCTTTAGGGGTTTATTGGAAAGGTGTTATCACATACATGCCTATTAATAAGCGTAATATGAAACTCTTGTACAGGCACAGACCGGCAATTAATTGAAAGATGCTGTTTTGGTGTTGCAGTGACAGTTAATTATAGCTTTTCGAAAACCAAGCGATAATGCTCCATAACTTCTTTTTCGAAACAGATCTTATTTGGGCTTATTCTAAAAACAGCCACTTGATGTCTGAATTCTCTATCAGTTAGTAATTTTGGGAGTAATGATAGGTATAGCGCGTACTTTTTAAAACTAAATGCTCTGAATTTTTTTCGCCATTGTCTAATGGTCTCTATGTAGTCTTTACGACCGCTGCTTTGCGATATTAATTTAAAATACGGTTTGGCATTGCGTATAACCATTTCTGGCCCATAAGGAAGCCAGGAACCAGGGAACTCTTTAATCATAAGTGCCATAACATGTGCTGCAGAACCTTTTTCTGCATTGACATCAATGGTTTCAAAATCGACCATGTTTTTAGCAAAGGTCATGGTTTGCATGTAAAATCTACCACCAGTAGGCAGTAAATAATTAAGTGTTTGAAAAAAATTTGCATAGATGCTTTCCTGTTTACCTGATTGCCATTGAGTAATGGAACAGAAATGTTCTAAACCACCAATGCAGGATATGGCGTCAAAAGTACCATAGTCATCTGGAGTTACCGTGCGACAATCTTTTACCAATACATTCATATCGTTATTTTGGCAGGCTTCTGCTTGCCCTTCTGATAAGGTAAGACCAATGCAGGCAGCACCTCTTTCTTGTGTAACATATTTGATGAATGGTCCCCAACCACAAGCCATATCTAATACCTTACTACCCTTTTTAATATTTAGGCTATCTGCAATGAATTGATGTTTTTGTTTTTGTGCCTCTTCTAGTGACATTGTAAAATTACCATCATATTTGGCACCACTATAATCGGCCGATTCTCCCATACTTAAACGGAATATTTTGTCAATAGTGGTATATGTGAAATCCAAGTCCTTTTTTTCAGCCATTAGAATAGTTTAACGGATTGAAGACATATGAAACATATGTTTGTTAGAAATTAAGAAGAAACCACCATTATTAGATGGCTTCTTTTTTAATGTTTAATAGCTATAAATTAGATTAAACTTACGGTAATTGCATTTAATCCTTTATCTCCTTTTTCAACCTCAAATTTTACTTGGTCGTTTTCTTTGATTTCATCAATAAGATTTGACGTATGAACAAATATTTCTTCTTCTGTGTCTTTTACGGTTATAAAGCCAAAACCTCTGGCATTATTGAAAAATTTTACTGTACCTTCTTTCATAATTGTTACTTTATTAGTATTTATTAATTTATTTATTAATGTCTTGAATATCATCTGTATTTAAATTTTATTATTGAATAATCATAGTTTATGCCATGACTGTACTCTCCTTCTTACCCAACCAACGCAACATCTTTACATGATCTGCAATGGCTCGTGCCATACTTTTCTTAACGTGATATGGCATACCAAACTCTCGTGCTGTTTCTTCCACGATTTTGGTTAAACTTTTATAATGTACATGGCATACATCTGGTAAGACGTGATGTTCTACTTGATAATTTAACCCACCAATAAACCAAAACAAGAATTTACTTTTGGGTGCAAAATTGCTAGTAGTTGCAAATTGATGGCCGTACCAATCTTTTTGCATCATACCATCTTGGTTAGGTAAGGGAAACTGATTGGCTGGCATAATGTGTGCAATCTGAAACACGATACTTACCAAAAGTCCTGTTACAATATGCATACATATAAAGGCCAATAGTATCAACCACCAAGGCTGTGGTACCATAAGCATAGGTAATGCCAAAGCATAGGAGTAATAAAAGAGTTTCCATGCAGTCATGCTTGCCAATGCTTTTGGGTATTCGTACTTATTATTTAAAAAGCCCATATTCTTGTAACGTTTTAGCCGTACAAAGTCTTTTGCAGTTACCCAGGCTATGGTAGAGATTCCATAGAAAAACCAGATATATATATGCTGAAACTGATGCAGCCAATTGTATTTGGTATGTGGTGAAAATCTTAAAAAGAAAGGCATGTTAAGATCGTCGTCAGCCTCATTAATATTGGTATAGGTATGATGCAATACATTGTGTTGAATTCTCCAAACGGTGGCATTGGCCCCAATAAGATTGAACGTATAACTCAAGGCTTTATTAATGTTTTTGCTTTTTGAATATGAACCATGTATGGCATCATGCATCACGCCCATGCCTATGCCTGCCATGCCTAAACCCGTAATTAAATACAGAGTAAACAATAACCATACAGATGTGACTATGCCTGTAGCCATAAGAATTAATGGTACGAAGAACAAGGCGATCATTACGCCAGTTTTTATAACCATGTTAGCATTGGCGTTTCTGCTCTTGTTGTGGGTTTTAAAATACGTATTTACTCTGCTTCTTAAAGTCTTTGAGAATTGGGTATTTATGGCTCTTGAAAATGTTGGGTTAACCATATGCATTTCTTTTTTATTGTTGTAGTGCTATTCCTTGTGAATGCGAAGCGATAAGCCTTAAGGACTACCAAAATCTGGCACTTTAATTTTATTAAAAAATTGAAGAAAGCAAAGGATTAAATATATTGGGGTACAAAATAGATAAAGAAAAGCCGATCAACTAGCTAATGCTGTAAAGATAGGTTAAAATAACGACGCAGTTGCATCATTTATGTTAAAGTGTTATTATTCATGCCAATAGCATATATAATGGTCTTCATTCTTTCTAATATGTAATATTGAAAGTGACACTATTAGATTATTTGTAGTTTTTAACATTTCTCTCTTTTTTAGTATCAAAATCTTATATTTTCTAACAATAGATTAACATATATTTTCGTTTAAACTTTTTATATTCGTCATTCAAAAAAACAACCAACCTTGTTTAATAGCACAAAACTCTTAATTGCATTGGCTTCGTTGTTGGCATTTTGTACAGTAAATGCCCAAAACTATCAACCCGATCTGGTACTCAACGCGTCCCATTTTAAAGCTCTGGATTCATTGGATGAACTACAAATGGAGAAAACCTTACAGGTAGTTCCTCTAGTCAATATTAAAGCCGAGTATTGGGACAACACAAAATACAACCCTTACCAAGATGTGGAACTTATCTTCCCGCTACGAATACGATTTGACGATAGTAGCTACACATCTCCTATTGGCATTGACAAAGTAGTGACCTCGCGCTTTGGTTGGAGACGAGGCAGAGGGCACAAAGGTATAGACATTGATCTGGTAACCGGTGATAGTATCTATACCATGTTTGATGGCATTGTGCGTTTTGCACGGTACAATACAGGTCACGGGAAAACGGTTGTGGTAAGACATTACAATGGTCTGGAAACAACCTACGCACATTTATCAAAGTATGCGGTTAAAGAAAATGATACCGTAAAAGCTGGAGATTTTTTAGGGCATGGTGGTGCCACAGGCAATGCCAGAGGCAGCCATTTGCATCTAGTTATTAATTATAAAGGCATTTCTATAAATCCAGAATATTTATTTGATTTTGATGACGATAATACCATTAGAGCCCAGGAACTTTGGGTGACCAAAAAATGGACACGACCAGCATACCATAATTCTAGACGCCAAAGTAAAATTGTGCCTCTGCTTTCTGAAGAGGAAGCTATTGCTAGTCTCGAAAAACAACGAGAGGTCTATATTGTAAAGCCTGGTGATACTTTATCTAGAATTTCGTTACGGAATAATGTAACGATTAGGTCTATTTGTACCACAAATGCCATACGTAAAAATTCAGTATTGCGTGTTGGGCAAAAGTTGATTATCGAGAAATAGAAAGATCTTACATATACTACGTAGTTAATAATATTTTTAGCTGAGCATAACCCTTATGCTTTTAATACTTTTATCTTATATCTTTGTAAAACTATGATTACAATTGCAGAGTATCTATAACCATGGAAGATTTTACGTTTCAGAACTTAATTAATCTTTTTTTGGTATTGATATCATGGCTTCTAGTTATATTTTTGTTAACTGCTAAAACAAAGAACAAAACCAGTAATATATTACTAGCCTCATTCTTATTGGTCAATGCTCAAGACTCTAGCGGTATTTTGGCCTCTTATTTTGTATATCCAACACATCCAGGATTGGGGATGCTTATTAACAATACTGTTTTTTTTAAATTGCCTTTGCTTTATTTGTATCTGCTTTCTGTAATCTACTCCAATTTCAAGCTAAAAGCTAAACACCTATTTCATATATTAGGTTTTGTAATTAATTTTATAATACTATGGCCTGATTTTTTTGCAGTTGATTTTGAAAGCAAATGGACATTTTTAGAAGCCAATGCTGCTGGACATGAACTACTTGCCATAAAACTGTCTTATATCACTCTACATATCCAACTGTTCATATATTTAGTGATATGTTTTATCGAAATTAAAAAATATAAGCAACTGCTTCTAGAGAACTATGCTGATACAAAACTACTACACCATCAATGGTTATTTCAACTTGTTACTTTACTCACCATTAGTATCTTGCTTGCAACCATTAAAAATGCATTAAGGTTTATGCATCTAGATGTCATATTCTTTTATATTAATTGGTTGGTACAACTTCTGGCATTGGGCATTATTTGCTGGATGGTACTTAAAGCCTTGCATAGCCCTGAACTTTTCAGAGGTATAAATTCCAAATTGCAATTGGTAAAGCATATGATTAAAAGTGAGCAGCATGTCACCAAATCTAATAATGAGGACTCTGAAGAGATCAGGTCTCTTAAAACTTATATGGAAATGGAAGAACCTTATTTGAATCCCAATCTTACCATATACAAATTGTCTGACCAGTTGCAAGTGCCTATAAAGCAATTATCGTTACTTATAAACCACGATATGAACCAACATTTCTTCGATTTTGTTAATAGTTACCGTATTAAGAAGGCTATGACCTTATTGCAAGATCCTGATAAGAAAGATATTACAGTGCTAGAAATTTTATATGATGTAGGCTTTAATTCAAAGTCGTCATTCAATACGGCCTTTAGGAAATATACCAATCTCACACCTACACAATTTAGAAAAAGAGCTTTAAATGATTTATAGATAGTGAACTTGAATATTGATAACATATATAATCTTATTACCATTTGTTTGGCTTTATTGTTTTCAATGTATCTGTTTTTTAACAAGACTAAAGAGCGTTCAGGTAATATTTTTTTAGGCTTCTTTATTTTAGATTTTGCTATTGAAAGTTTTGATGTACTTTTGAGTAAAACCTCCTTTTATACAGAGCACCCGAACTATTATTTAATAATACCTGCATTATCTTTTTTAATCTATCCTAGTTGGTTCTTCTATATTAAGACTACTGCTTTTAAAGATTATAAATTAAGAAAAGTTGATTTGTTACATTTAATTCCTTTTATAGCCATTGTAATTATCTTTCTTTTCAGTTATCACTTACAACACGATGATGTTAAATTAGAGATAAGAACGAATCCTAATCACACGCCATGGTTTATCGGCTTTACTTACTACCTATTAAGAATTCAAGGGATAGTTTATGGCATCTGGTCAATTAGGATAGTATATAGATTTAAAAAGATAGTCAATGAAAACTATTCAAATATTAGCGATAAGAACTATAAATGGATATTGCAGCTAACCATTGTGTTTGTTTATTTTATATTAGCTACTTTAGTCTATAACATTTTCAGGTTTGGTTTTAAGGAGTTGTATGAAGAACAGAACATCCATCATCATATATCATCCATTATTACTCTTATTTTTCTATCGTGGATTATTTATAAAGGAATGTCCCAGCCATATTTATTTAATGGTGTAGATTCAAACATTAAGCTATTAGAAGAATATCTGAAAGAGAATAAGGAAAAAGAGAAAAAATCTATAAGTAAAGAAAGAACTAATCGAGATTCAGCTTTAAAAGAAAGACTAGAAGAATATGTAATTACAAATAAAATATATACCAACTCTTCCATAACAATTTTTGAACTGGCCAATGGGCTTGGAATGAGTAGTTATGAATTATCTCTTTTTTTAAACAAAACCTTAAACAAGAAATTCTTTGACTATATCAATGAGTATAGAATAAAGAATGCTATGCAAATTTTACAAGATCCTGACCAAAAACAACTTACTGTTCTTGAAATATTGTACGCTGTAGGCTTTAATTCTAAATCTTCTTTTAATACTGCCTTTAAAAAATACACCGGTAAAACACCAACCGAATACCGTAAAGAGTATTTAAAATCAGTTGATTAGAAAAAAGTCGAACGTTTACACTAAAAAAGTCGAACCCATTTATTTTTAAAAATGCGTTCGACTTTTTTTAGTCGGTCGATTTTCAATGATTTCTACAGGACATTTGTCTCATAAAATCATTGAAACCATGAAAACACTATTTAAACTGTTCGTATTAGTAAGTATATCTTTAACATCTCTAAAAGCATTTACTTCAGAAGCCAAATGGACCATCTCTGGAACAGTTGAAGAACAACAGACCAAAAAAACGGTAGCTTATGCCACAGTGGCATTATACTCTAAAAAGGATGCTACTTTAATTACTGGGGTCATAACCAACGACGAAGGTATATTTCTACTGGATAAAGTAAGTGAAGGTGATTATTACTTAACAGTAAGTTTTATGGGTTATAAAGATTATACCGTTGAGACCATTGTATTGAAGGCAAATGAGAGACACATTGATCTTGGAACTATTCTCCTTGAGCATAATCTAGAAGCGCTAGATGAAGTGGTAGTAACTTCTAAAACCAAAGCTATAAAGCATGCAGTTGATAAGCAAGTACTATCAGTAAGCTCAAACTTACTTGCAACTGGCGGAACAGCTGTTGATGCCTTAAGGCTTTCCCCATCCATTCAGATTGATTCAGATAACAATGTAAAATTAAGAGGCAGTACCAACTTCATTATTCTTATCAACGGTAAGCCAACCACATTAAGTGCTCAAGATGTTTTAAAGCAAACATCTGCAAACACTATTAAGAACATAGAAGTTATTACCAATCCATCGGTTAAATACAATGCCGAAGGCGGCGCAGGTATTATCAATATTATACTCAAGAAAGGAGTTGTATCAGGATTCAATGGTATCGTAAATGCATCTGTTGGGACCAAGGATAAATACGCTGGCGATGTGAATATAAACCTGAATAAAGAGAAAGTAAGTTATTCTTTCGGCACAGAATGGAGAGATTACTCCAAAACAGCTAATAACAATTATTACCGGACACTTTATAATGAAGATAATACCCACTTTGCCACCATGCTTCAGGATAGAAAGTTTACCGAGTCTAACCTAGGGTTCAGATTTGGGCTAGACTACAACCCAAACGAAAAGACCAACCTATCGTATTCTTTTCACACTGGATATAACAAAATAGACGGTCAGGTCCTTACAAATAACTCTGGATACACTGTACCAGAAAGTAGTGAGGAACATAAATACAACCCGTTTTACACAACTATTAAGCCTACATTCTTTACCAATAACCTTGGTCTGACTAGAACTTTAAATGAAAGTAATGACATATTGTCTTTTAACTTATACTATTCTTATATAGATTATGATTTTAACAACAGTCAGGCTTCATATCTTACAGATGAAAATCAGATTATCATCGACCCCGAACCATACAGATTAGACATTTCCAATAGGAATAACAGTAATGACGTACGTTTTGATGCTGATTATACCAATGTAGTTTCGGAGCAAAGTAATTTGGAAACTGGTGTCTCCTATCATCAATACAACCGCTTTTTAAACTTTACCTATTCAGAATATGATTATGACCAAAATGATTGGGTGAACCATCCTGATTATACAGGAAAGTATAAATTTAATGAAGGTGTATATGCTGCTTATCTAAACTTAAACAGTTCTTTTTGGGGTTTAAGCACATCGTTTGGTTTGAGAATGGAATATACCGACAGAGTTTTAAGAAGTAAAAATACCGATGATGAATACAAATATCATAAAGCCAATTTCTTTCCTGGAGTATTCTTAAGTAAAAACCTAAACGACAACGCCAATGTAAAATTTGCATTGACTAACCGTATTAATCGTCCAGATGAATATTATATGAATCCTTATCCAGAGTTTCAGGATGATTATTTCTATTCTGAAGGAAACCCCTATTTGATTCCAGAGATTATTCGCAATTATGAATTTGGTTACAGCTATAGCAAAAACCAAACATCTTTTGCAGCAAACCTGTATTATCGGACTACAAAGAACAAAATTGAACAAAAGTTAACTGTTGAAGACGACGATAAAATACATACTATCTTTCATAATGACAGTGGTGACAAGTCTATCGGAACAGAACTTATGTATAACTTCAACTTCAATGATTGGTGGAGTGTTAATGCTAATACAAGTCTGTTTTATTATGATATATGGGCTAATATTGATGGTACTAAATCTAGCAATAATGATTTTTCATGGACCTCTCAAGTAGTTAACTCTGTAAACTTAAACAACACCTCATCGCTCCAGGTTATAAGCTATTATGCCAGCAAAACAGCACGCTCGCAAGGAGAATTGAGTAATTACTTCTTTATGGACATTGCATTGAAAAAACAATTTCTTGATGGCAAGCTTTCTGTAAATCTGCAATTAAAGGACGTATTGCAATCATTGAACTATGAACTCTATACCAATACAGCCAATATGAATCTTGTTGGTGACTTTAATAATGAGTCTCCCATCTTACTACTCAATGTAAGTTATAAGTTGAGCAATTACAAAAAGAAAACAAAAGATGTTGAAACTGAATTTGATATGTAATTCTTAAAACAGAGTAACATACACGAAAATAGATCGTCATTAATTGAAAAATCTTTTTCAGTTCTATTATTAAAAATAGCAAACAAATTAAATTAATTATAAAACAAACAATCATGAAAACTATTAAATTTAAAACCTTTGTAATACTCTTAATGAGCATCATTATAGCTTCCTGTACAACAGACGAAGACTGTATTACAGGCAACGGGACCATAATCACGGAAACCATTCCATTAGCAATTTTTTCTGGGATAAGAAGCTCTGGAACAGATCATGTTATTATTTCACAATCCAATACCCAAGAAGTCACTGTAACTGGTCACAGAAACATAATTAACAAACTAAAGCGCAGTGTAAGTAATGGTGTTTGGAAAGCCGAACTTGAAGATGGCTGCTATAGAAACAGCCAATTGGAAATACATGTAAAAGTACCAGAGATGAATTATGTCAGGTTGGTTGGTTCTGGTAGTATTTTGGTTAAAGATTTTGTAAGCCAAGACTATATGGAAGTCATCCTTGAAGGTTCTGGATCCATTGATCTTAATGCCAATCAAGGTGCAAAATGGCTTGATGTACTCATTGAAGGCAGTGGTACTATCACGGGATTTAAAAACTTTGAAGATTTAGAAAATCTTGATATAGAAATTTATGGTTCGGGAAATTTTGATGCTTTCCCAGTAGTATCCAACTCCTGTGAGATATATGTAGAAGGCAGCGGAAACTGTAATGTTTCTGTCGAAGATTATTTAGATGTAATAATTGAAGGGTCATCTGTTATTAGTTACAAGGGTTATCCTAGTATTTCAAGTCGTATTGATGGTTCAGGATCTGTACAAGACACCAATTAATATCTAACCAATAATAAAAAAAGCCTGAATAAGTTCAGGCTTTTTTTTATGAGTTACTGTTTTATAAAATAAAAAGAAAAACCTTTATCATTTTCTCCCAAAACATTAACTTTTATCTTTCCACCTTCCAGAAGCTGATATTGTATCTTTTTTGGGAAGTCGTGGTTTTGATTTTCAAAAGACCATAGGTTGTCAAGAGATGCGCTTAAAGTAAAAGGAATGCTCTGACCTTCGTTCTGGTCTGGTACAGTAGCAATGAATGTAATGTTGTTATCATTAACTTTAAGTTCAAGCGTTTCTGATATCCTGGTAACGCCATCTCTTATCTTGTAACCTTTACCGATAAATTCTGTTTCACTTACCTTTTCCCAGTATTCAAAATTTTGTTTTCCTTCTACCTGCCAAGTACCAATAAGAAACTCTAATTGGGATAAATCTTGTTGAGCTAGGCAAAGGTTAAATGATAGTGCAAAAAAAAGAAGGTTTAAAATTAATTTTATAGTTTTCATTATTTATATATTTTAAATTTTAAAACACTAATTCTTTATAAACAACCTCATCTGATATATTTTCTAAATTTCCTGGATATTCTTTTCCTCTTAATTTTGCAACGCTATGATATGTTAGCTCATCTACTGGATACGGTTTTATAAGCTCTTGAATTAATTTTTTGTCTATATCATCATTAATTGGATTTAACCAAACATCAGCAAGTTCTTCAAACAGAATAAGTGGCATCCTTGGGCCTTTAAGCTTCGGATTATTATGAATTTTTGCCATCATTGAATTACCTTCAGTGGTAACAATAGAAAAAGAATTGACAATGCCTCCAAATTCAGTTTCCCAATCATTCCACAAACCAGCTAAAATCATTGGTTTGCCATCTTTTCTATAAATATAGAATGGATAAGTACTACCATTATAATGGTGATGCTCATAAAACCCATCTATGTAGATTAAACATCTATGATGTTTTGCAGATTCTTTAAATGATGGTTTTTCAAATATGGTTTCGCCTCTAGCATTTAGAGTATTATTCCATATTTTTTTCATGCCTTCTTCATCTCTAACCCAATGAGGAATTAGTCCCCATGTTGCAATTGTAGGAAAATAAGGAGAATCATCTGTATAAATCAGCAAATCTGGATGACTAAAACCTGAAGAATGAAATAGTGGCAAATCTGTAAATGGTATAAGTTTCTCTTTAATCTCTTCTACTGCCTGAATATCTCCTCTTGCTTCTGCCCTTTTTAATTGAGATTCATATGTGGCTTTTATATCGTAACACATATTAAATTATTACCAAATCTTAATCCATTCTTCTTGTATATAATTCTGATCTTTTTGTTTGCTTATAAGACTTCATTGAAAATTAATTTTTAAGTGATTTCATATCGATGACAAATCGGTATTTTACATCACTTTTTAGCATACGCTCATAAGCTTCGTTGATATTCTGTATATCAATAACTTCAATATCAGATGTAATGTTATGCTTACCACAGAAATCCAATAATTCCTGGGTTTCTGCTATACCTCCTATTAAAGAACCTGCAACAGCTTTACGTCCGAGTATCATTGGTACAGTGACGAGCATTGGATCTAAAGGTCCCAAATATCCTACAACTACCAAAGTACCATTTGTGCTTAAAGTGTTTATGTAAGGATTTAAATCGTGTGCATAAGGAACAGTATCTATAATAACATCAAAATGCCCCGTCACACTTTCTAATTGGGCTTCATCTGTAGTGATAATAACCTGATCTGCACCTAGAGCTTTTGCATCTTCAATTTTACTTGTAGATCGTGAGAACAAAGTAACATTAGCACCTAAAGCATGAGCCAATTTGATGGCCATGTGCCCTAGACCACCAAGACCAACTACTGCCACTTTACTATTTTTGTCTACATTCCAATATCTTAAAGGTGACCAAACAGTAATACCTGCACATAAAATAGGCGCAAGACCTGGCAGTTCTAGATTTTCCGGAACACTTAAAACAAATGCTTCATCTACTACAATAGTTTCAGAATAACCACCATGAGTGGGTTCGTTTAAATGCTTATCAAAACCACCATAGGTGCCAACCCATCCTGGGCAATATTGTTCTAAATCATTCTTGCAATTTTTACAAGTTCTACAGGAATCTACTAAACAACCCACTGCAACAATATCGCCAATATTGTGTTTGGTAACATTTACTCCTATTTGAGTAACTTTTCCAACGATTTCATGACCAGGAACAATCGGGTATACTGTCATTCCCCAGTCGTTACGAGCAAAATGCAAATCTGAATGGCAAACACCACAATATAAAATGTCTATTTCTATATCGTCTTTGGTAATTGCTCTTCTGTTGATATTTAATTGTTTTAAATCGGCTTCTGGAGCATCAGTTCCATAAGCTTTTACACTTTTTAATGCCATGTTTTTTTAGTATTTATGTTTAACAAATGGTTATACCAAAATCAAGTATGTCTATCTGTAAAAATGAGGAAATTAAAGTTACTAAATTTTTAGTTAGCTTTTTACTACCATTGCGTTACCAAATCTTAATCCGTTTTTCTTCTGATTTATAATTCTTGTCTCCAGGTTGAACATCAAACGCCTCATAGAACGGTGTAAAGTTCATTAACGGACCATTAACGCGCCATTCTGCAGGAGAATGTGGATCTGTAGCTACATAGTTGCGTTGAAACTCATCACGTACTTTAACACGCCAAATACGAGCAATGGATAAAAAGAAACGCTGATCTGGTGTAAAACCTCCAATCTTGGTAGTATCTTGACCTTGTTCTGTCATTTTAAACGCATCATAAGCAATGGCAATACCTCCATTGTCTGCTGTGTTTTCACCAACTGTCATGGCACCTTTTAAGTGTACACTATCTAAAACTGTAAATTGATCATATTGATCAATGATCTGTTGTGTTCTAGCTTTAAACTTTTCATAATCTTCTTCTGTCCACCAGTTATTTACATTGCCATTACCGTCGTATTGCGCACCTTGATCATCAAAAGCGTGGGTTAACTCATGACCAATGACCATACCGATACCACCATAATTAACAGCGTCGTCTGCATAAAAATCAAAATATGGCGATTGTAATATTCCAGCAGGAAAAACAATCTCGTTCGCTGATGGATTATAATATGCAGTTACCGTTGATGGTGTAGTAAACCATTCTTCTTTATTTGGTGGTTTGTTTAATTGGTTAAGTTGATAATTAAACTCATTTTTGTTTAAAGCTACTACATTTTCAAAAAATTGGTCTCTTAGAATTGTGACATTGTATTCTTTCCAAACATCTGGATAACCTATTTTTTTGGTAATGGTGTACAATTTTTCTTTAGCTTTTAGTTTTGTGCTATCGCTCATCCAATCCAGTTTATCAATTCTGTTTTCAAAGGCTTTTTGAAGGTTATCTACAAGCTCTAAAGCTCTCTTTTTAGCATCTTCGTTAAAATAACGTTTAACATATAATTGACCCAACGCAAAACCCAATTGGCCATCTACCCTTCGCGCCATGCGTTGTTTACGAGATTTTTGAACAGACTGGCCTGATAATACTTTAGAATACTGAAATGCTGTATCCTGAAAAGGTTGACTTAAAATATTGGCATAGTTACTAATAGTATGTGCCTTTAAATAGTCTTTCCAGTCTTCTAAAGAAACAGATTTGAGCATAGCATCCAATTTTTCATAATATGCTGGTTGTCTGACATTGATAGAATCTGCCTCTGCACCTAAATTTAATAATAAGTTTCCCCAACCTATATTTGGTTGATTATCATTGAGTTCAGATATTGCCATTTTATGATAGTTTTCTTTTACAACTCTCCGTTCAGTTCTAGTCTTATGAGATGTAGCCAGTTCTTTTTCGATGTTATAAACTGTATTGGCCAAGTTGGAGCTGTTCTCTTGATTGACAAGATCAAATAATTTACTTAAATAGTTTATATATGCATCTTGAATAGCCAAAGAAATTGAATCGGTTCTGAAATAATAATCGCGATCTGGCAGGCCAATTCCGGTCTGGACTGCATGCGCAATATTAATACTGCTATTTTGGTCGTCTGCATCTACATACACGGCAATAATTGAACCACCGTTTTCCTTGAGTTGTTCGGTTACAAAAGTCATTATTCCAGAAACATCCTTAATGGTTTCAATATTTTTTAAAATAGGTTCTATAGGTTTAAATCCACGTCTATTAATGCTTACTGTATCCATTCCAGATGCATAGAAGTCTCCTATTTTCTGTTCAATACTTCCTACAGGATGTTCTTGACGAGACACTTCTTCTAAAATACTTTGCAATAACTTTTGTTGAGGAATATTTAAGTATCTGTAAGAGCCTACTCCTACCTGATCATCATCTATGACCGCAGTATCATACCAAGTTTTATTAACATGGCTGAAGAAGTTGTCGCCTGGCTTTATAGAGTTATCTATGCCATCAAAAATTACTTGTTTGTTATCGATAGGATTTTCTTTTTTGCAAGAAAAAAGGATTAAAATAAAGAGCGGGAAATAAAAAATGTTTTTCATAAATTAAAAGTCGTTTTAACAAAGATATATAATTTTTATGTCTGCTTTTGTCCTAACTAGTACATAAAAAATGCAACCAAAATGAACCTTTTGAATTATATTATAAAAACACTTCTTATAAACAACCTTTTAAACTTCTCAATAAAAAAGACTTTAGGATTCATGGAAACATACAGTTTACTATTGAACCACGTTGTACTTCAGAGTTTATAACTTTTAGTATTATATCAAAAGATGGTAACCTAGACGTTATTATAGATGGTTGTTAACTTTTAATTGTAAGGGTCTATTGTAACAATAGACCATCTTCACGGTAGGTGATTTCAGTTACTTTAAAAGACCTTAAATGCATAACCTATTTGGTTTCTTAAATTGGTTTATTGCACCCATAAAAAACAAAAATAATTAACAGAAAAATTATAAAATTTTTAGTTGGGTTTTTCATAAAAAGTAATATTCAGCACTAAAAATTGAGATAAATTAGCGTATTCTTTTATGTTTAAAAAGATAAGATCAAATATTGAAAAGATTGAGAAAGAAGCATCCAGAAACTAGAAAATGACACAAAGTAAACCTTGTATCATTTTCTTAACAAACCTTTTGTTCAATATTTGAAGACGCTATTTCTTTAATTTAATTATCGCATCACTGACCAAATCTCCAAAGACTTTTTTATGCTTTTCAAATTGCTCTTGATTTAAAATTTGTTTTACCTTGTTATTGGATTTAACTTCCAATTTCAGTAATTTTTCTTCCATTTCTTCAGCGGAAAGATCTTTGTCTTTGTCATTTACTCGTTTCATATCGAAGACAAAATCGGTAATAATTCGATTATACTTTTCTCTGTTCTTTTCAGACAGACCCATTTTGTTTGCTTGGTTATAAAATGACATTTGAATACTGTCTTTCTCATTCGGCGTATAAATTTCAACTTTGTTTTTTTCTCTTTCCAGTTGTTTTTGAGTCAAGTCTTGACTGGCAATTGGATTACTGATAAATAATGTAAATGCGACTATTAATAAAAATGATGTTTTCATTCTATTATTCTTTCTTTGCTATTTTTTTGAGAGTTTTCCATCATAAGTAATGCTGTTTCTATTACTGCTGATTATGTATAAAGAGGTATTTCCACTGGGATATACTGTCAAGGTAAGTGAGAACTTCTCCGAACCTTCAGAGGCATTGGCTTTAATGACGATCCGTTTCTTTTTATCCACTTTTTTGACTTCATATTTGGAGAGATCGCAATTAAAATTTATACCAGCATCACCACCATAACTAGCAACTTGAGCGACTCCAAAATATGGTAAATCTGCCTCTGCTTTTGTGCCATCCACCCTTAAATAATTGGGATTACCAATTAGATTAATCCTCCTTCCTTTTTGAGTCGTTGCCCAATTCCCAACAAATTCAAACGCTTTTGAATCTATTATGGTTTGAATATGCCTATATTCTTTAAGCTCGTTTGCTTCTTTTTCATCTTTTTTTTCAGCCTTTGATTGTGCGTTAATGACTTGAGCACTAAAAATTAGTACAAGGCAAATAAACAATCTGCTTTTCATAATTATATAATCTATTTGAATAAATTGTTTATAACCAACGTGCAAAGAAATCCATCATTTCTTCTTTAAGATCATAATGCATCTTTATATAATGACGCATATCATCTTTAAGAGGACGTTGTTCTTGTATAAGGCGACCATCAATGTTTTCATTATAGTCTGCAATCAATAAATTATTCATTTTTCGCTTGCAACGATGCATTAATTTTGAAATTTCGTTTCTTTCAATCATGATACGATTTTGAAAATTTTCAATCTTCTTTGTCGCGCGTTTATCATATTCTCTGGCTGCTATTTCTTCTAATTTTTCTTCAAACGTATCCATTTCATTAAAATGAAAACGTAATTCTCTTTTCCAAGTTTCTAAATTGAACTTTAAATCGCTTAAATAAGATACTTTAGTTGCTAACATGTTATTTAAATTTAATTATTACTTACTAATTGGTCTTGAACATTTTTTGGTACGGACTCATAAGATGAAAATACCGAACTAAAGGTTGCCCTTCCTTGTGTTATTGAGCGTAAATCTGTTGAATATCCATACAATTCTGCTGCAGGAGTTTGAGATTTAAGTATTTGATAATTACCTGTACTTTCAATGCCTAAAATGATAGAACGTCTGGATTGCAAATCGGTCATGACATTACCAACCATATCCTCTGGTACTTTTACAACAAGTTCTTGAGTTGGCTCTAATAATTTTGGATTGGCATTTAGAAATGCTTCTTTAAATGCGTGAGCTCCAGCTATTTTGAAAGAAATATCGTTAGAGTCTACTGCATGCATTTTACCATCATAAACCATAACTCTTACATCTCTTATATAAGAATTTGTTAATGGTCCAGATTCCATAACTTCTAGAATACCTTTCATAATAGAAGGCAAATATCTTAAATCGATAACGCCACCAACTATACAATTGTAGAACACCAATTTTCCACCCCATGGAAGATCCAATTCTTCTTTTCCTCTTATATTAAATCCTTCAGGCTCTTCTATCCCTTCATGCCAAGGCTCTATTTTCATGTGTACTTGAGCAAATTGTCCTGCACCTCCAGATTGTTTTTTGTGTCTGTAACTGGCATTTGCAGCCCTTTGAATTGTTTCTCGATAAGGAATTTTGGGTTTGTCGAATTTCGCTTCAACACCATATAAATTTCTTAAAGCCCAACTTATGGTGGCTAAATGAAGCTCTCCTTGACAGCCTACCAATAACTGTTTGGTTTCTTTAGAGTATTTGATTACAACTGTTGGATCCTGACTATGGATTTTCTTAAGTGCATCACTTAACTTTTCATCATCGGCTTTTTCAACTGGAGAAGTAGCCCTAGTTATGCGCGGTTCAGGATATTTAATAGGTTTGATGGTTACAGGAAAATTTTTAGAACTTAAAGTGTCACTAGTTTCAGTGGATTTAAGTTTTAAAGTTGCTCCTATATCTCCAACCGTTAATTTAGACACAGACTCTCTTTTTTCACCATCCATGATGAACAATTGATTGAGAATTTCTGTTTCTCCATTTCTAGAATTTACAAGCTTATCATTAACCTTAACTTCACCAGATTTTACTTTAAAAAAAGTAACTTGACCTAAATTGGGTTGATGAAACGTTTTAAATACAAACAATGAAGTTGGCGAATCCTTTGAAGGTACAATCTCTTTGCCTTCAACACTTTGTATAGATTTTAAATCGGCTGTGGCTGGAACTACATTGTCTATAAAACCCATTAAGCGGCCTGTACCCATATCATTTAATGCTGAAATGCAAAACACTGGAAAAACTTCATGATTAAGCATACCAGCTTTGATACCTTTTCGCATTTCGTCTTCGTTGAGTGTTCCTTTTTCAAAAAATAATTCTAAAAGTTCTTCATCATTTTCTGCTGCTCTTTCTACCAATTCATTATGGAGGTCATTAGCAATTTCTAGCTGATCTTCAGGAATTGGTAATTTTTCTGGTTTGCCCCCTTCAGGTGAAAATTTATACATCTTCATCTTAAGAACATCAACAATGCATTGCGCTCCATCAACTTTTAGAGGATATTGTATTTTTACTACATTATTTCCTACCAATTGAGATAAACTCTTATAACTCTCGTCGAAATTAGCTGTTGGGTGATCTATCTGATTGATGACAAAAAGGGTAGGTTTTTGAAATCTTTCTATATAACTCCATATAATTTCTGTTCCAATTTCAACGCCATGTCTTGCATTAATTACCGTAACTATTGTATCTGCTACTCTTATTGAAGAAATGATCTCACCTATAAAATCATCCAGACCAGGAGTATCAATTATATTAATCTTATAATTACGCCATTCTGTGTGTAATGGTGTTGCAAAAACTGAAGTCTGTCTTTCTTTTTCTATGTCATGGAAATCGGAAACAGTATTTTTAGATTCTACTGTACCTCTTCTGTTAATTAAACCTGCTTCAAAAAGCATGGTTTCAGCAAATGTAGTTTTACCGCTGCCATGAGCACCCACAAAGACAACATTCTTAATATGCTTGTCGTCGTATACTTTCATTTATTTAATTTTTAGTTGAATGGAAAAACTACTTATAACATTAAAATAAAAAAACGCAACTTTTTGAGTTACGTTTTAAGTATACATTATATGTGAATAGTAGATTTTCATAATCGATTAATTTCAAAATTTAAACCTGAAATCAGACTTCAATATACTAAATTTTTATGAATTTGAATTCTTATGACTGCTAAAATTTAATTGATTACTTTTTTTATCCTTAATACTATGATACAGGTATTTTATTCAATTATAAATCCTGCATGTTGTTTTAAAAAATCCAGATAATAATTCAAGATAATTTTATATTTGAAAGTAAAAAGAATAAAGTATTAATATCTTTGCACTTTAAAAAAATAAAGAATGTTATCTACTTTAAATATTTTTAGAATTATTGCTTTTTTAGAAGGGGTTTCTTATATACTACTATTATTTATGGCCACCCCGATAAAATATCTAATGGAAGAACCAAAGTATGTAAAGCTTTTAGGTATGCCACATGGTCTCTTATTTATTGCCTATGTTGCTTTTGCATTTTTATTAAAAGGTGAATTTAAGTGGAATACTAAAGATTTTAGTTATATATTATTGGCATCCATTATTCCTTTTGGCACATTTTATATCGATAAAAAATATTTAAAAACTGCATAAATTTTGGAATCTCTAAAGCATCTTTTATACGATTATTTAATTTCTGTTCAAATGCCAGAAACAACCGCTAAATATTTAAACATGTTAGCATTACTTCTGGCATTACTCATTGTTGTTTTCATCATTGATTTCATTGTTAGAAAAATTTTACTTTCTGTCTTTACAACTTTTTCTAAAAGAACAGAAACTAACTTTGATGATATTTTAGTCCAGAATAAACTCCCAAGAAACATTGCCCATATTATTCCTTTACTCATTGTTTTAGAGTTTATTCCAATAGTATTCGCAGACTTTGACTATTTTGAAAACATTGTTGAAAAAAGCTTGCAGGTCTTTGCCATAATACTTACACTTTGGATAGTTAGAAGCTTGCTTAATAGTGTTCATGATTATTTACAGATGCTCCCTAGGTTTAGTGATAAACCTTTAAAAAGTTATATCCAGGTATTTATGATCTTTGCTTGGGCTATTGGTATACTTTCCGCATTTGCAATCGTTACTGGTATTCCATTTTTAAAATTTCTTACAGGGTTAGGAGCAGCTTCAGCCGTGATTTTACTCATTTTTAAAGATACAATTCTTGGCTTTGTTGCTAGTATTCAGGTTTCTATAAATAACATGGTGCATATTGGTGACTGGATCACCTTTGAAAAATATGGTGCAGATGGTGATGTTATAGAAATTAGTCTGGCAACAGTTAAAGTTCAAAACTTTGATAAAACTATTACAACCATACCAACTTATGCTCTTATTTCTGATTCTTTCAAGAATTGGAGAGGTATGGTAAATTCTGATGGAAGACGTATTAAAAGAGCTTTGAATATTAAGCAAAATAGTGTGAAATATTTAAAGACTGAAGAAGTAGATAATTTGAAAAATATAGGACTTATAAAAGCTTATCTGATTAAAAGACAGTCCGACATTGATGAATATAATTCTAAAAAAAATATTGATAAGTCGTTGTTACTAAATGGTAGGAATCTGACTAATCTTGGTGTTTTTAGAAAATACATTGAAGAATATCTAAAGCATCATTCTGCAATCAACAAAGATATGATGATTATGACAAGGCAGTTGGCTCCAACATCACAAGGAATTCCTTTGGAAATTTATGCATTCAGTAGTGATAAACGTTGGGAAAATTACGAATACATTATGGCAGATATTTTTGACCATGCCATTGCTGCAGTTCCTTATTTTGATTTAGAAATTTTTGAACTTCCTAGTAATTCAAGCTTCTTAAATAATTAGATTAAAGATTATTGGCTAACCAATCGCCTACTTCGCTTGTTTTATAAGCTTTGTTGCTGCCTGATAAATCTTCCGTTACTACACCTACTTCTAATGATTTATCTACTACATTTCGTATTGCATCAGCTTCTTCTTTTAAACCAAAAGCATCTTCAAACATCATAGCTGCAGAAAGAACAGTTGCTAATGGATTTGCAATATCTAATCCCGTTGCTTGCGGATAAGAGCCATGAATAGGTTCAAATAAAGAAGTATGCTCTCCAATAGAAGCTGAAGGCATTAATCCCATAGATCCTGAAATTACCGAAGCTTCATCTGTGAGAATATCTCCAAATAAATTTTCAGTTATTAAAACATCATAAGAATTAGGCCATTGTACCAAACGCATAGCAACAGCATCTACAAATTCATAACTTACTGTTACTTCTGGATAATCTTTTTCCAATTCCTGAACAGTTTCTCTCCACAGACGTGATGTTTCCAAGACATTAGCTTTATCTACACAGCACAATTTTTTAGAACGAGACATAGCCATTTCAAATCCTTTTCTTGCTAATCTTATAACTTCTGCTTTGGTATATACGCAATTGTCATACGCAGTTGTGCCTTCATCTCTTCTACCTTTTTCTCCAAAATATATACCTCCGGTTAATTCTCTTAAAAAAACCAAATTGGTTCCTTCAATGCGTTCCCTTTTTAAAGGAGAATTTTCTATTAAAGAAGGAAAAGTAAAGGTTGGCCTTACATTAGCAAACAACCCCAATTTTTTACGCATTTTTAATAAACCTTGTTCTGGCCTTACTTTTGCACTTGGGTCGTTATCATATTTTGGGTGACCAATAGCACCAAACAAAACAGCATCGGCTTTCATACAAATATCATGAGTCGCATCTGGATAGGGTTCTCCAACAGCATCAATTGCTGCTGCACCTGTTAAAGCTGAAGTCCAAATAATTTCATGACCGTATTTTTTTGCAACAGCATCACATACTTTTACTGCTTGATCAATGACTTCTGGACCAATACCATCTCCTGCTAAAAGCGCTATGTTTAATTTCATAAATTGTTAAGTGTTAATTTGTAATAATGTTGAGCATTTTTTCTGTTGCCTTAATAGCTGATACTGTTTGATCTGAATCTAATCCGCGTGTTTTAAATTCTTTCTCTGAATTCTTCCAGGTAATAATTGTTTCACATAGCGCATCAGAATGACTTCCTGGTGGAATTCTAACTGCGTAATCTATCAATTCTGGCAAGGTCGTTAAATGTGTTTTTTTATAAATTTCTCTAATGGCATTCATAAAAGCGTCAAACTGACCATCTCCTTGTGCATTTTGTTCATGGGCTTCTCCATTAATTGTCAAAGCAACTGTAGTAGAAGGTCTTAATCCTTTCGAATGCGTCAATACATACGAATTAACTTTTACCTTTTCTTCATAGGTTCTGTCTAGAACATCTGAAATGATATAAGGTAAATCTTCTTTTGTAACTACTTGTTTTTTATCTCCTAGTTCAATGATGCGCTCAGTTACTTTTTTAAGATCTTCATCATTCAATTGTAACCCTAACTCTTGTAAGTTCTTTTGAATATTTGCTTTGCCAGAAGATTTCCCCAATGCATATTTACGCTTTCTACCAAAACGCTCTGGCATTAAATCATTAAAATAGAGGTTTTTCTTATTATCTCCATCTGCATGGATTCCTGCAGTTTGAGTAAACACATTAGCTCCAACAATAGGCTTATTTGCGGGAATCATAAATCCGGAAAATGTTTCAACAAGTTTACTTACGGTATACAAAGATTTTTCATTTACATTAACTTTGATATCTGGGAGAAAATCATTAATCACAGCAATAACACTGGCTAATGGTGCATTGCCTGCACGCTCTCCCATTCCGTTGAGAGTTAAATGAATACCATCTGCACCAGCTTTTATGGCTTCCATAACATTTGAAACACTCATATCGTAATCATTATGAGCATGAAAATCAAAGTGTAATTGAGGATACTTACTTCTTATCTCTAATATAAACTCAAAAGATTCTCTCGGAGTTAAAACTCCCAATGTATCAGGTAACATTATTCGTTTTACTGGTTGAGCAGACAAAAACTCTAAAAATTCAAAAACATAATCTTTGGAGTTTCTCATACCGTTACTCCAATCTTCTAAATAGACATTGGTTTCAATATCATGTTCTTTAGCTTGATTAATAACTTCTTCTATCTCTTTAAAATGCTGATTAGAAGTTTTTTTGAGTTGATGAATTAAATGGTTTAATGAACCTTTTGTTAATAAATTCTGAACCTTGGCACCTGCTTTAATCATCCATTGGATTGATACTCCTTTGTCAACAAAGGTTAAAACTTCAACTGCATCTATATAATTGTTTTGAGTGGCCCAATTTGTAACATTTTTAACTGCTTGAAACTCGCCTTCTGAAACTCTTGCTGACGCAATTTCAATTCGATCAATTTTAAGCTCTTCTAATAATAACTTCGCAATGGTTAATTTTTCTGAAGCCGAAAAGGATACACCTGAGGTTTGCTCTCCATCACGCAATGTGGTATCCATTATTTCAATTCTTCGTTTTGCCATCTTAATTGTTAACCTTTATTGAGAAATCAAGTTGACAAATGTATAAAAAACAATTTTTTTATATAATTAATTAATTAGTTTAGATACGATGTTCACGCACTTTTATAAAATTAATAATAGAATGACCACATATTGAAATTAATGTAATGTTCTTAATAAATTCAACAAACTTATTGCGAAATAAATATTATATTCAAGTTAACTGGTAAGATTGAGAATTAAATTTTGCTTTATTTTATTTCAAATTGAATTGATTTGAATTTTGGATATTCTGTCTTAATGGTTTCTTCATTTAAATCTCTATCAAAAAGATAGTTTAAATTATTTCCTGCCAAATCTTCTAGCTCTGTATTTACTGAAATGGAATAATTACCATTTTTCCAGTTCGATTTTGGTTGAAACTTTAGGACAGATTCGTTATTTGTTAGTTTAAAATCACCTGGAACTAATTCATTAATTGAATCCAAAACCTTTACGGTTTCCAAAGCCAAAGCAAAATCCAACGATTCACCAAAATCTATTATCAATTCGTTTTGTGTATTTGCTAACGGAGTTTTAATTAACCATTTATTTATATCTGGTGATTTTGAATCCTTTTCTCTTACCAAAAAAGTTTTATGAAAATTTTCATTTAATAGATTTCCATTAGCATCTTTAAAATCTTTTGAAACCCTAATGGTATAAGTGTTTCCATTTACAATTGGCAAACCCAATTCTTTATTAGGTATTAAATCTGTTTTAATACGGCCAGGATCTAGCCAAAGCGTTAATTGTGTATGGTCTTTATTCCATAATTCAGTTTGTAGCTCAAGGAAAACTGGAACTTCTTCTTTTTTAGTGTTATCAATTACAGTAATATATTCTAATGCAGATTTTACTTCTTGCATTGGTTTAGAAAATACGAAGTACATTTTCAACAAATTTTCTGGCACTGTGTCTTTGGTTGGATAGATACCTAATAATTCTGCCTTGGTTGAAATTAAATCTTCAATTTTAAATGTTATTAAGGTTGCATCTTGATCTTTTAATTCATATTCTTTTCCACTAGTAAATGGGATAACTGGCCTAAAAGTTACAATGCCCTTATTTGAATAAAAATCGCCTAAAATGGCTGTGTTATTGCCTTTTAAAGTGATCTTTAATTCATCTGTTTTAACATTAGAAGAAAAGGAAATGCTTACGGCTTTATCATTTTCATAATTTATAAGTTCATTGTCAATGTTTTTGACTTGCTTACAATTAAAAAGAATAACAAAACAAAAAAAGACCAAGAAAACCTTGGCCTTAAACATGTTTTTCTGAAGAATTACATCCATTGTTTAGTTCTGTTTCTTAAAACCAGATCTCCTTCTCGATCTCTGATTAAGAACAATACGTTTTCGTTGTCCAAATTATCCATCTGCAATACATTAACAAAAGGTAGGTTGTCATAAGTTACACCATCTGTGGCAGCAAATTCTTTAACTTCTTCCGTAAGTGAGTTTTTAAAATTTGCAATATCATCATAATCTATACGCATTACTGGTCGGTTTGAATTTGACATAAAAAACTTTTGTTTGCCATTTTTCTCAAATACAATCATATCTAAAGGAGAATTACCTCCACCTAATTCTGCAACTGTTCTTCCTTTAATATGCTTATTCCCTTTTAAATCTTTTAATGGAAATAACACCAAAGGCGTACAGGTATAGCTAGCTATTAAATAATCTTCATTCTCTATATTAATAACATTAAAAGCTTTAATTGGTGCATAGGATTCAAATCTACCATGAGCAGCATGCCAAATTTCTAAAGAAGCAAATTCTTCATTGTCATTAAATGGGAAATCTATACTCCGAAATGTAGATTTAAATTCTTTATTGGATAAACCTGAAACCATTACTTTTCCTTTATGATACATCATATCTGCAATTGCCCAGTTCCTTAAAGGGCGTCCTCTATGATCTTCATCGTCAACACCAACAGGATTCGTTAACTCAACTTTAGAATAACTTACACTATTCAATGAAATGTTTTCAAACTTTTCTCCATTTAATTTCAACAATACTGGAGTGCCATCGGTTACATTAACTGAAAAGTATACCGATTTAGAAACTGGATTTACTGCCATATCTGTAATCTTAATATTGTCCTTGGTTGTCCCTATAGAGGCAGCAATTTTATTATCAAAATCGTTAATCATAATCTCTGGTGCTTTATCATTAGCTTTTGAATCTTTAGTGTCTAAAGCATAAATGGCTGCATTTTTTGAATCGCCAATAAATAATATTCCCTCTGGACCAAAGGTTAAAGCATTAATTGATGCTATCTTGGTATCTTCAGTAATAAAGTTTTCAGTAAATGGGCTGCTGTCTTTTTTAAATGCCGAAAGTGTCAGTAAAACCATGCAGCAAAGAGTGAAGCTAAAGATTATTTTTTTCATTTTGAATTAGTTTATCTAAAAATATTAGATAATTAAATACGCTTCAAGTAATTAACATCGAATTAACGATACTTTAATAGCCCAAGAAATATTTAAAAAATGTTCTTAATTAATTTTTAGTTAAAAATTATAAACTTTTCTTAAACATGACTTTAAGGTTTGAAAATTCTTTAATTTAGAAACTCAACTTAATTTTAATAATTGTGAAAAAGGTTTATTGTTTATTTATCATATTAACTTTATTTTCTTCTTGTATTAAATCACAAAATAATAAGGAAACCCTAAAAAATATTGGTGGACCGTGTGAAGGATGTGAAGCGATTTATGAATACGGAAACAAACGTCTTCAAAATGTAGATACCTTACCTGATTTTAATAATTCCAATAATAAAATAAAAATTAGTGGTACAGTATATGAAATTGATGGTAAAACTCCAGCAAAAGATGTTATTATTTACATCTATCACACCAATGAGAAAGGTATTTATCCATCAACCAATCGGTCTAAAGGTTGGGAACGCAGACATGGTTATTTAAGAGGTTGGATTAAAACCAATGCTAATGGAAACTACACCTTTTATACCTTACGACCAGCATCATATCATAACACAACCATTTCTCAACACATGCATGTCACCGTAAAAGAGACAGATAAAAATGAATATTATATTGATGATTTTCATTTTGAAGATGACCCAAATCTACCTGAAAGAATGAGAAAAAGAGAAAACCCAAGAGGTGGATCTGGCGTTGTAACTTTAGAGAAAAACGGTAACATTAGTGAAGCTCATCGTGATATTATTTTGGGTTTGAATATTCCTGATTATCCTGAAAAATAACCTATGCCATTGTTGGTAAATTCAAATCAGTATCCAGTTCATTATTTAACTTTTCAATAAAATATGATGAAAGTAATGGCGATTCTTTCTCAATATTTTGATGCACAAAAAAATCAATTTCATTAATACCCTGTTGCTTCCAAGTCTTAAGCCTTGCAACCCAATCGTCCAGACGTGAGTAATCTTTTTTGTGATTTGCTCCAACATATCTTACAAAAGCTGTTCCATTTGTTAACCTCATGTGTAGCAAGTCTCTTCTTCCTGCAGTATCTACAATAATATTAGAAATATCATTTTTCTCGAATAAATCATAAAGCTCATTTGCAACAATTTCATCATTATACCAATTGGTATGCCTGAATTCGATAGCTAAAGGTATTTCTTTTGGCCAACTCTCAACAAAAGTTACTACTCTGTCAAAATCTTTTGGAGCAAAATTGTTATGCATTTGTAAGAAGATTGTTCCAAGCTTTTCATATAGATTGGATGCATGGTAAAGATAGTTCTCCACAACATCTTTAACCTCGTTTAAACGTTTCCAATGGCTAATCTCCTGATTTAATTTTGGAAAAAATTTAAATCCTTCTGGTGTTTTTTCTTTCCAATTTTCAAATTGTTCTGCCGAGAAAATTCTGTAGAAAGTAGCATTAAGCTCTATGGAATTGAATTGAGAAGAATAATATGCTAATTCATCTTTTGTTCCTCTTGGGTAAAATCCTTTTAAATCTGCTTTATTCCATTTTGCACAACCAACATAAACCTTTAAAGGTTTTTTATCATTACATTTTTCTAAAACCTTCTGATTGTCAGGATGGTCTGATGGCAATGTAAAATCTATATTTCCTGGGTCATCTGTGCTTCCGAATTTCATTATCTAAATTTTTATAAATATAAGAACTCTTAATTGTTCATAAAGCCGTTAACAAGTATAACTCTTACCTCTTTTTTAATAATCATTAATCTATATTTTTAATTAAATTTTAAATGCCATGGACACTCGAAACACTAATTTAAAATCAATCCGTCCAGAAGTTTCCCCAAGTTTAATTAACGATAATATGAGTTCTGATGAACGGTTTCAAAACTTGGTACTTCGACCTATTACAATGCTTCAAGGAGATTTGATTATTGAAGTTTTTAGAAATTATCTAGCAAAACATAAGAGTACTTTTTACAATCTTACTTTAGAAAAACGCGTGGCTTACATTGATAATTCTATTAATAAAGACATCAAATTTAGAAATTCTTTAAAAGGTATGATTATAGGGCTTTTTACAGTTGAAGAATATATGCTATATATAGAAAATTCTTCTGCTTTAAATAAGCGAATGATGCATATCGTAAAAGAGCATCTACAAAATAACATTCAGCTTTTTGAAAGGCCTAAAATGCTTACTGCTATATAATTGAAACTCCGTTAAGATCTGTAGTAAGCACATCGCTCATATAATCAAAATATGGTCGAATTAATTTGAATGCTTCATTTACATTTTTAAGAAAATCTTCTTCTAATACTTCTTTGTCTGTGTATTTTTTTACAAAGATGTATTGTTTTTTTCTAATTAAATCTATTGCTGGATGGTCTTTGTCAAAATCTCTTGGTGCAGATTTTAGCTCGTCTCCTACTAGTACACCCCAAACATCCTTAAATTTTTTATTGTTCATAATCTTTCGCATTTCCGTATCATCCATTTCAAACTCTTTTCTGATGCGGAGTAAATCTTCTTTGTTTGGTTCCCAAAAGCCTGTAGCAATAAAAGACTCATTATTTGGAGCTATGTGCAAATAGTAACCACCACGTAAATGTGGTTTCTTTCTATGGTATGCTCCTCCAAAATGGGTTTTATAAGGTGATTTGTTCTTTGAAAAACGAACATCACGATAAATCCTGAACATTTTTAAGCTATCTACATCGTCATGTGTTTTGATGGCTTCAAACAAAGCATTATAGGCTTGCTTTGCTTTTGCTTCTATAGATTTAAACTCTTTTTTATGTTCGTTAAACCAATCTCTATTATTGTTCTTTTCAAGGGACTTAAAAAAAGTTAATGCTTCTTTTGGTACTGTTATATTCATATTATATAAATAATTTTGTTTGTTAAAATACAAAAAGTCCCAATTAAATTGGAACTTTTCATATAACGTTAACAATTATATATTAATCTAAATCTGTTCTTCTATAAGTTTTTGTTTCAATTAAATCTAGATCCTTGTTGTAATATTCTACAACAAAATTTCCTTCAGTATCAAAATATCCAATGCCTTTATTCTCCTTTTCGTGCACAAGATAATGTTTGCCCGAGCTAGTATTCCATACTTTTGCCACCTTTATGAATTTAGAATGATTATTATTAAACTGAATATCGAATCCTCTCTTATTAGGAGATAACATATAGCTTTCGTTATCTAATTTGTAATACGTTTCGATTGATGCTATGTCATACTCAGAATCAGAATCATTATCAATCATTGTAGTTTTTTCAACCTTAACAGATGAATTGACTCGGTCTTGATTAACTTTATTTATATCATTACCATCCAACTCAACATTTCCTGTTTCTTTGATAACTACCTTTATTTTTTTTTCAGTAGTTCCTTTATCTGTTTTAACCTTAACAGTTTTAATTTCAGTCTCTTCTTTTACTTCTTTTGGTTTTTCTTGCGCCATTGCAGTTCCAAAGACAACCATTACTAACATTATTAATATGAATTTCATTATTTTAAATTTACTAGTTAATATTATACTATATTCTCTTATAGAACAAGCTACTACAAAGGTCAAATATAATGGTAGATAAAGAGTTACATGGTTTTCAATAAGATTTGCATAATCTACATGTACAAAGAAAAAATTATGGCTTTATCCAAAAAATTATTCATAAGATATTTCTATGCTATAAAACTAATTTAATCAAGTTATTCAAATTTAATATCGTTTAAAATTAATCCTGAAGCTGGAGCAATATAATCCATAACCTCTTTGCTTCCAGACTTCAAGGAATCTTCAATATAACTTAAAGAAATCTCACCTTTGCCTAGTTTAATAAGTGCTCCCATCATTAGTCTTATTTGGTTTCGCATAAAACCTTTACCCTTTATTCTTAATATATAAGTTTCCTTTGGGAAAAAGTTTGCAGTAAATAAATTGTTTTTTTCTAATTCGCATAACAATACCTCTCTTTTGTATATACCATTATCTGTTGCTTTGTAACAGTATGTTTTAAAATTGTGCTTTCCTTGAAAAAGTTTAGCGCCTTTTTTCATGGTTACAATATCGAGTTCATCTAAAATAGTGGTTAAGATTGGCGCACAGAACGGATGATTTTTTTGTCCATGTGAAAAAAGATAAATGTATTCTTTTGTTTTTGAATGTTGTATAATATTAAAGTTTTCATCAACTTCTTCTATAGATAAAGCCCTAATATCTTGTGGCAAGTTATAATTGAACAATTCCAGGAATGCTTTCTTGTCTTCAATAGGTTCATTTAGAAAAAGTTCAAATGCCGCTTCGTTGGCAGAAACCATGGCATCTGTTCGACCTGAAGCTAATGTTTTAAATCGCTTGCCTTCAAGGATATAATTGAAAGTTCTATCTATCATCAAATGAATCGTTTTTAATTTTGGTTGTTTTTGCCACCCATGAAACCGATAGCCTAAATATTGAATTTTAAATAGATAATAATACTTCTTCAAAAGCGAAAGCTTTAAATTAACAATCGTCCTACAAGTAACCTTTTTTACCACATATGACAAAATTTTTATACATTGTATTCATTATTTACTAACTAAAAACTAATATTATGTCTGAAAATTCAACAAATAAACCACCAATTTGGTTTTGGATTGTAAGTGTTATAGCCCTTGTTTGGAACGGAATGGGTGTGAATGCATATTTGCAACAAGCTTATAATACGGAGAGCTTTCGTGAAATGTATCCACCTGAACAACTAGAAATTATAGCTAACCATCCTGCATGGTTAACAGCTGCTTTTGCAATTGCTGTATTTGGTGGTGCACTAGGAAGTATTACATTACTTTTAAGAAAAAAATGGGCTGTAACATTATTTTTAATATCATTAATAGCCGTTATAGTTCAAATGGGTTATGCTTTTATAAATGATCAAGTAACTAGTATGGTTATGGTACTCATGATAATTGTATTTGCAATATTTCTTGTATGGTTTTCAAGAAAATCTGCAGCTAAAGGATGGATTTCTTAAACGAAGAATAATTTAATAAAAGCCTTCAAGCATTAATTATATAATTAATGCTTTTTTTATTAGTGTCTTGATTTTAAAACTTCGACAATATCTTTTAGGGAATAACCTTTTGCTTGTAATAGTATCAAATAATGGAAGAGTAAGTCCGCACTTTCATTGAGAAATAAATCTGAATTAGAGTCTTTGGCTTCTATAACCATTTCTACTGCTTCCTCACCTACTTTTTGAGCAATTTTATTAATACCTTTTTCGAATAGCAAAGCCACATAAGATTTATCTGATTTAGAATTATCTTTTCTGTTTTTTATGACATCTTCAAGTTGAGATAGAAAACCAAAGGTTTGTTCATTACTCTCTGCCCAACATGTATCTGTTCCTTTATGGCATGTTGGACCATCCGGATTTACCAGAATTAACAAGGTGTCGTTATCACAATCTACTTTAATATCAACAAGATTTAAACTATTTCCACTTTCTTCACCTTTGGTCCATAATCGATTTTTTGATCTGCTATAAAAAGTGACTTGTTTAGTATCTAGTGTTTTGTAATATGCCTCTTCATTCATGTAACCAAGCATCAACACCTTTCTTGTGTTTGCGTCTTGAATAATTGCAGGGACTAATCCATCGTTGTTTTTATTAAAATCTATAATCATTACAATCGTACTTCTATATTATTCTTTTTTAATTCTTCTTTTAAATCTTCAATTTCAATCTCACCAAAATGAAAAACACTTGCAGCCAATGCTGCATCAGCCTTTCCAATTTTAAAAGTATCAACAAAATGTTGCATGTTTCCTGCACCACCAGAAGCAATTATAGGAATATTCAATTCTTTTGATAATCTAGACAGAGCATCATTTGCAAATCCGTTTTTTGTACCATCATTGTTCATTGAAGTAAACAATATTTCTCCTGCACCTCGCCGTTCTACTTCTTTTGCCCAATCAAACAAATCTATATCGGTTGGAATACTTCCACCTGCCAAATGAACTTTCCAGTTTTCATTTATTTTTTTGGCATCAATAGCTACAACAATACATTGATTGCCAAATTTGTTTGATAATTCATTTATTAATTCAGGTCGTTTTACTGCTGAAGAATTAATAGACACCTTATCTGCACCACATTTCAGCAAAGCATCGACATCTTCAATACTAGATATTCCTCCTCCAACAGTAAACGGAATATTAACTTGCTCTGCCACATGCAGGACCATTTCGAGTGTTGTTTGACGCTCTTCAATTGTCGCAGAAATATCTAGAAAAACCAACTCGTCAGCCCCTTTAGCAGCATATTGCTTTGCCAATTCTACCGGATCACCAGCATCAATTAAATTAATGAAATTAACACCTTTTACAGTCCTTCCATTTTTAATGTCGAGACACGGAATAATTCTTTTAGTCAGCATATTACATTTGCGTTTCTAAATCTCTTAAACTAATTTTACCTTCATATAAAGCCTTACCAATTATAACGGCTTCACAGCCCAAATCTTCCAATTTATTAATATCTTGAACAGACGAAACTCCTCCAGAAGCAATTAATTTAATAGCTTGATCTTGACTTGTAGTACATTCTGAAATGATTTTTCTATACAATTCAAAGGATGGACCTTCAAGCATACCATCTTTAGAAATATCTGTACAAATAACATACTGAATACCCTTTTTTTGATATGTTTTAATAAAAGGAGTAACATCTAGATTGCTTTTCTCTAACCAACCACTAATGGCAATTTTTTCATCTTTACAGTCGGCACCTAGAATAATTTTGGTTCCTCCGTATTTAGAAATCCAACCTTCAAAGGTCTTTTCATCATTAACCGCAATACTGCCTCCGGTAACTTGCTTTGCTCCAGAATTAAAAGCAATATGTAAGTCTTCATTAGATTTTAGGCCGCCTCCAAAATCAATTTTTAATGAGGTTTTAGAAGCTATTTGCTCAAGGACTTTGTAATTAATTATTTCCTTGGCTTTTGCACCATCTAAATCTACTAAATGCAAATATTCTATGCCAGCTGCCTCAAATTTTTTGGCTACTTCCAATGGATTTTCATTATAGATTTTTTTGGTTTCAAAAACACCTTTGGTTAGTCTCACACATTTACCATCTATAATATCAATTGCAGGTATTATTCTCATATTTATAATTCAATAAAATTCTTTAAAATTCTTTCTCCATCTAAACTACTTTTTTCAGGATGAAACTGAACACCATAAAAATTATTGTTTTCTAGGGCTGATGCATACTCTAAACCATAGTTTGTTGTTGCAATAACTTGATTTGAAAGTTCTGCATAATAGCTGTGCACAAGATACATAAAGGCATTGTCTTTTATTCCTTTAAACAAATCTGATTTTAAATTGGATATTGCATTCCATCCCATTTGAGGCACTTTTACATTATTAGGAAAACGTTTTACATGTGCATCAAAAATTCCTAATCCTTTAGTACTTCCTTCTTCAGTAGAATGGCATAACAACTGCATACCTAAACAAATACCCAAAACAGGTTGTTTTAATTTTGGAATAACCAAGTCTAATTTGCTTTGTTTTAACATTACCATAGCACTGCTTGCCTCTCCAACACCAGGGAAAATAACCTTATCTGCTGATATGATTTCTTCTGGATTATTTGATAGAACTGCATTAACACCTAACCTATTAAAAGCAAATTGTATGCTTTTAATATTTCCTGCACCATAATCTATTATTACTAACTTCATTTAAATTTTTTATTAAAAATAGTTTCCGCATCACTTTTCTATTTCGCTCAATGTCCAGTTCGGAATAATAAATTTTATAACATTCCTTTTGTTGATGGTAGAATCATTTTCTCTATATCTCGTTTTACAGCCATTTTGATAGCTTTTGCAAAGGCTTTAAAAATAACCTCAATTTTATGATGCTCATTGGTGCCTTCGGCTTTAATATTTAAATTACATTTGGCACCATCTGTAAAAGATTTGAAAAAATGAAAGAACATTTCTGTAGGCATTTTTCCTATCATTTCACGATTAAATTTAGCATCCCAAACTAACCAGTTTCTACCACCAAAATCGATAGCCACTTGCGCCAAGCAATCATCCATTGGTAAACAAAACCCATAACGCTCTATTCCTAATTTATTACCTAGAGTTTTTGAAAATACTTCACCCAATGCAATCGCGGTATCTTCAATAGTGTGGTGTTCATCAACTTCAAGATCTCCAGCTACTTTAATATTTAAATCTAATTGTCCGTGACGTGCTATTTGATCAAGCATGTGGTCAAAAAAAGCAATTCCAGTATCAATATTACTTTGCCCTGTACCATCAAGGTTTAAATCAATTTTTATTTTGGTTTCGTTGGTGTTTCTTTCAATACTTCCTGTTCTGTCTTCTGTTTTAAGGAACTCATAAATCTGTTGCCAGTCGTTAGTTTCTAACGCAATGAAGCCATCTAATTCTTCTCGTTTAACAGTAATTTCATTCGTTCCTAAATTGGTATAGTCATTAATGTAAATCCCTTTTGAACCTAGATTTTTTGCCAATTCAATATCAGTCAATCTATCACCAATTACTACGGAGTTTTTTAAATCATATTCATCTGAAAAGTATTGTGTCAATAAACCTGTGTTGGGTTTTCTGGTTGATGCATTATCTTTTGCAAATGTTCGGTCAATATATTGCTCTTTAAATTCAATGCCTTCAGCTTTAAACGTTTCTATAATGAAATTATGAACTGGCCAAAATGTGTCTTCTGGATAAACTTTTGTTCCTAAACCATCTTGATTAGTGACCATAACGATTTCAAAATCCAGTTCTTTTGCAATTCTACTTAAATACTGAAATACCTTGGGATAAAACACCAACTTCTCAAAAGAATCTATTTGCTCATCTGCAGGCTCTTTAATGAGCGTTCCGTCTCTATCAATAAACAATACTTTCTTACTCATGATATACTTTTTAGTGCATTTATCAATTTCTTATTTTCTTCACTTGTACCAACCGTAAAACGTAAACAATTTTCACATAATGGTTGATTGGTTCTGTTTCTCGTTACAATTCCTTTTTCAATAAGTTGATTATAACGTACTTTAGCGTCGTCTACTTTTACTAAAACAAAATTGGCATCTGTTGGATATATTTCTGAAATAAAATCAATGGTTTTCAATTCTTTTATCAATGTTTTTCTTTCAGCAAGAATATTTGAGACTTGCTCATTAACTAAATCCTTATTCAACAACTGTTCTATAGCTCTTTGCTGTGTTAGCTCATTAACATTGTAAGGTGGTTTTATTTTGTTTAAAACAGAAATAATATCTTTTGAAGCATAGCAAATTCCCAACCTAATTCCTGCCATTGCATAGGCTTTAGACAGCGTTTGTGTGACAATTAAATTAGCAAATTCTTCCAAACAGTTTAACCAACTTTCTTGTTCTGAAAAATCGATATAAGCTTCATCTATTACAACAATTCCGTTGAACTTTTTTAATAAACTCTCAACATCATTACTATTGAAACTATTTCCTGTTGGATTGTTTGGTGAACACAAAAAAAGGATTTTACTTTTATCATTTGAAGCCTTTAAAATCTGTTCAATATTTGGATGGAAGTCTTCAGATAATTCAACCTTTATAGTTTCAACTGCATTCACTCTGGCTAAAACTTCATACATACCATACGTTGGAGGCAAAATGATAACATTATCTATACTAGGTTCACAAAAAGCTCTAAAAATAAGATCTAAAACTTCGTCACTTCCATTTCCTAAAAGAATATTTTCTACTGCAATTCCTTTGGCTTCTGAAAGTAATATTTTCAAATTGGTTTGTTGTGGATCAGGATAACGATTGATACCATTATCAAAAGGATTTTCATTTGCATCTAAAAACACCATTTCTGCATTAAAATCCTTAAATTCATCGCGCGCAGATGAATAAGGCTTAAGGCTTTTGACGTTTTGTCTTACTAGGTTTTTTATGTTGAATATTTGTTTCATAATTTTCATTCATTGTGGATTCCACGTCACATTTCGACTTCGCTCAATGTCTTTGCGGAATGACAAATCACTTTTGTTTTATATCCTTTAGTCTCATTGAAACAGCATTTTTATGAGCTTGCAAACCTTCAGCTTCTGCCATGAGTTCAATGGCGTTTCCAATATTTTGAAGGCCTTCTTTTGATATTTTCTGAAATGTAATACTCTTTGTAAAACTATCTAAATTGACACCCGAATAGGCTTTACAAAACCCATTCGTTGGCAATGTATGATTTGTACCTGATGCATAGTCGCCAGCACTTTCAGGCGTGTAATTGCCTATAAATACGGATCCTGCATTTACGATTCCCTTTATATATAACTCTTCATTTTTAGAGCAAATAATAAAATGTTCAGGAGCATATTCGTTGATTAATTCTAATGCAATTTTGTCTGATTCAACAAAAATTAATTTAGAATTTGCAATAGACTTTTGAGCAATTTCTTTTCTAGGTAATTCATTCAACTGATTATCGATTTCCTTTGAGACATTTGCAATTAAACTTTTGGATGTAGAAACTAAAATTACCTGACTATCTGTACCATGTTCTGCCTGACTTAATAAATCTGAAGCTACATAAGCAGCATTTGCAGAATCGTCTGCAATTACTAATAATTCGCTTGGTCCAGCTGGCATATCTATAGCAACACCGTATTTGGTTGCGAGTTGTTTTGCTACGGTTACAAATTGATTTCCTGGCCCAAATATTTTATACACTTGAGGAATAGTTGCTGTTCCAAAAGTCAATCCTGCAATGACTTGAATTCCTCCAACTTTGATGATTTTTGTTACTCCACACAATTGTGCTGTGTAAAGAATTTCGTTTGCTATTTTTCCTTCTTTATTTGGAGGTGAACACAAAACTATTTCCTTGCAACCTGCTATTTGTGCAGGAATAGCAAGCATCAAAACTGTTGAAAACAAAGGCGCTGTACCACCTGGAATATATAAACCAATTTTTTCTATAGGTCTTTTTTCTTGCCAACAGATTACTCCTTTTATAGTCTCAACTTCTACTCTATCAGTTTTTTGTGCTCTATGGAATTTGTCAATATTTAGTTTTGCGGTTTGTATTGCTTGCTTTAAGTCTTCTGAAACTTTAATAGACGCTTTTTCAATTTCAGTTTTAGAGACCAAAAGTGATTCTAATACCACATTATCAAATTTTAATGTGTACTTTTCAATGGCTTCGTCACCATATAGCTTGACATCATTAAAAACTTGATTAACTGTAGATTCAATGTCATCAACAGTTTGTGTTGGACGTTTTAATATAGTAGACCAATCTTTTTTATTTGGGTTTTCAATTGTTGTCATAATACCATATTATCAATTGGGCAAACCAAAATTCCTTGTGCTCCTTTGGCTTTTAACTCATCTATAATCTCCCAGAATTCATTTTTATTAATCACAGAATGAACGGAGCTCCAGCCTTTTTGTGCTAAAGGTAATACTGTTGGACTTTTCATGCCAGGAAGAATATTGATAATTTCTTGAAGTTTATCGTTTGGTGCATTGAGTAAAATATATTTTGCTTGTCTTCCTTTTAAAACAGACTGAAATCTAAATTGAAGTCGCTCCAAAATAGCTCTATTTTCTTCAGGAATTTGAGGTGACATGGCCAATACTGCTTCAGATTGTAATAAGACTTCAACTTCTTTTAAGTTGTTTTTAAACAAGGTGCTTCCGCTTGAAACAATATCAACGATAGCATCAGCTAAACCAATATTTGGCGCAATTTCTACAGAACCATTAATGATGTGAAGTTCAGCACTTATATTATTTGCCAGTAAAAACTGGTTTACTGTGTTTGGGTATGATGTGGCAATGCGCTTTCCATTTAAATCTTGAATACTATCGTATTTTTTTGATTTTGGGATGGCAACCGAAACCTTGCATTTTGAAAAACCTAGTTTTTCAATAATTTCTATACCTTTTCCTTTTTCAATTAAAATATTTTCACCAATAATGGCAGCATCTACAACACCATCTTGAAGGTATTGAGGTATATCACTATTTCTTAAATAAAAGACTTCTATTGGAAAGTTTCTTGCGGAAGCTTTAAGTTGGTCTTTTCCATTGTCTATTGAAATCCCAACATCTTTAAGGATTTTCATTGAATCCTCATTTAAACGACCAGATTTTTGAACTGCAATTTTTAATTTACTCATTTTAGTTTTTTATGTGTTTGAGCAAATCATAGATTTTTTTAAATTAAAAACCCGCGTGATTTACTCAAACGGGTTTAAAATATATTTTAGTCTATTCAATACATTTTCAGCTCGCTTGAGTGCAAGTATGAAAATGGTGATGATGTGATTGAATAAATTTCATTATGTTATGTACTGTACAAATATTCATAATAAATATTTAGAATTCCAAATACTAAAGTCTAATTTTCAAATTATTGAATATTTCTTAAAATACAGCATTAATATTTATTGATTTCCTAAAATAATAGGCATTCCACTGTCTCCTGAACCAATAATAACCACTTTACTATTTGGCGATTCTGATAATTTGATAGTTGCTTCTATACCTTTATCTTGTAAAATTTTATCGGTTAATGATGCGCTTAAAATACGGTTTGCATCTGCTTTACCTTGCGCCTCAATGATTACCTTTTCTGCCTCTTTTGCAGCTGTTACCAATCTAAACTCATATTCTAATGATTCCTGTTCTTGTTTTAATTTACGTTCAATGGCATCTTTAATCGTATTAGGCAAGGTGACATCGCGAACTAATACTTCATTTAATTGTACATATTGTTTTTCAAGAATTTTTTTAGTCTCGGCAAAGATTTCGTCTTGAATAGCATCACGTTTACTAGAATACAGTTGTTCTGGTGTATATCGACCAACAACACTACGAGCAGCAGAACGAATTGCAGGTTGAATTACACGCTGTAAATAACCTTGTCCTAAAGATTGATGCAGATTTCCTAAATCATTATAGACTGGTTCATACCAAGCAGACGCATCAATTTGAATTTCTAATCCATTAGATGATAATACTTTCATTTTTTCAAAAAGCTCTTGCTGACGAACTTCGTAAACAAAAACCTTATTCCAAGGTGCAACTAAATGAAACCCTTCTCCCATTGGTGGTTCATCAATTACAACTCCTTCTCCAAAAGTCTTAAATAGTACTCCTGCTTCACCAGAATCTATGGTTACTGCAGATTTTGAAATTAATATTATTAATACAATTAATGCCACGAGAATTGGCAATCCAATTTTTGGTAATTTTTCCATTATTTTTATTTTAAATTAGTCCGTTATATTTTCTTAAAAACCACTCAGTTGCAAGGCAAAATACTAGAAGAAAGAGCAGATATTTCCAATCTATCAAAGGTATGATATTTTTATGGTTTTTTTGTACTGCCAAGAATCTTTCGTCATTTAATAAGCCAACTGATAAATTACTATAATTATCTATAAAATAACTTTTCCCTGTGCTGTTTATAGCAACTTGATTTAGCTTTTTTACATTAGCATTTAAGAATTGTTGCTCAATATTATATTCTAATATTTTAAAGATTCCTGATTTGGAGATATTTTCATTTTTTGCTCTAACTGTAAATTCATATTCAGCTGGTGATAAACTACTCAAATCTAACTGATATGAATTATTTTTCAACACAAATGGATACTCCAAAATGTTTTGAGTAGCCTTATTCCTTAAAGTTATTGTAAGCGTTTCTCTAGCATCAAATTCATAATTCTTGTTGAAATATTGTGCATTAATTATGACACTACTACTTCCGTTATAAAATGATTCATATTCAACTTTTAACCTGCTTTTACGCTTATTTGAGGATAAGTATTGAATTAGTTTTCCAAGAAAATTATCAAACTGATTAAAGGATTGAGTATTTAAAAAACTTTGGGAACGCCATTGCCATAAATTTTCACCTAATAATAACGCTTCTCTTCTATTGTTGCTTTCAAACGTAAGCAGCAAAGGATCTTTTGTAGAAACATTGCCTACTTTTTTATACAATAGGATTTCAACAGGAGTATTAAAAGTAACTTTTCCAAATGTTGATTTTAATGGTGGGAACGATTCAAAATCTAAATCATCTAATATAAATGTTGAATAGTTGTTATTTAACTCCGGAAGATAGTTTTCCGTTTGATTTGTTATTTCGTGTTCATAATTACTATTTATACTATTCAAAAAACGCCAATCTGTTTGTGAGCCAGTAATTACAAATGTATTCTTGTTTTGTGCTTTTAGAACTTCATATAGGTTATTGAAGCTTCTGTTTGGCTGATATAATATCACCAACTGAAAATCATCTAATTTATCTTTAACTTCATTTGGCTTTAAAAAAGTAACGCTTCTTTGTTCATTACTTTCAATACTTTGCTTAAGCGCACCAAGGTCTGGATGCAAAAAAGAACTCACCATAGCTATATTGGTTTTCTGATCAATAACTTCAACTGCAAAATTTTTGTTATTGTTAACTTTATTTTTTTCGTTATTAATTGTAGAAATTGTAGCCTTGTATGTATGAACACCAGCTGTGTTTGTTGGTAAAGCAAAGTTTATAATACTTGATGTATTTGTTCTACTAAACGAGATCTTTTCAGAATAAACGATGGTATTTCCATAACTTACTGTAAAGTCAGTTGTTATATTTTCGTTACCGTTATAAGTAACTATTGCTTCTACTGGAAACCTATTTTTCAAATAGGCGTATCTGTTGACATTTAATTGTTTGATTTGCAAATCAACATACGTTGTAGTATCTCCTAAAATTACAGGGAAAATGGGCTGTTTGTATGATGATGAAGTAAACTCATAGTCGTTTCCATAAGTTTGATTTCCATCTGTAATTAGTATCATTGGAGCTATACTATTTTTATAAATCTGACTCAATTCTGAAATAGCTTTACTGATATTGGTTTGTTCATCAGTAAAAGAAAGAGAATCTTTTGGTTGCAAATTATTTCCAAACGTGTAAAAATTTACATTGAATTTTTCATTAATAGCTTCGTCATTTTTAATAGCCCTAATTAATTCTTGTTCTTTTTGATTTTGTTCTAAATACAAAACAGAACTTGAGTTATCTGCAGCTATCACCAAATTCGGTTTTTCAACCGAATTTGTTATTTGTTCAAATTTTGGATTGACCAAAAGCAGAAAAATTGAAAAGAATGTTACAAATCTTAATCCTGTAAAAATTAGATTCAGTCTACTTCGCTTTGATTTATATACATACTGAAAAAGCGCTATTACTAGCGCTATAATTCCAGATAATATAATATATAAAACTGTTGCTGCAGACATAATTTATGTTAGCATTCCTCCGTCTACATTTAAGGTTTGGCCCGTTATATAAGCACTCATGTCGCTGGCTAAAAAGACACAAACATTAGCAATATCTTCTGGAGTGCCTCCTCTTTTTAATGGAATAGCATTCCGCCAACTATTTACTGTATCTTCATCTAATTTTGCAGTCATTTCTGTCTCGATAAATCCAGGAGCAATCACATTACTTCTAATATTTCTTGAACCTAACTCTAATGCAACAGATTTTGAAAAACCAATAATCCCTGCTTTTGAAGCTGCGTAATTTGTTTGTCCTGCATTGCCTTTAACACCAACCACAGAACTCATATTTATGATTGAGCCTTTACGCTGTTTTAACATCGTACGTTGTACAGCTTTGGTCATGTTAAAAACAGATTTTAAATTGACTTCTATCACTTTGTCAAAATCTTCTTCGGTAATACGCATTAATAGGTTGTCTTTAGTAATACCAGCATTATTAACAAGCACATCTATACTTCCAAATTCTTTAACAACGTCTTCTGCAAGTTCTTGAGCCTGATTAAAATCTGCTGCATTACTTTGATATCCCTTTGCCTTTATACCATAAGAATTCAATTCTTTTTCCAATTCTTGAGCAGCTTCAACCGAAGAACTATATGTAAAAGCTACATTAGCTCCTTGTTGTGCAAAAACCTGGGCTATTCCTTTACCAATTCCTCTACTTGCTCCTGTAATGATAGCTGTTTTTCCTTCTAATAATTTCATAATAAAGTTAATGATTAGTTGATTTTCAAATATAGCAAATACAAGTTGCATCAAATAAAAAAACCTCACAAATTCTTGTGAGGTTTTTAACAATAAGTGCTGTAAATTATAATTTTACATCTTCTGGTTTTTCATAATTGAATAGGTAATCAACATCCAATTCTTGAATTTCTCCTAATTTGCTTAATGCATTAAAATCTAAATCCTTTTTATTACCAATAACCATAATGTTGTAGCTTTCTCCTTTAATTCTATCATTAAAGAATGCTTCCATATCTTCCAAAGACATGTCTTTAAGATTTTTGTAAAGGTCTCTTCTTATATCATAATCTAAACCTCTTTTTTGAAGTCTTTCATAATTCCAAAAAATGTTAGCTTTTGTTATTCGCTCTGCAGCAATCTTTTTAAGTGTTGCTTCTTTTGCATTCTTAAAATCTTCAGGAATTTTTGGGAAACTACTCATTACCTCCATCATACCATCAACTGCTTGAGGGATTTTGTTAGCTTGTGTTCCTATATAGGCTATTAAATCATCATTTTCATCCTTATCACTTGCAGGTCTATAAACAACTTGAGCTGCATATGCTAGAGCTTTAGATTCTCTGATTTCTGTATAAGCAATATTTCCAAAGTATTCATTAAATAATGGACCTGTTCCAATGGTTTCTGGATTAAATGGCTCTCCTTTGGCTATAAAAATCATTTCAGATTGTACCATATCGTAGTCAACAAAGTAAACATGGCCTCCAGTTTCTTTTTCTGTGTACACAACTGGTTCTGGGTAATCTTTCAAATCTGAAGCTGTTTGATGATGAGTGTTTAGCGCAGCAACTGCAGCATCTATATCTTTTCCGTAATAAAAAATACGTTGTTTGTAGTTTTTTAAATCTTTAACCAAGTCAACCAATTCTTGTGGATTGATTGACTTTAATTCACTAACAGGAATAATATTACGCAGTCGAGAATTCTCACCATATTTACCGTAGTTTAATAAACCTGTGAATAATATACTTCCTTTTTGAGTTTTGTTGTCTTGACGTGCTTTAGCGATTTGGTCTATATACTTATCATAAGATTCTTGATTTGGAATTGCATTAGCCCAAAGATTCTCAAGAAGTTCAAGTCCTTTAGGTAAGTTTTCTTTTAGACCACTTATCCCAACGTATGATTTTTCTGAACCAGTAACCACATGATAATCTATTCCTAATTTGTAAAATTCTTTCTTTAAATCTTCTGGTGAATATTTATCTGTTCCTAAATATTCCAAATATCCTACTGCTAAAGCTAATTTCTTATCATTATCGCTTCCCATATCGAAAATGATCTCTAAATTGAATAAATCATTTATCTCATTTTCAACATAAGATACTTTGAGACCACTATCTGTTTTTGTTTCCTTTAAAGCTGTAGCATAATCTACAAATTGAGGTTCTAACGGAGCAGACTCAATTTTATTAAAGTTTACTAAATAGTCAGAACTTTTATCTCTGTTAAGATTTACAGGTGAGATTCCAGGATTTTCAACTTTAACAACGTTAGGATCTTGGCCTTTGCGCTTATAAGTAATTACATAATTATCTCTATAAAATGTATTAGCAAAATCTACTAATTCTTGTTTTGTTATTTTTTTTAATTCATCTAAAAATTTTACATTTTCAATCCAATCCTTACGACGAATAAAAGCTTCAAAATATGCTGAAGCTAGAGCGGTACTATTTTCATAACTCCGGGTTTGTCTTAATTTTAAATCGTTAATAACCGCATCTAGCATCCAATCTTCAAACTCACCCTTTTTAAGTTTTTCAATTTGTTCCAAAAGTAAACCTTTAACTTCATCTAGTGTTTGTCCTTCTTTTGGTGAGCCAGTGAATTCATGATAACCATAATCGTTATAAAATGATGGGCTACTACCTGCATTTTGCACCAATTGTTTTTGATTTAAGTTTAAATCTATTAATCCTGCATTCCCATTGGTTAAAATCATATCTGCTAAAGTCACTAATTTTTCTTCTTGCGATCCAGAACCTTTTGATCTAAAAGCGATTGATAGGTTTTCGGATGTTGGCCCAAATACCTCTTTAACAACAGGCTCTAATATAGGCTCTTCAACTGGTAATGTTGGATGTACAACTTCTTTATTTTCAAATTTCCCAAAGGCATTATTTACTCTTTTAATGGTTTCGTCAAAATTTAAATCGCCAACCAATACCATTGCCATGTTATTTGGTACATAATACTTATCAAAATAATTATGAATGGCAACCATTGATGGATTTTTTAAATGTTCTCCAGTACCAATTGTTGTTTGTTGTCCAAGTGGATGTAATGGAAATAACCCATCCATCATTGCAAAAAGACTCTTTCTAGAGTCATTATCTTGAGTCCTATTAAATTCTTCAAAAACCGCTTCTAATTCAGTATGAAATAATCGTAAAACTAATTTACTAAAACGCTCTTCTTCTAGTTGCAGCCATTTTTCTAATTCATTTGCTGGTATTTTATTCATGTAAACCGTTAATTCTTTCCATGTACCAGCATTGGTTCCAGTAGCTCCAAGAGAGTTTACCATTTTATCAAGTTCGTTTGCAATGCTATAATTAGAAGCAATTAATGAAACAGAATCGATTTTTCTATAAATTTCTTTTTTCTTCTCAATATCCGTTTCAGCTTTATGCTCTTCATATAAATCTGAAATTTGCTCTAAATAAACTTTTTCTTTTTCCCAATCTAGAGTTCCAATTTCATCAGTGCCTTTAAAAAGCATATGTTCTAAATAATGTGCTAATCCTGTTGTTTCTTTTGGGTCATAGTTTGATCCAGCTCTAACAGCAATATAGGTTTGAATTTTAGGCTCATCATTGTTTTTACTTAAATATACTTTCAGACCATTATCCAAAGTGTATAATCGTAAACCTGTCGGATCATTTGTAACGGTCTCATAACTAAAACCATTAGCATCTGTATGCTGTTCAGTTTTATAAGTAGATTCATTATTGTTTTTGCAACTAACAAAAAGAACAACAAGAACAATAGAAAAAAAGAATTTGATATTTTTCATTTTTTTGTTTGATTTAAAATAAATTGAAATAAAACAATTCGTAAAAATTGTTAAAGAAAGTACTATTTACAAATAGTTTGTGTTAAAATTATTATAATTAAGATAAGACTTCGGCAACTTTTTTACCAATTTCAGCTGGAGAATCTACTACATGAATTCCACAGTCTTTCATGATTTTCTTTTTGGCTTGAGCTGTATCATCGCTACCTCCAACAATTGCTCCAGCATGACCCATAGTTCTACCTGCTGGTGCCGTTTCTCCAGCGATGAAGCCAACAATCGGTTTTTTGCTTCCGCTTTCTAGATACCATTGAGCAGCATCTGCTTCCAACTGACCACCTATTTCTCCAATCATAACGACACACTCTGTTTCAGAGTCCTTTACTAACATTTCAACTGCCTCTTTAGTGGTTGTTCCAATTATTGGATCGCCACCAATACCAATTGCAGTAGTTATACCAAGACCTTGTTTAACCACTTGGTCTGCAGCTTCATATGTTAAGGTGCCAGATTTGGACACAATACCTACTTTGCCTTTTTTGAATACAAAACCAGGCATAATTCCTACTTTAGCTTCTTCTGGTGTAATCACTCCAGGACAATTTGGTCCAACAAGTCTGCAATTTTTATCTTTTATATAATCAGCTACTTTTATCATATCAGCTACTGGTATTCCTTCAGTAATTGTTATGATTACTTTTATACCTGCATCAGCCGCTTCCATAATTGCATCTGCTGCAAATGCCGGTGGAACAAAAATTATTGAAGTGTCTGCTCCTGCCTCTTCCACAGCATCTTTTACGGTGTTAAATACAGGCTTATCAAGATGTAGTTGCCCTCCTTTTCCTGGTGTAACACCTCCAACTATATTTGTACCATATTCAATCATTTGAGTAGAATGAAAGGTTCCTTCACTACCAGTAAAACCTTGTACTATTATTTTCGAATTTTTATTTACTAAAACACTCATTTATACCATTTTTTATTTATCAAATACCTATTTGCAAAAGTAGTTTTTAAAACTAGTTTTTATGTTATTTTTTTAAGTTTTTCTAAAACTTCAGGGATCCTTTTTATATTAGCTTTTTCCTTTAATTCTAACCTGGCCTCTTGTGCCGGAGTTCCCCAATATACTTTATTTGCTTCAAGAGATTTACTAATTCCTGTTTGTGCATGAATAACAGCTTTTTCGCCTATAGTGATACCACTTGTACAACCTACTTGTCCCCAAATAGTAACTTCGTCTTCAATAACCACACAACCTGCTATACCAACTTGAGAAGCAATGAGACATTTTTTACCTACAATAGTATCGTGCCCAATTTGAATCTGATTATCCAATTTAGATCCTTTTCTTATAATTGTATCTCCTGATACTCCTCTATCAATAGTACATAATGCACCTAAATCTACATCATCTTCTATAACAACTCTTCCACCTGATAACAATCTGTCATAACCTTCAGGTCGTTTTTTATAATAGAACGCATTGGCTCCTAACACTGTTCCAGAATGGATAGTAACATTATTTCCTATTATAGTATCGTCATATAAACTAACGTTAGAATGTATGAGACAATTATCTCCTATAACTACATTATTTCCGACAAAACAGTTAGGTTGTATTACTGTATTCTTTCCAATTTTAGCTGAATTAGAAATATGCTTTTGGCTCTGTTTAAACGGTTTGAAGTATTGCGTTAATTTATTGAAGTCTCTAAAAGGATCATCACTAATAAGTAATGCCTTATTTTCTGGACATTCGACTTCTTTATTTATCAATATGATAGTTGCGGCTGAATTAAGTGCTTTATCATAATACTTTGGATGATCAACAAATACTATATCTCCAGGCTCAACAACATGAATTTCATTCATTCCTAGAACGGGAAAATCTTTTGAGCCAACAAATTTACAGTTTATTAAATTTGCTATTTCACTTAATGTGTATTGTTTAGGTAATTTCAACTGAAGTTATTCTTTAATTCGTTCTTTATATGTTCCTTTATCTGTTTCAATTTTAATTTTATCTCCTTCATTAATAAATAATGGAACATTCACCTCTGCTCCTGTTTCAACAATTGCTGGTTTTGTGGCATTGGTTGCAGTATTTCCTTTTACACCTGGTTCAGTATGTGTCACTTCTAGAATAACGCTTGCTGGCATTTCAACTGAAAGTGGCATGTTATCTTCAGTATTTATAAGTACAGTAACAACTTCTCCTTCTTTCATTAATCCAGGATTATCAAGTGTTGATTCTGATAATCTTATTTGTGTATAATCATCAGTATTCATAAAATGATAAAATTCTCCATCATTATATAAATATTGAAACTTATGTGTTTCTACTCTAACATCTTCTATTTTATGCCCAGCAGAAAATGTGTTATCTATAACTTTACCAGTGGTTACACTTTTTAATTTTGTTCTTACAAATGCTGGTCCCTTGCCAGGCTTTACATGTAAGAATTCGATTATCTTATAAATATCGTGATTGTATTTTATACACAATCCGTTTCTAATATCTGATGTACTTGCCATAAATTAATTTGATTTAAAATAACCCTTCATTATTCCACGATGTGAATTTTTTATGAATTGAAGAATTTCGTCACGTTCTGGAGTTGCTTCCATTTCGGCTTCAATTATTTCGGCCGCTTGAGTATTATTGTAATTTTTTTGATAAAGAATTCTATATATATCTTGAACTTCCCTAATTTTATCACTGGAATATCCTCTTCTTCTCAATCCAACAGAGTTTATTCCAACATAAGATAATGGCTCACGAGCCGCCTTAACAAAAGGAGGCACATCTTTTCTTACTAAAGAACCTCCTGTCACAAATGCATGGTTACCTATTGAACAAAACTGATGAACGGCAGTCATACCTGCTAACACAACATAATCACCAACTGTAATATGGCCTGCTAATGTACTGTTGTTAGAAAAAATACAATTGTTACCGACAATGCAATCGTGAGCAATATGGCAATAGGCCATAATTAAACAATTATTGCCAATTACAGTTTTCATTCTATCTATAGTACCTCTATTAATAGTAACGCATTCTCTTATTGTAACATTATCGCCAATCACAACAGTAGTATCTTCATCATTATATTTTAAATCTTGAGGCACGGCAGAAATTACAGCACCAGGAAAAATATTGCAATTCTTACCTATTCGAGCACCTTCCATTATTGTAACGTTACTACCAATCCAAGTTCCTTCTCCAATAATCACATTATTGTTGATTGTGGTAAATGGTTCTATAACAACATTCTTTGCGATTTTTGCTCCAGGATGTACGTATGCTAATGGTTGGTTCATATTTTAAATTTTGAAAAAGTCAACATTATTTTACTTTAGTAATCTGTGCCATCAATTCTGCTTCGGCACAAAGTTTTCCGTTGGAATAGGCATAACCTTGCATATGACAAATACCGCGACGAATAGGTGTGATTAAATCACATTTAAATATTAATGTGTCTCCAGGCACAACTTTTTGTTTGAATTTTACATTATCAATTTTCATAAAAAATGTTAAATAATTTTCAGGATCAGGTACAGTACTTAATACCAAAATACCTCCTGTTTGAGCCATGGCTTCAACGATTAAAACTCCTGGCATGACAGGAGCTCCTGGAAAATGCCCTGCAAAGAAAGGTTCATTCATTGTAACATTCTTTAAACCAATAACATGTGATTCACTTAATTCGAAAATCTTATCAATCAATAAAAAAGGCTGCCTATGTGGCAGCATATTCATGATTTGATTAACATCCATCAATGGCTGTTGACAAAAATCAATATTAGGAACATTATTGCGTCTTTCGTTTTTAATTAATTTTGACATTTTTTTGGCAAATTGTGTGTTTACAAAATGCCCCGGTTTATTGGCTATAACTTTTCCCCTTAAGCGTGTACCCACTAAAGCCAGATCGCCAACTACGTCAAGTAATTTATGTCTTGCAGCTTCATTTGGATGATGTAAGGTAAGATTATCTAAAATACCATTTGGTTTTACAGATATTGAATCTTTTTTAAATGCAACTTTTAGCTTCTCCATAGTTTCTGGAGATAATTTCTTATCTACATAAACAATAGCATTATTTAAATCGCCTCCTTTTATGAGACCATGCTCCAATAACATTTCTATTTCATGCAAAAAACTAAATGTTCTAGAATCTGCAATATCTTTTTTAAAATCTGAAATATGATTTAGAGTAGCATTTTGCGTACCTAAAACTTTAGTTCCAAAATCTACCATAGCCGTTACTTGGTATTCTTTAGAAGGCATGATTAATATTTCACTTCCAGACTCTTCGTCGGTATAAGAGATTACATCAGTAACAACATATTCTTCCCTAAATCCATCCTGTTCAACAATTCCTGCTTCTTCCAATGCTTTGACAAAGAATTTTGAAGAACCATCCATGATTGGAGGTTCAGAAGCATCAAGCTCAATAATCACGTTATCTATATCTAAACCTATCAGTGCAGCCAATACGTGTTCGGATGTTTGAATTTTTACTCCATTCTTTTCTAAACAAGTGCCTCTTTTGGTATTTGTAACATAATTGGCATCTGCTTCTATAAGTGGATTGCCTTCTAAATCTACACGTTTAAATGCTAATCCAGCATTAACAGCAGCAGGTTGAAATGTAAGGGTAACTTCTTTACCAGTATGTAATCCAACACCTTTTAGTGATATTGGTTTTGCAATTGTTCTTTGTTTTACTTCAGTATTAACTATTGCCATTTATTTTTTTTTCTAAATCATTAATTTCTTTGACGATTTTTGGCAGATTCTTAAAATGTACATAAGATTTATTGTAATCTCCATAGGAAAGAGCAGGAGAACCTTGAAGCACTTCGTTATCTTTAACATTTCTACTAATACCAGATTGTGCCTGAATTTTCACATTGTTGCCAATAGTAATATGACCAACAATACCAACCTGACCACCAATTTGACAATTCTCTCCTATTTTTGTAGAACCTGCAATTCCGGTTTGCGCAGCAATAACAGTATTCTTTCCAATTTCAACATTATGAGCAATTTGAATCTGATTATCTAATTTCACGCCTCTTCTTATTACAGTGGATCCTAGAGTCGCTCTATCTATGGTTGTAGCTGCACCAACATCAACATAATCTTCTAAAATAACATTTCCTGTTTGAGGTACTTTATTATATTCACCTTTTTCATTCGGGGCAAAACCAAATCCGTCAGCACCAATAATTACTCCTGAATTGATAACACAATTTTTACCTATGATACAATCAGAATAAATTTGGGCTCCAGAAAAAACAACAGTATTATCACCAATTACTACATTATCTCCTATATGTGAACTCGGAAAAATTTTTACATTATCTCCTAAAATAACATTATTACCTATATATGAAAAAGCTCCAATATAAACATCTTTACCTAATTTAGCACTTTCTGAAATAAAAGAAGGTTGCTCTATGCCATGTTTATTAAGCTTAACTTGATTGTAATATTCTAACAGCGTAGAAAATGCTTTGTAAGCGTCCTCAACTTTAATTAAAGTAGTAGAAATATCGTTTTCTGATTGAAAGTCTTTATTTACTATTGTAATGGAAGCTTTTGTTGAGTATATAAATGGTTTGTATTTTGGATTAGACAAAAAAGTTAATGAGCCTATTGTGCCTTCTTCAATTTTTGAAAGTTTAGAAACTTCAACATCGGGATTCCCGACAATGTCACCTTCTAAAATTCCTGCTATTTGGTGTGCGGTAAATTTCATTGTCGCAAAAATATGAAAAAATGTCCTAAAGTTTTTCTTTAGGGTAGCATATATAATATTTGGTAATCGGTTTAGAGAGCGCTTTAAGATTTAACTGGTCTGAAGCCTTTGCTATATCTTCAATCTTTCCGGATTTATATAATACATTTATTTTTTTGTCTTTAAGTTGATATGCTTGATTTGATATCTCTCCATTAAACACAAAATAAGAAGCTTCATAATCATCAATATCATATTTAGTTTTTAAATCGGAAAGATGCTTTTTAAGCAACTTATGCTTAATTTTTTTATTCTTTATTTTTATTTTTAAAAGATCCCTATTAATGAGCATCTCACATAAATTACTCAAAACAAAATCATCACAAAATTGCCATTCTTTCAGGGCAGAAACTATGTCGAAATCATCAAGCTTTGAAAAAATTTTGAGGGTTTCTGAATCAAAATTATGATGAGTGATTTCATTTTTCAGAAAATAGGTCAATGAATAACTACATTTTAGTTCAACTTCCTTTTTAATTAATTCTTTAGCCCGTTTCAATACTTTAATCAATAATTGTTCTGCTACAAGACTTGTTTTGTGTAGATATACTTGCCAATACATAAAACGTCTGGATATTAAGAACTTTTCTACACTGTAAATGCCCTTTTCTTCAACAACAAGCTTATTGTCAACCACATTGAGCATAGTAATTAATCTTTCACTATTAATATTACCTTCTGCTACACCTGTGTAAAAACTGTCACGTTTTAAATAGTCAGCACGATCCATATCCAATTGACTAGATATAAGCTGGCACATGAACGTTCTTTCATATTCTCCTTTAAAAATTTTAATTGCAAGCGTTAAACTTGAGTTAAATTCTTCGTTTAAAAACTCCATAAACATCAAAGAAATATCTTCATGCGATACGCCATTTACAATACTATTTTCCATAGCATGAGAAAAAGGGCCATGCCCAATATCATGTAGTAGAATGGCAATATAAAGGGCGTTTTCTTCATCTTCAGATATCGTAACTCCTTTAAAGCGAAGAACATTAACTGATTTTTGCATTAAATGCATACAACCAATTGCATGATGAAAACGGGTGTGATGTGCACCAGGATACACTAGATATGAAAGACCCATTTGAGAAATTCTACGGAGTCTTTGAAAATACTTGTGTTCTATTAATTCAAAAATTAACGAATTTGGTATAGTAATAAATCCGTAAATTGGGTCGTTTAATATTTTAAGTTTATTCAAAAGCTTTTTAAAACTAAATTTTTACAAATATAACTATATGAACAACATAAATATATTGTGGGTTGATGATGAAATAGATTTATTAAAACCTCACATTATTTTTCTAGAACAAAAACACTATAATGTAACTACTTGTCAAAGTGGTACAGAAGCCTTGGAAATCTTAAATGACAAAGTTTTTGATATTGTTTTTTTGGATGAAAATATGCCAGGGCTCACAGGTTTAGAAACGCTTACAGAGATAAAAGAAATTCAAAGTAATCTTCCAGTAGTGATGATAACCAAAAGTGAAGAAGAGTATATCATGGAAGAAGCTATAGGAAGCAAAATAGCGGATTATTTGATTAAACCTGTAAACCCAAATCAGATTTTATTGAGTTTAAAAAAGAATTTGGATAACTCAAGATTGGTCTCTGAAAAAACAACTTCAAGTTATCAACAAGAGTTTAGAAAAATTGCCATGGATATGGCTATGGTCAATTCTTTTGAGGACTGGGCTAACCTATATCAAAAGCTTGTTTATTGGGAACTTCAGTTAGAAGACATTGAAGATATAGGGATGTTTGAGATATTAGAATCGCAAAAAATAGAAGCAAATACCCAGTTTGGTAAATTCATTGATAAAAATTATGCTAAATGGTTTTCTCAAGATTCTGATGCTCCAACAATGTCGCATACGATTTTTAAAAATAATGTTGTTCCGTTGTTAAATAAAGAGCAACCTGTTCTCATGGTTGTTATTGATAATTTACGCTATGACCAGTGGAAATCATTTGAGCAAACAATAAACAACTACTATAAAAAAGAAACAGAAATTCCTTATTACAGTATTTTGCCAACGGCCACACAATACGCCCGAAACGCAATTTTTTCTGGTCTAATGCCTAGTGATATGGAGAAATTGTATCCGAATTTATGGAAAAACGACACCGATGAAGGAGGAAAAAATCTTCATGAAGCAGAATTTTTAGAAACTCAAATGAAGCGACTAGGTTTAAATCATTTAAAATATGAATACTATAAAATAACCAATTTAAAGTCTGGTAAAAAATTAGCAGAAAACTTTAAGGGTCTAAAAAATAATGATCTAACTGTTGTTGTTTACAATTTTGTTGATATGCTTTCTCATTCTAAAACCGAAATGGAAGTTGTAAAAGAATTGGCTTCTAATGACAAAGCCTATCGCTCACTCACTCAAAGTTGGTTTAAAAATTCACCCTTACTAGAAATTATTCAGCAAGCCCAACAATTAGGATTTAAACTAGTTTTAACAACAGATCATGGTACGATTAATGTAAAAAACCCATCAAAAGTTATTGGAGATCGTGATACAAGTTTGAATCTAAGATACAAAACGGGGAGAAGTCTTACTTATGAAAACAAAGACGTTTATGTTTCAAAGAACCCAGAAGAAATACATTTGCCATCAATAAACATGAGTAGTTCATTTATTTTTGCCAAAGGTGACTTATTTTTTGCATACCCAAACAACTATAATCATTATGTTACCTACTACAGAAATACCTACCAGCATGGTGGTGTTTCGTTAGAAGAAATGATCATTCCCTTTATTGTATTGAATCCAAAATAACTCTGTGTAATGCATATATCATCGACGAAATGCAATTTTTATTAGTTTTTGTCAAATTTATTTCCTAATATTGTATTGTAAAACATTTTGTGTTTGGAATTAATTTACACTTTGGATAATGTTGATAAAGTTGCGAAACAACTTATTCAGAATGCAAGAACAAAAACACTTTTACTCTATGGTAATATGGGTGTTGGCAAAACAACACTCATAAAACAAATAGTAAAAAGTTTAGGAAGTGCAGATGAAGTTACAAGTCCAACATTTTCAATTGTAAATGAATATCATACAAAAAGTGAAATAATATATCATTTTGATTTTTATCGAATCAATGATATAGAAGAAGCTTATAATTTTGGAGTTGAAGAATATTTGTATTCAAACAATTGGTGCATAATTGAATGGCCAGATAAAATACAAAGTATTTTACCAAAATTAGTTGATATAATAGATTTGGTTTTAAATTCAGACAATAGCAGGACTTTAAAACTAAACTCTATTAAAGAAAAAAACAAATTAAAATAGTTAGATATTTAATGAGTTGAAAACAAAATAAAGCTCCAAATTTTGAAGAATTACGGAAAAACCGTAATCGTTAAGCCCCAAAAACATTGATTTTAACATAATTTTAACATTTGGGTCTAATCTTCGAAATACTCTTTAGTTACATTTGGGTAATTAATTAATTAAATCCCTTATAAGATGAAAACTAAAAAGTATTTAATCGCAATTGCAATCTTTGGAGGCGTGTTGTTTACAGCTCAAGCTTTAGATTTAGATGGACAAACAAACAACGTTGAAAGAGCGGCAATCAAAAAGCCAACATGCGGATAAAAAAAGTTTAGTTATTGGTAGCATAGTTGCTACATTAATAGCTATAACACCGTATTTGTTTTATTTACACGAAAGTGTTCCAAGCACAAAAGTTTGGAACACTTTTTTATTTACTTATGATAGTGGTTTTTATGAGAATGCTCAAGTAGCAATGTGGATAGTTACTGGAAAAATTATTCCTTTATTTCTATTATTCATTTGGTTCTTTACATGTAGACATTGGTGGTATCATGTTCTTTTAGTACCTATTGCAATGTATATTTACCAAATTTTTGGTACTCTTATTGAAGATTTAAGAGTAGATTCTAACCAACTTATGTATTTGTTCCCAATCATGGCTATTATTATACCATCCATTTATTTAATACGTGCTAGAATCTTTAATCGAATTAATAAGAAAACTATGCAAGAACTTGAAGATGAATTTAGAATTGGTCCAAAAGGGTTCTTTGAAAGATTAAAAGATTATTTTTAAAGAGTTCGTAAATCAATCAAAAAAATATTCGTAATTTGACTTTTATTTAACTGCAACTTGCATGGCTAAATCAATGTCTCCATTTACAAAACAACAATTACTTCCTCAAGAAGAAAAACTCGAAATACTAAAACGAAAAGGAGAGTTATTTATTGGAATTCCAAAAGAGACAGACTATCAAGAAAAGCGTGTTTGCCTTACTCCTGATGCTGTTTCTGCATTAGTCAGTAATGGGCACAGAGTACTTCTTGAAAAAGGTGCTGGAGAAGAAGCAAACTTTAACGATAAAGATTACAGCGAAGCTGGAGCAGAAATAACTAATGATACTGCCAAAGTTTTTGCATGTCCAATTATTCTAAAAGTAGAACCACCAAGTTTAGAGCAAATTAAATTGATTAATCCACAAACGTTGATTATTTCAGCTCTACAAATTAAAACTCAATCAAAAAAATACTTTGAAGCTTTAGCTACAAAAAGAGTTACAGCCATTGCATTTGAATATATAAGGGATGACGTCGGATCATATCCTGCCGTAAAATCATTAAGTGAAATAGCTGGAACTGCTTCAGTTTTAATTGCTTCAGAATTACTCTCTAATGCAAATGATGGAAATGGACTAATGTTTGGAAATATTAGTGGTGTTCCTCCAGTTGAAGTAGTTATTGTTGGAGCAGGTACTGTAGGAGAATTTGCTGCAAGAAGTGCCATTGGATTAGGTGCAAATGTTAAGATATTCGATAATTCAATTACGAAACTCCGAAGAATTCAAACCAATTTAAATAGAACTATTTTTACATCTACCTTACAACCTAAAAATCTATCAAAGGCTTTGAAACGTTGCGATATTGCTATTGGTGCGGTAAGAGGCAAAGATAGATCGCCAATATTAGTATCAGAAACAATGGTTGAAGCTATGAAAGAAGGTGCGGTAATCATTGACGTTAGTATAGATATGGGAGGATGTTTTGAGACTAGTGAAGTTACATCGCATAAAAAACCTACTTTTAGAAAACACGGTGTTATTCATTATTGTGTTCCAAATATTCCAGCAAGATATGCACGTACCGCATCAATATCCATTAGCAATATTTTTACACCTTACCTATTAAAAATTGCAGACGAAGGTGGTATAGAAAATTCCCTACAATTAGACCGAGGATTAAAAAATGGATTGTACTTTTACCACGGAATTTTAACCAATAGATCCGTTGGTGAATGGTTTGGTTTAAAACATAGCGATATCAATTTACTTATTTTTTAATGAAATTAATTCAACGTATTGGTTACTATTTGGGAGGATTCTCAATAGGATTGGTAATATTGGCCTTTTTTTTAAATGGAAAAAGAGTTTCTTGTGATTACGGGCCTCAAGCCCGTGTTTTAAAGAAAATAAATTCAAAAAAAATTGAATATAGCCCTTCTGTGATTGAATTACTTGAAAACGGATCGATTGATACAGCATCCATAAAAAATATTCTTTTGAATGGTAAGATCAATTTTTCAAAAAGTGAAACAAGAAAAAAACCCTGTGGATTCTATTTTATAGAAAAACAGGTTAACCAAAAAGATATATCTATATTAGTTGAAAATTGTGATAGCCTAACAACAGTGAAAGAAATAAAATAGTCAACTAATTCAAAACAGTTAATGCAAGACTACTTTTTTTGAAAATGGCTCACCATTTTGAATAATTGTTAAAATGTAAATTCCTTTTGGATAGGAAGACAAATCTAATTTAAATTCTAAATCTGCACCGGGATCGATTGGTTTGTTTACTAAAGCTTTACCAAGCATATCATAAAGCATCAAATTGGATAAGTTACTTAATTCTAAAAGTTTTACATTAAGTGTACCACTAGTTGGATTTGGAAATACAGAAAATTCAACATTGTTTGATAAATTATCATTTAAATCAAGTGATGAACTCTGACATTGTATAACTGTAACTTTGACCTTGTCAGTATCTTGTGATATTCCATTACTAACAGTTACTTCATAAACACTTGTATGTGTTGGAGCAACAATGATACTTTCTGTGATTTCTCCTGTACTCCAATTATATTTTGAGCCTCCTGAAGCTGTAAGTTCAACACTATCCCCACTACATATGGTTACATCTCTTCCAGCATATGCTACAATTGGTTCAACTATGTTTACTTTAATTTCGTCAAATGAGGAACAATTATTAGCAAAGACTTCTACAGAATATGTTGTTGTAACATTTGGGCTAACGGTAATACTCTGTGATGTTGAACCATTACTCCATTGGTAACTCGTTCCTCCTGTAACTGTGAGCGTTGTGCTTTGTCCTTCTTCTATGGTAACATCTGCTCCGGCATTCGCTTCAGGGATTTCGTTAACTGTG
>NZ_JBEEEN010000009.1:0-119018 GCF_040117515.1 Gilvirhabdus luticola
AAGGACAACGTCGCGTCGCACTGGCCCGCATCGGCATTGTATGAAGCGTTTGGCGTTGGGCAGTTGGCGACAGGCGCTTCATTGTCAGTTACCGTAACCATTCGAATACAGCCTACATAGTTGCCAGAGGTATCGGTCACAGTCCATTCTATGGGTGTTCCATCTGGGATCTGTGCTCCAGCCAAAGTGGAAAGACCATTAAAATCATTTACAATGGAGGCCACACTACAATTGTCATTATATGAGATAGGGTCGAACTCGGTTCCAGAAACTGTATAATAGCATTGCCCTGGATCTGCACTTCTAGTCTGGTTTCCCAAACAAGTAATTGTCGGGTTTACATTATCTTCAACAGTCACTTGAGCCATACAAGTATCGGTTTGACCCAAAGAATCTGTTGCCGTTAAAGTTACGGTCACTAGTGATCCAACATTCAAACAGCTAAATGAATTGATATCAATACTTAAATTTGGTGGGTCATCAAAATCATCTGTACTTCCGTTATCAATGTCAGCTGCAGAAATTGTGGCATTACCAGATCCATCAAGTTGCACAATTATATTTTGGCAAGCTGCTGTTGGAGGGTTGTCTACTCTAAAAACTGCCTTATAATTATTTGGAGATGTCGGACCACCTCCATCAGGATCATTATTTGCATAATGAGTTCCATCAAATATGTCATCATTTGTAAAATCAAAATCAGCTGTTGTATAAACTTCCAAATAATAATCACCCGATCCTAATCCATTAAGAACATCAATGCCAGCACCACTTGACTCCCAAATTTGTTGCAAGGCACTGATGCATCCACCATGATTTCCATTACCAATGTCTGAATTAAAAAAAATAGGAGTAGAAATGAAACCAGGAGGGACAGAACTTTGCTCATAAATTCTATAATATAACCATCCATTCAATATATTATCGGCCCCACATTTATAGGTTTTGTTTTGGGCACCATTTAAGATTAAGGTACCTGAAGGGGTAAATGTTCCCAAGTTTGCTCCATCAAAATCAGTATTTGCAGTAGCGGCTTGTAAATCAAAGTAGATATTACCACCTCCATTACTGTTAAGAATGGCATAACTCTCGTAAATTCCTGATTCATTTTGAGCATAAATGGTATTACTTGCCAAAGACAAAAAGAAAAGGAAAACAGAAAGAAGGTAATTGTTTTTCATGGTACCTAATTAAATAACAATTCAACCTTATAACTAGACACTATGGAATTAATAAGAAATATCTAAACCAATTGGTCCCTTAAGTAGGAAAGATTTAAATTTGAGGGTGCACTATTTATTTTAAATAGGAGTGCACAGTTTATAATAAAGTGCTATTAATCAAATAATTTAGTATTTATGAAAGTACTAATAATTAATTCAAAAAACAAATTAATCAGTTAAAGAGAATAATATTCTTTATTATTTACTCAAACTATTTTTTGATAAATGGATAAATGTAAATAACTAAAACAAAAAGCATCTTAATTTTCAGTTAAGAAAAAGAAAAGCAAAACATTTATTTGTGGTCTGAACTGGGCTCGAAACACATTTATCAGACATTTCGTTTGTTTCAAAAACAATTTAATTCTTTACTATAAAAATTGTTGCAGTTCCTTCTTCATTATTTACTATACATATTGCCAACTATTTTAAATTATTTTATCACATTTTTATGACTAATGTATCATTTTGTTTGTCATCAGTTTAGTTCATTAAGTTTATGATTTATATTTAAATTCAAGTAACTGTTTATATCTTTCAAACAGATTATTTATCAATTAATTTGTAGATTTAGATATTCCGTTATTAATATATATTATTCAATGATAAAGACCGTTCTTTTAATTTTATTAGGTGTTTTTTTTATTCTAAACGGTATAAGTCACTTAATAAATACTGAAATTTATGAGGAGTATTCTACGAGAAAAGGTTTAATTGCCCCAAAGATCATGGTTAGAATAAGTGGTATTCTCCTTATTTTTGGTGGCTTTTCACTCGCATTTGGATATTTGATGATCATAGGGATCATTGGACTTTCCATATTCTTAATTATAGCCTCATTTACCATTCATCAATTTTGGAAAGAAAAAGGAAGGGAAAAAAATTATTAGAAGCAATGCACTTCGCTAAGAATATGGCAATTCTAACTGAATTAATTTATATTGCTTATTCTTAAAAATTGATAAAGTATAACTATTTTGAAAGAATAATTTTAATAAGTGGGTTATTTAAATGTATTTATTATTACTACTGACTACAATACAATCCTGGTTCTTTTCAAGTCTTATAATTGGAATAAAAAAGAACAAACAACCCTCTGATTACGTTTTACTTGTTTGGCTTTTTTTAATTGGCTTGCATACCCTTATCTATTATTTGATGCATGAACAGATAATTTTTAATGTTTACTTGTCCATGATTAATGTTGCTTTCCCTTTTTTACAGGGCCCACTTCTTTTCATTTATGTGATTACCAAAACAAACCAAAAAAGCAGGCTAAAACCAATCCATTTTTTACATGTTATTCCATTTATTTCTTTTTTTGTTTACCAAATTATCAAATACAATGCACCGATCCATACGCAACTAAATGAAGTAAATAATTCATTTGTAGGTTTTTTTGATAATGTAAACCTATTTAATAGTTTCTTTTTAATATCGCTTCCAGTTTATATAATTATAAGTTTTAGAAGAACTCTTCTAGATAGTAAATTAGGGTCTAATAACACATTATGGGTTAGAGTTTTGATTATCTTCGTTGGGGTAATTTGGCTATCATCTCTTTTCTCACTGTTGCTTCCAGATTTAATTGATCATCAGAATCAAATAAAAATAAATTCATTTATATTTTTATCATTAACAGGCTTTGTATATCTCATTAGTTATTTTGGTTTTAAGGAAAATATTCTAAATACAGATATTCCTAAAATAGTCGGTGAAAAATATAAAAAATCAAAAATTCTTGACGAAGACGCTGATGACATATGGGATAAACTAGAATATACAATGCAATCGAAGGAACCCTTTCTAGATCCAGAATTGGATTTGAGTCAATTAGCAAATCAAATAGATGTAACTCCGAACAAATTATCTCAAATAATAAATACCAAATCAGATTTAAACTTCTATGATTACTTAAATCGTTATCGAGTGGAGAAAATAAAAAAACTAATGCTAGACGAGGAGTTTAAAAATTATTCTATTTTGGGAATTGCCTTTGAAGCTGGGTTTAATTCTAAGGCAACTTTCAATAGGGTTTTTAAAAAATTTGAAAACTGTACTCCTTCTGAATATAGAAAAAAAAATTCAGAGTAATAGTCTCAAAAATAATTGGTCTCATCCATTAGGTTGAGTCGCAGATTCATTTCCAACGAAATATATTTGGGCAAAATTTAAAATCCTATGTCATGAAAACAAAATTTGGTTTAATTTTCGCCTTAATGTTATTGTTTACATTATCACACTCACAAGAACTTTCAGTTTCTCAAACCCTTGAAAAATTAAAATTTGCATTTAATAATAAAGACTTTTCTGCAATATCAGATCATTTGGCAGAAGATTTTAACTATCAGGGAATTGAACGTCCAATGTCTATCAATATTTTAACACAGGTGATGAATCAATACCCTATTATAGATTCTCTGGTTGTAATAGGCTCTAAAAATGATAAGAATAAAATTTATTTAGACACCAAGATCTATTCTAAAAATGGAGTGTCAGACAGAAAAATAATTCTTGACTCCAATTATAATATTATACAGGCAGATATTGCAAAAATTGCACTTCAGGGCCATGGAGCTACTGGCAGTTCTTCAAATGAAAATGAGAATAATAACCCTTTCAAAAACGATGAAAAAATAATAATGCCGTTTTGGTTGACAGAAACTGGCCATATTGTTGTAGAGGCCATAGTTAATGGAAAAAAAGGCAATTTCATTGTTGATAGTGGTACTTCAGACAATCTAATGCTAAACTCCCAATATAGTAGTTATGATACTACCAAACTATCAAAAAAACCTCTTGGCGTATCAGGTGAGGTTGGTGATGCCGGTGAGGTAATGATTGAAAGTTTTACTTGGAATAAATTAATCTTCAATAACATTAAAGCTGTAGTTTCTAATTTGGATCATTTAGGAAAGCGAACCAAAATTGATGAATTTGCAGGAACGATTGGCTATGGTCTATTAAAGAATTTTATTATTGAGTTTGATTATAATCATAGCCAATTGATATTATGGCAAAATTCAAGTTTAGTAAAAAAAGCATATAATATTAAATCCAATCAAATAGTTCCACTATCTATGGCTTATCATATTCCTGTACTTCAAGCCAAAATAGGAAAACAAGAAATCAAATTAGGAATAGATTGTGGTGCTCAAGGTAATATGTTAGAAACAAAATGGGAGAAAGAACTCAAAAATAGTTATAGCAATGTGCGAAAGGATAAATTAGGAGGTGCAGAAAACAACTATGTAGATGTTATTAAAGTTTCGATGAAGGATATACAGATAAAAGAGAGACCTTATGAAATGGACTTTGTTTTTGGTAATCTGTTTGGTGGTGCACACAAGGTGGATATGTTGGATGGTTTATTGGGCTATAGATTCTTATCATATCAGAAAACAGTCCTAAATTTCAAGGATAACGAATTGTATTTTCTTAATTAAATTTTAATATTCCTCAAAAAATTATTGCACCCTTTTACAACAAGTAAAAAAAATCATTTTTAAAGTTCAATTGTTCAAATAAAAAAAGCCCTTCCAAATAAGGAAAAGCTTCTCACAGGTCTTATACAAAACTGATATTCCTCATTGCCCGCAATTAGTGATATGGCTATCTTATAAAATTAATTTTTAAAAGATCCCATTAAGAATTATGAAAAAATATTACGGTTAAATCTTTGATTTTGAGAATAAATCTTTAGGTTTTAATCTAAAGTATATTTTCATGGTTTAATTGTATCAGGAAGTATTTGTAAGAGTTAAATTGAATTTTAAGAACTACATATCGGAGCTTAAAAAACGCAATATTTTCAGAGCGGCAATAACCTATTTGGTAATTGCATGGTTAATAGCTCAAGTTTCTTCTATTGTTTTTCCTGCTTTCAATTTACCTACTTATTTTATGAAATCTTTAATTTTTGTATTGATCATTGGCTTCCCAATAAGTTTAATTTTTGCTTGGGTATATAAGTTCTCTCCCAAAGGAATTGAAAAAACCCAAAGCATGAAGATCGAAAAAATAAAAACAAAAGGTTTTGACCATCAACTACAAATCAATAATAAGAAATTAGTTGTCTTACCATTTAAGAACATTGGTTCTGATATTGATAGTAATTATTTTAGCGATGGGTTGACCGAGGAAATCATTATCCGTTTATCTGGAATCAAACAGCTAGATATCGCTTCAAGAACTACTTCAATGCAATATAAAAATTCAGAATTAGATATTTTATCATTGGGTCGTGAACTAAAAGCGAGATACCTGTTGCAAGGAACAGTACGTAAGCATAACAACGAATTGAGAATATCTGTAGAATTAATTGATTTAGAAAAGGATTCAGAGCTATGGGCCAAAATTTATCGAGGCAAGTTAGTAGATGTTTTTGACATTCAGGAGAAAGTATCTAAAAAGATTGTAAAGTCATTGCAGTTAAAGTTAAGCCAAAAGGAAAAGATAGCACTATGTAAAAAAGCAACGATGAATATAGATGCTCATGATGCAAACTTAAGAGCTCGTGAATTTTTGTTTAGATATACAAAGAGATATCTTCTTTTAGCTGTAGAGCTTTTTCAAAAAGCAATAAATTTAGATCCAAAATATGATGCTGCTTATGCCGGTATGAGTGAAGCTTGTGGGTTGTTATATGAAACTCATGACAGAAACCCTGATTGGCTTGCTAAAGCAGAAGAATCATCCATGAAAGCAATAATCTATAATCCAAATTCTTCTGAAGCATATAGTTCACTTGGTCTGGTTTATTATAACAAAAACTTATTAAATGAAGCGTTCTTATCCGTTGAAAAGGCAATTTCATTAGATCCCGACAATTTTTTTGCCTATTGGGTCAGAGGGCGATTATACAGATTGACTGATAGAGATTCTGAAGCCGTAAATGATTTCAGCAAGGCATTAGATCTTAATAACAATTTCCATACTGTTTATGGTGATTTACAGATGGCTTACGAAACGCTACATGATGAAAAAAATCTACAGAAAACTATTGAACGAGCGGCATTATTTTATCCCAACTATTTGTTGCATCACCCTGATGATTCTCGTGCTCACCAATTTTATGCCTTCACATTGAAACGGCTTGGTCAATTGGAGGAAGCAAAAAAAGAAATGCAAAAAGGAATTGAACAAAACTCCAATGACCCAATTATTATTTATAATGCCGCTTGTTTTTATGCATTAATAGGTGAAAAAGCAACCGCTATTGAGAACCTGAAAAAAGCAATAGATAATGGTTTTAGAAATTATAATTACCTCATACACGATCCAGATTTTTATAGTTTACAAAAAGAACCTGATTTCATTGCATTAATGGAAAGTAAATGACTAGTTTTAAATTAATTTTTTTTAAGTACTTGATATAGGTCAATTTAATAAATTAAATATGAAAGCTGTAATTTATGAATCATTTCAAGGTCCAATAACTCTAAAGAATGTAAGCGAAAGGACACCTAAAGAATATGGAGTTGTTATTTCAGTTAAAGCTACTGGATTGTGTCGCAGTGATTGGCATGGTTGGATGGGTCATGATCAAGATATAAAATTGCCTCATGTTCCTGGACATGAATTTTCCGGAATAGTTGAATCCGTGGGGAAAAATGTCAGAAATTTTAGAATAGGAGACAGAGTTACTGTACCTTTTGTATGTGGATGTGGTAGTTGTGGTCAATGTTTATCGGGCAATCATCAAGTTTGTGACAATCAATCACAGCCTGGGTTTACTCATTGGGGTTCATTTGCCGAATATGTTGCTGTAGATTACGCAGATACTAACTTGGTAAAGTTACCTGAAGAAATAAGTTTTAAAACCGCTGCTCTCTTGGGCTGCCGTTTTATTACTTCTTATAGAGCAATAGTTGCACAAGGAAAAGTTTTAGGAGGTGAATTTGTAGCAATACATGGTTGCGGAGGGGTAGGTTTATCTGCCATAATGATTGCCCATGCCTTGGGAGCTCAAGTAATTGCTATAGATATTAATGATGAGACTTTGAATTTAGCTACAAAATTAGGTGCAACAGCTACCATTAATGCATTTAATAATCCACATATAGTTGAACAAGTTAAATCATTGACCAAAGGCGGTGCTCATGTGTCTGTGGATGCACTTGGCAGTGCTACAACATGTTTTAACTCCATTGCCAATTTAAGAAAAAGAGGCAGGCATATTCAGGTAGGTTTAATGACAGGAGATCATTGTCATGCCAAAGTTCCCATGGATAAAGTTTTAGCCAATGAATTAGAAATAATAGGTAGCCACGGAATGCAAGCATATAAATATCCTGAATTGTTGGAAATGATTAAGAAAGGAAAGCTACATCCTGAAAAACTTATAGAAAAAAATATTTCTCTTGAAGAATGTACTCAAGCTTTACCTAATATGAACAAGTTTGACCATAAAGGAGTTTGGCTCGTTGATTCATTTTAATATGTTATTACAAAATTTTTAATAAAAAAATACATTCTATAATAATCACAGCCTTTTATTTAAAGTTTGGGCGGGACTTCAATCCTAAACAAATTTATTCAAACATTAATCTTTCCAATAATCCACCTCTGCAAAATTAGATAGAAGAGGAGTTCCAATGTCTTTGATACGAGAATGGTCTGGGTGTACTTGATACCGATCTAATGCTTCTTGTGAGACAAACTGCATAACTATGACAATCTCAAAATCACCTGAAGATTGAACCACCTTATGCACGTCAAGACGTTCAAACCCATCTATTTTATCTGGAAGATTATTGAACAATGACAAGACTTCATTTATTGCAGTTTTGTCTGCATTGTCTGTCCATTTAATCATTATGACATGCTGTAATAGACCACTTTGCGTGTTAATATTAGCCTGCGAGTAGACCAAACTACTCGCAAAGACTAATACGATTATATAAATTGTTTTAAATTTCATATTTAAATATAATTGATTTTATTCTCCTGCGAAAATATAACCACAACCATTTTCTTGTGCTCTGCCTAAAGCCCAAACACCAGAAGGTACTACTTGTACTCCAGGAAGCACACCTGATAAAAAGTCATTATAAACTTCCGTTGCATCCAATGACATACCTTGAGCAATGAAGCCACTATAAACGTTTAATGCCAAATTACAAACACAGAACATAGCACCACGTTCTTGCAGGCTCTTAATACCTCCTGGGCCATTAATTGGGTAATCACCATCTTTTGGTTCGTTGTATGGATTGCGAACCGCAAATTCTTTGGTGTAATCTTTAACATTGAAGAATTCCCCAAGGTTGTACTTTTTCCAAAGTCTATCTTCCAAAGCCAATGGAATAGCTTTGTGCCTTAACACTGTTAATGCTGTAATGTCACTATCTGGACTGCCAGTTTCATTATTGGTTAAATAGAATGCCCAATTCCACAATATTGGTAAACCGGCATGCGGTGTAGAACCATCGTAAGCAATACGATGTGAGCCTTTAATGTTCTTGAACCAATCTTCTGCTTCACTCATTTTTTTCTTTTCAAAAGATGGAACGTTTGCAAATAATGGGTTTGCAAGAACAGATAATGTACTTGCTGTAGCTCCAAGCGCCAAGGCACCTAAAAATTGTCTTCTAGAATTGTCGTTGATTGTTTTCATGTTTTTCCTGTTTTATTGGTTATTAATTATGTTTATTGAAAGTGAATGCCACATTCTCTGTGTTTTAATACTTTAGTGATATCGAAATAAGTTTCGTTTTTCGGCAGACCATATTTTTCTAAATACTTGTCTAAATCTTGATCTGATGCGTAGTAAAAAGGGCTTACCTTTAATATGCCATCTTTACTATAGCTTAAAATATCCAACGCATCTCTGTGTTTGGTTTGTCCAGATCTTATGTTTGTAAACCATACTTCTGGATTGTGTGTTTTTAAGGCTCTTCTGAAAGGCTCTAGCTTAACAATGTCTTTGAATTTATCATATTCATATCCTTCTAATTTTGGTAATGACAACACTGTATCAGTAACCGTCTTGCTTTGTAGCGGTTTATAGATATCAATATTCAATTTTAATTTGTGGATAAGGTTTTGAGCGTGTGCGTAGGTTTCTTGCGTGTTATATCCTGTATCACACCAAACCACATCTATGTCCTGATCTTTTTGAGTTATGGCATGAAGCAATACTGCTGAATGGCTTCCAAAACTTGTAGTTATTATTTTTTTGTTGGATAGCATTGATGCCCAAGCTATAATGTCTTGAGGTGTTTTCTCTTTTAAGATCTTGTTCAGGTAGTTTAAATTTAATGCTATCATTTTCTTTAGTTTTTTAAATATTAATTTGTTGGTAATATGTATACACTTGTCATGCCATATTATTAAGTTATTGTAGCACAAATAGTTATGTTTTATTTTGAATTGAATTGATATTCTAAATGTCGTGAAATAACGATATATCGTTAGTATTTTTTATGACATTTCGTGAGTTTTATTGTATGAATTTCAGTGGAATATGAACATTTAAAAGTGCCATTTTGTTATTGTATTTATCCATATGGAATTCAACTTTCAAATCGACTACTTCGGTGATTAAAATATCTTTTTCAAAGACAGCGAAATGATACGCATTGACTTTACCAGTTATAAATTTTTCATTCCGTTTTGGGCTGAAATTATGAGTGCTTAAATCGTGTTTCCATTTCAAATTCAGAATTTGATTTAGACTCAAAGTTTCGTTAAATGATTTTTCATCGGTTATTTGGACGGCATTACTTTGTACATATGTTTCTTGAGAGAAGCCTTTTGCCGAAACTATGATTGCTATGAATATGATAAGCCTTTTCATTTTAAACATTGAGTATATCTTTAGATTCAGTTGTTGTAAAAGACACATACTCTGAATATCTGCTGTCTATTTTGCTTTGTATGTTTTGCAATTCATCCTTTGAGTTTTTGGATGTTAGCTTGTCAAACCTTTTCTGGAGCTTTAAATATGCCCCAACCGAAATGCTTGGCGCTTCACTGTCCATTTGAAAAGCTTTCGGTTTTCTTGGGTCGTTCCTGTACAATAACCATTGGCCAGAGTTTACAGCAGCCTTGTGGTACTGGCTTGGTCTTTCCATATCTATACCATGTTTTTCACTATGACAATATGCAATGATCACAGAAGGACCATTAAAGCTCTCTGCTTCTGTAAAGGCTTTTAAGGTTTGCTCCTGGTTGGCACCAATGGCTACAGAAGCTACGTAGACATTATTGTAGGTCATGGCCATTTTGTCAAGATCCTTTTTTTGTTTTTGTTTACCTCCAAAACTAAATTTACCATGTGCTCCAAAAGGTGTTGCTTTAGAAGCTTGACCACCTGTATTGTCATATACCTCGTTATCCAATATGAGGATGTTTACATTTTCTCCAGAAGCCATAACATGATCTAGACCACCAAAACCTATATCATAAGCCCAACCATCGCCGCCTACAATCCAAACACTTTTTTTAACAATGTTGTCTATGATTTGTAATAGTTGTTTAGCCTCGTTAGATGCGATTGTATTTAACTGTTCTTTCAATTGATCAACTCTTTTTCGCTGTTCTAATATTTCTATTTCGCTTTTTTGGCTTGCATTGCATACATCATATACCAAGTTGAAATCTAAATGTGGTAACAGGTTTTCTAGCAATCTTTTTGCTTGTTGTACTTTATTATCAATAGATAATCTAAATCCCAAACCAAATTCTGCGTTGTCTTCAAACAAAGAGTTTGACCATACTGGACCTCGACCATCCTTATTCTTTGCCCAAGGTGTTGTAGGTAAAGCTCCACCAAAAATAGAACTTGAACCTGTTGCATTGGCTACTATTAATCTGTCTCCAAATAATTGAGATAGCAACTTTATGTAAGGTGTTTCACCACAACCTATATCAGCTAATGGATATTTGAATAAAGGCTCTTGTAACTGTTGTTGACTTAATTTATTGCTATTGATTTTTGTTCTATCAAATTCAGGAATGGTTTCAAAAAAGTCCCAGTTTTCTTTTGTTTCTTCTTTAACAGGCATCTTATTGATCATTGTTAGCGCTTTGACAGGACAAGCATCTATACAATTGTTACAACTATTGCATTGTTCTGGGTTAATTTGAATAGTGTAGTTCATTAAATCGAAATCTTCTGAAGCCAGAATCTCAAAATGTTCTGGCATAGATTCAAAATAAGAATCATCAAAAACTTTAATTCTCAAGGCACTTTGTGGACAAGCCATACTACAAGCACCACATTGGGTACATAGATCAGCTTCCCATTTTGGAATTAGGGTTGTATGATTTAACTGGTTGAATTTGGATGTATCTGTTGGGTACGTACCATCGACTGGCAATTCGCTAACTGCAATATCATTACCTTGGTTAGCTAATAGTTTTCCAAGAAGCGTTTCTGAAAAAGCCGTATCCTTTTCAAGTGATTTATAGTTAGTTTGTATTACTGTATTAACTTTATGGATTTGATTCTTTATTCTCTTGAAAGACTCATATATTTTATTGTTTTTGAACATTAAAAAACAAGCTTCCAATGGAGTGATCATATGGCTTTTTAATTCATAGCTTGATTTTAAGTTGTCTAGATTTACAATATAAACCGCAATGTTTTTTTGAATTACTTTTTCTTGTATTTCTGCTGAAAGCGATTGCCAAAATGCGGAAGGAGAAAGTGAAGAATTAACCAAAAGTGTGCCTTCTGGTTTGATGTTGTTTAAAAGATTGTCATTTTGAGTGAAGTGAACATTTTGGCAAGCGATAAAGTCAGCATTCGTTATTAAATATGGTGCATTTATTGGATTGTTACCAATACGTAGATGCACAATGCTTGTAGAGTCTGATTTGTTGTAGTTGCACTCTGTAAAAGATTGCACATATTTATTTTTGGTATTGCCGATTAATTTTGGTAACCCATTTTTATCTATTTTTGATTGATAAAATAAAGCTTGATAAGTTTCGGTGTATAAATTGTCATTTTTGTTGTAAGACAAGCTTAAGTTTGTAACATCATCATGAATGCCTATAGTGAAGTTGTTTTTTGGTTTTGGCAGTTGCAAATTTTTGAACACAGCCTTTACCATTGAAGGTGTAAATTCTTTGGACGATAATCCATATCGTCCACCAACAATTCTTGGTAGCGTTTTAATTTCTTTATTCTGAAAAGCTTCAGAAAGCGATTGCACAACATCTAGATACAATGGTTCAGCTGATGCACCAGGTTCTTTGGTACGATCTAAAACCGCTATAGATCTAACAGTTAACGGTATTGATTGTACAAGATGTTTGACACTGAATGGTCTGAACAAACGTACTTTGACTAAACCAACTTTTTCGCCTTTTATAATGAGTTGATTTATGGTTTCTTCAATAGTTTCTGTTGAAGATGCCATTGAAATAATCAAACGTTCAGTTTCTGGATGTCCAACATAGTCAAAGAGCTTATATTGTCTTCCAGTAAGTTCATAAAATTTATCCATGGTATTTTGTACGATGTCAGGACATGCATCGTAAAATGAATTGATAGCTTCGCGACTTTGAAAGAATACATCTGATGTTTGAGATGTGCCTCGTATAATAGGATCATTAGGATTAAGAGCTCTATTATTATGTTCGTATACCGTTTCAATATCCATCATTTCTTGAAGAACATTTTCAGAAACAGCCTCAATTTTCGATGTTTCGTGAGATGTTCTGAAGCCATCAAAAAAATGCACGAAAGGAATTCTAGATTTTAGAGTTGCTGCTTGCGAAATCAATGCAAAATCCTGGGCTTCCTGAACAGATGCTGCTCCCAACATAGCATAACCAGTACTTCTTACTGCCATAATATCACTATGGTCATTAAAAACAGAAAGTGCATGTGTTGCAATGCTTCTTGTAGCCACATGAATGACATTTGGAGTTAACTCGCCAGCAATCTTATACATATTTGGCATCATGAGCAACAATCCTTGTGATGCTGTAAATGTTGTTGAGAGTGATCCTGTTTGTAATGCTCCATGCATTGAGCCTGCAACTCCTGCTTCACTTTGCATTTCGAATACTGTTGGAACACTTCCAAATATGTTTTGTTTGTTTTCTGCACTCCATTGTTCGACCAATTCACCCATTTCAGATGCAGGTGTAATAGGGTAGATGGCACAAACCTCATTGGTTTGGTAAGCTATTTTAGCTACCACTTCATTACCTGTAACTGTTATGTAATTTTTGGATTTCATTTTAGGAGTGTTGTTTTTATGTTTTTTGAAGTGATGATAAAAATGGCTACTCTATTTATCATTCGAGTAGCCATTTTTTTTTGGATTTACTTTATGATCTCGATTTTTACTGGAGTTGGATTAGTAATGATATCGAATACTGGAGAGAATTTGGCTAGGTTTTCTAGTTGCTCTGCAGTGGCATCTGATTTTACTTTTAAAGATACAGTAACACCATCAAAACCTGTTCTTACTTCAGGATCCAATCCTAAAAAGCCATGTAAATCTGCTGTACCTTTTACTGTAGACTCTGCACCTTGAATATCAATTCCGTTAGCAGCTGCATGATACACCATGGCACCTGTTAAACAAGAAGCCAAAGCATGTAAAACGACTTCTGGTGGCGTTGGAGCTTCGTCTTCTCCTAATAATACATTTGGGTGGCTACACTCTAAAGTGAATGTTTCCTGACGTGTAGTATCTTCTTGACCTGCACCATAAAAACTTTTGATGCTAGAAGCACAATGACCTCCATCTATCCAATTGTTTTTTGCTCTGAATTCGAATTTTGCTAATTCAGGTTGCTCTTGAATGTGACCAATAGTATCTACTAGCTGATCTACATTTACTCCGTTTTTAATGTTTGCTGTTGTAATCATTTTTTTAGTTTTTTAAATTGTTAAACATTTTGTTGCCTTGTTTTAAGCATATGCTATGCCATATATTTTAAAAAACTATAAATCAAGTAGTTATAAATAAAATTTAAATACTAAAGTATTATGTTTATTCGTATATTAACGAAATATCGTTAGATTATTTATGAGATGTCGTGAGTTTTGGTAAGAGAGAAGTAGTTATTTTTATATGATGCGATTTAAACAATCGTCTGAAATGGGATATTTGATAAAGATAAGTACCAATTATGCGCAACATGACAACTAGTATTTGTAAAAAAATTTAATAATTATTTAAATTTAGAAATTTCAAATTCTATAATATCAAGAATCCCATTAAGAATTTTTAATTCTCCATGCATCATATGAGTAGTGATTTCACGAGTAATTATAACATCTGATAGTACTCCATTTAATTCAGGAATTTCTTGTAATTTGAATTTGATTTCATCTAAACTAGAATTGAAAATAGATCTTAAGTCATCAAAACCTGATTCTGAAACATTTGTATTTGGCCAATTATCAGGAATCAATAATCGTTCTTCCGGTTTTAAGATGTGTCTCGTTAAGTCTCTATACTGCTCCTTAAATCTAAACCATTCTTCAATTTGAAAATCTCTTTGATTTGCTAAATTATTATAAGCTCCTATGTCATTTCTTAATTGCTTATTTTCAATAAGCTTTAAATTCCCAGTTGAGACTAAATCTTTCCAAGTTTGACTACTCTTGTTATAGAATTGCCTTCCTGCAGTATAGTCTATACCGATAGCAAGTTCTAAAGGATTGACATCTTCTTTGTTGTTTAAGTTAAAGTCTAGTACCAACTTTCCTAAATTAAGTAACCTTTCTTCAATTTCTAGAGCATCTGTCGTAGAATTATAAATGCTGGTAAAATCTTCTTTAAGTCTTAAAAGATAAGAGTAATATAGATCGTTGCTCTTTCTTTGTTCATTCCAATTATTGATCTGCAATGCAATAAGAATACCAATAACTACAAGTATAATTTCACCAATGGCATACTTTAAATATTTTCCTGTTTTGTTTTCCATAATCAGGTTTTGACGGATTTTACGAAAGAATTTGATCATATAATTTGGTCAGTTATATTTGATTGCATGAGTTTTCAATAACTTCCTATAGAGAATCACTTTTCAAATACTGAATTTATTATTTTTTTGTCATATAATCATAAATGGTTCTTGATATTTCTGCTAATTGTTGAGTGCCTTTTTCAAAATCAGCCAAATTTTTGGAAAGTACTACGAGTATATAAGATTTTCCATTGGGTAAATATATTATTCCTGCATCGTGATGAACACCAGAAATTGAACCTGTTTTATGTGCAACTTCTACCTCTTTGGGCAAGTAATATGGAATGATCTCATTAAATCGTTGATCTTTCAAAATATCAATCATTGCTTTACAATTGCCTTGGGATCCTGACTTATTAGTTGCAATGGCTTCAAAAATAATCAACAAGTCTCTTGCTGTTGTCATGTTACTCAAACCCAAGTCGTATGCTTTTTGGTCCTCGACACCTCTTAATACCTTAATTTTTTCTGCACCCAGATTACGCATGGTAGCTGTAACATTTTTGGCATCCACCAGCTCTATTAACACGTTGGTGGCAAGATTACTACTTACTGTAATCATGCTGTACATTAAATCTTTAAGAGCTACACTAGTGTTGATTTTGTTGTAAATGACATCGTCACTGTCATCGGCAATATCCATACGATAAGGGCTGCCATCAACAATACTTTTAAATTCATTAATTAATAGGATTGAATCATTTAAATTGATAGTACCTTCCTCTTGTTGTTTAAACAATTCGATCATTACGGGAACTTTCATCGTGCTAGCGGCATGAAACGTTTCATTGGCATTGATGTAAAGGCTATCTGTAGGGTCTGAAAGGTCTAAAAAAGCTACCGCTACATCTCCATGTATGGCATTGATTTGAGTTTGCACATGGTTAAACAATTTTTCTTTTTTAAAATGCTTTTGCTGGCAAGAAAAAATAATATTTAAAAGTAGCAGTAATGAAATAAATTTCAAGAGAAGTTTTATCATTTATAGATGAGTTATTTAAAAAGCTTTTTTTTAGGCATTTACGTTCCAATTATTGAATTGCAAAACGATTAAAATACCTAATACTAGGAGTACAATATCGCCTATAGCATATTTTAGGTATTTAGTGGTTTTCCCTTCTTCCAGTAGTTTTTTACGGATGTTTCTAAAGAATTTAATCATTATTTTTATAATCAGTCCTAAAAGCTATTTCTTTTTGGAGGAACTTGTGTATCATCTGTAATCTTTGATATCTTCTTTCTTGATATAATAAATACTCAACTCTCCTTGATTTGGTAGTTTTTAAAATAGTTAGATATTTAATATTGTTTTTTAACAACTCAAAATTAGTCGGAATCATAAATTTATCTTGTTCATAATCTTCCATCCTAACATTTTCGAAAAGCTCAACAAGTAGAGGAATTACCGTATTACTTTCATATAAATTATTTCGTGTATTTAGTTCAAGTAACCACTGGGTATTTGTTTCATATGCTCTTATAAGTTCAGCTCTTAAAGAGTCATTTTTAATAAAACCTAAACCATAATTTTTTATATTTTCATAGGCTTGATCTCTAATAAAAGCTATGTATCGTGTATGCGCATTTGCAAAATGAAATTTCAAAGAATCATTAAACGGAAGTTCTTGGTCAAAATGATTTATAAGATAGTTACTTGAGGCAAGTGATTTTTTATTTTCATCAATTTGAATTTTTTGAAATTCTAGTTCTCCTCCATGCTTTCCTCCTTCCATTTTGCTTCCTTCTAGAACATTATTAAGTTCAACAAGAAGATCAAGCTCAATTTTTTTTAGCTTTCTTTGTTCATTCCAATTATTAATTTGAAGGGCAATCAAAATACCAATGACAACGAGGACAATTTCGCCAATAGCATATTTTAGGTATTTGAAGGTTTTGTTTTCCATAAGTAGTGATTTTCGAATATTTCTGAAGAATTTGATCATACTATTTGCCTAGTTTATATTCTTGTTTCTTCAATTAACTGAACAATTGTTTTTCTCGCATTCTGTAGCGATTTTTGGGTAATCTTATACATGTATAATTTATCATCCATATAATTTTCAAATTTTGAATCGGATAGCAGGGTATTATTACATGTGAATATAGTTGAAGGCCTGTAATTAAATTCTTTATTAGCTACATCTACATTTCTTAATGAACCAAATTCTTTAAGGTAAGATATAATTTCTTCGCCAGTCTTTTCTGTTCTTTGCTGTACCTCATTCATTTCTTTTTGTTGTCTAGACCATTTATATAGTAAAAGTTTTAAGTTTTCATTTTTAAATCCTGTTATGTTTCCTGAATTATTTAAACTATTTAGAAGATATTCACTAGGTTTCCAGTTTGGAGAATTTAGAGCTTTTGATAACCAGATGTTTAATGAATCCACAGGTTGATTTATATGGGTTGGTGAAAACAAATCAAACACTTTTTCTAAAGAGCCGATAACTTTATCTACTTCAAGCGTAATAGAATCCAAATCTTGAAGATTGTCTTTAAATTCGGCCTGTAGATTTAATAATAGTTGTTTTTCTTGTAACAATACTTTTCTGTTTTCATTCCAATTATTAATCTGCAAGGCAATCAAAATTCCTATGACCACCAATACAATTTCCCCAATGGCATATTTTAAGTAGTTGGCTGTTTTGCCTTCTGCCAGTAATCTTTTACGGATATTTCTAAAGAATTTGATCATAGCTTAATGTTTTATCTACCATGAGGTTCCATATTTGGTAAAGGCTCTAAATCTCTTACGTAGTAATCAAAAAATTCTTGTACGTCCTGCCATACTTCTGAACGATATTCAGACAAACCATGATCTGCACCTTCATAAAAATGAAATCTAAAAGGATGCTTATATTTATAAAGAGAATCGGCCATATCTAGAGCATCTTCTGGAGAAACGCGCCAGTCAGATGATCCATGTAACAACATAATTGGTGTTGTTTTACATAATCTATCAGTCCAAAATATTGGCGAACGATCTTTTAACCCTTTTTCTTTATTGTTTTTATAATCTGGGATTAATTGAGAATATACATATTGCTCCATTTCTGGCCTTTTATCAATGCCTCTTATTGAATTGGTAACTCCAGCACCAATAATAGCGGCCTTGAATTTGCAGGATTCAGATATAGTTCTATAGGTCATTAAGCCACCACGACTATAACCATAAATGCCCATTCTTGATGTATCAGCCATTTTTTCATTTGCCAGTAAGGGAATAAGATTATGTACATCATTGACATCGGCGCCACCAAATTCTTCCATACCTTCACTGCCACCACCGCCACGATAATTACTTGCGGCAACCACATAGCCCCAAGATGCCATTTTTCGTAATAAAAAGTTAGCACGAATATCATTAATTGAACCGAAATCACGATTACCACCACGATTAAAAATAATTACTGGATATACACCAGATTCTTTGGGTTGTGCCATGTACCCATTTATTTTTAATCCGTCAGATAAATAGGTAATCTTGAATAGATCTGTTGTTGAATGAAATTCTGAAAAGCTAGCGTTCTCTTTAAATTTTTGTTGAATACTATCATGAAAAACAACAGCTTTTTTTGCAATTAATTTCCCGTTTTGAGAATATAAGGACGTTGTAAGGATTAAGGCGCTTAATATTGTAAATATTGTTTTCATGGTTTTAAATTTATAAGAATTTAATCAGTAGAAACACATTTATTTTGTAATAACATACTCATTGAAGACGTATAATCTATAAGATAATTTAATAATTCAATCTGACGTGTATTGGTAGAAATATAAACTAGAGCTTCATTATATAATCTTTTGTGCATACTTTTGGTTAATAAAGGTATGGTATCAGTACTAATGTTTTTTAATACATCTTTATCCATTCCTTCTTTAAATCGACCATATTCTATTGAAGCTTGTGTATGCCCATTAGCAAATCTATCTTCATGTGCAAATGAAATATCAACAGCTCGTTTACCATTAACGATAATTATACTTTTCAAAGTTTCAATATTATTGTAATAAATATTGAGAGATTTAATAATGTCTTTGTCTTTTATTACACTTAATTTTGCGCCAGATTTTAAGTCTTCAAAAGCCGTGTTATTTGGTTTAAAGTCAAAATAAATAGCTTTAATTGCTAGAGAATTTTGCTTGCCAACATCTATACTATTTGGACTTTCTTGTTGTAGTAACCGAAGTGCTTCGTTTGATGCTTTAAGCCTATTATCAGCAAATAATTTTAGTTGATTAATTTGTTGTTTGTCTTGTTCAATATCTTCAAGTAATCTGCAGTAGTATTCGGCTTCAAGTTTATTGTCTTTTCTTTGCTTATTCCAGTTATTGATTTGCAAAGCGATTAAAATACCAATAACGACTAGTATAATTTCACCAATGGCATATTTAAAATACTTGGACGTTTTGTTTTCCATAATGAGGTTTTGACGGATTTTACGAAAGAATTTTATCATAATTTCGGATTGGTTTCGTAATCTATTGAAATAATAATTTCATCAATTAAGGAAGACAATTCTAAATATCGTTGATTTAGCGTTTTAAAGACATTAAACTTTTCTTTAAGCATATGCACTAATTCATCATCTACTTTAGATATTAAGTATAAGTTTAGTCGGGCTTCTTGATTAGAACTATATAGTTCATATAAATCCTTGCAGTCTTTGCATTTACTTCCATATTTCGAAAACTTATTTAAATAAGGCTTTAATACTTTATTATTAATATCTTCTAAATATTCTTCAGCAGCAGCTACTCTTTTTAAATGTAACTGATAAAAATCGGTAACCTTTTTTCTTAAACTATCATTGGAAATTATAGTTATACCTTCTGATTGTATTGCTTCATACGCACTTAATTTTGGAAAGAGTGAAGCGGTTTCTAAAATATAACTTGTTGATAATTTAAAAGGTTTTTTTTCAAAAACTTGGTCTGCGATAATGGCTTTGTAAAGCATATTAGTAGTAGACAGAATATGCTGCGTTTTTTCGATATCAGTTAGTAAATCATTCTTGGTCTCAAGGAGGTCACCTTTTAATTCTATTAAAAGCTTAACTTCTTTTTCTTTAGCTTTTTTATTTTCATTCCAATTATTTATTTGTAACGCAATAAGGATACCAATTACTACAAGAATTATTTCGCCAATGGCATATTTAAGATAATTAGCGGTTTTACCTTCAGCTAATAATTTTTTACGGATGTTACGGAAGAATTTTATCATAGTTAAATAGGTCGCTCAATTCCTAATGCTTTTATTCTTGAAGCTAATGTTGTTGGTGGTAACTGTAGCAATTCTGCCGCTCCATTTTTTCCTGATATTTTCCAACGTGTTTGTTTTAAAGCCCTTAAAATGTTCTCTTTTTCTAGTTCATTTAGCTCTTTTGTAGTTAATATTCTTGTTGTTTTAACTTCTGAATTTACTTGTTGAACATTTTTATTATTTGGAATAATAGCTTGCCAATTTACTTTTCCTTCCTGTGAAATAATAACTGCACGCTCTATTAGGTTTTGCAATTCTCTTACATTTCCTGGCCAATTGTAAGACAACAAAATGGCTTTATCGTTATCATTTAAAGTATTTATAGATTTCCCTAGTTTTTTTGAGAATTGATTTATCATTTCATGGGCAATCAGGCAAATATCGTTATCTCTATTTCGTAGAGGAGGAATTTCGATAGGAAAGACATTCAATCTGTAATATAAATCTTCTCTGAATTTTCCACTTTTAGAAAGTTCTAGTAAATTTCTATGTGTTGCCGCTATGATCCGAACATCTACTTTGATGGTTTCTGAGCTTCCTACAGGCTCAAATTCTCCTTCTTGGATAATACGTAATAATTTTGGTTGTAGTTCTAAAGGTAATTCACCTATTTCATCAAGAAAAATGGTGCCTTTATCTGCTAATAGAAAACGGCCTTTTCTATCTGCTGTTGCACCTGTGAAAGCTCCTTTTGTATGCCCAAACAATTCACTTTCTATCAAATTAGCCGGAATTGCACCACAATTTATTCTAATCAGTGGTTTGTCGTTTCTTTCACTTCCTTTATGTATTGCTCGCGCAACCAATTCTTTTCCTGTGCCGGTTTCGCCTGTAACCAAAACTGTGGCATCTGTTTTTGCTACTTGGTTTATAAGATTTAGAACATGCTTCATACTTTTGTTTTCAGCAATAATTCCGTAGTTACTTGTTAATTCTTGAATTTCTTCTTCAAGATATTCTGTCTTTTTGGTAAGTAAGTTAATTTTGTCTTCGGCAATCAGGCGTTCTTCTATATTTCTTAAAATAAGTGTGTAAAATGTATCTTCATCACTACCATATTTACTTATAGTACCTTCGTTTAAGGATTCGGTTTCGTTAGAACCAATGACCTTTACAATATTGGGAAGATATTTGTTTGTAGTTTTGTCTTCACCTTCTTTTGTTGAATTCACAATAGATTCAATAAGATTTGCACTTTCATCATCAAAGAAAAACAAAACATTACGTTGTAATACATCATTGTTTTCAAGCAATTTATTAGCTGAAGGATTGGTTAGCACGATTCTAAAATCACTATTAAACATAATAATTGCATCCATAGCTCCATTAATCAAACCACTCATTTTAATGTTTGCTAATTCTACCTCATGATTAGAAGTTGCCAATCGTTCTTGAATGGCATCAAGTTCTCTGTGGCGTTTTATCATTACGGAAAGAATGCCTTGAGAAAAACCACTGTCATTTTTCATAAGATCGAGAAAATGTTCTCTATCAATTTTTAAAACTTTAGTATCTTCTGTAGCTGTTATAGATGCAGAGCGAGACTGATTGTCAATTAAAGCATATTCGCCAAAGCATTCACCTTGAGATAGATAACCATAAATATGATTATTTTCATGTACTTTAACTTTACCAGAAAGAATGGCAAACATACTATTACCTTTATCATTCTTTTTAAAAATATTCTCATTCTTTTTATAGGTTTCAGGTTGTAAATTTTTACTAAAATGTTCTAGTGATTTTGTTGAAACTTCTGAAAAAAATGATACTTGTTTTAGGAATGAAGAAATGTCTTTAAATTCGGTTGGTTTCATATTTTGGTTAAGTAATCAAATGTATTGTATAAATATATGAATATTTAGGCATGTTAAGTAATTACAAAAGGGGTAACATAATCAAGAAATTATTATAATTTAGTAAATTATTAATACTAATAGCATTTTAATGTCTCAGAAAAGACAGCTTGCCGCAATAATGTTTACTGACATTGAAGGTTATACTGCACTAATGCAGAATGACGAGAAAGATGCTGTTCATATTAGATTTAAACATCGTGAAATTTTTAATTCTGTTACTGAAAAATACGGTGGCGAAATCATTCAATATTATGGCGATGGTACCTTAAGTATTTTTAGTAGTTCCGTAGAAGCTATTAAATGCGGTATCGAAATGCAAAGAGCCTTTCAGAAAGAACCTTCAATTCCAGTTAGAATAGGTGTACATGTTGGAGATATTATTCGTACAGAATCAGATATTATTGGTGACGCTGTTAATGTGGCTTCTAGAATAGAATCTCTTGCTGCTGCTGGTAGCATTTTGATTTCTGGAGAAGTAAATGATCAACTTCGTAATCAAAACGATATCAATTCAAAATTTATCAGCAATTTTGAATTTAAAAATGTTGATCAAATCATGCCTGTTTTTGCTATTGCAAATCAAGGCATTGTAGTTCCAAAAAAAGACGAATTATCTGGTAAGACTAAAGAAAAAGAAAGTCAATCCTTTAAAGCCTATAAAAGAAAAAGTGTTTTAGTCACTTTAGGAATAGTCGCTATTTTAGTGGCTTTGTTTTATTATTATCAATCGTTTAATTCATCGCATAATGGAGATGTTGCTTTAAATAGATCTATTGCCGTATTACCATTTTCAAATATGAGTAATGATACAGATTCAGAAAACTTTACAGATGGAGTAACAGAAGATATTTTGTTACAATTATCTAAAATCAAAGAACTTCAGGTTATTTCTAGGGCATCAATCATGCAATTCAAAGAGTCAAATTTGTCTATTTCAGATATAGCGAAAGAGCTTGGGGTTTCTTATGTGCTAGAGGGTAGTGTTAGGAAATATGGAGATAAGGTTAGGATCAATGCTCAATTAATTGATGCACAAAATAATAATTATTTGTGGGCTGAAAATTATGATAAAACTCTTACTGAAATTTTCGAAATACAAAGTCAGGTATCCAATGAGATTGCTAGAGCTTTAAAAATAACTTTGAGTGAAAATGAAATTTTAAGTTTAAATAAATTACCAACTGAGAGTTCAGAAGCTTATAATTATTACAAAGAAGCGCAAATGTTTTTAAATCGAGGCGGAGGTAAGGTTGAAGAACTCGAAAAGGCAAAAGATTTATTTGAAAAGGCCATAGACATTGATCCCAGTTTTTGTCGAGCTTATGTAGGTTTGTCAGACACCTATTTAGAATATATTTATTGGGGCCGTGAAGCGCCAAAAGAAATATTAGAAAAGGCTTTAACACCAGCACTTAAAGCTCTTGAGTTAAGTCCTGCTGAAGGCGGAAGTTATGGTGCACTTGGTTCTATAAGCTATTACAGATTTGAAAAGGAAACAGCCGTAAGTTACCTTGAAAAAGCTATAGAAATAAACCCAAATTATGTTGGCGCTTATGATAAATTGGCTTGGATAAGATTGTTTGAAGGAAACTTGAAGGAAGCCGTTCGATTGTTTAATAAAGTCTTGGAGTTAGATCCATTATCAACCAAAAATATAGCAAACATTGCTTTTTCTCATTATTATTTTCATGAATATGACAAGGGTATCAAAGTACTTAACGATGCTCTTAAAAGATTTCCAGAAGATAATATGTTATTGTTTATGAAAGGAAATCTTCTTACAGGTGCAAATAAATATGAAGAAGCTATTAAGGTGTTTAATCAGAGAACAGTTGGCATTAATACAAATTGGATGTTGGCATATGCTTATGCCAAGTCTGGACAAACAGAAAAAGCTAAAAAAATTCTTAATTATCTGTTAGAAAAACACGAAACTACTTATGTTCCACCTTATATGATTGCGACTATTTATATGGGGTTAGGAGACAAGGAAAACACTTTGACTTGGCTTGAGAAAGATTATAATACTGGTGGTTTAGGTTTGTTCTTTTGGGGCTTGAAAAGAGATGTTAAATTTAATCCTATTAAAGACGAACCTAGATTTGTAGCCTTGCTCAATAAAATTAAATAAAAATATCTTTTTTTTTGGTTCTGTTTTTAATTTAAGACAAAGCTATTTTACATTATTATAATTAATTTTGACACTATTCACCTAATAATTTATGTCAGTACACCGTCATTTATCTGCTATCATGTTTACAGACATGCAAGGTTATACCTCTATTATGAGGTATGACGAGAAAAAGGCTATTGCATTAAGGGAAAGACATCGAGAAATTTTTCAAGCATCAACAACAAAGCATAATGGAAAAATCATACAATATTTTGGAGATGGAACTTTAAGTATCTTCAAAAGCACAGTAGAAGCTGTAAACTGTGCCATTGAAATGCAATTGAAATTTATGCAAGATCCGATTATACCGGTAAGAATAGGCATTCATGTTGGAGATATTGTATATTCTGAAAATGAGATTATTGGCGATGCGGTAAACGTCGCTTCAAGAATTGAGGCATTAGGTGAAGCCGGAAGCATCCTTATTTCAGACAAAGTTCATGACCAGATTAGAAGCCGCAGAGAAATTGAGTCTAAATTTTTAGCTGTTTTTGATTTGAAAAATGTTGATGAAGCTGTCCCTGTTTTTGCAATATCGAATGATGGTCTAGTAGTGCCTCAAATAGAGGACATTAAAAATAAATTAAAACAGTCTAATAACCCAAAGCGAGCCAGAATCAGTTCAAGAAAGATCGCTCTTGTATCAATTATTCTTCTAATTCTATTTTTAGTTGCTTATAAACTTGATGTTTTTGAAGTTGATGAAACACGTTATGATAAATCTATAGCTGTCTTACCTTTTGATAATTTGAGTGTTGACGATGACTCTGAAATTTTTAGTGACGGCATTACCGAAGATATCCTTACAAACCTTGCCAAAATTAAAGATTTGCATGTCATTTCGAGGACTTCAATAATGCAATATAAAGGCACCAAAAAAACAATTCCAGAAATAGCAAAAGAGCTTGGAGTATCTTATATACTTGAAGGAAGTGTGCAAAAATATGGAGATGACATTAGGGTTACAGCACAATTAATTGATGGTAAAAAAGACGAGCATATATGGGCAGAAAACTATGATAAGACGCTGACAGATATTTTTGAAATTCAATCTGAAGTTTCATCAGAAATCGTTAGTGCATTACATTTAAATTTGTCGTTTGATGAAATTCAGAGTTTAGCTTCCATACCAACAAAAAATCTAGAAGCTTACAAACTGTTTTTGTTAGGTCGCAGAGAAGCAGATAAACGAAATGCAGAAAGCATAGCAAAAAGCATAGAGCTTTATGAAAAGGCTATTGAACTAGATCCTGATTATGCAGAAGCCTATGCGGAAATTGCCAATTCTATCTATTTAGGGACTTATTACTCGGGAAGAAATCCAAAAGAAGCAGCTACTTTGGCAACAGAATATTTGGAAAGAGCTGAAGCAATAAACAATAAAATATCTCGTATCTACACAGTTAAAGGACTCATTTATAATATTGAGAAAAAATATGAAGAAGCAGAAAAAGCTTTTGAAACTGCTATTCAGCTTTCACCAAACGATTTAACAGCAAGACATCAGTATTCAACATATTTTTACTATACCAACCAACCTGAAAAACAATTAGAACAAGCTAAAATAGCTTATAAATTAGACCCTTTGTCATTTGCCACCGCAAACAGTTACTTTACAGCATTGATAGCCAATTATAAATATGAAGAAGCGGAAAGGCTTATGCAGCAAATTGAAAGAAGTAGTACAGAAAATAATAAGTTCGTAATAAACAGATCATATTTCAGGCTCTATATGGATATGAAAGATTATAAAAAAGCAATAAAACCTTTAAAAATGTTGGCTAAAGAGCAGCCTGTCTACAATCGCTTTTTGGGGTATTGTTATGGTCAGTTAGGCGATACTTTAAATGCTTATAAGGCTATACAAACCATAAGAAGAGAAGGGCAAAAGCATGAGATTAATTATATGACTTCTGTTGTCTTTGCTGGTCTTAAACAAAAAGATAGTATCATATTTTATTTAGACCATTCACGAAATGATCAAACACGAATGTTAAAAAGGGAACTCGATGATTTTTTTGCCTTTCTAAAAGACGATCCAGAGTTTAAAAATATTTTGAAAGCCCATGGTTTAGAAGATAATTAATCCAATACCTTTCTTATGTAACCATTGTTACCATTCACTTTTTGGTTTGAAATTACTTTTGCACTATCAAATCAGAAAGAATGAATAGAATTCACATTATAATTTTTACCTTGATTGGTTTTATTATAACTTCAAATGCACAGGAGGTTGTTCCGATTTCAAAGTCCTTGGTTTTAGAGAAATTAATTGAAGGCAATCAAAACATTAAAATTTCCGAAGAAGACTTTAAACAGGCAAGGGCAGACTATAGGCAAACCAATGCCATTTTTTTACCAAATATTACGGCATCACATACAGGAATTTCAACCACAAACCCCTTGATGGCTTTTGGATCAAAATTAAATCAAGAAATTTTAACGGCAAGCGATTTTAATCCAGCCCTTTTAAATGATCCTGATCAAATCCAAAATTTTGCTACAAAATTCGAAATTCAACAACCGTTAATCAATATGGATGGTCTTTATCAGCGTAAAGCTGCCAAAGCTAAAATGGATGCTACATATTTGCAGACCGAACGTAATACGGATTTTTTAATCCTTGAAATTGACAAAGCTTATATGAAACTACAATTAGCGTATAAGAATCTAGAGGTTTTAGAAAAAGCCTTAGAAGCAGCCAATGCCAATAAAAAATTAGCAGAGAATAGTTACAAACAAGGTTTTTTACAACGATCTGATGTATTATCTGTTGAAGTTAGAACAACAGAGGTACAAAATCAGATGCAAATAGCTAAAAGCAATCTTGAAAATGCATCCAATTATCTTTCATTTTTAATGAATGATCAACAAGATGTAATTTACAAACCATCTGATAGTTTGGTTGTTGACGGCTATAGCATTAAAGCCAATATAGTTTTATCTGAAAGTCGTTCAGATATCAAGGCAATGCAACTTGCTACAGAAGCTTATACAGCCAATAATAAAGCAGATAAAATGGCATTCTTACCTCGTTTGAATGCTTTTGGTAGCTATGAGCTTTATGATGATCAAATTTTTCAAGGAGCTGCCAGTGGATACCTGTTTGGAGCACAATTGAGTTGGGATATCTTTCAAGGGTCAAAACGTTTTGGAAAGGCTCAAAAAAGCCAAGCAGAATTAGACAAAGCCAAACTTCAATATGAGCAATATCTTTCTCAAAGTAAATTAGAATTGAATAAAACAAAGCGAATGTTAATCGATTCAAAAAACAGATTGAAGTTAACAGAATTAGCTGTAGAACAATCAAAGGAATCTTTGAGAATAAGAACAAATAGATTTAAAGAAGGTCTTGAAAAAACATCAGATTTATTACTATCTGAAACACAGTATGCCCAAAAGCAATTAGAATACTATCAAACGATATTTGAGTACAACTACACACTGGCATATCTTAACTTTTTAACTAAAGAATAATTAGAACATGAAGAATTATACCTATTTATTAATTGCAGTATTGATATCAACTTTAATGTTAAGTTGTGGTAAGAATGACCAAAAAGAAATTGAACAAGAAATAGCCATACCGGTAAAAGTTAACGAAGTGGGAACAAATGAAAATGATACTTTTTTATCTATAAGCGGGAAAATACAAGCAGAAAATAGTGCAGACTTAAGTACTCGTACTATGGGTTTTGTTAATAGTGTCCCAGTCAATGTAGGGGATAAAGTAAGTAAAGGTCAGTTATTGATATCAATAAACAATACCGATTTACAAGCCAAAAAAGCTCAAGTTGATGCCGGTATCGCAGAGGCCCAGGTTGCTTATAATAACGCAGAAAAAGATTATAACCGATTCAAGAATTTATTTTCAGAGAATAGTGCTTCTCAAAAGGAATTAGATGACATGACTGCAAGATTTGAAATGGCTAAAGCACGTTTAGAATCTGCGAAACAAATGAAAAATGAAGTTAATGCACAGTTTGCATATACTAATATTATTGCACCTTTTAATGGCATGATAACTAATAAAATGGTAGAAAAGGGAGATATGGCTAATCCAGGACAATCGTTAATTTCTATTGAATCTCCGGGTAATTTTGAAGTTGTTGGCAGTGTTCCAGAGTTAGAGATATCACAAATTAAAAAAGGTACCAAAGTAAAAGTTATAGTAAAATCCATTAATAAAACAATTACAGGTCAGATTTCAGAGGTTAGTGCTTCAGCAAAAAATACCGGTGGACAATATTTTGTTAAAGTCTCATTAGACAAAACTGAAGTGAACATTCTATCGGGAATGTTTGCAACCATTCTATTTCCAGTGGAAAAAGCCGGAAATATAAGTGTTGTTTTAGTTCCGTCAAAGGCACTAATTACGAATGGTCAATTGACAGGAATTTATACTGTTAGTCAAAGTAATACAGCCATTTTGAGGTGGTTGAGGTTAGGTAGAACATATGGAGATCAAGTAGAAGTGTTATCTGGTTTGTCAGTTGGAGAAACATATATAGTTTCTGCTAAAAGCAAATTGTATAATGGTGCAAAAATTAAGATACAATAATCATAAAACTTAAAAAATGAAAGAAGGATTAGCAGGAAAAATTGCCAAGATCTTTATAGATTCAAAGCTTACAATTCTTCTAATGATCGTGTTTATGGTTATTGGAGTTTACAGTTCTTTCTTAATACCTCGTGAAGAAGAACCACAAATAGATGTACCAATGGCTGATATTTTTGTTGGCTATCCAGGTGCTAGTCCAACAGAAGTAGAGTCTCGAGTTGTTAAACCTCTTGAAAAATTGATTTCCAATGTCAAGGGTGTAGAGTATGTTTATTCGACTTCTATGAATGAGCAGGCTATGGTCATTGTTCAATTTTATGTTGGAGAAGATATTGAACGCTCGTTTGTTAAGCTTTATAATGAAATTAACAAGCACATGGACCAAATGCCTGAAGGCGTTACCTTCCCATTAATAAAAACACGAGCTATTGATGACGTGCCCATGCTAGGACTCACTTTGTGGAGCGAAAACTATGATGATTACCAATTAAGACAAATAGCTCAAGAGCTTACAGATGAAATAGAAAAGGTAAATGATGTAGCTATAACTCAAAAAATTGGCGGTAGAAATCGTCAATTAAGAGTCGTTTTGGATAAAGATAAATTGGCATCATCTGAATTGGATTTTTTATCTGTTTCACAAATGATCAAAGCCAATAATTCACAATTGAATTCTGGCAGTTTTAGTAATAATGATACAGAGTTTCTAGTGCATACAGGAAAGTTTTTAGAAACCGTTGTGGATGTTGAAAATATAATCGTTGGTTCACAGCAAAATCAACCTATTTACTTAAGACAAGTTGCCAATATTATTGATGGTCCAGAAATTCCTGTCAATTATGTGAGTTTAGGTTTTGGTCAAGCTAGTGTAAATGCTAAAAACTATAAATCTGAATATCCAGCGGTAACAATATCGGTTGCTAAACGCAAAGGGGCAGACGCTATGAAAATAGCTGATGTTATTTTAGAAAAAGTCGAACATTTAAGAACAAATTTAATTCCTGATGATGTACATGTAGAGGTTACAAGAAATTATGGTGAAACCGCTTCACATAAAGTTTCAGAGTTATTGTTACACCTTATTGGTTCTATTATTGCAGTAACATTTGTAGTTATGTTAGCCATGGGTTGGCGTGGTGGATTGGTGGTATTCTTATCTGTACCAATAACCTTTGCACTAACTCTTTTAAGTTATTACATTTTAGATTATACCTTAAACAGAATCACATTATTTGCTTTGGTTTTTGTTACAGGTATTGTTGTTGATGACTCCATCATTATTGCAGAAAACATGCACAGACATTTCAAGATGAAGAGATTGCCTTTTAAACAAGCTGCTTTGTATGCCATAAACGAAGTTGGTAATCCAACCATTCTAGCAACATTTACAGTAATAGCTTCTGTATTGCCAATGGCTTTTGTATCAGGATTGATGGGCCCATATATGGCACCAATGCCTATAGGCGCTTCAATTGCAATGATTTTGTCATTGTTTGTTGCATTAACCATTACACCTTATTTGGGATACATTTTCTTACGTGAAAAAGGGAAGAAGAATGTTGAAAGCAAAGTTGAAAAACCTATGCATGAAACTTTCATCTTTAAAGTTTACAATAAGTTTGAGAAACCTTTAATTGAAAGTAGAACAAAACGTTGGGTTTTTTTAGGGCTAACATTCATTTTACTAATGGGCTCTATAGCCATGTTTTTTACAAAATCCGTGGCAGTAAAGATGTTACCTTTTGATAATAAGAACGAATTTCAGGTAGTTATAGATATGCCAGAAGGCACTACATTAGAACGTACAGCTGTAGTAGCCAAAGAAATATCACAATATTTATCAACAAGGCCAGAAGTTGTAAGCTACCAAAGTTATGTTGGTACTTCAGCACCTATCACCTTTAATGGTTTGGTAAGGCATTATGATTTAAGAGGTGGAAGTAATATGGCAGATATTCAAGTGAATCTTATTGATAAAAAACTGCGCAATGACCAAAGCCATGATGTAGCTAGATTGTTACGACCTGAAATAAGAAATATTGCTAAAAAGTTTAACGCTAATGTAAAAGTTGTAGAGGTACCACCTGGACCACCAGTATTATCTACAATTGTTGCTGAAGTTTATGGTCCAGACTATCACAAACAGATAGAAGTTGCAAATAGCATTAAAGAGATATTATTTAAAACAGATGATGTTGTTGATATAGATTGGATGGTTGAAGCTGATCAAAAAGAATATCAATTTGAAATTGATAGAGAAAAAGCTATGCTTTATGGTGTAACACCTCAACAAATCACTCATACAATGAACATGGCTTTATCAAATCGAGCTATAACCAATTTGTATGATGAGAAAGCGACACATCAAGTTGGAGTAGTGCTAGCCCTTGACGAAAAGGAAAAATCAAATATTAACGATATTTCCCAATTAAAAATTAAATCACAACAAGGATTCATGATGCCCGTTGCTGATTTGGTAAACATTGAAGAAGTTTTTAGTGACAAAAGTATTTATCGCAAAAATCAAAAACGAGTAGTATATGTCATGGCGGATATGGCAGGAGAATTAGAAAGCCCTGTGTACGCCATTTTAGGAATGGAAGAAAAATTAAAAAATATTGATTTGCCAAAAGGTTATTCAATTAACGAAATGTATTTAGGTCAACCTGAATTTGAAAATGATTACACTGTAAAGTGGGATGGTGAATGGCAAATTACACTTGAAGTTTTTAGGGATTTAGGAATTGCATTTATTGGTGCAATTATCATGATTTATATATTGATTGTTGGCTGGTTTCAAAACTTTAAAGCACCTGTAGTTATGATGGTGGCAATTCCGTTATCGTTAATCGGAATTGTGTTAGGGCATTGGCTTATGGGTGCTTTTTTTACAGCAACATCTTTTATTGGAATGATTGCCTTGGCTGGTATTATGGTTAGAAATTCAGTTTTGTTAATTGATTTTATTAATCTTCGTTTGAATGAAGGAATTCCATTAAAGCAGGCAGTAATTGAAGCAGGAGCTGTACGAACCACTCCAATTTTATTAACTGCCGGAACTGTTGTCATTGGTGCTTTTGTTATTCTATTTGATCCAATATTTCAAGGTTTGGCCATTTCATTAATGGGAGGTACCATCGTATCTACATTCTTAACCTTGTTGGTTGTACCACTTGTATATTATATGATTGAACGTAAAAATTATAAATGATGAAATTAATTATTGTAACTGTTGTTGAAGAGTTCCATAAAGAAATTCAACATTTGTTTAAAAAAGCTAAAATAGAAAGTTATAGTAGTTCTGACATTGATGGATATAAAAACAATGCAGCTTTACTAATGTCGTCTAATTGGTTTGCATCCGAAAAAGGAGGTAATGAATCGGTGATGTTTTTTTCTTTTACTGACGAAGAGCATATCGAGTCCTTGTTTGATTTGATAAAGGAATTTAATTCAAATTTAGAAACCAACAATCCTGTAAAAGCGATTGTTGTTCCCATAGAAAAATATATTTAAAATAAATTAGTATGAAAAATAGAGTTGTAAGAGGTATCGCAGGAACATTTATTCTTGTTAGTTTGTTGTTAGCAATTTATGTAAATCAAAATTGGTTGTGGTTCACAGCTTTTGTCGGGGCAAATTTATTACAGTCATCGCTTACTAAATGGTGTTTAATGGACACTATTCTTGAAAGGTTAGGGGTAAAGGGTTAAATTTCTTTTTGAAGTGTAACATTTTTTTGCTTTGTACGTCAAATAAGTATCAATCAAAAAAATACATTAACCATGAAAGTTAACAGGCAACTTATAGTATTAACGCATTTAAGTCAATTAATAACGCTAGTTATTGGCTTTGGGAGTTTGTTATTACCATTATTTTTATGGCTTACCAAAAAGGATGAAGTATATGAAATGAATGAGCATGGTAAGAGAATTATCAACTTTCAATTAAGCCTTTTAATTTACATGCTGATATGCATTCCTTTGATTTTGCTTTTAGGATTAGGAATTTTAGGCTTAATTATTTTAGGTATAATATCTTTTGTTTTTCCAATAATAAATGCCATTAGAGCAAGTAATGGTGAAATTCCACAATACCCTTTATCTCTTAATTTTATTAGTTAGTTAGTAATGAGATAATCAAAAGCGCTCACCATTAGTGAGCGCTTTCTTTTTTTTAACTGCAATCTATATAAGTTTATCATAAACAGAACCAATGATGACATTAATCATTATGCATTAGTCTTAATTAGACTGTTATCGGTCGAAATAATTTAAATATCTGACTATTTTTAAGTTATTTAATTCCTGATTAATTTTATAGCTCCTTTATTTAAAATAAAAATTAGAATTTTGAAACCTAATTTTAGGAGCCTTTAATTTTTATAAAGTTTAAGTTATCCAAAAGATTGTCACATGAAAAAACCAGTATTATTAGTTTTCATTATAATCAGTTTCATTCTTTATAATTGCCAATATAATTCAAAAAAAAATAAGGAAGATATTGACAATACGCAACCTAATGTTATCATTATTTTTACTGATGATCAGGGTTATCAAGATATTGGGTGCTATGGTTCACCAAACATTGAAACGCCTAATTTAGATAATATGGCAAAAGAAGGTATAAAGCTCACCAACTTTTATGTTGCTCAAGCTGTTTGTTCTGCTTCAAGGGCAGGACTTCTTACAGGATGTTACCCTAATAGGTTAGGGATTGATGGTGCGTTTGGTCCAAATAGTAAGAAAGGTCTGAATTTAAACGAAGTTACAATAGCAGAACTTCTTAAAGAAAAAGGATATAAAACCGCTCATTATGGTAAATGGCATTTAGGAGACAATCCTAAATTCATGCCTAGAAAGCAAGGGTTTGATGATTATTTTGGCATTTTGTATTCTGGAGATATGTGGCCATATCATCCTCAACAAGGAACCATTTTTAATTTTGGTCCATTGCCTCTATATGAAAACGAAACCATAATTGATACGCTTCAGGAGCAATCCATGTTAACTACCCAAATAACCGAAAAAAGCGTAGACTTTATTAAGAAAAATAAAGACAATCCGTTTTTTCTTTACGTAGCTCATCCACAACCTCATGTGCCACTTTTCGTTTCTGATAAATTCAAAGGGAAATCTGAAAGAGGACTATATGGTGATGTGATTATGGAAATTGATTGGTCAGTAGGACAAATTTTGGAAACGCTTAAATCACTAAATATTGATGATAACACACTTGTTATTTTCTCTTCAGACAACGGTCCATGGTTATCTTATGGAGATCATTCGGGCTCTGCACTGCCTTTAAGAGAAGGTAAAGGAACAACTCTAGAAGGAGGACAAAGGGTTCCTTGTATTATAAGGTTTCCTAATCAAATAAAAGGAGAAAGAGTTATCGATGAACCTATGATGACTATTGATGTTTTACCAACAATTGCTCAAATCACTAATGCTGAATTACCTAAACATAAAATTGATGGAAAGAGTGTTTGGGATATTTGGACTGGTAATTCAAACGAAAATCCACAAGAGGCTTACTTTTTTTATTATAGAGTTAATGAACTTCATAGTGTACGATATAAAAATTGGAAAATGTATTTTCCTCACAAATACAGAACTTTAAACGGTAGGGCAGGCGGAACAAATGGTATTCCAGTAGATTATGAATATAATGTGATGAATTCCATTGAGTTATACAATCTGGATACAGATATTAGTGAAATAAACAATGTTGCAGAAGATTACCCAGAAGTAATAAAAGAAATTGAGCTTTTGGCGGATGCGATGAGAAATGAACTAGGAGATAAATTGTACAATATAGAAGGAAAGGAGAACAGAAAAGTAGGACGTGTTGACTAATTAATTTTTAAAATTTTAACTCATGCATATTAAACTTTATTCTACTTATTTATTTTTTGGACTATTGTTGTTTTTATTTTCCTGTAATGACAAAACAAATGAACAATCTAAAAATGTTCAACCCAATATTTTATTTATTTTATCTGATGACCATACTTCTCAAGCTTGGGGCGTTTATGGAGGCCAATTACGGGATTATGTAAAAAACGAAAATATTAAACGCTTGGCAGCAGAAGGGGCATTATTAAATAATGTTTTTTGCACCAACTCTATTTGTACGCCTAGTAGAGCCAGTATTTTAACAGGACAATACAGCCACGTAAATCAAGTTTTTACACTTAATGAACCTCTACCACAAGGTTATCCAAATATAGCAAAGTCTTTGAAAGATGCCGGATACCACACAGCACTTATAGGTAAGTGGCATTTGGTAAAAAAACCTGAAGGATTTGATTATTTTAATGTATTGCCTGGGCAAGGAAGATACTGGGATCCATTATTAAAATCAAACAACAACTGGAAAGATGGTTATGACACATCTCAAGCACTTGAATACAAAGGATTTTCAACAGATGTTATCACAGATCTAACAATTCAGCATTTAAAAGAAAGAGATTCTACAAAACCTTTTCTAATGTTTTGCAACTTTAAAGCAACGCATGAACCTTTCGATTATCCAGAACGCTACAAATCTCTTTATGAAGGCATAGAGATTCCTGAACCAGAAACCTTGTTTGATTTTAGTCCTGAAACTACAGGTAGAACATTCATAGGTCAAAAACTTGAAGTTTTAGCAAATCGTTGGGTACAGGCTACAAAAGATCCAGAAAATTGGTGGACTACATATCCTGGCTTACCGTTTTCAATAGACGGATTAAATAGTATTCAAGCCAGAAAAAAAATCTATCAAAAACTTGTAAAGGATTTTATGAGATCTGGAGCGGCAATTGATGATAATATTGGGAAACTTTTGGATTTTTTAGAAGAAGAAGGTATTGCTAACAATACCATTGTAATTTATACGGCAGATCAAGGATATTTTTTGGGTGAACATGGTTTTTTTGACAAACGACTTATTTATGAAGAATCTTTGAGAATGCCATTTGTGATTCGTTACCCAAAAGAAATTAAAGGAGGCAAAGAAATTGATGATATTATTCTGAATATAGATTTTGCAGCTTTGTTAGCAGATTATGCAGGTATTGAAAAACCAGAGTTTGTACAAGGAGAGAGCTTCAGAGATAATTTAATAGAAAATAATTCTCCGAATTGGAGGTCTCAAATGTATTATAGATATTGGCTTCATAGCCCAGAACGTCCTTCACATTTCGGCTTAAGAAATAAGAGATATAAACTTATATTTTTTTATGGACAGGATCTTGGTAAAAAAGGAACCTCAAAAGTGACAACAACACCTAATTGGGAGTTTTACGATTTACAAAATGATCCTCATGAATTATACAACGCTATTCATGACAAAAAATATGCTGATATCATTGAGGAGATGAAAACCGAAATTATTAATGAGCGCATTAAATACCATGATTTGGATGATAATTCCGAAATCATGAAAGGCATTTTATCTCAACATCTTAATTAATGCAATTAAAACTTTAATTATTAAGCATCACAGGCATCACCAGCATTGTAATTTGCTCGCCTTCGTCGAGACCATCTACTGGAGTTAAAAGTCCAGCTCTATTAGGTAAGCTCATTTCCAGTTGAACCTCATCAGAATTTAAGTTATTGATCATTTCGGTTAAAAAACGAGAATTAAATCCTATTTGCATATCGTCACCTTGATAATCACAAGTAAGACGCTCTTCAGCTTTGTTACTATAGTCAATATCTTCAGCAGAAATATTCAACTCGGCCCCAGCAACCTTCAAGCGAATTTGATGTGTGGTCTTATTTGAAAAGATGCTTACACGACGCACAGAATTTAGAAACTGTGTTCGGTCTATAACCAATTTATTTGGATTTTCTTTAGGTATTACAGCTTCGTAATTTGGATATTTACCATCTATTAATCGACAAACCAATTCTGTATTATCAAAAGAGAATTTTGCATTGGAATCATTATATTCAATAGTCACATTTTCTTCGCTACCTAGTAAAATTCCCTTTAAAAGATTCAAAGGTTTTTTTGGCATAATAAATTCTGCTTCTTGATTTGCACTTACATCATCTCGTCTATATTTTACCAATTTGTGTGCGTCTGTTGAGACAAAAGTCAAGCCGTTTTTAGAAAACTGAAAGAATACACCACTCATTACAGGCCTTAAATCGTCATTGCCAGCTGCAAAAATAGTTTTGCTAATTGCCGTTGCCAAAACATCTCCTGTTAATGTAGTTGAGCTTGGATCTTCAAGTGCCACTGCTTTAGGAAACTCTGAACCATTTGCATAGGCCAATGCGTATTTTCCGTGATTAGAACTAATTTCTACTGTATTATTCTCTTCAACGATAAAAGTTAAAGGTTGTTCCGGAAATGTTTTTAAAGTGTCTAACAATAATCGCGCAGGTAATGCTACGCTTCCACTATTATCACTTTCTACTTTTAATGTTGCTGATATAGTAGTTTCTAAATCACTTGCAGAAACTGTTAATGCAGTATTGTTTAATTCAAATAAAAAATTATCTAAAATAGGTAAGGTATTAGAGTTGTTTATGACACCTCCTAAAACTTGTAATTGTTTGAGTAAATATGTACTTGATACTATAAATTTCATAGGTCTCTTGAAGAGTTTATATTCTAAATTAATTAATTATACAAATATATCTTATAGTGCTTAATATAGGAAACAAACTTATTAACATTTAAGCAGCGTACTTTTTCTTTCTGATGTAATTAAAAGCAAGTCCAAATCCACCTATTAAGACCAATGGTAACAAGATATTAGTTATTTGCCATGTTATTTTTTGTTCAGCTATTTTTCTATGGTCCAGAAAAGCAACTTCTATATTCTTTGTTCTAATGTTTATAAGTCCGTCGTCATCCAAAAGATAATTCACGGCATTCAATAAGAATTCTTTATTCCCAAAAACTTGACCTGTCCAACGATCAAAACCTAACTCTTGTGGGCCATTTCTATTTACGTCATTTTTTACGACATCTCCATCAGCAATAACAATCATTTTTGTAGGTAAACTTTTTTCCTTTTGGTTTTGTAATTCAAATGGTTTAATTCTGTTATTGTACACCGAAGTAAACTCACCTTCCAACAATACAGACAAAGTTTGACTTCCTTTATTGAAAACAGAAGGATCTGGTTCTTGTGTAACAATATCCAGACTAATTTCAATTGGTGTGCCTTCAACTTTACTTTCAGGTGCACTTTCTAATAAAATAGTCTTTTTTATATCATTTTTTAAAGTATCTATCTGATTGGCAAAATCAAGCTTCACAAAATTAATATTGCTTACAATAGGATGATTATTGGTGCTTTGTGCCAATGGTGAATAAGGCCATTGTACAGGTTGAAATTGTGACTCACTGCCTTCTCCAATTGCCAATGTAATTGGTGCGGAGTACATAGAACTCACAACAACAGGATTGATACGTACTCCATACTTAAAAAAGAAATCATTTAAATTCAAATCTCTAGTTACAGCAACATTACTACCAGAATCATTATATAAGCTATCCTTATCTATGGCAACTACATCTACTAACCACAAACTTTTACCACCGTTCATTGTGTATTGATCCAAAACATATTTTTCATTTTCAGTAAATGCTTCTGTAGGTTTTGCTGAAATTATTAAATGATAATCTTCTAATTGTTTAAGTGTTTTTTGTGGACTATTAGCAACACTATCCAGAGTAAAAGGTGCTATGTTATAATATTCAGAAAGTGTTAAGATAAAGTCTTGTAAAAACCTATCATCCAGCTGATTATTTCCTTTTAAAACAGCTATGTTTCGTCTTTTGGGAAATAATAATTTACTAAAACCATCTGCAAATGCGTATTCTAAATTTTGAACAGAATTAGTCACTAATTCCTGTTGAGAAGCACCTATTTTATTCTTCACCAAAGAAATAATAATCGTTTTGTTATTATAGCTGGCCAATGCCCATGGAAAAATAACTTCCTGACTCGATCTTCCATTTTCCTGAACATTTAACTGCAAGGGTTTTAAACCGCGTTGACTCAATTGCTGTATGTTACGTTCACGAGTGGATTCGTCTTGAAGTGGATTAATGAAACTAAATTTTATCTGACTGTTATAAGCAGCAAATTCTTCAAGTAATTGCTTGGTTTCAGCTTGTAAACGCTTAAATTCTGATGGAAAATCATCACCTTGAAGAAAAACATCTACAATTATGGGAGAATTAACTTCACTTATTACATTTAATGAAGAATCATTTAAGGTATAGCGTTTATCTTCAGTGAGATCAAATCGTTTATATATTCCAACTTTAACAGTAAAAGCATTAATAACCAATAAACCTAAAGGAATAATTAAAAGAGTTGAATAGTCTTTTTTACTAAATGGTTTGGTTTTAATATGTTTAACTGTTAAATAAATAAAGAAAATAGTGATGCTTAAAAAGTATAGAATATCACGAGAATCAATGACGCCACGACCCATACTTTTATAATGTGAGTTCATACCCAATTGCTCAACAAAATTGCTTGAGACAAAATCTGATACGCCTTCAAATCCTATGTAAAAAAAGAAACATATAAACACGGCTATTATAAAAGCTACAATCTGATTATCAGATAATGTAGATGAGAAAACGCCAATAGATGTATAAGCACCAACTAAAAACAACAATCCAAAATAAGATCCAATAATGCTTCCCATGTCAAGATTTCCAGCAGGATTTCCAAGGTTGTAGATGGTGAATACATATAAAAAAGTAGGTACAAGTGCGATAAGAATTAAAATGAAAGCACCTAAATATTTTCCTAAAACTATTTGGCTTTTAGCAATGGGTTTAGTGAGTAAAAGTTCTAATGTACCTTGCTTCTTTTCATCAGAAAAAGATCGCATAGTTACAGCAGGAATTAAAAAAATCAATACCCATGGTACCAATAAAAAAAACGAAGACAAATCGGCAAATCCATAATCAAGAATATTGAATTCACCTTTAAAAACCCATAAAAATAATCCATTGAGTATTAAAAAAATAGCAATAACTACATACCCAATTGACGATGCAAAAAATGAATTAATTTCTTTTCTTAAAATTGCAAACATTATGGTAGGCTTAATTTAGCAGGATTAAATCTAGTAAGAAAAACACCAATGTGATTTTTAAAGTAATGCATTTTTACAATTCTTACTAACATTCTTTATTCTTTTAAAAAGTTAACGGTTACAGTATCCATAATATTTAATCCCATGAGAGTAGAAGCACTTCCAACAGTGGCACTGTTACTTTTATAAACCGCAATTTCCACATAACCAGATGAGTTAAATACTACTAATCCACGACCTTCATCATTTCGTTTTTCTTCTGGAATTTCAAAATTAACAATATCACTGTATTTGGAATGAATGGTTTTAAATTTATAATTGCGAGCAGATATTTCGAATGCTCTGCCTTTTTGTATGGTTTCAAAAAACTTCTTTCTAATATTGGTCACTACGTTTCCGTAGTTATCTATGTAAATGATACTGCCAATAATTTGTGTTTTATCATCGTTCACATAAGGTGAAATATTTTTAATTGGTTTTATGCTATCAATATTTTTACCAATAACTTCCAAAGTTCCACCTCTTGCAATATGGCAAGCCACTTTTACAAAGACATCCAGAACAGGAAAATTGGAATGTATCTTATCATGAATATTAATTTTCACAATTTTTTCTGGCGCTATTTCACTGCACAGCATACTCATAATCCCATTATTGGCACAGATAAAATAATGATCGTCTAATTTTACAGCAATATGTTTGTTATCATCATTCAATTCAGAATCAATACCTATAATATGTATGGTCCCCTTTGGAAAACTATGATACACATTTTGAATAATATAAGCAGCCTCTGGAATGTTAAAAGGTGAAACAGAGTGTGAGATATCAACAATTCTTACTTCTGGAAGTTCACTATAAATAGCTCCTTTTACCGCACCAGCAAAGTGATCTTTTTCACCAAAATCAGTCGTTAATGTGATAATTGCCATGTATTAATTGTTGATATTTTTTTAAGTGTTCTCTAGTAAAATTATGTAGCTTTGTTCAAGCACAAAACTAATAAAACTTAACTGATAAATTTAATTAAATCGAATAGCTTTTGAATGAAATAATTATTGAACTTGAAGAGATAAGTCCAAAGGAATTTTTTGGAGCCCAAAACCTAAATATTGAACTTTTAAAAAAATACTTTCCAAAACTTAAAATTGTTGCCAGAGGAAATAAAATCAAAGCCTATGGTGATGAAGAACTACTAGAAGAATTTGATCGTAGATTAACCATGCTTTTTAAGCATTTTGCCAAATACAACAAATTAGATGAAAATGCTATAGAGCGCGTTTTAACTAGCAATACTAGTGATGATTACAATACCTCTGATAAAGGTGGAGAAGTGATTGTTCATGGTGTAAGTGGAAAAATCATAAAGGCTCAAACCGTCAATCAACGTAGGTTGGTGGAAAGTATGCGCAAAAACGATATGGTTTTTGCCATAGGTCCTGCAGGAACAGGAAAAACATATACTGGTGTTGCTTTGGCAGTTCAAGCATTAAAGAATAAAGAGGTAAGAAGAATTATCTTAACACGCCCTGCAGTTGAAGCTGGAGAAAATTTAGGTTTCCTTCCTGGAGATCTAAAAGAAAAACTGGACCCATATATGCAGCCCTTATATGATGCATTACGAGATATGATTCCTGCTGAAAAACTGGCCATGTATATAGAAAATGGGACCATTCAAATTGCGCCTTTAGCATTTATGCGCGGCCGCACACTAGATGATGCTTTCGTGATTCTTGATGAAGGACAAAACACAACACACAATCAAATGAAAATGTTCTTAACCAGAATGGGTAAAAACGCAAAATTTTTGTTAACTGGTGATCCAGGCCAAATAGATCTACCTCGTCGTACCATTTCTGGTCTTAAAGAAGCATTACTTATTTTAAAGGATGTAGAAGGTGTTGGTATGATCTTTCTGGATGACAAGGATGTAATTCGACATAAATTGGTTAAAAAGATTATTTCAGCATATAAGAGTATAGAAAACCGGGAATAGAAACTTTTATTCTTACTTTAAATAGGACATGTATCAAAGAATTGGGCATATTGCTCTAGTTGTTAAAGACTATGATGAAGCTATTGACTTTTACATTAACAAGCTTGAATTTAGTTTGTTGGAGGACACTAAATTGAGTCAAGAGAAAAGATGGGTTGTTATTGCTCCGAAAGGAGCTAGAGAGTGTAGCTTACTGTTGGCTAAAGCTGCCAATGAAGAACAAGCTAATAGTATTGGAAATCAAACAGGAGGTAGAGTGTTTTTGTTTCTTTTTACTGATGATTTTTCACGAGATTATGAAAAGTTAAAGAGTAAGAATGTTAATTTTATTAGACCACCGCAAGAGTATGATTATGGTACTGTAGCTGTGTTTGAGGATTTATATGGCAATAAGTGGGATTTGCTACAGCCAAATGATAATAATAAAGGCTTAATTAAGTAGAATGAAGAATACTATTATAGATACCAATTTCAATTTCCCAGGACAAAAAAGTGTGTATAAAGGAAAAGTAAGAGAAGTTTATAACATTAATGATGAGGTTCTAGTCATGATTGCGACCGATAGATTAAGTGCTTTTGATGTCGTGATGCCAAAAGGGATTCCATATAAAGGACAGATCTTGAACCAGATTGCAACCAGCATGATGAAAGCTACTGAAGATTTGGTACCCAACTGGTTGATTGCTACACCAGATCCAAATGTTGCTGTTGGTCATTTATGCGAACCGTTTAAAGTAGAGATGGTTATAAGAGGTTATCTGTCTGGTCATGCAGCAAGAGAATACAAAGCTGGAAAACGAGTACTTTGTGGTGTACCAATGCCAGACGGTATGAAAGAAAATGACAAATTCCCAGAACCAATAATCACCCCTGCTACCAAAGCCGAAATGGGTAACCACGACGAGGATATTTCTCGCGAAGATATTTTAAAACGTGGCATTGTTAGTGAAGAAGATTATGTGATATTGGAAGATTACACCAGAAAACTATTTCAAAGAGGAACCGAAATTGCTGCTGGTAGAGGTTTAATATTGGTAGATACTAAATACGAATTTGGTAAAACAAAAGAGGGTAAAATTGTTTTGATTGACGAAATACACACGCCAGATTCTTCACGTTATTTTTATGCTAACGGCTACCAAGAAAGGCAGGATAGAGGAGAAGCTCAAAAACAATTGTCTAAAGAATTTGTACGACAATGGCTTATAGCCAATAAATTTCAGGGGTTACCAGGACAATCTGTGCCTTTTATGAGTGACGAATATATAGGAACTGTGAGCGAACGTTATATAGAGCTTTACGAAAATATTACAGGTGATGAATTTATAAAAGCAAATGTCACGGATATACAAAAAAGGATAGAAGAGAATGTTTTGGAGTATTTAGGATAAGTTTTTTGAGTTACGCTTATCGGTTTCGTATAAGAATAGTGCGGTTTTGTATTCGAAGATTTTCCACAGGAAAATCAGCGTGACCAAATACGCACTGGCCTTTAAATTTAGGATTAAACTTAAGCATTATTTTTTATACAATCTTAGGGTAGGTTGATTCATTTAACTTTTTAATGCAGATTCTAAAAAATAACCCCACCATGATGCTTTAGTCATATAACTATACAGAGTAGACATCAAAATCATCGTAATGCATATCACTGTATAGCTTGAGTACACAACTTTTTCTTTTCTATAATCATCAAGCATTATAATAAGAATAGATAAAAATATTATTCCATTTGATATATAGACCAATTCTGTAAAATTGAACGGGGAATTTCCATTAGTAGTCTTCGGTATTGAAAAATCTATCAACCTAATTACAGCAGGTTGAAATGACCATATCACAGTCGCGACCATCCATCTTCCATGAATGCGGATGTTCTTAACATTCCGAATACCCATCCAAATAGAAAAAGAAAATCCTCCTAGTGCAATAAAATCCAAGAAGAGAATTCCATATGCGATGTCCGAAGGTATTCCCGAACTTAATATAAAAGGAAGCATTTGTAACATAGAGAAAACAACTCCACCTGCTAGAAACAATCCGATAAGTCCAATTTTTCGATGTAATCGTATATTTCCATTTTGATACAAGTATGGTTGAACAATAACCAATATAAACCAGCAAGTTGCAGTAAGTCCATGTATGTGCTGTCAAATTGGGACATCGAGGAATTTTGTCCAATAGGTAAAATAAAAGCCACTAATTGTGACAATGAAAGGCAGTATTAACCAGATATGGGTTTTAGGGAATAGTTTATTCTTGTCCATAATACTATTTTATAAATGATTTTTAGGATATCATTTATCCAATTACCGCCGAAGATATGATATGAACTTTAATTATTGTTTATATCACACCATTAGCGAAGTTAGCTTTAATTAATTGCAAAATCAATAATTGCAATATGTTTACAAGATAAACTTTTCTATACCTTAAATTAAAATAGAAGAAAAGCTATCTTAATTTAAGTTTTTGTTAACATTTGAAGGTCATTAAATATGTATTTTTATGGAATACATAAATAACAACTCTAAAACTCGAAAAAATTATGAAAAAAATCACCCTTATGATGATTGCTTTGGCGCTTACCATTAGCGTTAATGCTCAAGTACAAACACCAGCACCAAGCCCAGCAAGTAAAATTGAACAAAAAGTAGGATTAACAGATGTTACTATAGAATATTCTCGTCCAAGTGTTAAAGGTAGAACCGTTTTTGGCGATTTAGTACCGTATGGAAAACTATGGAGAACAGGAGCTAACTATAGAACTAAAGTTACTTTTAGCGATGATGTTTCTATAGATGGTAAAGCAGTAAGAGCTGGTTCTTATGGCATACTTACAATACCACAAGCAGAAAGTTGGGATATTATTTTTTATACAGACCATAATGGAGGTGGAGCACCTGCAGAATTAGACGAATCTAAAGTTGCTGCAAGAGTGACTGCCGAAGTATATCCTCTTCCTTTTAGTGTAGAAACCTTCACAATAAGTGTTAGCAACCTAAAAAATTCTGGTGCTACACTAGATTTTTATTGGGAAAATGCTTACGTTGGAGTTCCATTTGCTGTTCCTACAGATAAAATTGTTAGCGAGAGCATAACCAGTGTAATGAGTGGTCCAGGATTTAACGATTATTTTGCTGCTGCAACGTATTATTTAAGTGAAGGCAAAGACATTAATAAAGCTAAAGAATGGATAGATAAAGCCATGAGTATGAACGACAATCCTCGTTTTTGGCAATTAAGACAACAATCTTTAATTTATGCTAAAGCAGGAGATAAAACTGGAGCGATAGAGCTTGCTAAAAAATCGTTAGCAGATGCTGAAAAATCTGAAAATGATGATTACATAAAAATGAATAAAGACTCTCTTAAAGAATGGGGAGCTTTATAAAACTCTAATTATATAAATGAAAAGCGCAACTTGAGTTGCGCTTTTTTTATTCGTTTTCTTCCAAAAAGAATATATCTTCAACAGTTGTATTGAATAGTTTGGCAATTTTTAATGCCAAAACAGTTGATGGTACGTACTTGTTCTTTTCTATGGCGTTTATAGACTGTCTGCTAACTCCTATTTTGGATGCTAAATCTGCTTGTGTCATATCATGTATAGCACGCTGTACTTTGATACTATTCTTCATGATTTTGAGATTTAAATTTTAAAAAATTAAAACGAATAATGAAGAATATTAATGGTGTAAACATGTTTAAAACCAAAACATGGAAAAAGGTCATGTTATAAATAAAAACAATGGTAAAAATGAGTATAAGATAGTTGACTATGATGGCCCAAACCAAAGAATCCTTTCTCAACTTATAAATAAATTCGTCTTCTATTTTTTCTTTGGTAAAGCCTACGATCAAGCCTCCAATGATTATACAAATAGTTGCCAACTCGTCTACAATATTATTATTGATTATTTTAAAGAATCCATCTTGACTGTCAAAAATTCCTTCGTAGTAAATTGCGAGCACTTTTGCATTAAGTAAATCTGATTCGTACTCGTTTAACAATAAAAAGATGCCAAAGGCTAATCCAATAGTAAATAAAACCCATCCTAGAATTTTATACTTGTTTGGTAATAAATAATTTGTTTGCATAACTGTTCGTTTTTAAAATTGATGTTCAAAAGTAAAACAAACTTTACAAATAGACAAACAAAAATTACTTAAAGTAAAAAATATATTTCTTTATTTAATATTTCAGTCCAATAATATCGCTAACATTATCAAGTAGTTTGATTAGTTTTCGGCTAAAGTCAAAGGTCATGACATCACTTTCTTTTTTTCCTTCTTTAATAAGATTATTAAAATGTATGGCTTCAAAATTATAGCCAATAGTATTATTTCTAAAGTCTATTATTTCCTCATTTCCATTAATGATTATTGAAACTGTAGTAGGCATATGAAACATTCTATTGATTTTAATAGTAGCCTTTTCACATGTAATAATAGCTTCAACAGGTGTGTTTTCTATAAAAGAACTTTTTAAATAGGAATTGTGATTATTATATTGAAATACCATATCACACGAAGAATCAGTTTCGTTCTTAAAAAAAGTTGCTTTAGCCTCAATACTTTTTGGCTCACCAAAATTTGACAAGGCAGCAAAAATAGGGTAGATGCCAATATCTAATAAACTGCCACCGCCTAAAGATTTATTATAAGTTCTTGAAGATTCGTCAGGTGTTACAACGAACCCAAAATCAGCCTCAAATTTTAAAACTTCGCCATACTTTTTATTTTTTATTATATCTAGAACATATTGATAATGCGGTAAGAAGTAAGTCCATAAGGCCTCCATCAACAAAGTGTTATTTTCTCTGGCACAAGCTATCATGTCTTCCACTTCTTGGACATTCATAGCAAATGGTTTTTCGCATAACACAGCAATACCTTTTTTGAGACACATTATGGTATTTTCTTTATGGAACACATGAGGTGTCGCAATGTAAACGGCATCTATATTTTTATCATTTGCTAAATCCTCATATATAGCATAAGCTTTTTCAGCGTTATATAGATTAGCAAATTCATTGGCTTTATCTTGTGTTCTCGATGCAACAGCATAAAGCTGTGAGTCTTCAATAGTGAGTAAATCTTTGGCAAATTTATGAGCTATATTACCTAGGCCAATAATTCCCCAACGAATGGGTTTAAGTTGTTGTGACATTTGTTTTTTGTGTTAGTTGAATGATTACAGCTATTAGGATGACTAATATACAACCAAAAAGGTTTAACCATAAATAAGGCATCCAATCAAACCACCAACCAACGATGACAATAACTTGAGTAATAATGGCTGCTATAAAAACAGCATTAGCTTTTATAAACTTAAAGAAGAAAGCTAGCAAAAATATACCCAAAACATTTCCGTAGAAAATAGAACCTATAATATTAACTAACTGAATTAAGTTTTCTGCGAGATTCGCAAAACATGCAATGATAATAGCTAAAATTCCCCAAATAAGTGTAAAGACTTTAGAGGCTTTAACCATATGATTATCATCTTTCTTTGTCTTTGTATTTCTTCCGTATAGATCTATAGAAGTAATTGTAGCTAAAGCATTAATTTCTGAAGCTGTAGAAGACATGGCTGCACTTAAAATTACCGCTAATAATAAACCAATTAAACCTTTGGGTAAATATTTAAGAATAAACGTAATGAACATGTAATCTCTATCATTGGTTTGTGTGTCTTTGGCAGCATCCTTATACAAAGCATTCAATTCTTCTTTCTTTTCAAAATACCCATCGCTATCAAGAGCCAATTTATTGAATTCTTCATTCAACTTATCATATTTGTTAGCATAAGATGTATCTATAGCGCGTTTAATAAGATATTTTGATTGTAGTCTGTGTAATTTTTCAATGCTATCCAAATAAAACAAATCCTTACGTAGATCTTCATTTTCACTTTTTGAAAGTTCAAGACTTAATTCTTTTTTTCTATTGAATAGCGAATTTTGTTTTTCTTGAAGATCCAGATATTGTTGCGAATATTCTGAAGCCATAACTTTTTCGGTTGATGCATCAATAAAATTTAATGGTGCCTGATTAAATTGATAAAACACAAATACCATCACACCAACCAATAAAATAAAGAATTGCATAGGTACTTTCAACAGACCATTAAATAGTAGACCCATTTGCATTTCTTTCATAGATTTACCAGAAAGATAGCGTTGCACCTGACTTTGGTCTGTTCCAAAATAGGCTAGAGCAAGGAAAGTACCTCCAATTAATCCCGACCAAACGGTGTATCTGTTTTCTAGATCAAAAGAAAAATCTAATATTTCCATTCTTCCGTTAGCACCAGCAATATCCAATGCTTTAGTGAATGAAACATCATCGGGAATTAAGTTTAAAATCACAAATAAAGCCACAAGCATACCAAAAAAGATGACAAACATCTGTTGTTTTTGTGTAACTGTAACAGCTTTAGTGCCACCCGAAACGGTATAAATTATTACTAGAACACCAATAATGATATTAAGTAAAATGATATCCCAACCTAAAACAACGGAAAGAATTATGGCCGGTGCGAAAATGGTAATACCAGCTGCCAAACCTCGCTGGATTAAAAATAGAATTGCTGTTAGTCTCCGGGTTTTTAAATCGAATCTGTTTTCCAGAAATTCGTATGCAGTGTAAACTTTTAAACGATGATATAATGGAATAAAAACCAAACAAATAATAACCATTGCAATAGGCAAACCAAAATAGAATTGCACAAAGCCCATCCCATCCGAAAATGCTTGACCAGTTGTAGATAAAAAAGTAATTGCACTTGCCTGTGTTGCCATAACTGACAAACCAATGGTCCACCATTGTGCAGAATTTCCTCCTTTTACATATTCATGTACACTTTTACTACCTCTTGTTTTCCATGTACCATAACCAACTATAGTTAGTAAAGTTAAGGCAAGAACAACCCAATCAATCCAGTTTAAAGTTTGCATAATTTAAAAGGTTTGCATGATTAGGTAAAACAAAATAATATAAATAGCATTGGCGATTAAAACAATAGAGTATAATTTAAGCCATGGTTGATTATGTAGTTTTTTTTCACTCATGTTTTAATCATTTAGTTTGGCTTCTAATTTCAGATTTTCTTTTCCGATAGAAAGCATATTAGCAAATAATCGATATGCGCCAGAAACACCTTCTGGAAATTCTCTGAAGAAACTTAATCCAGTATAGATATAATATCCTTTACCATATTTTGCAACCAACAAACTGCCATCTTTAGGTGTTTCACCTTTATCATTCATAGACAGAATAGGAGAGAACTCTTCTGACCATTCATTTGGAAAATATAATCCACGTTCTTGCGTCCAGCCATCAAAATCATCTTCCGTTATTTTATTTGGAAAATTCAAGACTTCATGGTTAGGATTTAGTAATCTGACTTCTGCATCTTCTTCGGTCACTCTATCTCTAGACAATTTTAAATCATAAGGTGCTATTTCATCAACATTTAACCTAAAATTGGTATTGTACTGAACGATCATATTACCACCTTTTTCAACAAAATCAAATAAAATAGACTGTTTGTGTTTAAGTTCGTCTATGGTATTATAAGCTCTAATACCAACAACTACAGCATCAAACCGGCTTAAAGTTTCAGGATTGATGTCTTCTGGTTTTAATATTGCAACATGATATCCTATTTGTTCTAAACTTTCTGGAAGCACATCACCAGCACCTTCAACATAGGCAATATTTTCTCCTCTTTTTTGGATATTTAATCTTACTACTTTGCTTTCGCTAGGTATAAGTACTGTTTGGAAAGGAATATGTTCATAATCTATTTCTACTAACTTTCTTGTATATATATTATCTTCGACATGAACCATTGGTGTTAATAAACCTTCGCTCTGATTTTTTGGAGGAATAATGGTAAATTCTAGAGTCTTCTCTTGATCTTTATTTACTATTTCGAATTCTTGCTTTTCTGGAAATACAGTCCAATCATTTGGATGTGCAATTTGCACAAAACCATGTAAACTGTCTTTACCAGCTTTTACTAGAACCTGAATATTTTTTTGTTTATCATTTTCGAAAATAATCACCTTTTCAGAAATTTTAGCTGAAGCCTCTGGAATGATTTCGAAAGGTCTGTACAATTCACCTTTATCTGGCTTTGAATATCTATAAACAACATCTTTTGAAAATGGAATTGAATAGCCATCGAAATCTAAAATAAAATGTACTTGTAACGGTCTTGGACTTTCAGGCAAACCAATTAAACTTTTGTCTTCTACTTTATACATTCCCAAAGTACCTTTTTTATTTAACCAATATGGACTTGATGGTTTCGTATCATTTGGAATAGTCCCAGAAAGCTCATAATTATGTTTAATATTATTTTCTAATTTAATATTAGGATTTTCAACCGAACCAATTAAAGATATACTAACACTTTTTAAATTAATTTTAGAGTTACTTCGGTTTACAACTTCAACACCAACGTTTACATGACTTCTAGGAGCCAATGTTGGTTCATTAGCAGAGACTTCAAGGTATAAACCAGCACAGGCTTCAATTATAGATTTTAATTCTTTAAGTTTAATTTCCTTCCAGTGTATATCTTCAATTTGATTAATTAATTTATAGGCTTCAATTAAATTTGGAATATGTACAGAAGGATCTTTAAAGTTGAAATTTTCTTCAACATCATATAATATATTCCCTATGGCTTGTCCGCCTTTTATTCTACTCCAAGAGGTATCAATTCCGTAAAAAGGATTTTGTCCATCTGCCGGAAAATCGCCTTTAATTAATTCTATATATTCTTTTTCAGTTCCACGAGTTGTTGTTCTGCCAAACCCTTGTGATAAATGCTGACTACTTGCAATAGCGGCTAATTCGTTATTAGAAAGGCCTTTTTGCGGATAATACACTCCTGTATCAAAATAGAGCATATTGCTCTTGTCTGCTTTTTCAAAATTTTCAGGACTACCATAAAACCACCACGTGGTGTTAAAAAAGACACGTTTTGGTTGCCAAGTATCAACAACTTTTAGTTGTTCAGGAAATATATTTCTGTTACTAGCAAGGTCAAAAGCTTCAACACTTAACATGGCAGAACTGGTATGGTGACCATGAGTCGTTCCTGGTGTTCTATGATCGAATCTATTGATTATTACATCCGGTTTAAAAGTCCTTACATATAATACTACATCATTCAAAACATCATTCTTGTTCCAAATTTTAAGAGTTTCGTCCGGATGTTTAGAAAACCCAAAATCATTGGCTCTTGTAAAGCGTTGCTCACCACCATCAACTCTTCTTGCTGCCAAAAGTTCTTGTGTTCTAATAACGCCAAGTTCTTCACTAATTTCAGGACCAATTAAATTTTGCCCACCATCACCACGAGTAATAGCCAAATAGGCAGTTCGTGCTTTTACTTCATTTGAAAAATAGGAAATCAAACGTGTGTTCTCATCATCAGGATGAGCTGCAACGTACATAACAGAACCTAAAAAGTTAAGTTTTTTTATAGATTCATATATATCTGAAGTATTTGGTTTTTTGGGCTGTTGTGCCGATATAACAGCTAAAGATAAGGTTGATAAAATTAAAGTAAAAAGTGATTTCGGCATAGTTGGTATTTAATTGCTCAAAACCAAATATAAAAAAGAAACCAGCAATAGTGCTGGTTTTAATTTTTATTTAACTCTTTATAGATTTCAAATTGATCTTTTTGGTTTTATTGTTTTTATTCTGATTCTGGTGGAATAATGCTTCTTTGGTATTGATTAAAAAATAGGTCTTGTATTGAATCCATACGTTTCATCATACTTTTTATTTCATCATCTTGATTTGTAAAACCATCAAAGAAAAAGTTTTTGGGATTAAAATGACCAGTTAAAGAGTCTTGTTTAAAAAAGTCATCAAAAAAAGAATCATTAAAAAAAGAATGATTATTAAAATGGCTTTGAAATTGCATTTTAATACTATCGTTTAATTTTCCATTTGATGAATAACTATAGGAATAAATAGAATCATACTTTGTTAAATTTCCAAACTCGTCATATTCCTTATTTACTTGTATGTTTTCATTTGGTTTAATGCTGTTTTCTTTAGTTTTTGATTTGTCTTGCCCTGAACAATTAAAAAATAAAAGACAAAACAATAGAGTTAACTTTAATGTTTTCATCATCTTATATTTTGAAATTACACAATACTTTTACAAGCAATTTTTCAAAAAATATGCCAAATGACTCATAGGAAATATTAAAATGTCAACATGTCATTTTAGATGTATTATAGCCATTTCTTTCTTCTGAAATAATAAAGCATTGCAACAAAAAGAATAATCATGATACCCCAAAGAATGAAGTAACTGTACTTGTAATGCAGTTCTGGGATATTATCGAAATTCATTCCGTAAATACCTGCAATAAATGTTAAAGGAATAAAAATTGTGGCTATGATGGTAAGGACTTTCATGACTTCATTCATTTTGTTGCTTATATTGGTCATATACATATCCATAAGTCCCCAAATCATTTCGCGATAGATATCAATATTTTCAGAGATTTGAATGATGTGGTCATAAATATCTCTGTAAAAATGCAGTGTTTTCTTTTTAATAAGTTTGCTTTCTATTTTTTCTATTCTACTTATAATTTCTCTTAAAGGAAAAATAGCACGTCTCACTTTTAAAACTTCGCGTTTAAGACCTTGAATTTGATGACTTAATTCTTTTTCAGAAGAGCCACTGAATAAACTATCTTCCAGGTCTTCAATTTTATTTCCCATAGTTTCAATAACTACATAGTAGTGATCTATTACAGAATCTATAAGTGCATATAACAAATAATCAGACCCCAAAGTTCTTATCCTACCCTTTGCAGATCTAATCCTATCTCTTAAGCTATCAAAAACATCTCCTTCTGCTTCTTGAAAAGTAAGCACATAATTTTCGCCCATAATAAAGCTGACCTGTTCTGAAATCACATTTTCATCTTTGTCGTAATACATCATTTTTAAAACTACAAAGAGGTAATCTTCGTATTCATCAATTTTGGGTCTTTGGCCAACATTAACGATATCTTCCAAAACAAGTGAATGTAAATTATAGTGTTCTCCAATTTTTTCAATGGCATCTGTATGATTAAGACCGTTGATATTAATCCATGAAATAGCTTCAGAAGTTATATCTTTAAAGGCTTCTTCTATGTTTAAAAGTTCCTTTTCTTCTAAACTTTCGGTGGTATAGCTAAAAGATTCAATATAAAGTTTTTGTGATTCTTTTTTCCCAGTGTAAATAACTGAACCAGGAGCTGTTCCTAGCTTTTTTTTATATGCAGTCGTTCTTTTTTTTGCCATAATTGTTTAATTTAAACTACATCAGCACCATCGTCTTCAATGGCATCTTTTTCAACAAGCGTCACTGCTTTTTGGAGCATTAAGTTATTTGGATAAGTCACCAAATCTCCATTATCTAATCTTAAATGCAAATGAAAAGCCCTTATATCTTCAATAATTGCCTCTACTGGAAAATCTTTATCATGAATTTGTATTTTATCACCAACCTTATATGGAAAAGAGAAGAACATAATAATTCCAGAAGAGACATTACTTAAAATCGACCAAATTGCAAACAATGCTATACCTAATACCGCAAAAACGGATGAAAAAACAACCGTCAAATCTTCGGGTTTTGCTCCTAAAATAAATGCTTCTATCAGTACCCCAATTAGCAATAGCGTTACACTAGTATACCTTATAATTAAATGAACTCGTGCATCATTGATATTGCTCTTTTTTCCTATTTTTTTTATTGAAAACCTTAAAATGTACCAAAGAATAAAAAATATAAAAAGTAGTATAATAGATTGTATTAATTCTTCTTGGTATCTCGTAAAAAAATTGTTCATTAGTAAAATTAATTGATCAAGTAAAATTAAAGATATTGAATTTAGTTTACAATCTCTAATATTGTTTTGTAAAGCAAATGTACTGGCATTCCCATAACATTAAAATAAGAACCTTCCAGTTTTGTGACACCAATTAAACCAATCCAGTCTTGAATACCATAAGCGCCAGCTTTATCCATTGGTTTAAATGTTTTTACGTAATACCAAATTTCCACGTCCGTTAAATCTTTAAACGTTACTTTGGTAATATTATTTACTGTTTTTTGATAGTCAACAGATGTAAAACATATTGATGTAATAACCTCATGAGCTTTACCGCTCATGCTTTGTATCATATTGAAGGCATCTTGCTCATCTTTGGGTTTTCCAAGTGCTTGATTATTATGCCAAACAATGGTATCACTTGTAATTAAAATGTCTTTCTCTTTTAATTCTTCCTTAAATGGTAATGCTTTTAGTTGTGCCAGATAATCTGTGATTTCATAATGAGAAAGGCATTCAGGATACTCTTCGACAACTGGTTTTAAACGTATTTCAAAATCTAAATCAAGTTCTTTTAAAAACTGTTGACGTCTAGGTGACCCTGATGCTAAAATTATATGATGGTTTTTTAGTTTTTCTTTTAACATTAATTCAACAGAATGTATTTATAAAGCAACAAAGAAAGCATACCAAACAGCATGATAATTTTGAGCATATTACTAATGTTGTGAAAATCCTTTTTTGTTGTAGCACTAAAAAACTTAATACTCACATAAATTAAGGGAGCAATAATAAAAAGTAAAAAATACCCAGTTGCGATAAGTTGTTTATACAAATAGGTAAATACATAATAGACCACTGCGATTAGTGGTATTAAAGACAATACAAAAAGTATTTTTCCTGCTCTTTCTTTACCAATTGCTATTGGCAGTGTATTCATACCTGCTTTATAGTCGCCATCAATGTCTTCAATGTCTTTAGCAATTTCACGAATGAAATTAATAATGAAAGCAAATAGTGCGTAATCTAAAATAATCTTAAAAAAAGTAAGTTGTGTTTCTTGATTTTGTGTATTGATGACTGGAAGCAGTTCAAACAAACCTACAATAATAATACTCAATGCAATTAGTATAGAGATTATTATATTTCCAACCAAAAGTATTTGTTTTAAATAGCTAGCATAGATATACAGTAGAGCAGAAATGATAACAAATAAGGCAAAGAACCCATTTTTACCAACAAGATTTGATAGGTAAAATCCGATTCCAACTCCTATAATATTAAAAATGATAAAAAAGTTATAAGCTCTTTTTTCAGAGATGGTTTTACCAACAATAACCTTATCAGGTTTATTTATAGTATCGGTTTCTACATCAAAAATATCATTAACCACATTTCCAGCAGCTGCAATACATAGTGTAGCTAAAACCAAAAGTAGAAAACCAAACCAGTTTAATGTTATGGTAACACCAAATGGTATAAGTAAAGCGTATTTTATTAAATATTGCACTATGGCAATCAGTAATAAATTTTTCCAGCGAATGAGGTTTAAGAAACTAATCATATTTAGCATCGAAATTTCCGTTCCACTTGCCTTGTACTTTTAAGACTTGCTCAATAACATCACGTGCACAACCTTCACCACCTTTTTTATGTGACACATACTTTGATATAGCTTTTACTTCAGGTACAGCATCTTGAGGGCTGCATGGTAAACCGACTAATTTCATAACAGGAATATCTGGTATATCATCTCCCATATACAAAACATTTTTGGCTTTAATTTGGTTAATATCTATATAGGTGTTAAACTGTTCGATCTTATTATGAGCACCCAGAAAAATATCTTTTATTCCTAATCCTTCCAAGCGTTTTCTTATGCCTTCATTGGTTCCTCCAGAAATAACACAAACATTAAAGCCTGCTTGCGTCGCGGTCTTTAGAGCAAAACCATCTTTTGTGGTCATGGTTCTTAAAAGCTCTCCTGCAGTTGTAATCATAACAGCGCCAGAAGTTAAAACGCCATCAGCATCAAAAATAAATGTTGTAATATGTTCTAGGTATTCCTTATAACTTTTTTCTTCCATGTGTTTGTTGTATCGAGTGGGTTAGTAGTCGGTATATTTCTTTATAGTTTTCGTTTTCTAAAAGCTTTAAATGCTTCTTTATGGTTTTTTCATCGTTTCGTATAGCAGGACCTGTTTGTGCTAGATACGGAGACATATTTTGTACTTTATTTGCGGTTTCCAATATAAGTGGTTTTAAGATATTAAAATCAATATGTTTGGCATCAGCTATTTCATGACCAATTCTGTACAATTGATTTGTGAAATTATTGATAAAGATTGCAACCAGATGCAAAGTAAGACGTTGCTCGGTGCTAATTTTATAATATGGACTATCAATAGCTTCAGCAAGGTTTTTTAGTGTTTTTAAGTCAGTTTTTTCTAAAGTTTCTAGACATAGAGGGACATTGCTAAAATCTATTTCAGCATCTTTAGATAATGTTTGTATTGGATACAAAACACCTCGTCTGTTTTTTTTATCCAGTGTATGAACACTTACGCTTCCTGATGTGTGAACCAAGAATTTATTTTCAAAAGGTAAAGCTGATGACAATTTTGAAATGGCATCATCACTAACAGCTAGAATATAGATATCAGCTTCTTTTAGAAGCGCTAAATTGTTAGTAATATAGACATCATTCTTATAGGATTTTAATTTATCAATATCTCTATTGTACCAAGTTTTCACCTGTACCTCATCAGATTTAGTAAAAGCCTTAAATAAATGTGTTGCAACGTTTCCTGCGCCTAAAATCACAACTGATATCATAGTGCTAAAATAAGTAAGTAAAGTATGATTTAAAAGTTTGTTAAGGTATCTTTGTAAACAATGAAGCGAAAAGATATTAAAACAAGAGAAGATGTATATTTATTGGTTACATCATTCTATAGAAAAGTTAGAAAGGATAAACTTTTAGGTCCTTTTTTTAATGATAAAATTAAAGATTGGGACGAACATTTAGAACGACTCACCAATTTTTGGGAATCCAGTTTGTTTTTAAAAACCAAATATTATGGTAATCCGCTTGAGGCCCATGTTAAAGTAGATAAAGAAAATAACAATAGTCTTACAGAATTACATTTTGGTGTTTGGTTAAATCTTTGGTATGGAACCATTGAAGAACATTTTGAAGGTGATCATGCAGAAAATGCTAAACGCAGAGCAAGAAAAATGGGAACATTTTTATATCTTAAGATTTTTGAGGCAAGATCAACATAACTTAAAATTTTCATCCTTTTTAACATAGCCAAATAAACTAAATACACTAAATTTGCACGACCCATTTTTAGAGATATTCTAACATGCAAAACAAACTTATCAAAATACTTTTTTCAACACGTCTTACGGCAGTCTTATTCATACTTTTTGCTGCTGCCATGGCAACAGGAACATTTTTAGATGCAAGTCAAGATACATCGCCAACACCATTAACCAGAAACCTAATTTATAATGCTTGGTGGTTTGAAGCCATTATGGTGTTCTTTGTTATAAATTTCACAGGTAATATTTTCAGATTTAGATTGTATAAAAAAGAAAAATGGGCAACCCTAACACTGCATTTGGCATTTATTTTAATTCTGATTGGAGCTTTTGTAACAAGATATATAAGTTACGAAGGCATCATGTCTATTCGTGAAGGCGCTACTGAAAATAAATTTTTGTCAATCAAAACTTATATTACAACGTACATTGATGGTGATTATGTTGTGAATGGTAAAAACCAGAGGCGAACCATTGAAAGTGAAGTTGATTTTTCTCCTAGATTAAATAATCATTTTAAAGTTAATACAGATTATAATGGACAACCTGTAACCATAGAATTGGACAACTTTATTAGTGGTGCCGAAGAGGATATTGTGCCAAACGAAGATGGTGAAGAATACTTAAAGATAGTTGAAGCAAGCGGTGGAGGCTCACATAATCATTTTCTTAAAGTTGGTCAAGTACAGAGTATCCATAATGTCTTAATTGCTCTAAATAAACCAACGCATGGCGCTATCAATATTACGCATGCTGGAGACAGCCTTACTATACAATCTCCGTTTGAAGGTGAGTATATGACTATGGCTACACAAGCCACAGGAATCTTGGTTAAAGATAGTATACAACCATTGCATCTCCGTTCAAGATATGTCATAGGAAATATGCAAATGGTCTTTCCAAAGCCAATAGTAAAAGGAGAATTTGCCATAGTAAAAAAATCTCAAATTCTTAAAAATGACGAAGATGGTATTGTACTTAAAGTGACAGCCAATGGAGAAACCAAACATGTTGGTGTTTTAGGAGGACAGGGCTCAATTAATGCTTTTAAACAAATACACATTGGAGGTTTGGATTTTGCGTTTAGATATGGTTCTAAAGTGATGGAATTGCCTTTTAGTATTAAGTTGAATGATTTTGTAGCCGAACGTTATCCAGGAACTGAAAACAGGTATTCTGCCTTTTCAAGTGATGTTACTGTTTTTGATGAAGAAAAAGGCGATTATAACTATCGTATTTTTATGAATAATATTTTAGATCATCGTGGTTATAGATTCTTTCAATCCAGTTTTGATCCTGACGAAAAGGGTACAATACTTTCAGTAAACCATGATTTTTACGGTACTTGGATTACCTATATAGGATACTTTTTACTCTACTTTGGTTTACTGGCTATTTTATTTGTAAAGAATACGCGTTCAGCAGATTTAAGAAAACAACTGAATAAGGTAAAAGCAAAAAAGGCTAAACTTCTTACAATTTTACTTTTATGTTTTGGACTAAATGTATTTTCTCAAGAAAAAGATCAAAATCATTTACACAATCAAACCTCAAAAGCCCAAATAGATTCTATTCTAAAGGCTAATATTACACCAAAGGAGCACGCAGATAAGTTTGGTCATATGGTCATTCAGGATTTAAGTGGCCGTATGATGCCGGTAAATACTTATGCGTCAGAGCTACTTCGTAAATTAAGTAAACATGACACCTATGAAGGGTTTGATGCCAATCAGGTGTTTTTATCCATTCAGGAAAGCCCGTTATTGTGGTATAATGTCCCAATTATTTATTTAACTCCAAAAAAAGGAGACTCTATCAGGCATTTGGTAGGTGTAGATGCAGATAAAAAATATTTGGCTTTGGCAGACTTTTTTACGAATACAGGTGCGTATAAGCTTGGTCCTTATCTAGAAGATGCTTATAAAACCAATGTGCCCAGCGGTTACCAAATGCAATTTAAGGAAGTTGACCAGCGTGTTAATTTGTTGTACAATGCTATTGAAGGGAGAACATTGAAAATTTTCCCAATCCCTGATGATGAAAACAATACATGGATATCTTCAATCGAAAAACGAGCTGGCAATTATAACATCCAAGATTCTTTGTACGCTAACTTTATAAATAGTGGCTTTAAAGCGTATTTGTTTACGTTGAATGATGCGAAAAAAACAGGAGATTACAGTGATGCAGAAAAACTTTTAGACGCTATTAAAAAAACGCAACATCAATTTGGAAGTGAGATAATGTTGTCTGATGATAAGATTAAAGCTGAAGTACTTTATAATAAGTATGATATTTTTAAAAAACTTTTTAGTTGGTATTTATATGCAGGCACTTTTTTATTTATAGCACTTATAATCCAAATTTTTAAGGATAGAAGTAAGTACGTTAACTTATTGATTTCAATTTTCAAATATGCTATTTTGGCATTGTTTGCTTTACACACTATAGGCCTCATTGTGCGTTGGTATATTTCTGGTCACGCACCTTGGAGTGATGCCTACGAATCTATGATTTATGTAGCTTGGGCGACGATGCTTTTTGGATTGATTTTTGGCCGCAAAAGTGATTTAACCATCGCTGCAACAGCATTTGTTACGTCTATGTTGTTGATGATAGCGCATTGGAACTGGATGGATCCAGCTATTGCAAATCTTCAACCGGTTTTAGACAGTTATTGGCTGATGATACATGTTGCTGTTATTGTAGGAAGTTATGGGCCATTTACTTTAGGTATGATTTTGGGTGTAACCACATTATTACTTATGATTTTTACTTCAGAAAAGAATAAAAAGAAAATGTTGCTCAATGTTAAGGAACTTACAATTATTAATGAAATGTCTCTAACTGTTGGTTTAGTCATGTTAACCATTGGTAACTTTCTTGGAGGTATGTGGGCAAACGAAAGTTGGGGACGTTATTGGGGTTGGGATCCTAAAGAGACTTGGGCACTAATAAGTATTATGATTTATGCCTTTGTAATTCACATGAGGTTGGTGCCAGGTTTACGAGGACGTTTTGGTTTTAATCTGGCCTCTATCATTGCGTTTTCCAGCATACTTTTTACTTATTTTGGCGTCAACTTTTATTTATCCGGATTACATTCTTATCAGTCAGGACAACAAATAGCAAGTTTTAAAATTATTGCTATAGCTTTTACAATTGTAGCTTTAATAGGCTTCTTTGCGTATAGAAAATATTTGAAGTTTTATCAGAAATAGGCTGTCACATTCTTTTTAAACCTGTCTAGGTTCTCTATTTACTCTTAATAAGAAAAACACCAAAATAGACAAGAACCCAAAAAATGAAAACCCAATAAATAAGGGCAGTACCGAATCTTTTACAAAAGTTCCAATATAATTGGCAATTGGAACCGCCATAACCGTGGATATAAAGCCATTAATTGCTGCGCCTATACCAGCAATATGACCGAGAGGTTGCATAGCTAAAGAACGTAGGTTTCCGAATAAAAACCCAATAGAAAAGAACTGTAAAGCAAAAAAAGTAAGCACTATTGTTACACTTGGGTTTTTCCCAGACCAAAAAAGGATGACATACAAAATAGAAATTAAAAAATAGGCAATTGCTGCGGTAAAAGCAATACGCCACATGCCATACTTGACTACATATCTACTGTTTAAAAACGTTGCCAATCCAACTGATATAGCCAAACTTGCAAAAATATAAGGAAACATATCAGCTAGTTTGTATTGTTCTTGAAAGATTTGTTGAGATGTACTCAAATAAACCATAAAAGAGCCAGTAATAAATCCAGAAATTAAAGTAAATGCAATAGCATCATTATGTCTAAAAAACTCTTTAGTTCCATTGATAAACAGATTTCCTGTAAATCTAATACGTCTCTGCTTTAAAAGCGTTTCAGGTTGCCGTTTCCAAAACCAAATCATTACAATTAAACCGAATATCAGATTAACGTAAAAAATAGATTCCCAGCTATAGTATGTGATTAAAAATTGCCCTAATGTTGGTGCAATTACAGGGACTAAAATAAAGACCATAACAACAATAGAAAGTATTTTAGCCATATAATCACCACTATAACAATCTCTAACGATGGCAATACTTAATGTTCTTGGAGATGCCAATCCCACACCTTGAAGAATGCGACCAAGAATCATCATATTAAAATCTTTGGTTGTCACACAAATAATAGATGCGATTATAAATAACGCAAAACCAAAATAGACAATAGGCTTTCTTCCGAAACTATCTGACAAAGGCCCAAAAATGAGTTGCCCAAAACCAAGACCTAAAAATATCATGGTGATAAGCAATTGCGTGTCTTGTAAATTGGAATGCCCTAAATCTGAAGCAATATTAGGTAATGCTGGTAATAGTGCATCAATAGAAAGCGCTACAATAGACATTAGAGATGCCATTAACGCTATAAATTCAAACTCAAACGAAGTTTTGTTTTGCATTGAACAAATGTAAGGGAATTTAACAGAGCAAATTTGAAGTTTTGAATACTAATAAGCTATCTAATTATTATTAAATTTGATACTATAAACTTCAGTAATTTATTAATGAATAAAGATTTTGATCATTTTAGTATTGTAGATTTAGATTTTCAGAAGGCTGAATTATTTTTTCAACTTATTGATAACAACAAGCACAGACTTGAAGATTATTTTGCAGGGATTTTATCAAAAAATAAATCTTTGGCAGATACTAAAAAATTCTTTCAAAAGACAGAACAAAGAATTAATGATAAGACTTATTTTCCTTACATTATTTTAAATAAAGAAAAAGACAAATACATAGGACTAATTGATATTAAAAATATAGATTGGCGTGTTCCGAAGGCTGAAATAGGATATTTTATAGATTCAGAATATCAGGGCAAAAGAATCATTTCAAAAGCTTTAGGTTTTGTTGTAAATTATATTGTGGAAAAACACCATTTCAAAAAGCTATTATGCAGAGCAAATGGTGAAAATGTTGGAAGCATTCAGGTTGCGTTGAAGAATGGTTTCGAACTTGAAGGAACAATTAGAAATGACTATGTAACAACAAAAGGCAGAGTAGTGGATTTAAATTATTACGGACGTATTTTTTAAAGCATGAAACTTTTAGAAAAACAATTATGGCATTTTTTAAGTTTAGCCTTACTACTATTAGGCATCTATGTTACTTTAAAAATAGACAAAGAAATCCTATTTGGAAGTTTATGGAACGTTAAAACAAAAGCATGGTTTTTATGGGCCGTTTCTATCCCTATTGTACATCAAGTATATGTTTTAATATGTTGGCGTAGTGAATTGTATTACAATAGTTTAACAAAAATAATAGGAAAACATGCATTTAAGATATACCTCATTGATTTTTTTATTCTATTTGCTATCAGAATCGTATTTTTAATTTTTTTGGCAAATTCAAACAGATATACATTCAATCTTAACAATTATGTTAAATCCGTTTTGATTTTTATAATATCGGTTATTTCAATTTACGCCTTTTATTCAGTAAAGCGGTATTTTGGATTCAAAAGGGCGGCAGGATTAGATCATTTTGATGTTGAAGTAAGAAAACTTCCATTGGTTAAAAAAGGAATCTTCAAATACACACGTAACGGAATGTACACATACGCGTTTTTGGCTTTCTATTTACCTGGATTATTTTATGAATCCAAAGCAGCAATACTCGTTGCGCTTTTTAGTCATATATACATTTGGGTGCATTATTACTTTACCGAAAAACCAGATATGAATTATATCTATCAAAATAAATACTAATTAAATTCCATACATTTATATTTTAATATTATGGTAGAATTAATTATAAAAAAACGTAGTGGAGAAGTTTTGTCCAAAGAAGAATATACAACCATTATTCAAGGGTTTATCTCTGGAGAAATTCCTGATTACCAGATTTCAGCATTTTTAATGGCTATCTATTTTAAAGGATTGAATCAGGAAGAAACAGCCAATCTTACAGATGTCATGATGCGTTCAGGAGAACTTATTGACTTAAAAGAAATACCAGGAACTAAAGTAGATAAGCATAGTACAGGAGGTGTTGGTGATAAGACTACCTTGGTTCTAGCCCCATTGGTTGCAGCAGCTGGTGCGCCTGTGGCAAAAATGTCTGGTAGAGGACTTGGTCATACAGGTGGAACTTTAGATAAATTGGAATCGATTAAAGGTCTGTCTGTTGATATGACTCGTAAGGAGTTTATTAATAAAGTAAAGGAACATGGAATCGCTGTTTGCGGACAGAATGAAAGTTTAGTTCCTGCTGATAAAAAGCTTTATGCACTACGTGATGTAACTGGTACGGTTGAAAACTTATCCCTAATAGCTTCTAGTATTATGAGTAAAAAACTAGCTTGTGGAGCCGAAGCCATAGTTATTGATATTAAAGTAGGTTATGGTGCATCAATAAAAACAACAAAGGAAGCTGAAGAATTAGCCAAAATTATGATTGGTATAGGTTCAAAAATGAACAGAAAGGTTTCAGTATTTTTTACCGCTATGAGTCAACCTTTAGGGTATGCAGTAGGAAATGCATTGGAAGTAAAAGAAGCGATTGATACATTGCAGGGTAATGGTCCTGATGATTTAACAAATCTTTGTTTAGAACTGGGAAGTGAAATGTTGGTATTAGGAAAAGTTGTCAAAAATAGAGTAGAAGGAATTAAAAAGCTTAAAGATCAAATTTTGTCAGGCGCAGCATATGAAAAATTTAAAGAATTTGTAAAATCACAAGGAGGAGAAATAAACATGTTAGAAAAGCCAGGTTTATTACCTAATGCTAAATATTCGGAGTCATATAAAAGTAAGTTTGATGGATACATAACCGAATTAAATGCTCTGGATATTGGTTTAGCTTCTGTTAAGTTAGGTGCAGGACGTGAAACAAAAAACAGTACTATTGATTATGGTGCTGGTATACTATTGAAAAAAAAGATTGGAGATTTTGTTAAGAAAGGTGAAGTCCTAGCCATGCTGTATTCTAATAATCAAGCTAACTTTGTAAAAGCAATGGAGTACATGGATTTAGCTTATAAAATTGGTGAGGACAAACCTGTGTCAAAACCATTAATACTTAAAACATTGACATAGTACTCTCGGAAATTTGTATTTTTAACCGTTATATGATCAACACAAAATACATAATATGGCAAATTCTAAATTAAAAGTAAACCATATACAATCCAATAATCACATTATGATGCATCAACGCAATGACGGCATCCCTTTTGATGCAACACTGTTTAAGGATATTAATATCAATAGAAGTGCAGTAGAAAGACGAGCAGCTACATTAAGTGGTCGTCGTTCTATAAAAAAAGAATGGCAAGCGGCATGGCTTCTTAAAGCAATTACATGTATAGATTTAACAACTTTAGCAGGAGATGACACCAGAAGCAATGTCTACAGACTTTGTGCTAAAGCCAAAGCACCAGTCCGTAAAGATTTATTGGTAGCTATGGGAATGCAAGATGCCAATATACATGTTGGTGCAGTTTGCGTGTATCATAATTTAATTAAAGACGCAGTGAGCGCATTAGGTAAAAGTAATATTCCTATTGCTGCAGTGTCAACAGGATTTCCGGCTGGTAATATTCCTTTAAAGGAAAAACTAAAGCAAATTGAGCTTTCTGTAGCGGCAGGAGCCAAAGAAATAGATATTGTTGTAAGTAGGAGATTGGTTTTAAATTCTGATTGGAAAGGCCTTTACGATGAGGTTGCTGCTTGTAGAAGAGCATGTGGTGAAGCACATATGAAAACTATTCTTGCTACTGGAGAAATACCTACATACACCAAAGTCGCAAAAGCAAGTTGGGTAAGTATGATGGCAGGTTCAGATTTTATAAAAACAAGTACTGGTAAAGAAATAGTAAATGCTACAATTCCTGTGAGTTTGGTTATGATAAGAGCCTTGCGTGACTATTACGAGTTAACTGGAGATAAAGTTGGATTTAAACCAGCAGGAGGAATCAGTAAAGCCAAGGATGCTTTAAATTGGTTGGTATTAATTAAGGAAGAATTAGGAAACGATTGGCTCAATCCAGATTTATTCAGATTTGGAGCCAGTAGTTTACTCGGAGATATAGAACGTCAGCTTGAACATTATGTTACAGGACGTTATTCAGCATCATACAGACACCCAATGGCATAACTTATTTTACAATGAAAATTAAAGATATTTTTGAAACAATGGAATATGGACCAGCACCAGAAAGTGCAGATGTAGCCATAGACTATTTAAAATCACATAAGAATAAATTCCAACTATTTATTAATGGCGAATGGAAAGCTCCTAGCTCGAAAGAAAATTTTGATAGCATCAATCCATCTACTAGAGAAAAACTAGCCGAAATTTCTGAAGCCAATGAAAAAGATGTGAATCTGGCTGTAAAGGCTGCAAAGGATGCATTACCAGAATGGGTGAATATTGGAGCCCATCAACGTGCGCGTTATCTATATGCCATTGCAAGGCAAATTCAAAAACATTCACGTTTGTTTGCAGTACTAGAATCTATGGATAATGGTAAACCCATTCGTGAAACCAGAGATATAGACATCCCTTTGGTCGCAAGACATTTTTATCATCATGCAGGATGGGCACAATTGCGAGATACAGAATTAAAAGAGTATAAAGAAATAGGAGTGATTGGACAGATTATTCCTTGGAATTTCCCATTGCTCATGTTAGCATGGAAAATCGCACCAGCATTGGCTATGGGTAATACTTTAGTTTTAAAACCTGCTGAATTCACTTCTTTAACAGCATTGCTGTTTGCAGATATTTGTAAACAAATCGGTTTACCTAATGGTGTTGTTAATATTATTACTGGTCATGGTAAAACTGGAGCAACACTTGTAGATCATAAAGATGTGAACAAGATTGCCTTTACAGGTTCTACTGAAGTTGGAAAGATTATTAGACGTGCTACTGCAGGAACAGGAAAAAAGTTATCATTAGAACTTGGTGGAAAATCACCTTTTATTGTTTTTGAAGATGCAGATTTAGATAGTGTTGTAGAAGGTGTAGTTGATGCCATTTGGTTTAATCAAGGACAAGTGTGCTGTGCAGGATCACGATTGTTAGTTGAAGAAAGTATTGCCGAAAAATTGTATAAAAAGATTCGTAAACGCATGGAAAGTTTGCGTGTTGGAAATTCGTTGGATAAGAGTATCGATATTGGTGCCATTGTTGCTCCAGTTCAACTTAAAACCATCGAAGAACTTGTACAACAAGGCGTTGATGAAGGTAGCAAGTTGTGGCAGCCTTCTTGGGCTTGTCCACAAGATGGTTATTTTTATCCTCCAACCATGTTTACAGATGTTAGTCCATCGTCAACCATTGCACAAGTTGAAATTTTTGGCCCTGTATTGGTCGCTATGAGTTTCAGGACCCATAAAGAAGCAGTCAAATTAGCAAATAACACACGTTATGGTTTAGCTAGTAGCATTTGGACAGAAAACATCAATTTAGCTTTAGATATTGCACCTCAAATTAAAGCCGGTGTAGCTTGGATTAACTGTACCAACGTATTTGATGCAGCTGCTGGTTTTGGCGGTTACAGAGAATCAGGTTTTGGTAGAGAAGGAGGCAAGGAAGGCTTGTACGAGTATATGAAACCTCGTATTCATGAAAAGTTTTCAGATAAACCAGTTGTCAAAAAACCAAAAGATTTAAAAGCACCTTCTACTAATGGACAACACGTTACTGGAATAGACAGAACGACCAAAATGTATATTGGTGGTAAACAAGTAAGACCTGATGGAGGATATAGCACGGTGATTAAAAGTGCAAATGGAGAATATATAGGTGAAGTGTCAACTGGAAACAGAAAGGACATTAGAAATGCAGTAGAGGCTGCTCATGCTAACAGCACTTGGGGAAGTATGACAGGCCATGCAAGGGCACAGGTATTGTATTATATTGCCGAAAATTTAGCGATTAGAAAAGAAGAATTTGCAAATAGAATAGTGCAAATGACCAATTGTAGTAAAACAGAGGCTTTAAAAGAAGTTGATGAATCTATAGAGCGTATTTATACCTATGCTGCTTTAGCAGATAAATATGATGGTTTGGTTCATCATACGGTAAAACAAAATGTTACATTGGCAATGCCAGAATCACTTGGTGTTATGGCCATTGTTTGTCCTAACGAATCGCCATTGTTAGGCTTCATTTCTACCGTTATACCAGCTATGACTATGGGTAATAATGTTATCGCAATTCCTTCGGAGTCGGCTCCATTATCTGCAACAGACTTTTATCAAATATTAGAAACTTCTGATGTGCCAGCAGGAACAGTCAATATTGTTACAGGTAAAAAAGATGAACTGGCTCAAGTTTTAGCAAAACATGATGATGTAGATGCCATTTGGTATTTTGGAGATAAAGCCGGTTTAAAAGATATAGAATATTTGTCTGCAGATAATATGAAACGTACTTGGGGCAACAATGGTAAGTATCGTGACTGGATGGATAAAGAGCAAGGTGAAGGTGAAGAGTTTCTACGTCATGCGAGTCAAATAAAAAATATTTGGATTCCTTATGGAGCCTAGAGTGTCTGTTCGAGTATACTGAAAGTCAGAATGTATCGAGAACAAATTTTATATATTAGTTAAAAAAAATATACATGAGTAGTATTCATATAGAAGCAAAAGTTGGTGAAATAGCCGAAACTGTTTTATTACCAGGTGATCCATTACGTGCAAAACATGTTGCAGAAACCTTTTTAGAGAATGCCTTTTGCTACAATAATGTTCGCGGAATGTTAGGTTTTACTGGACATTATAATGGACAACGAATTTCTATTCAGGGCACAGGAATGGGTATGGGAAGTATAGGTATTTACGTTAACGAATTAATCAACACCTATGATTGCAAGCAACTTATTCGTGTTGGCACATGTGGTACTATTCAAAAAGACATGAGTTTAGGACAAGTCATTTTAGCTATGAGTGCTTCAGGAGATGCAGATGCTAATAGCCACTATTTTGAAGGGATGCACTATGCGGCAACTGCAGATTTTGATTTATTGTTAAAAGCATATAATACAGCCAAAAAACTAAATATAAACACCTATCAAGGCTCTGTTTTTAGTACCAATACTTTTTATGACGACACACCGAATCGTTGGGAAAAATGGATACAACACGGTGTTTTAGGTGTAGAAATGGAAACTCAAATATTATTCACTTTAGCAAAACGTTTTGGTAGAAAAGCCATGTCTATTCTTACTGTCAGCGACAATATTATTACAGGTGAAGCTTCAAGTTCTCAAGACAGAGAGCAATCATATAACGAAATGATGCGAATAGCGTTAGAACTGGCCTGAAAATTTAAATCTTATAAATAATAAATATGAAAAAAGAAGCTATCCTTTTTGGTCTTTGTTTGTTCATACTTGGATGTAATTCAAAAAGTAAAAAGCCTGTTTTTAAAGAGCAGGTCAATATTGCTGAATTCTTTGATGGTTACTTCAAAGAGTATTTAATTTATAATCCTAATGTAGCTACAAGTCTTGGTTACGATGGTTATAATGACAAATGGGATAATAATTTAGATGATCTTTATCTACAAAAAAAGAAAGCGTTTTTTTTAAAATGGAGAGACACATTACAGGTTATTGACCTCGAGAGTCTATCTGAAAAAGACCGAAATGAAATTGATATATTTAAATATTTACTTGAAGATAATTTAGCTGGATTAGAACTTGGTATACAACCTGGGACAATGTCTTTAAATCATCCAATTCATCAATACCACAGAAGCACACATCATGAATTTATAAAATTGGCAAAAGGTGATGGCTCACAACCTTTTAAGTCTAAAAAAAATTATAACGACTTTTTATTAAAGTTAAAAGATTTTAAAAAGTGGTTGATTTCTGCTCAATCAAGAATGAAAATTGCAATAGAAGAAGAGAAAACACTTCCAAAAAAAATAGTGGTTAAAATGATTCCACAATTTGATAATTGGATAACTAGCAATCCAAAACAAAATCCATTTTATTTTTCACTAGCAAGAATACCAGATAACATTTCTTCAGAAGACAGTCTTGAAATTGTTCAAGACTATAAAAGTTATATAGAATCTGATATGATTCCACTATTCAAAGAAATGAAAAGGTTTCTTGACGAAGATTATTTAGAACATGCCAGAGAAGAAGACGGACTTTATGCAATTCCAGGTGGTAAAGAACAGTATGAATATTTAGTAAGACATTGGACGTCAACTGATTTAACGCCAAAAGAGATTCATGAATTGGGTCTGCAGGAGGTGCAAAGAATTCGTTCAGAAATGGATTCTATAAAAGTATTGACTGGTTTTGAAGGTGATTTACAATCTTTTTTCAATTTTGTTAAAACAGATCAACAATTTTATCCTTTCAATACCATTGATGAGGTTATTGCAAGACACTATCAAACCTTGGAAATTATACAACCTTATGTAGATTCTTATTTTGGTGTAAGACCAAAAACTCCTTTTGAAATCAGACCTGTAGACCCAGCATTGGCAAGGTCTGCAACTGCAAATTATGACTCGCCTTCATTAGATGGTTCAAGACCAGGTATTTTTTATGATGCTATTCCTAATCCAAAAAAGTATAATTATATCAGTATGGAGTCTTTATTTCTTCATGAAGCAATTCCAGGACATCATTTTCAAATTGCATTAAAACTTGAAGAAGAATCAATACCAATGTACAGAAAGGTAGCCGGGTTTGGTGCTTTTTCAGAAGGTTGGGGATTGTATTGTGAAAGTTTAGGAAAAGAATTAGGTCTATACACCGATCCATATCATTATTTAGGTAGACTGGAAGACGAAATGCTTCGGGCTGTACGTTTAGTAGTAGATACAGGTATTCATACAAAAGGCTGGACACGAGAACAGGCTATAGCATATTCTATGGAAAATATGCCTGTGACCGAAGCGAATGCCACTGTGGCAATAGAGCGTTATATGGTAAGACCAGGACAAGCATTGGCTTATAAAATAGGCGAACTTAAAATAAAAGAGCTACGCAAAAAGTGTGAAAATGAATTAGGTGAAACTTTCAGTTTGAAAGAATTTCATGATTTAATATTATTAAGCAGTTCTATGCCACTTCATACTTTAGAGAAAATTGTGGATAATTGGTTGATCTCAAAAAAAGTAATCGTTTATTAATATCATGAACTTTACACCGTTTCCAGAGCTAAAAACAGATAGACTTATGTTAGGACAATTGCAAAAAGAAGACTTGAAAGGAATTGTTTTTTTGCGTTCAGATTATTATAATGAAAATACAATAGGACGAATTGTATTAATTGATGATGAAGGACAAGTATTATTAGACAAAACAGAAACTACATATTATTATAATGACTGGTGGGAAGCATATTATTTTAACACAGTAAACCCAAATATTACAATTTATAATAATAAAGTATACACATTAGTAATTTCTTTTAATCAGAATTTACCATTATTGTTCAAAACACCTACAGATAACACTAATATTTCTTTTCCGGTAGAATGGGGATATTTAAATATATTAGAAACAAGTTATAAGGATATTGAAGGTGAAATTCAAACAAATAAGGCACTATTCTTTATGGAAATAGGATTAGCAACTATTTAATTAACATAAAAAAAGCACTTAATGTATAAAAAGAATAATGTGTTGTTAGAATTACTTAAATGAACTATTTTTTTAATTCATTAAAATAGATTGACGCTTCACTTTCTTCAAATGAATATTTTCTAAAATAGCATTAATGTTTTTCCGTTCTGGAGTTAGTGAAGTAATGCCTCCAGATTGAGATGTAGTGAATTTTTCTTTACAGTGCTTACACTTATATTCTTTAATATGATACGTCACATTTTTAGTAACCCTAAAGTCATGACCATTAAGCAAACAGTAAATGTTTTTCATTTAAATTAGTTTTAGAGGGATAGCATCAAAATTATAAAAAAAATCAATACAAAACTATTAAGTTTTAAATTAGGTATGCTTTTATACAGTATTGTAATTTAAATAATTAAAAACTATAAAATAAATTTAAGATTAGCATTTATATACTGGAAAGTCTATATTAGTTAAATATTTTATAAACGTATTTTCTTTCTACTTATAGCATTAGTGTTTAAATCTTTCAATTCAATAATATATACACCAGAAGACATGGTATTGGCTTCTATAACATAAGTGTCGTTTTCAATTACACCTTCCAATAACGACTGTCCTGTAATATTGAACAATCTATAATTTGTAATATCTGTTAAATTATAAATGGCAATGCTTTTATTTAAAGCTATAATTTTTACCTTTCTCAAGATGTTTTCATCAATATCAAGTCTACCTTCTCCAGCCATGATAGGCGTATCTGGAGTCCCATAAAAAGCGTAATCTTTAAGTACCCAATCATCCGCAGCTGTTACATCCAATCTTGCCCAGGCATAGTAGGTATTAGCAGAAAGGTCATTAAATCGTAATCCCAAATATTTATCGGTCACTCCACACCAATTACTATTAGAATAGCAGTAACTCCATATCAGAGTTTGGTAAAAGTTATTAGATTTCCAGTTAGAATTACCAGCACTAATTATTTCACCTTCATCTAATGCAAATGGATAAATCAAACTATTTGCAGAACTGCCCAACACTGCATTTCCAGGAGCTGGCCAGATGCCTAAATAGCTGCGGTAATATACATAGTTATAGAGGTATTCAACATTTCTAATATTAAAATCACCTTGTCCATCACCATTGAGATCAAAAACATGTACAACATATTGTCCACCTACATCATCAATATCAAAATAATTAAGTGTTTGACTGTTGCCGTCTGTTAATCCAGATATGGCTAATGATAATGCGCCATACTGTACCATCCGATTTGAGAGCTCTTTTCTGGTGGAAGTTTTCATAATTCAAAAGTTTAAATTATAAACACTTTCGGCAAAACATGGTGTGAGAGTAGCCTCTAATATACTGATTATATTAGAATTAGTCAAATTATTTTGGTAGTTACTAGTATTAAATTATACTAGTTATTATTATAGTTTTAATTGGAGATTTGATTATACAAAGGTAATTCTGTTAGGCTGTCAAACTACGCACAAGATTTATTATAAAAGAATTTAGTAGTTATTTAATTGAATATTGAGCAAAAAACATTGATCTAATATAATTATCTACACGTTAACTGAAAAATGTAACAGTAGGTCTAATAGTTCATAGTTATGGTAGTGTTTTGCATCTATCAACTGTTATAGATATAAATAATAAATAATACCTATATACGTTTAGCCATGAACTAAATACCCCAAAATACTTATTTTATGTTGCTTGAGCCACATTTATTTGTGGCTCTTTTTTTTTAAATATTCTGTTTAATAATTACTTATTTCTACCGTTCAACAATTATTTGAGTTTTTTATAGATAATTTTGTTCTGCTTTTGTCAAGATATATATATTTAGACCACCGTAACATAAGTAGGTTAAGTTTATGGTAGATTTGGGGCAAAAAAGGTGAACAACTGTTCACCTTTTTTATTTTTAATGCCAATATACTTATACTTTATATCATCTTGATATTTAATTCATTCTACGACATAGGAATACATATAAAAGCAATTATTGTTAAACAGGTCCTAAAAGACTAGGTTATAAAAAGGATATTGTTAATTTTAGCATCTTGTAATAAATTATTTTCAAATGTCAGTTCAAAACTTAATCATAGTTTTATTTTTTATATCAATTACTACAACGCAAGCTCAAGACCTAACCTTCGAAGAATACAATCCAAAATCAACATTAGTAGTTCCTGGAGACAGCATCTACAAAGCCAAGTTTCCTTTTATAGATGTCCATGGGCATCAATTCCGTATGGCAACTCAAGACTTGTCAGAGCTTATTGCAGATATGGATCAACTCAACGAGGCCATTATGGTGAACTTAAGTGGACGTAGCGGTGAGCAGTTACAAAACGCATTAAAGAATGTCAATGAGAACTACCCAAATCGTTTTGCTGTTTTTGCCAATATAGACTTTGAAGGTGCAGGAGCAGAAGGTTGGATAGAAAAGACAGTTAATCAATTTGAGCACGATGTCAAGAACGGAGCTAAAGGTTTAAAAGTGTATAAAAGTCTTGGTATGTACAATAAGGATAGTGATGGCAAACGTTTAAAAATTGATGACCCAAGATTACATCCTATATGGGAAAAATGTGCAGAACTGGGAGTACCAGTGTTGATCCATTCCGCAGACCCAAAATCTTTTTGGAAACCCTTTGATAAGAACAATGAGCGTTGGTTGGAATTGAAGACACATCCTCGTAGAAAGCGAGGAGATGATAATCCTGCACCGTGGGAAACAATCATCAAAGAACAACATAACATGTTTAAGAACAATCCAAAAACAACATTCATTAATGCACATATGGGTTGGTACGCTAATGATCTTGGAACACTTGGAAAACTTTTAGACGAATTGCCAAATATGAATGTAGGTATTGGAGCCATTATAGCCGAATTGGGAAGGCAACCACGATTTGCGCGCGAGTTCTTTATTAAATATCAGGATAGAATCCTTTTTGGTAAGGACAGCTGGAAACCAGAAGAATTCCCGACCTATTTTAGAGTATTGGAAAGTGCAGACGAGTATTTCCCATACCATAAAAAATATCATGCCTTTTGGGCAATGTATGGATTAGATCTTCCTGACGAAGTCTTGAAAAAAGTGTATTTTAAAAATGCATTGCGTATTGTACCAGGATTGGATAAAGGCTTATTTAAAGACTAACAATAAGTAATTTTTTGTTCAAGATAATCAAAAATCCGAAACATAAATATTTGTTAAGAATAACATTCATTTTATAATTTGACGTTACATTTGATGATACACCTAATGGTTAGAACGAGTCAATAATTTCAATAAACACTAACATGAATATTAGAAAAGCGGTTCAAAGCGATCTTCCATATATTGTCAGAATGATTTCTGAAGACAAACTCGGTAAAATAAGAGAAGACTATAAAGAACCTTTGCCTAAATCTTATTTTGATGCTTTTAGTCAAATTGATGCTGATAGAAATCAGGAATTAATTGTTGTTGAAGATATTGATAAATCTATTATTGGAACAATGCAATTGAGCTTTATACCTTATTTAACCTATCAAGGTGGAGTAAGGGCGCAAATAGAAGCAGTTCGAATTCGTGAAGACAGTCGTGGGCAAGGTGTTGGCGAATATATGTTTAAATGGGCCATACATAGAGCATCAGATCGTGGTGCACATTTACTTCAACTCACAACAGATAAGAAAAGACCTGATGCCTTAAGATTCTATGAAAAACTTGGCTTTACAGCTTCTCATGAAGGTATGAAACTTCACTTCAGTAATTAATTTTATTATATTTTAAAATGTGACCTATCCTGGTGCTTTTTTATAGCGCGATGAGAGAGAATTATACCAATAATCAGAGATACAAAAGCACCGATCCAAATTCCTGGAACAAAGTTGATGAATAAAAAGAAATCATAAGCACCATGAAAAAGAATGGCTAATGATAACCCTATTAAATTTAATTTAATTCTGTTGTTTGAAAATTTGGCTTTTCCCATAAAGTATCCCATTAAAATAGCAAAAGTTGCATGAGCAGGTACGGCAGTAAATGCTCTAACAAGTGCCACATTTACACCTCCAGTTGTCACATACATAATATTTTCTACAGCAGCAAAACCCATGGAAACCATGACGGCATAAACAATGCCATCAAAAGGTTCATTAAATGCATCTCTTGTTTGTGCAAAATACCTAACAATAACATATTTACTAAACTCTTCAATCAAAGCAACAACAAAGAATGCTTTTATAAATTGTTGCCAAACACTGTAATTATCTGGTAATGGTAAAATATAACTAGAAAAAACATAGAGTATTGTAGAAATAATAATACTCACAATTGCACCTAACAAAAAGGTATACAGGAGTAATCTTTTAGGTTCTTTTTCATATTTATCTTTTAAGTAGATATATAAAATGATGATAAAAACTGGCGCAATAGCTAATAATAATAACTTCATTTAACAGATTTTCTTAATTGTTCCAACACAAATTGGTAGTACGCCTTATTTGCTGGTACAAAATGGTTATCAATTCCAATATGTTCAATTAACCATTCGAAATCTTCTAATGGCACAAGTTTTAAGGCTTCGACTTCTTCAACTTGAGGAGACAAATTTGAAATTGGAATTTTTAATTCTGCTATAAACGTATTGTGGAATTCGTTGTCTTTAATGCCGTTTTTATACGATTGGAAACACTCAAAAACACCAATTTGCAGCAAATCTTTTTCAGAAATTTTAAGATCAATTTCTTCTTTGGTTTCACGGACAGCTGCTTGTTTTGCTGTTTCGCCAGCATCAATATGTCCTGCCACAGAAACGTCCCACATTAAAGGGCAAATCTCTTTTTTGGCCGAACGTTGTGATAGCAATACTTCGCTATTTTTAGTGTAAAACCAAACATGAGCTGTATGGTGATAATATCCTTTTTGATGAATTTCTGATTTTGGTGCAGATTTTCCTATTGGTTTACCTTCTTTAGTAACGATATCAAGATATTCTTCCATAATTAATAATAAGCGTCATTACAAGGAACGAATTTGACTTGGTAATCTGATATATTATAAATCGATTCATACGACTGTCACGATTTTTTACAAAAATCTCACAATGTCAAACTATTCAAAATAGCTAAAAGTATCTCCTTCTTTTATTTTAAGAAGACTTTCATAAATTATTCTAATTACATTTTCAACATCATCTCTGTGAACCATTTCTACGGTGGTATGCATATATCTTAAAGGCAAAGAGATTAAGGCGCTGGCAACACCACCATTGCTATAAGCGAATGCATCTGTATCTGTTCCTGTTGCTCGAGATAATGCTGAACGCTGAAAAGGTATTTTCTTTTCTTCGGCTGTATCAATAATTAAATCACGTAATTTTTGTTGTACTGCTGGTGCGTAAGCAACAACAGGTCCTAAACCAATCTCCAAATGCCCTTCCTTTTTCTTATCAATCATTGGTGTCGTAGTATCGTGTGTTACATCTGTGACGATAGCTACGTTAGGTTTTATCGTTTGCGTAATCATTTCGGCACCACGAAGACCAATTTCTTCTTGAACAGAATTTGTAATGTACAATCCAAAAGGAAGTTTCTTCTTATTATCATGCAGCAATCTGGCAACTTCAGCAATCATAAATCCACCCATTCTATTGTCCAGCGCACGACAAACAAATTTATCGCCATTGAGGATATGGAATTCATCAGGATAAGTAATCACGCAGCCTACATGAACACCAAGTTTTTCCACTTCTGCCTTATCTTTGGCTCCAATATCTATGGTAATATTATCAGGTTTTGGTGGTTCTTCTTTTGTTCGGCTACGTGTATGAATTGCAGGCCAGCCAAAAACTCCTTTAATAATCCCATTTTTTGTATGAATATTTACAATTTTACTCGGTGCAATCTGATGATCGCTACCTCCATTTCTGATGACATATATAAGTCCGTTGTCTGAAATATAATTGACATACCAAGAAATTTCATCGGCATGACCTTCTATAACCACTTTATATTTGGCTTTAGGGTTTATAACTCCTACTGCAGTACCATAAGTATCTGTAATAAATTCATCGACATAAGGTTTTAAATAATCCATCCATAGTTTTTGCCCATCCCATTCATATCCGGTTGGAGCAGCATTATTTAGATATTTCTCTAAAAAGTCAAGTGATTTTTTATTCAATATTTTCTTCTTTGCCATCTGTAAAAAATTTGTACTAAAATAGCAATATTAATAAGAAATTAAGGTTTTACAGTATGTAAATTACTAAATTTGAATCGATTTTTTGTAAGTATAAATATGAAGTACTTTATCTATATTTTTATAATTTTTCCAATGCTTTGTTTTGCTCAAGTCAATGAAGTCGAACAAGACTCTTTGGAGTATGATTATATTTTGGTAGAAGGAGATTCTATTGCTACAAATACTATCAACCTAGATGAGGTTATGTTGTTACATAAACTTCAGTTTAATAGTAAAGAAGACCGAAAGCGTTATCTCATCTTAAGACGAAAAACAATTAAGGTTTATCCTTATGCCAAATTGGCTGCTGAACGTTTACAGACACTCAACGAAAGACTTGAACTTCTAGAAAAAAAAAGTGATAAAAAAGTATATACTAAAAGAATTCAAAAATATATTGAAGGAGAGTTTTCAGACGAGCTTAAAAAATTAACAAGAACTGAAGGCCAGATATTAGTTGTATTGATTCAAAGACAAACAGGTAAGACAACATTCGATCTTGTTAAAGAACTCCGAACAGGATGGAGAGCTTTTTGGTATAACAATACAGCAAAACTGTTTGATATTTCTCTGAAAACAGAATTTGATCCTGAAAATTTAAAGGAACACTACTTAATTGAGGATATTTTACAGCGTAATTTCCAAAGTGGTGTTTTAGAAAGACAGGAACCTGCTATTGAATTTGATTTTTTTGAACTTACCGAAAAATGGTTGAAGCCTAATGAAAAAACTGCTTTAAATGAGACATCAAAGTAAGCGAGAAGAACAATTAAATGCTTTAACTCATGGTTTTGGTGCCTTATTAGGAATAGTTGGGCTTATACTACTTATTCGACACAATACTCAAAAAACAGATTGGAGTTTGTTTAGTGTTATTGTTTATGGCATTTCTATTATTACTTTATTTTCAGCTTCTGCATTATACCATTCTGTAAGACCAGATTTTCATAAACACTATTTTAGAATAGTTGACCATATTAGTATTTACTTTCTCATAGCAGGTACCTATACACCAGTTCTATTAATTACGTTAGAGCAGAGTAGAGGTTGGCCTTTGTTTTGGACCGTTTGGGGAATTGCTATATTTGGCATTATTCTCAAATTGTTCTTTACAGGTAGGTTCGAAATATTTTCAACGCTTCTATATCTGGTTATGGGTTGGTTGATTGTTTTTGATTTTTCAGCCTTATCAGATAATGTAGAATACAATGCCATATTATTCCTTTTCGCAGGAGGTCTGTTCTACACATTAGGCATTGTATTTTATGTAATAGAAAGAATTCCGTACAATCATGTTGTCTGGCATTTCTTTGTACTTGGTGGTGCGATTTGTCATTTTTTTATGATATTTAAATATATAATCTAAATATGATAGATTTTAGAATTGCATCAAACACCAACGAGTATTTGTTAATAGAGCAACTGGCAGATAGTATTTGGCGCCAACATTATATACCTATAATTGGGCTAGATCAAGTTGATTATATGCTTAACAAGTTTCAATCTGTTGAAGCTATAACATCTCAAATTAAAGAAGGATATCAATATTATATTATTTACTTTGAGGAAGCACCAGTTGGGTATCTTTCAATACTTAAAGAAGGCAGCGTATTGTTTTTAAGTAAAATTTATGTTTCATTTGATTATAGAGGTAATAATATAGGTAAAGGTGCAATTACTTTTATTGAAAGTAAAGCAAAAGCTGAAGGGCTAAATACCATTAGACTTACGGTAAACAAACATAACAGTGCTGGAAAGTTCTATGAAAGGATTGGGTTTATAAATAAAGGTCCAATAGTAATGGACATAGGTGGTGGTTTTGTTATGGATGACTATGTAATGGAGAAAAAAATTACCCTTTAATAATATCTTTATACTCTTCCAAAAAAGCTTCAAACAAGGTCATTTTTTCATTGAAAAACACCATTACATCTTGCCAAGTATTTTTATTATGAATAGAGACTTTTTTATTTAAAGGAACATATACACGAGAGATTTCTTTACTATTTTCTAAAAAATAAACCTCTTCAAATATGGCATCTGGTAAATATTCTTCGGTTAAGATCGATTTTAAGTTCAACAGTTTTTCCCAATAATTGATTCGGTTTTCTAGGTCGTCTTCCAAATCTATAGCCACTAAAGCAGATTTTACATCAAAATGAAATTTAAAAGACAAACCCTTTATTTTGGTATTATACAAAATCCATTTTCTGGGAAACGATTTCCCAAAGCTCGTCCAAAATTCTTCTCGTATGTGTTTAGATTCTTCTTTACTGAACATTATATAATGTAGGCAATAATCACAGCCATAACAATGGTAAGTAATTTTGTAAGATTGAATTTATGTCCTGCGTTACTTTCAAACAAAATAATAGTTGAAATGTGAAGAAAAATACCAATTACCAATCCAGAAATTTGTGTGTAATAAGTTTGAACGAATTCCAATTGATTTGACAAAATTACACCGAGCGGTGTCATCAAAGCAAACAGAATTAAAAAGAATGCAATCTTAACTTTGCTTAATTGTGATGCCAAAAAGAAGATTGATAAAATAATGGCAATTGGTAACTTATGTATCACAACACCATAAATCAGGTTATGATGTGCTTCTATTGGCATACCTTCCAAGAGTGAATGAATACTTAAACTGATAAACAATAACCAAGGAAAAACCTGCGAGTTCTTATCTAAATGCAAATGACCATGTTCGGCACCTTTAGATAAAAATTCCAAAATGATTTGCAACAAAATACCAATCATGATAAACAAACCAACGTGTTTACCTTGGTGCTGATATACTTCTGGTAAAAAATCAAAAACAGTTATTGATAATAAAAAAGCACCGCTAAAAGCCAATAGTAGTTTTAAATTACTTTGCTGTGATGGCTTAAAAATCAGGACTAATAAAAACCCAAGAAGAACTGAAATAATTGGAAGTATAATCGCTGTCATTTATTTAAAAATCATGATTAGTCGTTCAGACGTTTTTTCGTCATAGCGGTTTAATTTATAATCGCCAAACACATCCAGTAAATGTACTTCAGCTTGCTCAAAAAGTGTTTCAAAATCTTCTAAAGTAAAGGCTCTTACACGTTCTTGAAAACTATAATCTTTGCCATCTGCATTAAAACGGATGTCTTTAAAAATATAACCATCCTGCAAATATCTCTTTTGATGAAACGTAATACCTTCAACTGTTTTTGTGTCTTCAGGAACCAACGTATCAATTACATGTTTAGAATTCATAAAATCAATAACACCAAAACCAGACTCGTTCAAATCGGCTTTTATGGCCTGAATGGTTTTTAAGTTGTTTTCCTCTTTATCAAAATACCCAAAACTGGTAAACAGATTAAAAACCGCATCAAACTGTTCACTATAAGATTTACACATATTGTGAACTTCAAAATGAAGTGTGTCATTTTCAAATTGTTTGGCAAAGGCAATACTGTTTATAGATAGGTCAACGCCTGTAACATCGTATCCAATAGAGTTTAAATATCTGGAATGTCGTCCTCTTCCACAGGCAAGATCTAATATTTTGGAGCCAACAGGAATATTTAAATAGCTGGTCAGATTATCCATAAACATTCGTGCTTCATATTGGTTTCTCTCTTTGTAGAGCATATGGTAGTAAGGTGTATCAAACCATGAAGCGTACCACGATGTTTTCTCTTTTATCATATATGCGCGTGTAACACTACAAAAATACTGTATTTTTGCAATCTATTTTGTGATTGCAATGGAGAATAATTTTAACATGGTTGCCAAAACATTATTTGGCTTTGAAGAATTACTGGCAAACGAACTCAAACAGTTAGGCGCTCAAGATTTAAAAATTGGAGTTCGTAATGTTAGTTTTGTTGGCGACAAAGGCTTTATGTACAAAGCCAATCTAGCCTTAAGAACTGCCATTAAAATTTTAAAACCCATTAAAACTTTCCGTGTTTTAAGTGAGCAAGATTTGTATGATCAGGTTTACAAAATGTCTTGGGACAAATATATGAAACCAACAGGCTCATTGGCTATAGACTCCACTGTACATTCTAATGTTTTTACACATTCCAAATATATTGCACTAAAAACCAAAGACGCCATTGTAGATAAGTTTCGTGATACCACCAAAGAAAGACCAAATGTAGATTTGCGTTTTCCAGATTTAAAGATCAATGTGCATATAGACAGGCAGGTTTGTACGATTTCTTTGGACACTTCTGGCGAATCCTTGCATAGACGTGGTTACAAAACAGCAACCAATATTGCACCAATTAACGAAGTGCTTGCCGCTGGTTTGGTGATGTTGTCTGGTTGGGATGGACAATCTGATTTTATGGATCCCATGTGCGGTAGTGGAACCATTCTGGCTGAAGCTGCTATGATAGCCTGTAACATTCCGCCAAATTTGATGCGCAAAGAATTTGCCTTTGAACGTTGGCAGGATTGGGATGTCGATCTGTTTGAAACCATTGAGGAATCTTTATTAAAAAAAACCAGAGATTTTCATCATAAGATCATTGGTTATGATAAATCGCCAAGTGCTGTGAGTAAAGCTAAAGCCAATATAAAAAACGCTCATCTAGATGAGTTTATAACCATAAAACATGAAGATTTCTTTAAAACCCAAAAAGCAGGCGAGGAGAAGCTGCACATGGTTTTCAATCCGCCTTATGGAGAGCGATTGGATTTAGATATGGAAGCCTTTTATAAAGATATTGGTGATACTTTGAAACAAGGCTACCCAAATACTAATGCCTGGTTTATCACGTCTAATCTGGAAGCTTTAAAACATGTTGGCTTAAGACCTTCCCGAAAGATAAAACTCTTTAATGCCAAGCTGGAAGCACGTTTGGTAAAGTACGAAATGTACGAAGGCAGTAAAAAGGCGAAATACCAAAATTAAAACTAATCATCACAAGAGCAATATTTATCGCAATTGGCTTTTTCAAAACATTCTTTGCCTTCGTTAAATGCAAAATACGCCAAGCCCAAAGTACCAATACTATCAATATACCCAATGTGAAACAGCTCATAAATACCACTACTTACCAGTAGAATGATAGACATATAGATGCAAACCAAAGTGCAGTTGGCATCTGCCAGAATAGGTTCGGAGTTAAGTTGTTTGCCAACCTTTCTTTTAGAGAAAACCAAAATCCACATCACCAAAATAGAAATTACAGAAATAACAACACCCCAAAATGTAGTGATTGGTTTATGACCAGTCCAGATATTATACACGCTTGTAATAACAAGTCCAAAAACCAATATATAAAAGGCAACACCGGTAATTCTTAATGCTGTTCTTTCAAAGTTGTCTCTATTACTGTTTGGATTGTTTTGTATTCTTAACACCATGTGTGCAATGCCTAAACCAGAGATGACTTCTATAAAACTGTCTATACCAAAACCAAACAATGCAAGGCTCTCATCTTCATATCCAAAATAGGTAGAGATGAAACCTTCTACCACATTGTAAATAATGGTAATGATAGCAAGTAAGAGTGCTATTCTGTAAAGACTTTTGTGGTCTGTCATTTTATTTTATCCGATCATACATATCAAACAATGCCTGATTGTTTACCGTAATATTTCCTTTTGAGCTATCTAGATCTACTATAATGATAATAATGGCCGAAAAAGCCATAGACAAGGCTAACACCATAACCCAGTTGGATTTTTCAGATTTCCCAAGTAAATAACCAACTTCAAACATGGCGATGATAATGAGCGCGAAAAGGGCAATCCAAATCAGGTTTGGAATACGATCAATAAATGCTTTTGCAATACGCCTTGATTGATAATCGAACATATTATTTACCGAATCAATCAATAATGCATTAATCCTTGAATCACCAATATTGTTTTTTGTCATGGTAGTTAGCAATAACCAAATGGTATTTTGTAGGTCTTCAGATTTTCTTATTGCTTCTTGTACATTGCTTGGATTATCTAATAACCAAATTCTGACTTCAGTATATTCTACTAACATTTTTTGTAATTGGTCACTAAAGGGTTGTTCAATCAAGCCTGCTCTTAACCAACTGGTTTCGATTGAATTTACCTCCTCAAGCAAGAATTGTTTTCTCGCATCAAACCTATTAGAACTCAAATTAAAGGTAAATGCCAACATGAAAGCTAGCAAACCTAAAGTTGCACCTACTATAGTATTGATTGAAGAATCATCTTCTTTTTCAATATGTTTTTTTCGCCATCTGGCAAATGCTATTCCACCTCTAACAGATAATATAATGATTAAAACAATTCCTAAATAAATTGCCCAAAGAGGTAATGTTGCGAATAAATAACCGTTCATTCTTAAATATTAAATGTGTGTAATAGTATTAAATTATTTTCTAATTGCTTTTATAGATATTATTCATCAGAATTATTTTTTGCGTCAGGTTTCATGTGCACATCCACTTGAGGGAATGGAATGGTAATATTATTCTCTTTAAATTTTTTATTGATTGTTCTTCTTATATCACTTTTGGCTTTATCGATTCTAAAAATATTTTTACTAAAAAAGTACAATTGAAAATCTAAAGAAGAATTTCCAAAATTTAATAATCTTCCTTCTACAAGATCTCTATCAAACACGTCAGGATGTTCAAATGCACTTTCCTCTAAAATTCTAATAACCAAATCTACATCACTACCATAGGCTACACCAACATCAATTTTAAATCGTGTTTTTCTGGATTGATGGCTCCAATTAATTACTTTACTTGTTGTGATAAGTGAATTGGGAATTATAATAGAAATATCATCTCGATTTAAGCCTTTAGATGTACGTAAACCAATGGATTGAATTTTCACTATATCTCCGTCAATTTCGAGAATATCATCAATTTTTATTGACTTTTCAGACAGTAAGATAATTCCTGAAATAACATCATTAAATGTTTGTTGTAAACCAAGCCCAACTCCAACAAGCAAAGCAGCTGAACCAGCAATTAAAACGGTAATTTTAACTCCAATAGATTCAAGAGCTAAAGAAATGGCAATTACCCAAAGCACGTATTTAATTATTTGAAAAAGAGCATAAGTATTAGCACTGTCCAGTCTTCTAAATTTGGTTTTTCTAAAAAGAGCTTTTTTAATTAGCCATAGTACAAATCTTGTTACAAGAAAAATAATAAGTAGAATAGCAAGATTATAAATCCTTAATTTATATTCGCTAATACTAAATAATTCTACCTCCAAAAACTTTTTAATTACCTCCATTATTCGTTAATGTTTCAAATTCTTATAATGTTCTGCTATTAAATCACGACCAAAATCACCATCAAAATCTCGCCAAACCAAGTGAATGTGGTTAGCATTACTTTGTGTATTGTCAAATTCAACCAAAAATGTTTTGCCTTGTATTCTGTAATAATGTGGCTTACCAAGTTGCGTAGAGCCTGCCCAACCAAACCTTATGTCATTGAGCTCTTCGGTTTTGAGATTTTCCATTCTTTGTTCAGCAAGTTCCGTTGGCATTGTAGAAAGATATTCGTCAAGCAAATCCCATAGAATGTTTTGCTGTTTGTCATTTAAATCTGATATCTTAATTCCAACTTTGCTTAGAGGTCCGACTTCGGTTGCATTAGAGGTAACGATATCAAAAAATGATTCTTTTTGAAAAATAGCTTTTTGAACTTGCTCATCAGAAAGACTATTGATCAGTATCAGTCCAAGTCCTTCTTCTTGCCCTAATGTTTTTTCCCCTTTTCTATGACCTTCCTGAATGATTGCTGGACTTGCACCCATAAATCTTGGAGCAATAGTAACTTTTCCATTAACAATCGTAAAGTTTAAAGACACATGATGACCTTCAAAAGACCATGCCCATGCATTATCTTTTTCTGGGTTTCCGTAGAAGGCAATACTATATTTTTCAGGATCCCTAAAGTCTGTATCACCACTCATCTCTGCAAGAACATTTTCTAAATCAATAATCTTCATGGTTTTATCATAACCTGTTTCGCTCAAGTTATTTTTTAATAAATCAAATAATAAGGCTATTTGGTTTTGGTCTAATTCAAACAAATGTATTCCTGCTCTTGGCCACATGGCTCCAGGTAAAAAATGCCATTCTTGCCTAGTGATATGCCCAAATGGAAGTAGTGCTTTTTCTTTTTGTTCTATTGATAAAGAGTTGAGAAAATCTAATGCTGGGTTTGAACTTTTGGAGTTTAAGGCAAAAGCATAGCTAATGAACAAAATAAAAATTGCAAGAGTAATATTTTTCATGTTTAGTAATTTTCAATGAGTTGTTTCGTGTGGTGTTCTATATGATAAGCAGACCACATTATAATTTCACGAACTATCATTTTACCCATTAACGGATGTGGAAGGATTACGGAGTCTAAATTCTTATCTGAAATTCTTGTGGTTTTATATTCTAGTTTTTTTATTTCCACCTGAAGTCTATCCAGAAGATATTGCTTGTCCTTTAAAGGTGGAACTTTCATATTTTTGGAGAAAGGAGAAACAGCTCCTTTTGGTACATCATTTAAGCGTTCAAGGTATCTGTTTACAACAATTTGGTAATCTCTCACTTCTCGGTTTGCTTTTCCAAATTTATATCTCAATATAAATTTAGGCATACTTAAAGCGTTGTTAAGTGGTTTTATACTTTGAAGCAGGTGAAGAATTTGTTGTCCGGTGGTCCACTTATTTTCAGGACCACTTTCCCATTTATTATCGTCTTGCTTTGCTATCCAATTATATAAATCTAGCCTTTTTGTTTCAAGCAATTCAGAAATAGCCTCTTTATCCATTGAAGTTGTAATTTTCATGGAAAAGATACAGAATTTTTTGTTACTCTTCTACAGCGAAAGTTTTATCTTTTTTATATATAGGAATCAAATAAGAAATGTTATATCCAAAACCAAAACCAAAGCCACCACTATCATATGTCTTGTTGAATCCAGGAATATAAAGGTTCTCGAAATTTGATGGTTCAGTTTCAGTAATCAAACCTTTAAACTGCACATTTAATCCAACGTATAGATTATTAAAAACCTCTGCTTTGATACCGAAAACAATTTCAGCCCATATAGCTGTTAGACCATCAAAATCTTCAGATGTATCTGATGACAATTGTGGTGTCCAATATTGGTCTTGAGAATATATTAAGTATTCGTTTAATGTATGGCTAAATGTACTAGCGCCAACGCGAAATCCACTATAAATCATGTTTTCCATGTCTAACCAGTTCTTATATAAATTATAATCTACACCAGCTTTTAAATAGCTTCCAGTTGTTGTAACTTTCAAATAATCTGTATCTGTGATCTTTTCTTCTGTGCCTATTTCTGCAGCTAGATAAAGCTTTCTGGTCAATCTGAAATCTCCATTAACTTCAAAGCCTTTGTAGTCATCATCTATAAATGAACGCACTAGCTTGCTTACGTCGGCTCCAATTCTTAATCCATATTTATTTTGAATTTTAATGGAATCGGTTTCAGCTTTTACGGAATCAGTAATTGAACTAACAATGCTATCATTCTGTGCATTCATTGAAGCACAAAACAGAATTATGAAAGCAAAATTCTTAATGAAATATTTTATAATGTGCAGCATTTTCGTTTTCTACTGTTAAATTATCATTTACAGATTGTATGAGTTGTATCCAATTATCGCCATCATCCTCTTGTGTGACTATAACATTTTCAAAAATGGTCTTATAACCGCAGGCTCTAGAAACATATTCCTTTTTGGTAGCATAAGTAATGGTGATAATATCTTCATTCCCAGAAATTATGTCATCACTTGTATCTCCAGGCGTGCCATTATCATCATATTCATAATCTTTATGAAGACTAAATTCAGTAACGGAAGCATCAGTTTTTAAAGGCAAGACAATAGAATCTGTAGTTACAACATTATAATTTTCTAAAACTTCAGAATTACCAATACCTTGAATCCTTATTTTAAAGGCATTCTTATTGCTTTCTTGGTTAGAGATATCGTATAACCTAATAATTAAATGTGGAGTTGTAGGTGTAGCTTCTGGACAAATGTCGTCACGTTCGCAATTTAATAAAGCTATAAACAGCAGAAACAAACTTAATGTTTTCTTCATAGTTAAATTATCTTCGTTCCAAAAGTACAACATTTTCTACATGATGAGTTTGCGGAAACATATCTACTGGTTGAACTTTAGTTACTTTATAAAAATCGTCCATTAATGCCAAATCTCTTGCTTGAGTGGCGCTATTGCAACTCACATATACGATTTTTGAAGGTGCTATATTTAATAGTTGCTGCACAACATCTTTATGCATGCCATCTCGAGGTGGATCTGTAATAATCACATCTGGTTCTCCATAGGCTTTAATGAATGAATCATTAAATACCTTCTTCATATCTCCAACCACAAACTCAACGTTTTTTATACCATTTAATTGTGCATTTTCCTTTGCAGCTTCTATAGCGTCTGGAACAGATTCTACACCAACTACACGCTTGGCCTTTTTTGCTATAAACTGTGCTATAGTACCAGTTCCTGTATATAGGTCATAAACCAGTTCTTTGCCATTTAAGTCTGCAAATTCACGTGCTATTTTATACAATTGATAAGCCTGTTCAGAATTTGTTTGGTAAAAAGATTTTGCATTAATTTTGAATTTTAAACCTTCCATTTCTTCAAATATATGATCCTGCCCTTTGTAGCAAATCACATCCTGATCGTAAATAGTATCGTTGGCTTTTTCGTTAATAACATATTGTAATGAAGTAATTTCTGGGAATGTATCTGAAAGAAAATTCAGGAGCAGTTCACGTTTTATCTTATTCTCTTTAAAAAATTGAATTAGAACCATGATTTCTCCAATTGAAGATGTTCTAATCATTAAGGTTCTTAAAAACCCAGTTTGGTTTCTTGTGTTGAAGAATTCTAAACCATTATCAACCGCAAACTGTTTTACAGCATTTCGAATAGCGTTTGAAGGATTAGCTTGTAAATGACATTTATTGACATCTAAAATTTTGTTCCACATACCTGGAATATGAAAACCTAATGCATTTTTATCTCCTAAATCTTCATCCGATTGGATTTCTTCTTGTGTCAACCAACGACTATCGCTAAAAGAGAATTCCATTTTATTTCTATAAAAATATTGCTGTTCAGAACCCAGAATTGGAGTAACTTCAGGTAATTCTAAATGACCTAATCTTGTTATATTATTAGTAACCTCTTTTTGTTTATAAAATAATTGATGCTCATAGGCCATATCCTGCCACTTACAGCCACCACAAGTTCCAAAATGTTCACAAACTGGTTGTGTACGTTTGTCTGAAAGCCTATGAAATGCTATAGCTTTGCCTTCATAATATGCTTTTCTTTTTTTGAAGGTCTGAATATCTACAATGTCGCCTGGAACAGCATTGGGCAAGAAAATTACTTTACCATCAGGTGCTTTGGCTATGGTTTTTCCTTTAGCACCTGCATCGATCACTTCTATGTTTGTAAAGATTTGCTTTTTATTTCTTCTTGACATCCTGCAAAAATAATAATAGCAACAAATAAACATCTATCTTAAATAAATTATCTTTAAGGAACTTCAAAAAAAAATAAATTGAACCTTTTTAATTTGTTGCCGTCTTTAATATAAGTGAGAGCTATTTAATGAATATAAAAGAAGCTATAATTGATGGAATTCTGGTTTTAGAATATCAATCTGGTAATGTAAAAGCACTTGCGACATTGGTCAAACGAAGGCATAAACAATTTTGTGAAAAAGCATTTTGGATATTAAAAGATGCAGATTTAGCCAAAGATATTGCACAAGACAGTTAGAATACAATTATTGATAAAATAGATAAACTAGAAAACCCAGAAAGTTTTGGGTATTGGGCATCAAGAATAGTATACTCTAAATCTATGGATGCTTTAAGAGCTAATCAAAGGAAGAACAATTTTGTAGAAATTTATAAAAAGGAGAAACAAAATGAACAAATTGAAGCATCCGAAACAAACAATGAACAAATTAAAAAAGAGTTATTAAAAGCGATAAAAAAGTTATCTCCTAATCAACAAAATATACTGCAACTGTTTTATGTAGAAGATTATTCGTTAAAGGAAATAAGTGAAATTTTAAAAATATCCGTTGGAACTGCAAAATCAAGACTATTTCATGCCCGAGAAAAATTAAAACAAACAATTAAATATAAAGATTATGAAAACTAATATGGAAGATATAGACAAACTTATCAAAGAAACATTAACTCAAGAAGAGGCAAAATTCTATGCGCAATTAGATGAAGAAAATGTATTTGAAATGGTTATTGGATTATTTAAAGGAAAGAATAAGTGGATTATGTATTTAATGAATTTAGTAACACTTGTTTTCTTCGGATTATTTATTTATTGCACAGTCCAGTTTTTTAATACAGAAGTCACAAACGAAATGATTAAATGGGGAATAGGAGGATTGGTATTTTTGTTTGGAGTGAGTATGTTAAAAGTTTTTGCTTGGATGCAAATGGATAAGAATGCCTTGATAAGAGAAATCAAGCGATTGGAAATACAGATTTCATCACTGTCAACAAAATTGTAATAAGAGATTTTAAGAAACCACGAATATTTACTAATTTGCAGACCTCTAGGGATGATTTCTCTCCCACGCTGCTTTTTCGAATTCTTCGGAAGAATAAAGGTACAGAAGGAATGGTTATTTTATTAATTTAAAAACAAATTAAAATGGCTGTTTTAGACCAATTATCATCGCAACAAGCGATGGCATTAGAAAACAAGTATGGCGCTCAAAACTATCATCCACTTCCAGTTGTATTAACGAGAGGAGAAGGTGTTTATGTTTGGGACGTTGAGGGAAAAAAGTATTACGATTTTTTATCGGCTTACTCATCTCTAAATCAAGGGCATTGTCACCCTAAAATTGTAAATGCGCTTACAGAACAAGCACAAAGACTAACATTAACTTCCAGAGCATTTTATAATGATATGCTTGGAGTTTATGAAAAATTCGCAACCGAATTTTTTGGTTTTGATAAATTATTACCCATTAACTCTGGTGCAGAAGCCGTAGAAACTGCGTTGAAGGTTTGTAGAAAATGGGCGTATGAAGTAAAAGGTATTGACATTAATCAAGCACAGATTATTGTTTGTGAAAACAATTTTCACGGTCGTACAACTACAATTATCTCGTTTAGTAATGATCCTGTCGCTAGAAAACATTTTGGACCATTTACAGCCGGATTCATAAAAATAGAATACAACAATTTAGAAGCGTTAGAAGAGATTCTTAAAAGTAATCCTAATGTAGCTGGATTTTTAGTCGAGCCTATTCAAGGAGAAGCAGGTGTGTTTGTGCCAAGCGAAGGGTATTTAGCAAAAGCAAAAGCATTATGTGAAAAATATAATGTACTATTTATTGCTGATGAAGTACAGACAGGAATTGCTAGAACAGGAAAGCTCCTAGCCGTGGATCATGAAAATGTGAAGCCAGATATTTTAATTTTAGGTAAAGCTTTAAGTGGTGGTGTCTATCCAGTTTCGGCTGTGTTATCAAGTAACGAAATTATGAATGTCATTAGACCAGGTAATCATGGAAGCACATTCGGGGGAAATCCTATCGCTGCTGCAGTAGCCATTGCAGCATTAGAAGTTGTAAGAGATGAAAATTTAGCTGAAAATGCAGACTATTTAGGTAAACTATTTAGATCTGAATTAAATAAATACATCGCTGAAAGTAAGTTGGTTAATTTAGTACGAGGTAAAGGATTGCTAAATGCTATTATCATTAATGATGATGAAGACAGTGATACCGCTTGGAATATATGTTTAAAACTACGTGACAATGGATTACTCGCAAAGCCAACACATGGAAATATGATTAGGTTTGCGCCACCATTAGTGATGACTGAAGAACAATTATTGGATTGTATTTCAATTATTATAAAATCGCTCAAAGAATTTGAAAGATAATTCAATGTTTCACAAAAAAAAGCAACCATTTTGGTTGCTTTTTTTATTTTAAAAATTCAATTACTATTGAAATTGTTCCATAGCTTCATTATATCTATCCATAATACCATCATAACCGACAGTTGAGAACATATAGACTATATATAGTAAATAAATTGCACTTAAAACAACACCAATAATTGCTAAAATCTTACCAGTCTTTACATTCTGAAACCCTGTATAGCCTTCTGGGTTTTCTGCATATAATTTTGTTGCTTTATTTGCTAAAACAATAGCAATGATTCCTAAAATTAATCCAATAAATCCATAACAGCAACAAGTAACTATTGATAAGATTCCGAAAACTAATATTAGTGTTGAATTAGGTAATTTCTGTTGTTCCATAAGTGTTTTTTTAAGCGGTTATTTTAATTAAATAACTAACAATAATTATAATGATGTTTAAATATAACAAACCCATTTTAATTTTGTAGTCATGTTTAAATTTTTTAAAGAGATTAAATATAATAAAAAGCACTAATATAATAATAGTAAAGATAGCAGGATACATTTTGTAAGCACCAGCAAAATCGCCTTGAAAAACCAAAATTAAAGAACGCTGCAAACCACAACCAAGGCATTCTATACCAAATAGATTTTTGTTAAGACATGGTAACATAAATTGTTCTTGCAAGGTCATGGTTTTTTTAATCGGATTCAAATTTAAAAAAACTTTATTGTGATTTATAAGTATTATTTTTGAAAAATCTTTTTAATCAAGAAAAATGAACATTAGGATTAATTACCTACTTATAATTATGGGTGGAATAGTAGCAATTTATGCTCAACATGATGAACAACAAAATCAATATATTTTAATTGGAGGCGTTGTTTTATTAATGGTTGGTATTTATAGACTAGCAAGAACTATCCCTAGTAAAAAAGAAAAGGAAGAACATCAAAACAACGATTTGGATAATGGGTAATAATTTTAAAATTGGAGATTCTGTAACAGTTCTAGATGAAGATTTATCGGGTATTATTACGGCAATTAATAAAGATGAAATTACTATTGAAACTACAGAAGGTTTTTCGTTAAATTTTAGTCCATCAGAATTGATAAAGGATAAAGCAGATCAAGATTTTAAAAAAGAGCTTTTTTCAAATACTGATTTAGATTCGGTTATTTCTGAAAAAGAATCACCAAAAAAGAATCGCAAAAGTAGTATAAAAGCAAAGGAACGTTACCAACCAACCATGGAAGTTGACCTACACATCAATCAGCTAGTGAAATCTTCCAAAGGAATGAGTCACCATGATATGTTAACACTACAGTTAGAAACTGCAAAAAGACAATTAGAGTTTGCTATAAGAAAGCGAATTCAAAAAGTTGTATTTATTCATGGTGTTGGAGAAGGTGTTTTAAAAGTAGAATTAGAATATTTATTTGGCCGATACAACGTTAAATACTATGATGCCAATTATCAGAAATATGGTTTAGGAGCCACAGAGGTTTATATTTATCAGAATATAAATTCTAATTAAAATCTGGAGTTACTATTCGAGTATTTGTTGTTGCACTATTGCTCAAAGTTCCAAAATCCAAAATATCCTGTGATAGTACTTCAAGGTCAATATTTTCTACAATCATAGTAACTTCATAGGTTTGTTTTATACTATGCTCCCTATAGGCTGTAGCGGGAACTACCTCAATAATTTCCTGATTTAAGTAATCCGGACCAACTTCATTGTTGGTAACATCGTTAGTTGGGTTTTGATCTTGCGATATGTTTTCTTCATCCCTGGTTAGCACTCCATCACCATCATCATCATCATCCAAATAATCGGGTATGCTATCTCCATCGGTATCTTGAGCGTTAGCTAATCCATCTGTTTGCGTATATTCAGGGTTTTCTGTAACTGTTCTTACATTATCACCATCGTCATCGTCATCTAAATAATTTGGTAATCCATCACCATCTGTATCATCATCCTCCAAGTCTCCATTACCATTAATGTCTTCAAATTCTGCAGGAATACCATCATTGTCATCTTCTGTCAAAACGGAAGTAAAGGTTACAGTTCCTGAAGTGCTTTCATAATCTTCCTTAATATCAACTTCCGAAGGTGGAATGTCATTACAAAACAAATCGTTTGTTACGGTATTGTATGATCTGTAATGAAATGTGTTTGAAGATCCATTAATAGTACGTGTTATTGGTGCTGTTGCCTCTAAAATATCTTCAATGGTAAGAGTAGGAGATGTAATTTGAATGGATAGAGATTCTGCTGGATCGTCTTTGGTTTTATAAAATACAATATCTCCACAAGCTAGAAAAGTATCGTCAAAATCTAATTGAACAGTAATAATATCGCCGTCATCACATGTTGTAAGAAACAAACAACTAAATATAAGTCTTATAATTTTTTTCATCCATTGTAGATTTGAAACAAAAATAAGAGAATTGATTATTTATAACGCTGCTTCTTATAAATAATTTTATTTGCCCTATTTTTGTACAAATTATTTGAATTTTCAATTATAAGTTGTTTCAAAGGCAAACTAATTTAAAATGATAAAAAAAGTATATTTTGATAGTGCTGCTACAACTCAAATTAGAGAAGAGGTCATAGATAAGATGACAGAGGTAATGAAAAACAATTATGGAAATGCCTCATCTACACATAGTTTTGGCAGAACATCTAAAGTTATAATTGAAAACTCAAGAAAGGCAATAGCAAAATATTTAAATGTTTCTCCAGCAGAAATAATCTTTACTTCAGGAGGCACTGAAGCCGATAATTTAGTGTTACAATGTTCTGTAAGAGATTTAGGAGTAAAAAGAATTATTACTTCCTTAATTGAACATCATGCAGTGCTTCATACTATTCAAGAACTTGAAAAGCAACATAAAATAGTTGTTGATTATGTGAACCTAAAAGATGATGGTCATATTGATTATGGACATTTAGAGAATCTGCTCAAAAACACTTCAGAAAAAACTTTAGTGAGCTTGATGCATGTTAATAACGAAATCGGCAATATTTTAGATATTAAACGTGTTGGTGAATTATGCAAAGAATATCGTGCCTTGTTTCATAGTGATACTGTACAGTCTGTTGGTCATTTTGAGTTGGATTTGCAAGAAATTCATATTGATTTCATGGCAGTTGCCGCTCACAAATTTCATGGACCCAAAGGTGTTGGATTTGCCTTTGTCAGAAAGAATTCAGGATTAAAACCATTGATTTTTGGAGGTGAGCAAGAGCGAGGTTTTAGAGCAGGTACCGAATCTGTTCATAATATTGTTGGGTTAGCAGAATCAATGAAGTTGGCATATGAAAATTTAGAAACCGAAAGACAATACATTGTTGATCTTAAATCTCATTTTATTAAACGTTTACAAGACGACTTTCCCGATATAGGTTTTAATGGCAGTTCAGCTAATCTCGAGTCTAGTACTTATACTCTCATAAATGTAAGGTTGCCATTATCTCAAGAAAAAGCCTTAATGTTATTATTTCAGTTGGATTTAAAAGGCATCGCTTGCTCTAAAGGTAGTGCTTGTCAAAGCGGAAGCAATAAAGGCTCACATGTACTTGAACAAATTTTGGATGAGCAAGAAATGAAAAAGCCATCCATACGCTTTTCTTTCAGTCGCTACAACACCAAAGAAGAAATTGACTATGTTATAGAAACACTAAAAGAGTTTGTTCAGGAAAAAACAATATTCTAAAACTTCAACGAGAACCCAACTATCTCATTTGGTTTATAAATTAGTTATCTTTTTATTGATAAAAGATACTGCCAATATTTAGCGATATTTTTTTTACATTAGTTGTCTTATTTATATCATAAGCTAATTAATATAATCGCTAAAAGTTATTAAAATCTCAAAAAGGCAACTAAAATTCAATTAAATATGAAATTAAAAACCAAATCAGATCTTGTTTATTTGGGTATATTTTTACTATTAATCGGAACAGTTTCATGTAAGAATGACAATAAAAAGGAAGAGAAATCTGAAATTAAAACAGAATCAGTAATGGCAGATGAACCATTTTATAAACTTTCTTTGGCACAATGGTCATTGCACAAAGCCATACGAGATGAAAAAACTTTGTCTAATCTAGATTTTGCCAAGAAAGCAAAAGAGTTGGGTTTTGAAGGCATAGAATATGTAAGTCAATTGTATCCTTTAACAAAAGGAAATGAAAAAGCCAGTCTGGATTCTTTGGTTGTTCAATTAAAAAAACGCAGTGAAGAACATGGTATTCAAAATGTCTTGATTATGGTTGATGGAGAAGGTGATTTAGCTGTTAGTGATAAGGCTGGGCGAGACGAAGCTATAAGAAGACATTCGATGTGGATCGATGCTGCAGCAGAATTGGGCTGTTCTTCTGTTAGAGTAAATTTATCTGGTGGAGAAGCCGAAAATATAGAACAATGGCAAGCAAATGCAGTAGATGGTTTAGGAAGATTAGCAGCTTATGGTGCTACAATAAATATAAACGTTATTGTTGAAAATCATGGAGGCCGTTCCTCTGAAGCGGATAAACTGGTTGCAATTTTAAAAGAAATTAATTTACCTAACTGTGGTACTTTACCAGATTTTGGAAATTTTTGTATTATTGGTTCAAGTTCAAATCAGTGGAAAACCCCATGTGATAAGGCTTACGATCGCTACAAAGGAATGGCAGAATTGCTGCCTTTTGCAAAAGGAGTATCTGCTAAATCCTATACATTTGATGAAAACGGTAACGAAGAAACTATTGATTATTACAAAATGATGAAAATAGTTAAAGATTCTGATTACAAAGGATTTATTGGTGTTGAATATGAAGGCAGCGTCTTATCCGAAGAAGAAGGTATTTTAGCTACCAAAGCACTAGTAATAAAAGCCGCAGAAAATTTATAGGAACTAACTAACAAATTATTATATGAACAACTCATCTAAATTTCAACTATCCTTAATGATGTTTTTAGAATTCTTCATTTGGGGCGGTTGGTTTGTAACGCTTGGTACTTTTTTAGGAAATAATTTAAGTGCTTCAGGTAGTGAAACTGCCATGGCATATTCTACTCAATCTTGGGGAGCAATTATTGCGCCATTTATTATTGGTCTTATTGCTGACAGATTTTTTAATGCCGAAAAAATACTTGGTGTTTTACATATTATTGGAGCTGTATTGATGTATAAAATGTCATTGGCAACAGACTTTAACGCATTTTATCCTTATGTTTTGGGTTATATGATAGCCTACATGCCAACCTTGGCATTAGTTAATTCAGTCGCTTTTAATCAAATGAAAGATCCTGCAAAAGAGTTTTCATTTATTCGAGTTTGGGGAACAATAGGGTGGATTGTTGCAGGATTAGCAATAAGCTATTTATTCCATTGGGATTCAGCAGAAGCTATTTCCGGTGGAATGCTTAAGAATACATTTTTAATGGTTGCCATTGCCTCTGGAATTTTAGGATTGTTTAGTTTCTTTTTGCCTAAAACACCACCAAGAGCAAAAGATGGAGAGAAAATAACCATTTCAGATATTCTAGGCCTAGATGCCTTAAATCTATTGAAAGATAGAAATTTTTTAATTTTCTTTATTTCGTCAATTTTAATCTGCATTCCATTAGCGTTTTATTATCAAAATGCAAATCCTTTCTTGTCAGAAATCGGAATGGAAAATCCAACAGGAAAAATGACTATTGGGCAAATGTCAGAAGTTTTGTTTATGTTATTACTGCCTTACTTTTTTAAGAAATTCGGATTCAAAAAAACTATTTTAGTGGGTATGCTAGCTTGGACAGTTCGTTATTTGTTATTTGCTTATGGTAATTCAGGTGAATTGGCATTTATGTTAATTACTGGTATTGCATTACATGGAATATGTTACGATTTCTTTTTTGTGTCTGGACAGATATATACAGATTCTAAAGCAGGTGATAATATTAAAAGTGCTGCACAAGGTTTAATCACATTAGCTACATATGGTTTAGGCATGTTAGTTGGATTTTGGGTGGCAGGAAAGATTACAGATAAATATGTAGTTTCTGATGGATTGCATTCCTGGGCAGATATTTGGCTGTTCCCAGCAATTTTTGCGGCAGTAGTTCTAGTCATATTTTTAGTCTTCTTTAAAAACGAAAAAATAGCATATAAAGAATAATATGGATAGTAAAATCAGACTTGGAATTCTTGGAGGTGGAGGAGATTCTCTTATCGGTATTTTGCACAGAATAGCTTCTTCAATGTACGACCAATATCAAATTGTTGGAGGTGTTTTTAATCCTGTATGGGAAGAAAATATTGGTTTTGCAAAACAAATTGGGATTCCAACGAATAGAATCTATCTGGATTTTGATAAAATGATAGAGGAAGAATTGAAACTTCCTCTATCAGAAAGAATGCAGGTTGTATCGGTATTGACACCAAATTTTTTGCATTTCCCCATGGCTAAAAAATTATTGGAAAGTGGTTTTAATGTTATTTGTGAAAAACCTATGACCACAAGCTATGAAGAAGCATTAGTTCTCAACGACACATTAAAAAATGTAAATACAGTTTTCGCGGTTACTTATACGTATACAGGATATCCAATGATTCGTCAAATGCGTCAAATGGTAGCGGATGGAGTTATCGGAAAGGTTCAAAAAATTGATGCTCAATATTATCAAGGATGGATAAATCCGATTATTCATGATAAAGATTTAAGAGCTAATACATGGCGCCTAAATCCTGAAAAGGGTGGAATTAGTTGTTGTATTGGTGATATTGGAACACATGCTTTCGATATGTTGGAATATGTATCTCAACTAAAAATAAAATCGGTGCTAGCAGATTTAAATTATGTATATGATGATAACAAAATGGATGTTGATGGTACTGTTTTATTGCGCTGTGAAAATGGAGTTAAAGGTGTAATTTGTACAAGTCAAATCGCTTCAGGTGAAGAAAATAATTTTATTGTAAAAGTATATGGAGAAAAAGCAGGACTGAAATGGGAGCAAGAAAATCCAAATTATTTGTATTTAATGCAAGATGGAGAACCACTTAAAGTTTTAAAACCAGGCCACTCTTATAATTCATCCATCTCATTAGACGGGACAAAATTACCACCAGGTCATCCTGAAGGAATTTTTGATTCAATGGCTAATATTTATAAAGGTGTAGCACGTGCAGTAAATGGCGAAAAATATGATGAAGGAGAATTTCCAACTATGATTGATGGTGTTAGAGGAATGAGTTTTATTGAAAAGGCAGTTGAGTCACATATTAACGGAAATATTTGGACAGATATTTAAAAAGAAAACTTTAAGATATGCCTCGAAAATTGAGAATGGGAATGATAGGTGGAGGTCTTGGGTCTTTTATAGGTGATGTACACAGAAAAGCCGCTGGTTTAGATGGTATGATCGATTTGGTCTGTGGTGCTTTTAGTAGTACTACCGAAAAATCAAAAGCATCTGGTAAAGCATTATTCCTACCTGAAGATAGATGCTATGGCAATTACGAGGAAATGATTTTAAAAGAAAGCAAACTAACCAAAGACATCCGTATGGATTTTGTAGCGGTGGTGACTCCAAATCATATGCACTTTAAACCTACAAAAATGGCTTTAGAACATGGTTTCCATGTTGTTTGTGATAAACCTGTAACATTAACTTTAGAGGAGGCTGAAGAATTATATTTGGTTATCAAGAAATCGGGCAAACTATTCGCTCTTACTCATAACTATTCTGGCTATCCAATGGTAAAACAAGCTAGGGCTATGGTAATGAATGGCGATTTAGGAAATATCAGAAAAGTTCAAGTGCAGTATATTCAAGGTTGGTTGGCAACTAATAAAGAACATGAAGGACATAAACAAGCTAAATGGAGAGTTGATCCGAAACGATCAGGGATTGGTGGTGGACTAGGAGATATTGGAACTCACGCAGAAAATTTAATATCGTATGTAACCGGACTTGAAATAGAAGAGCTGGCAGCCGATTTAACTACATTTGGTAAAGGACGTATACTAGATGATGACGGTCATTTATTACTTCGTTTAGAAAATGGGGCCAAAGGCATCATGTCTTATTCACAAATAGCACTAGGAGAAGAAAATAATTTTGCAATAAGGGTTTATGGAGATAAAGGTAGTATTGTTTGGAAACAAGAAAATCCAAATAGATTAGTTGCAAAATGGCTTAATGAGCCAAACAAAATATATACACCATTAGGACATGATTTATATCCAGAAGCCATAGAAGCATGTAGAATTCCTAAAGGTCATCCAGAAGGATATATTGAAGCTTTTGCAAACATATATAAAAATTTCGCATTGCACTTTATGGCCATATTAGATGGTAATAATATTGTCAAAGCGAATTATCCATCAATAGAAGAAGGGCTAAAAGGAATGCGATTTATATATGCTTCTGTAGAAAGTAATAAGAATAATGCTAAATGGACAAAAATTAATAAATGAAAACAATAAAAGGACCAGCCGTTTTTTTGGCACAATTTGTAGATAGCAAAGCACCTTTTAATTCACTTGAAGGCATGTGTCAATGGGCTTCAGATTTAGGATATAAAGGCATTCAAATTCCAACTTGGGAATCATTTTTAATAGATTTAGATAAAGCAGCAGATAGTCAAACGTATTGTGATGAGTTAAAAGGAAAAATAAATTCTTATGGATTAGAAATCACTGAACTTTCAACGCATTTACAAGGTCAGTTAGTAGCTGTAAATCCAGCGTACGATACTATGTTTGATGCTTTTGCTCCAGATAAATTGAAAGGAAATCCAAAACAACGCACCAAGTGGGCAATTGAAACTGTAAAAAAAGCAGGCACTGCAAGTAGAAGATTAGGAATTAGCACTCACGCAACGTTTTCAGGAGCATTATTATGGCATACATGGCATCCTTGGCCTCAAAGACCAAAAGGATTGGTTGAAATGGGTTTTGAAGAACTTGCTAAACGTTGGTTGCCAATTTTAGATCATTATGATAACGAAGGTGTAGATGTTTGCTATGAGATTCATCCTGGTGAAGATTTGCATGACGGTGATACTTTTGAACGTTTTTTAGAAGCTACAAGAAATCATAAACGTGTTAATATTTTATATGATCCAAGCCACTTTGTACTGCAACAACTGGATTATTTAACTTATATAGACCATTATCATGAATTTATAAAATCGTTTCACGTAAAAGATTCAGAGTTTAATCCTACTGGAAAAAAAGGAGCTTTTGGCGGTTACAATGATTGGGGCGATCGTGCAGGTAGATATCGTTCTTTAGGTGATGGACAAATTGATTTCAAATCCATCTTTTCTAAACTCACGCAATATGGATGTGATGTTTGGGCTGTTATGGAATGGGAATGTTGTATAAAAAGTCCAGAACAAGGAGCCAGAGAAGGAGCAAAATTCATAAAAGATCATATTATTGAAGCCACTGAAAAAACGTTTGATGATTTTGCAGGTAGTAGTGCAGATGAGAATTTTTTAAAAGGCATTTTGGGCTTGTAAATTATCAATCATAATATATATTACGTTGAAACAAAATTATTTTTTATAACTAAACATAGATCAAAATGACAAAAACCACAACCATACTAATACTTATTATAGTATTTGTAGCATGCAAAGACCAACCAAAAAAAGATACTGATACTAAACCTGAAGAAGCGACATCCACAGAAATTGAAGTGGACAAAGAACCAGAATGGGTTTCTCTCTTTGATGGCAAAACACTAAATGGTTGGCACGTGTATAATGGTCGTGACATAAGCAGTCATTGGAGTGTTGAAGATGGAGCGTTAGCATTTGCAGGAAGAAAGGGCAGTCCAGAATATAATATAGTAACTGATAAAGAATACACCAATTTTAAGTTATCACTTGAGTGGAAAATTTCTGTAAATGGTAATAGTGGCATTATGTGGGGAGTTATAGAAGACGAGAAGTTTGATCACCCGTACGATACAGGAGCAGAAATACAAGTATTAGATAATGATGGGCATCCAGATGGAAAATTTCCATCACATAGGGCTGGCGCATTATATGACTTAATAGTACCTCCGGATGGAATAACCAAACCGGTTGGCGAATGGAATACTTGTGAAATTTATATCAATCATAGAGCTAACGAAGGTAAAGTATGGTTAAACGGAACCTTAACTGCAGAGTTTCCTCTTTCTGGCGATAAATGGGATGCTATGATTGCGGAATCAAAATTTAAAGATTGGGAACATTTTGCCAAATCAAAAACCGGACGAATTTGTTTACAAGACCATGAAGACAAAGTATGGTACCGAAATATTAAAATTCAGGAATTAGATTAAATGGAACGTAGAGAACTTATAAAATTAGTAACTCTTGCCACAGGAAGTGCATTGATTATTCCGTTTACGAGTAATTTATTGGTTGCATGTAAACAAGTTGAAAAACAGGACGAATCAGATTATGCCCTTCAGTTTTTTAATAATGAAGATTTTTCTTTACTCAAAAATTTAGTTGATGCAATTCTTCCAAAATCCAATAGTCCTTCGGCAACTGAAGTTGGAGTTCACCAGATGATAGATACCATTGTTGGTAAGGTCTATTCTGTTGAACAGCAACAGAATTTTACCAAAAAGTTTTCGAACTTGAAATCATATTTAAAAAATTCAAAAAATTATACACAATCCCTTCAAGAGTTGTCAAATTCATCTGAAGAAACTCACAATGTTTCTAAAGAAGCATTTATAGACATAAAGCAGCAAACAGTATTATATTTTTTAAATACAAAGGAAGTTGCTACTACATTTTTAAATTATCTACCAGTTCCAGGCAAATACAAAGCTTGTATTTCTTTAGAAGAAGTAGACGGAAAAGCTTGGGCATTATGAGTATGAAAGCTAAATCAATAATGACATTTGATGCCATTGTAATTGGCTCTGGAATAAGTGGTGGATATGCAGCTATGGAATTGTGTAAAAAGGGATATAAAACCTTGATGCTGGAAAGAGGCAGAATGGTAGAACATGGAGATTATCCAACAGCAAATACGGATTCTTGGGATTTGGAAAATTTAAATATGCTATCACAAAATGAAATAGAAAAGCATTACTCAAAACAGAATAGATTGAATTGGTGGGTAAGACAAGATAATAAACATTGGGTTAATAAGGATGATGTTTATGATTATGATGAAATAGAACGATTTGATTGGATCAGAGGACACCATGTCGGTGGTCGTTCAATAATGTGGGGAAGAAATTGCTATCGTTGGAGTGATTTGGATTTTGAAGCTAATGGTAAAGAAAATATAGCTATAGATTGGCCAATTAGATATAAAGATATTGAACAATGGTACGATTATGTTGAAACATTTGTAGGTATTTCTGGTCAAAAGGAAGGATTGCCTCAAATACCAGATGGGGTATTTTTACCACCATTTCCGCTTAATTGTGTAGAACAATATCTACGAGAAGAAGTGAAAAAAGTATATCCATATCGTATTGTTACTCCAACAAGACTTGCTAATCTTACAGAATATAATCCTGAAATTCATTTAGGTAAAAGAGGACAATGCCAGAGTAGAAATAGATGCGGTCGAGGATGTCCGTATGGGGCTTATTTTAGTAGTCAATCAGCTTCTATTCCTGTTGCACAAGATACAGGCAACCTAACAATTAGACCACATAGTGTAGTTTCAGAAATTGTATTCAATAAAGAAACTGGCAAAGCTAGTGGTGTAAAGATTATTGACGATAACACCAAAGAAGAGATTGTCTACAATGCTAGAATCATTTTTTGCAACGCAAGCACTGTTGGTACTACTGCTATTTTATTAAACAGTAGATCTGATACATTTCCAAACGGACTTGGAAATGGAAGCGGTGAATTAGGTCATAATATTATGGACCATCATTATGGTATGGGAGCTGTTGGTGTTTTACCAAATAAATTTGAAGATCAATATTACCAGGGTAGAAAACCAGGTGGTTTCTATATTGCAAGATTTACAAATTTAAATGAAGAAACAAAGCGGGATGATTATTTGAGAGGCTTTGGTTATCAAGGTGGTGCAAGTAGAATTACTAACATCCCAGATGGAGTAATAGGAGAAGATTTAAAAAATGAAATTTTAAAACCAGGAACCTGGCAAATTGGAATGACATGCTTCGGTGAAATGCTACCTTATCATGAAAACAAAATGTTCCTTAATTTTAATAAAAGAGATAACAATGGATTACCTACTATTACCTTTGACGCCAAATTAAGAGAAAACGAAATAAATTTACGCAAGCATGGTGCAGAATGTGCTGCGGAAATGCTTAAAGCGGCTGGCTGTACTGACGTTATAACATTTAATGATGTTACAGCACCTGGAGCCTGTATACACGAAATGGGAACAGCTAGAATGGGACACGATCCAAAAACGAGTGTGTTGAATAAATGGAACCAGATGCATGAAGTACCAAATGTGTTTGTAACAGATGGTTCTTGTATGACAAGTTCCGCTACGCAAAACCCAAGTATCACTTATATGGCGTTAACAGCCAGAGCTGTGGATTATGCAGACAAACAGATGAAAAAAGGAGTACTTTAAAGAATAGATTTAATATTAAGATTAATTATAAATGATGCAAATAAAAGAATCAACTCAAGAATATGATGCTATAATTGTAGGTTCAGGTGCAGGAGGAGGCATGGCCACCAAGATACTTTCTGAAGCAGGTTTGAATATTGCTGTTATCGAGGCTGGTCCGTTTTTTGACCCTGCTAATCCTGAACAAAGAACGCAACTTAAATGGCCTTGGGAATCTCCAAGAAGAGGAGCAGGCACAACAAGAGCATTTGGTGATTTTGATGCTGCTTATGGTGGATGGGAAATAGAAGGTGAGCCATATACTCATAAAAATGGTACAAAATTCGATTGGTTTAGATCACGTATGCTTGGTGGAAGAACAAATCATTGGGGAAGAATTTCATTACGATTTGGACCATTGGATTTTAAAAGAAAAAGTGTTGATGGTCTTGGTGATGACTGGCCCATTTCCTATGAAGATGTTAAACCTTACTATGATAAAGTTGATAAACTCATCGGAATATTTGGTACTAAAGAAAACATTCCTAACGAACCTGATGGATTTTTTCTTCCTCCACCAAAACCTAGACTTCACGAACTATACTATATTAAAGGCGCACGTAAGGCTAATGTCCCTGTTATTCCTGCTCGATTATCTATTTTAACTAAACGAATTAATGAAGAACGTGGAGTTTGTTTTTATTGTGGTCAATGTAGTAGGTCTTGTAGTGTATATGCAGATTTTTCTTCAGGATCCTGTTTAATATTTCCAGCTCAAAAGTCAGGTGGTCAAATTACATTGTATAACAATTCAATGGTTAGAGAAGTTGTTGTTAACGATTCAGGCAAAGCTACAGGTGTAATTTTTATTAATAAGGAGGATAGAAAAGAATATCAACTTAATGCGAAGGTAATTGTTCTTGCAGCTTCAGCTTGTAGTACGGCAAGAATTTTGTTGAATTCAAAAAGTAAGGTGCATAAAGATGGGCTAGGCAATAGTAGCGGATTGGTGGGTAAATATTTACATGATTCAACTGGAGCAGGAAGAATGGTTTTTATTCCAGAATTGATGAATAGAAAAACTTACAATGAGGATGGTGTTGGTGGAATGCATGTTTATACACCATGGTGGGGAAATGATAAAAAACTTGATTTTCCGCGTGGCTATCATATTGAAATTTGGGGAGGCATGGGCATGCCAGCCTATGGTTTTGGATTTAATCCAAATGATTTCAACAAGTTTATTGGTAAAAATGTTGGTGGTTATGGCAATCAATTAAGAGATGATGTTAAGCGTTTTTATGGTTCTGTTCTTGGTGTTGCTGGTAGAGGAGAAAGTGTTCCTATGGAAAGCAATTACTGTGAAATTGATCCAAATGTGGTTGATGAATGGGGAATTCCTGTATTACGTTTTAATTATCATTGGAGTGACTATGAAAGAAATCAAGCCAAACACATGCATGAAACCTTCGAAGAAATTCTTGGTAATGTCGGTGAATTGATTGGTGAAAAACCAGGTAAAGACAGTGATTATGGTCTTGAAGCTCCTGGTAGAATAATACATGAAGTGGGCACAACCAGAATGGGTGACAACCCTAAAACTTCGGTAACCAATAAATACCAACAATTACATGATGTAGATAATGTGTTTATTGTCGATGCTGGACCATTTGTTTCACAAGCAGATAAAAATCCAACATGGACCATATTAGCACTGTCTTGGCGAACTTGTGATTATATTGTTGAACAACTTAAAAAACAAAATATTTAATATTTGTATTATGAATAGGAGAGATTCAATTAAGTCTTTATTGTTAGGTTCTGTGGCTGCTGGTTTGGCATTAAATGGATGTGTAGAAACCAAACCTGAAGTTAAGGAAATCGTGTCCAACGATCCTGTATATGGAAGAACAGATAAAGAAAAGTTAAGAGACAAAAAGCTTAATGATAAAACTTTTTTAACAGAATATGAATTATCTACAATAGCTGTGTTATGTGATATTATATTGCCAAGTAATGACGAATATGGTTCTGCAACTGAAGCTGGTGTAAAAGAGTTTATAGAATTTATCGTTAAGGATTTACCTTACCACCAAGTTCCAATTAGAGGAGGTTTGATGTGGTTAGATGGATATAGTAATAAATTGTTTAATAAAGAGTTTGTATCATGCACTAATGCTGAACAACTTCAAATTTGTGACCAAATTGCGTATCCTGAAAAAACAAAGCAAGAATTAAAGCAAGGTGAACATTTTTTCACCTTAATGAGGAACCTGACTCTTACAGGGTATTATACTACCGAAATGGGTTTTAAAGATTTAGGATATAAAGGTAATACTCCAAATGTTTGGGATGGTATACCTGAAGACGTGCTAAAAGACCATGATGTAAGTTATGATGAAGAATGGTTGGCAAAATGCGTTGACCAATCTAAAAGAGGTGATATTGCCAAATGGGATGATGATGGTAACTTAATTTCTTAATGTTAGGACTTGTCCCTTATATCAGTTAATAAATCCTTTATTTCTTCAAGTAATATATTGGTCTGTTGACTTGAGTTTTCGGTTGTTGTAGTATAACTTCTTCTTGTTAGTTTTTCTCGTTGATCTAAAACTTGCTTTTTGAACTTTAAGGCATCAATAATGCCTACTAGTTTCATGTCGCTTCCTTTCATATTGCTTTGTCCGGCGGTTTCAATTTTTAAAATGCGCAAGTCAAAATATTTTAATAAAGGATTTTCAATAAAAGTTAAATCCTGAATATTTTCCAACGGAATAGTTTTTTCTACTTTAAAAAGATATCCTTTCCTAAATTCAAGGTGTTTTTCTGTTAATCTACAGTCAAGATGTTCGTAGTAGCGTTTGCTTAATGTTTGACCGATACCTAAAAACCAAAATAGGAGTAAAGGAATACCCATTACAGAAATAAAGAAGAAGAACGCTACATAGAATAAAATATAACGTTTAATTTTTGGATTGAATTCTGCCTGAATAATAAGGTTATTTTCTTGAGACATGATTACTTATTTAAAATTGACATGTATTCTTTCCAAGGGCCTACTTCATTTTTGTATTGCTTTGCCATGACTCTTGTTATTTGTGCAATATGACCTAAATCGTGTGCTACCCAAGATGCTAATAATTGCTTAAGAGTTACTTTACCTAAATTTGGATGACGTCCAATAAGTGTAAAATTTCTTTCACTTAAATCAAGATCATTTAAAATTTTAAGATTTGCATTTCGCAGTGCCGAAAATTCATCCAATAAATTATTCATTGTTTTGCCTTTACTGTCTTCAAATTGTGCAAACCTATCAAAAGGAGTAAAAGATATGTTTAAATCATTTTGCAAAATAATATTGGTTCGTTCTATCCAATCTGTTTTTTCTCCATGAAGTAAATGACCAACTACATCAAATGGACTCCAGGTGTTCTCGCCTTCATTTCTATGCGTCCAATCTTTTGGTAAATCTCTTAATAATGAATCTAAAACAGCTGGTGTTCGTTCTAAAATTAAGATGGCTTTTTGTAAATTGAATTCCATTTTATTGTTTGTTTATGTTTAAGGTTTTTAGTTCACCTTCACTATTTTTAATTTGAACCGTAAAATTATCTTCATCTTCAAAAGGCGATTTATTTGTAAGCAAATTACAGATTTCCATTTGTGTAAAATCTAAACCATTTACAGAAATAATTTCATCACCAAATGCTAATTTATCTTCTAATGTTTCATCCCAAACAATGCCTACAACTACTTTATTATCTATAATGGTAGGAGAGAAGCCTAAAAGCTTTTCATCTAGATCTACTTCTTGCTCAAAAGGTTCAAAATAAAAATCTTTATGTTTAAAATCAATAATAATGTTACCATATTCCAGTAACTTAACACCTATTTTCGAATTATTATCATCAGAAGTTTCAGTTATCACATTTTTAAATATTACATTTTTAAAATGTATTTCAGGAATTTTTAACCGGTATTGATTATTAGCTTTGGCATTACCAAATAAACTCATACCTATAGATCCACTTCCTTGAGAGTGAGTAGTTAGAACATTTTGTTCGCTAAAAAGATTATAGTGGTTTAAGCTTAAATCATAAAAACCATCCATACCTGTATCAAACAAGAGGCTTTCTCGGGCATTTTTTTCACCTTTGATTTTTATGTGAATATAAGGACTACTTTGAGCGCCTACAATTATTAACTCTGATTTGTAGTTTTTGTTGGGATTCACTTTTTTAATATCGTTTGTTATAATTACCTTTTTCTCTTTGAGTTGAAATTTAATAATTGAATTCCTCAATAAATTACTACCAATGAAACCATCCACTTGAAAACAATCAAAGATTAGATTATTATCGGAAGGATATACCAATGCGGTTTGGTTATTAAATTGAATATTCCCTAATGTTAAGGAAGGAATATTTATAACTTCCATAGAGCTTTTATTGCTGTTTGCATCTTTGATAGTCATATTAGCTCCTTCCTTGTGTTGTATGACATTTTTAAGATTAGCTGTTATAAGATTTGGTGCGCCTGTATCTAACAGAAACCTATAGGTCTTACCTTCAATTGTTACAGGAATAATAATTTTCCCTTTTACAAATTCAAATGAAATTTCCGAATAATATTTGTTTTTAGCCGCTTTGCCTTTGCTGAAATTAATGTTTTGGCTAAAATTAAATTGAATTGCAAAAACGATGAATAGGAAATTAATGACCTTCATAGTTGAATGAAAATTAATGGTAAAAGATAACTTTTTTGATTATCTTATTTTAACTTTTATGAGATTTTTAAGAGAATGAGTTAAATAAAAGTCTTGTTTTTTTGAAGTATAAGAATAAAATTCATTAAGTAATATTATAAACTTAATCAGCATCAATTCTAATCACCAATCCAGTGCTGAAGCCACCAAGGATTACGGTGGATCCAGTACTTATTCCTGCACCACCTGGTCCTACATAAACACCTGCCCAGTCAACAGGAAAAAATAAATTCCCTTGTAAGTTTAATCCAATTGCTTTTGAGAACATAATATTTACACCTGTTTTAAAGCTAAATGCAAATTTAGTATTACTGCTTAAATTATTATCTAAAATATCTCTATTTTCATTTTTTGGCGAGACAATCACAATGCCTAAACCTGCCCCGGCAAAAGGTTTAACTTTTTCTACTTTAAAATATTTGGATGCTCCAATAAGAAACCAATCGGTATTTAAATCCGAAAGATAGTTTTCTACTGGAGATAGTACTCGATCTTTTATTCTTAATTCTGTACTCATATTGAAATAACTTAACTCTGCCATAAGTCCATTATAGGTCTCAATCCCAATTGTAGCACCAAATTGATCACTATCTTTCATTTTTATATAATTTGGACCGTAGCCCAGTTTGGCTCCAAATTGATAACCATAGGTTGGCGTGAATTCTATAACCTGCGCAAAAGTTACCATTGAATTCAGAAATAGTATCAATAGAATTACTTTAAATTTATTTTTCATAACTACATTTTTAAAATTTAATACTAATATAGAATAATTAAATTGTACAAAATCTCTGTTTTGTACAATCATTATTTAAGCAAAAAATCTTTAAACTGACTATATAGCTCTATTTTAAGAGATTTTTTCTTTTTAACCATCACTTTTAAAATCTGTTCTGGCAACTCGATATTTTCTCCAATGGTTTCTTCAACTACGTCTAAAAATTTAGTTGGATGTGCCGTTTCTAAAAAAACACAATGAACCTCTTTATTATTCTCTAAATAAGCCTTTGCACCAAGATAACCAACAGCGCCATGAGGGTCTGCAACATAGCTGAATTCATTATAGATTTCCTTTAAGGCATCTTTAGTTTCCTCATCAGTAAAGCTATAGCCTGAAAGATTGTCTTTTAGTAATTCGAAGTTATTTTTATAAATTTCCTGAATGCGAATAAAATTACTTGGATCACCAACATCCATGGCGTTACTTATGGTTTGTATTGATGGTTTAGGAGTATAGGCTTGAGTTTGTAAATAATCTGTAACTATTTTGTTTTCATTATTTGATGCAATAAAATGTTTGACAGGTAAACCTAATTGTTGTGCCATCATACCTGCACAAATATTTCCAAAATTACCACTAGGAACAGAAAACACTATATTTTTATGACTATTATGTAATTGTCTATATGCAAACATAAAGTAAAACATTTGAGGTAACCAGCGTGCTACGTTTATTGAATTGGCTGAAGTTAACTGCATTTTACTGGTTAGCTCTTCATCTAAAAAAGCTCGCTTCACCATGGCTTGACAATCATCAAATGTACCATTAACCTCTAAAGCTTTAATGTTTTTTCCAAGTGTGGTTAATTGTTTTTCCTGTATATCACTTACTTTACCACTTGGATAAAGAATCACAACATTCACGCCTTTTACTCCAAGAAAACCATTAGCAACTGCACCTCCAGTATCGCCAGAAGTTGCTACCAATACAGTGACTTCATTAGTATTATCTTGATTAAAATATCCAAGGCACCGAGCCATAAAACGAGCACCAACATCTTTAAATGCCATAGTTGGCCCATGAAATAATTCTAATACTGAAATTTTTTCATTGATCTTTTCTAAAGGAAAATCAAAGGATAAGGTTTCGTCTATAATTTGTTTTAGAACTGCATCAGGAATATCAGGGTGCACAAATTGATGGATTGCTTTAAAGGCAATCTCCTGAAAAGACAAATCATCTATATGATCAAAAAAAGATTGAGGCAAAGGTGTTATTAATTCTGGAAAATACAATCCCTTATCTGGAGCAATTCCTTTTATGACAGCATTTTTAAAACTTGTTTTTGGAGCTTTACTGTTAAGCGAATAGTACTTCATGTTATAAAATCTTAATGCCTTTGGTATTGATTTTAGAAACATAAGTCTCCAAATCTATTTGAGTATTACTATACACTTTTTTCATTGCAAGTTCTATTTTTTTTGCATTTTCCAAACCATGTGAAAGCGCAAACATAGAAGGACCGGAACCAGAAATTGCACAACCTAAAGCTCCAGCTTTCATGGATTCAGATTTAACCTGACTAAAATGCGGAATGAGCCTTTTTCTATACGGTTCTATAACTATATCTTGAAGTGATCTTTGAATCAAACCATAATTACTGGTATGTAAGGCATGCACAAAACTCCCAACATTTGCCCATTGAATAATCGCATCTATTAAAGGAACATTGTTTGGTAACATAGCTCTTGCCTCTGAAGTTTTAATTTCAATTTGAGGATGTACAATAACGGCATATAAGTCTTTTGGAGTCGGTAACTCTAGAATTTCTAAAGGATTTATGCTTTTTACCAATGTAAATCCACCAAAAATTCCAGGAGCCAAATTATCTGCATGTTCACTTTGGCTAGCCATTTTCTCTCCTTGCATAGCAAAATAGGTGAGTTGAGTTTTGTTGTAAGGCTTGCCTAATAATTCGTTGATAGCAAAAACACTACCTGAAGCACTAGCAGAACTACTCCCTATACCACTTCCTGGTTTTATATTCTTGTAAATTTCTATTTCAAATCCACAATTAGGTTTTGCATCTTCTATTAAGGCTAATGCTGAAACGCCAGCAACATTTTCTGTAGCTTCAAAAGGAAGGTCGAAACCTTCAATTTCAGTAATTTTAATTCCTTTTTCTAATGTTTTTCTAACAACCATGTGGTCTCCAATGGTATCGAGGCAAAACCCCAATACATCAAAACCACAGGCTACATTAGCTACGGTTGCTGGTGAAAATATTTTAATTTCTTCCATGAAGTTAGTTATTACCAATTCTTATAATATCTGCAAACAAACCTGATGCTGTTACATCTGCACCAGCACCTGCACCTTTTATTATCATTGGTTGTTCTGGATAACGCTGTGTATAGAACATGACTATGTTATCTTTTCCTTCTAGATTATAAAACGGATGACCTTCAGGAATTTCTTTTAATCCAACATTTGCTTTCCCATTATTGAATTCCGCAACATATTTCAATCTACAACTTTTAGATTTTGCATCTTTATAAAGTTTTTGAAAATGTACTTCATCAGAAATCAAGGTACTGTAAAAATCATCAACTGAATTGCTTTCTAAATTGGCTTTGGTTAAGAATGATTTGTTGTTAATATCTTCAAGGTTCATTTCTGTTCCACTTTCTCTAGCTAAAATTAGTATTTTTCTAGCGACATCAACACCACTTAAATCAATTCTTGGGTCTGGTTCTGTATAGCCTTCATTTTGTGCCTGTTTAACAATATCATGAAATGACTTTGTACCATCAAACTTATTGAACACAAAATTTAAACTTCCAGATAACACGGCCTGAATAGATGTGATTTTATCTCCAGAAAGAATTAAATTATTGAGTGTATCTATAACTGGTAAGCCAGCTCCAACATTCGTTTCAAATAAGAAAGGCACATTATATTTTAGAGATAATCGTTTCAATAATTTGTAGTTTTCAATATCACCAGAACAAGCAATCTTATTACAAGCAATAACTGCAATACTATTTTTTAAATATTCTGGATATAAGGCTGCTACATCTGCATTTGCTGTAATGTCCATAAAAACACTGTTTCTTAAATTGAGTAATTTTACAGTTTCTAAAAAGCCTTCAAGCGATGCTCTTTCTCCTTTTGCTAAATCATCTTTCCATGATTTTAATGATAAACTGTCACTATCAAATATCATAGTTCGAGAATTGGACAACCCTACAATTCTAACATTAAGTTTTAAATTTTCTTTTAAATATTTCTTTTGTTGTTTTATTTGTTCTATGAGTCGTTCGCCAACATTACCAACACCTGTTATAAAAAGATTAATCTGTTTGGTATTGTCTTCAAAGAAAACCTCATGCAGTGTGTTTAATGCTTTCTTGACATCTCTTTCGGCAATTACCGCAGAGATATTTCGTTCTGAAGCGCCTTGAGCAATGGCCCTAATATTAACGTTGTTTTTACCTAATGAGCTAAACATTTTGCCACTAATGCCTTGATGGCTTTTCATATTATCGCCAACAACAGCAATAATCGATAAGCCTGTTTCAACAATTATTGGGTCTATTTTGTGTAATGAGATTTCATTTTCAAATGTCTGATCAATCGCCGCTTTTGCATTTTCAGCGTCCTTTTCTGAAATACCTATACAAATTGAATGCTCTGAAGATGCTTGAGTAATCAATACAATATTAATTTTCTCTTGTGAAAGTGTTTCAAACAATCGCTTTGAAAATCCTGGAATACCAACCATGCCATTGCCTTGAAGCGTTAACAATGCAATATCATTAATATTACTAATTCCTTTAACAGCGAGACTTCCATGAGCTATATTATTATTAATTGATGTTCCATGATCTTCAGGAGCCATCGTATTTTTTATAATTATAGGGATGTTTTTATCTAACACAGGTTGAACCGTTGGAGGATACAATACTTTTGCTCCAAAATGTGATAATTCAACAGCTTCCTGGTATGATAATTCTTTAATAGGAAATGCTTGTTTAACTAATTTTGGATTGGTTGTGAACATACCACTAACGTCAGTCCAAATTTGTAATTCATCTACGTTTAAGGCTGCAGCAACAATAGCAGCAGTATAGTCTGATCCACCACGTCCTAATGTTGTAATTTCGTTGTCTTTCGATTTTGAAATAAATCCAGGAAGAATGGTAATACTGTTTGTATTATTATTAAAATAAGAGACAATGTTTGAATTCGTTGCTTTAAAATCTACTGAAGCATTGGTATGATTTTTATCAGTAACAATCAGTTCTTGAGAGTTTTTTAAGGCTGTATCATAGCCTCTTGATTTCATTGTTTCAGCAATAATATATGAGGATAATAATTCTCCAAAACTTAAGAGTTTATCTGAAGTTTTTGGTGACATCTCATTAATGAGAAAAATACCATCAAGTAATTGTTCAAGATGGTTTAACTTTTCTGAAACAAAATTAACAATATCAGTTTTTTTATCGTCTAAAAGTTCATCGATGATATCGAGGTGAATGTGTTTAATACCTTTAAAAGCTTCTTTGTAATCTTGGTTTTTATCTACTGCAAGTTGAGCTGTATTTAATAATTTATCAGTAATTCCGCCGACAGCAGAAACCACTACAACAGCTTGGTTGCCAGATGAGACATCTTTTAGAATATCTATAACCTTATTAATATTTTTTGCAGAACCTACAGAAGTTCCACCAAATTTTAATACTTTCATTATGTGTTGATTTATGAATGTTGGATTGAAAACTAAATTTATGACTTTTAATCATAAATACGAATATAGACGGAGGTATATAAATTAACAACCCAAAAGGGTAAATGTAGTTGTATTGAAAACACCAAATACCGAAGTATTTCTTACTAAATTAGAAGAAGAATTTACTGTTTGTATTTTTTGAAATTGTTTCATTTGTTAAGCAATACGCTTCAAAAGTATTACATTTACTGTAATAAAAAAATTAATCCTAAATTTTTGAAGAAAATTTGAACAGGTTTATTTTTTTTTAAATTATTAACATTAATCTTTTTAATAATTAATTTTTTCATAATTAATTAATAACCATAAATGAAACATCACACCTCATTTTTTAAACATTCAATAGCAAGATGATATTGATGTTACATGTGACCATTTAAAACAATAAGTATTAGCACATGAAAATATTTTCAAAAGAACAATTCTATCAATGCGATAAGATTACTATAGAGCGGCAAGGGATTTCTTCAACAGACTTAATGGAACGTGCTGCCCTGCAAATCTTTAATTGGTTACATGTACGTATGCAAGGTGCACAGGTTCCCATTCATGTGTTTTGCGGAATTGGTAATAATGGCGGAGATGGTTTAGCCTTATCAAGGCACTTAATTCAGCATGGTTATAATGTGATAACCTATGTTGTGAATTGCAGTGATAAGCGCTCAAAAGATTTTTTAATAAACTACGAGAGAATAAAAGAAGTCACAAAAGATTGGCCAATATTACTTAAATGTAAAGAGGAGTTTCCAGACATTCATGTTGATGATATTATTGTTGATGCCATATTCGGTATTGGCTTAAACAGACCTGCACAAGATTGGGTCAAAGCATTGTTTATGCATTTTAAGGCATCAAAGGCATTTACTTTATCTGTTGATGTTCCTTCAGGTTTGTATTTAGATAAAGTGCCTGAAGATGAAAATGGCGTTGTTTGGGCAAATTATACCTTGAGTTTTATGACTCCTAAACTGGTTTTCTTTTTGCCAGATACTGCCAGGTTCACCATCCAATGGGAAGTATTAGATATAGGTATTGATCAAGATTTTTATAATACCACCAATGTTGGAAATGAACTCATTGGAAAACCAGAAATGTTACAGGTTTATATGCCAAGAGATAAGTTTGCTCATAAGGGAAGTTTTGGACATAGTTTAATTATTGGAGGAACTTATGGTAAAATGGGTTCAGTTGTTTTGTCAAGCAGAGCAGCATTGGCCGTTGGAGCAGGACTTGTTTCTGCGTTTATTCCAAAATGCGGTTATTCCATTTTACAGACTGCTTTACCTGAAGCCATGGTCATAACGGATGAAAATGAAAAACTAATTGGTAACATTCAATTTGATATACTACCAACCGTTATCGGATTTGGAATAGGCATTGGTACAGATAAAAAAACGATTGAAGCATTAGAAAAATTCTTAAAAGACAACAAAACGCCATTAGTGATTGATGCTGACGCGATAAATATTCTGGCAAAACATAAATCATTTTTAAAACTATTACCAAAACATACCATTTTAACACCTCATCCTAAAGAATTGGAACGATTGATTGGAACTTGGAAAGATGATTTTGATAAACTGAAAAAGGCTAAAACTTTTACAAAAAAGTACAATCTAATATTAGTGATTAAAGGCGCAAACACTATTACGGTGTTTGAAGATAAATTATACGTGAATTCCACTGGTAATCCTGGTATGGCAACCGCAGGAAGTGGTGATGTTTTAACAGGAATCATTACGGGATTAATCTCACAAGGATATAATCCTTTTGTCGCTACAGTTTTTGGAGTGTATCTGCATGGTAGATCTGCGGACATCGCTGTTCAGGACATTGGTTATGAAAGTTTAATAGCCAGTCATATTATAGATTATTTGAGCGAAGCTTATAAAGATTTATTTTCAAAACCCAAGCAGCCTGAAGAAGAAAACAATAATAATAAAGATAATGAAGATTAAAAAAGCCGCTTAATAGCGGCTTTATTTTAAATATTCAGAGAATCAAATAGTTCTATAAGCCTATCACTTGAAGGCCGCGGAGCATCTCCACTTACAATATTACCTTCTGGATCAATTAATAGAAATCTAGGAATGCTATTTACTTGATATGCTTTCATAAAATCTGAATCATAATCTTTATCTGCAATTAACTGTACGCCTCCAAGTTCTTTTTCAGCAACCATTTTTTTCCATGCCTCGTGTGCTTTATCTGCACTTCCACTGTGACGCTTTGGAGCATCAACAGAAATACTTACAAAAGCAATATTTTTGTCTTTATAGTCTTCTTCAACCTTTTTAAGTGAAGGTATTTCTCTTTTGCAAGGTCCGCACCAGGTTGCCCAAACATCAATGTATACATATTTACCTTTTAAATCTGAAAGCGATGTGGTTCCGCCTTTATGATTTTCATAATTCTCGAAAGATGGAGAAGGCATGCCCTGCGGAAAAGCTTCTTTTAACCCAATTTTATAATTAAAATAATTTTCAACAGATTCTATTTGACTATTCATTCTTTTATCGGCACTAGCAAGATGCAAAGAATCTACATTCTTATATTGTACTTTCAAATTTTCGAATCCAGATTTGTAATCAGCAATTGCTTTTTCAAGTGCGTTATTATCTAAATCATAAAACAAATCCATGGTAAAATAGTCGTCTCCTAATAAATAGCTTTTTATAGATAAATTATTAATGTCAGATCCATCACCTTCAAAGATAAGAGCACTATCAAAATCTTCATAATCGGTTGTAAAGGAAGACACGTTATTATTCTTTAAATAAATAGTACCGTATTCATCGCCATGTTTAAAACGATAGTCACCTTCTTCTATATTTAAGGTGTCACTAAACGAACCATCATCATTCATGGTAATTATTTTTTCATAAGAATCTTTAAAAATCCTCACAGTTTTGTTATCATGCGCATTGGTAATGGTTCCAGAAAGGGTTGCATAGTTTTTAGGTTCTTCCTTACACGCCACTAAAGCAATTGTACAAAGAATAAAAATAAATTTCTTCATGAAGTATTTTTTTTCAAAAATAGGAGTTTACAGCTGTTTAACAATTCATTTATCTTATAATTAACATTTAAAAAAAATACTTTTTCTAATCATAAAGTCGTAGTAAATTTTAATGATTGTTAAAGACGTCTCACTTTATCGTTAAATATTGTAGATTATCCTTAATTCTATTGAAAAAAATACGATTTGAACCGTTAATCTAAAAAAAATATCATGTTGTCTAAAATTCTAAAAATAAGTTTGTTAACGACGGTTTTATTTCTTATTTTTGATATCATTGCAGGAGTGTGTTTACACTTTTGCTTTCCTTTAAGCTTTAATTAATAGCATAATTAAGCCTCTCATTCACTGTATTTTAACGTACCTATGTTAAATTGATTTTGTGTATTCAAGATTAATTAATCTATTGCTATTATCCTACCTCAATGTTATGTTAACAAAATTATTAATTAATTTAAAATGTCATGTTAATGTACAAAACTACACAAGTAAATCAATCGAGTAACACAGCGTGGTGCTGGTTGAATTTTATTCATGAACGATTTAAAAGTATAACCGGTATTGCCGTGCTTATGCTTTTTTTATTTTCTGCAAACAATGTTCAGGCTCAATGTACTATTGTTAGCCCTGGTACGATTGAATTTTGCGAAGCTCTTGATCCTGGAGGATATGTATTACCTCCATTGCCAGCAGGTCAAGCATACTTCGATGGTACTTCTGCAGGAGGAGCAACACCGACACTAATACCTGCAGGAACAGCACTTACGGCAAATCAAACAATTTTTATTTTTGAAGCCGGTGTACCTTGTGAAGAATCTTTTGAATTTATCTGGATTCCGGCAGGAGCTGGTATATGTATCGATGGTAATCCTAACGATTGGCCTTCTGTTTTATATAATGGTGCTTTGGAAGCCGTGTTTATTCAAGACAACACCAGTGATGATGGCGTTAGTAATAATGATACGCAATTTACAGAAGGATCATCAGATGTCAGTATTGTAAATGATCCTGACGCGGCCATCCCAAATGGATGGATTTGGAATCTTGGTAACGCCAACAACAAAGGTGATATTTCAAATGGTGCTGCTGTTTTAATTGGAGATAAGATCTATTTCTTTGGAGACAGGATTGCAATTAATGGTGATGCTCAAATAGGATTTTGGTTTACTTTAGACGGCATTTCTCCCTTACCTCTAGATGGTGCTAATTCTGCTGGTTTTACTGGTGAGCATATAGAAGGTGATTTATTGGCCTTGAGTAATTTTACAAATGGAGGAGGAAAAGTAAATTTAAGACTTTTTAGATGGGTTGATGATCCAGCTGACGCGGTTTATGATGGAGTACTTCCTGACCCAGTGAGAGCACCAGATGGTGATGAATCCAAAGGTAATTTAAAGTTTTTGGGAGTAGACACAAATGCTGTTGTAAATGCAGTAGAAATTGGTATACCTTCAGGTTCATATATGGGCAATCCTGCTATTGGTCCTTACCCTGGCTCACAAGATGTAATACCTCAAGGAGGTGCTGGTGTTTGGACATATACTGGGAGTACAGGTCCGGGTATTACTCAAATTGATGGTGTATACCACGAAGGAGCATTCTTTGAAGGGTTTATCGATTTATCTGATCCATTTTTTCAAGGTGTAAATACTTGTTTTTCAAGTTTTATATTAGAAACTAGAAATTCGCAATCTGCGAATGCTTCACAACAGGATTTTATAGCAGGACCTTTTGGAGGAGTTCCAACTCCAGCAGATGCTGAATTTTCTTATTGTGAGGCTGACTTCTCCGATACAGCATTGTCTACCTATGATGGTGACGTTATTGGAAATGGTACTTCTGTTGATTGGTACAGTGATGAAGACCATACACCTGGTAACGAAATTACGATGACAGGTAGCCTTACAGCTGCTGGTTCTCCTTACTATTTCTATGCGCTAGTTTATAATGATCGTGGGTGTCCAGCTCCAGCAACGTTGACAATAAATATTGATTCAAGTCCAGTTGCAGCGGCAGGACCAGACCAGGCAAAATGTGACGATGGTTCGTTCACCTTGGCAGGAAATGCACCAGCAGGATTCAGTGGTATGTGGACAGTAGTATC